>JACRHD010000021.1 GCA_016234115.1 Nitrospirota bacterium
CACGGAGGCACAGAGTTAAAAAATAAGAGAAAAGGCCAATATGAATCATTCACCTAAGTGATGAAGCAAAATTATTCGATAACCTCTTGTTTTCTCAGTGTCTCTGTGCCTCTGTGGTAAATGAACTGCTGTTTTTAGGTTCATAAACTATGGGAGGTATGATTCAAAAACATGCTGCTGCAATCCCTGGTCCGGAATTTTCGCGCGGGGTAAAAAGTGCACTCTATCAGACGGCCAAAAGCAGGCGGGCGTTACTGAATGGGCAGGGGCACGGACAAGCCGCGCCCCTGCTGCGGGTTACTTCTCTATAATCCTGACCTTCATCTCGGTCCTCTCGTTGGGATTATCACGTTTGTCCCTGGGCTGGCTGACTATCTTGTCCGCCACCTCCATGCCGGAGACCACCTCGCCGAAGACCGTATATTTTTTATTGAGGAACGGCGAAGGGGCCACACAGATAAAGAACTGCGAACCCGCGCTGTCGGGATGACCCGACCTTGCCATTGAAAGCGTTCCCCTGTTGTGGGGCTTATCATTAAATTCAGCCTTGACGGCATACCCCGGACCTCCTGTGCCGTGTCCGGCCTTGTCCGGGTTCTTCGAGTTCGGGTCCCCTCCCTGTATCATAAAGCCGGGGATTACACGGTGGAAAGTTGTCCCATCGTAAAATCCCTTTTTGGCCAGCTCGATAAAATTGTTTACGTGGTTGGGCGCGACATCCGGGAAAAACTTCAGCTCGATATTTCCGAACTTTGTTTCAATAACCGCTCTTGTTTCAGCCATTTTCGTTGTCTCCTCTTTTGTAAATTTTTTGTTCTTTATTTCCTCGGAATAAGCGGAAACGGCAAGACTTAATGTAATCACAAAGATCAGGCAGGTCCTGAAGATATTCATTTACTCCTCCTTCAATTAAATTTCATTGTTACAATGCGCTTAATTATAGCAAAGTATAGAGTTCAGAGTATAGGGATTAGAGGTGGTCGCTAAACTCCGAATTCCATCGTCTCAGTTACGGCAAAGTTATTGTGAAGCAGCCGCCTCCGTACTCACCGCCGTTGCTCAGGGCGATGGACCCTTCCCTGCCTTTATTCTTATGCATAGCGGCAAGCAGGGACGCGAAATAAAGGCCGAGTCCCGTGCTGCCGGTCCTGAAGTTGACCCCCGTAGCGCCGACGTCCTCGCCCAGCATCGAGGCCGGATAGCCTCCTCCATCATCTTCTATGCTCAGGACGAGCCGGCCTTTGTCTTCAACGGCCCGGATTTTGATTCTGGTCTTCGCGTACCGGAAGGCATTGTTAAGCACGTTGTTGACGACCCCGGAGACAAGTTCGCGGTCAAAGAACCATATCAGGTCCTCATCGCATTCGGTAACGAGCTCGATCCCCTTGAAATCAAGCAGGGGTCTGTTCTGCAGGACAGTCTCTCCGATAAGCTCTGCGACCGGATATTGGGAGATATTGACGCTGAACTGGTCATTGTCCATCTTATATAAAGTCAGCAACTGAACGAGATTGTTGGTCACGCGCGTGGCCTCGTACTGGATCTGTGTAAGATGCCTGTGTGACGGGCAATTGTCGGCTTTACAGACGTCGGTAACTTCACCCAATGTATTCAGCAGCATGCCGAGCGAATTCTTCATGTCGTGGGCCATCGACGCCAGAAACGCCGGGAAGTCTATCATCTTTTTAGTCATTTCAGTATGGACCCTTCCTCTTCATGCCTGAGGCTTCGCCCCGGCAGTCATTAATTTTTCATACACGTCCAGCAGCTCCTTATATCTGTCGTAAGAGGGGTCGATCTTCCTGATCCTGTCGAGATACTGTGAAACCTTATAAAGATGCTTGTCGTTCCTGCCGTTCTTTTTTATGTGCATAATAAGCACCTGCGCCGCATTTGCGTTTACAATCTTGTTGTCGGGGAATACCCTTACGGCCTTTTCAAAATATTCTATGGCCTCTTCAAGCTTCCCCTCCTCGGCAAGCCCGACACCCTTGTTATTGAGTTTCAGGAGCTCCGTCTTCGCGGCTATAATAAGATCTTCCCCTTCTTTCTCTAAATTCGCCTCCTTAAAAACATCCCTCACCATCTTCACGACTTTGTCGTTGTCGTGATTGTTCCGCATAACATTTTGTATGAATTTAAGACCCGCTTCTTTTTCTCCGAGATCAAAGCATACCTTTGCCAGGTCCATGGTCGCTTCCAGGGGGATACTGCCGGAATAACCGTCCATAAGCTTACTCGCCTCCTGCACTGCGTTCCTGGCGTCTTCTTCGCGGTTCATCTTCTTGAACACAAGCCCTTCGGTAACGGCCGTCTGAAGCATGGCGTCGCTGTCTCCCTTGAATTCTTTACGCGCCTCGCCGAGGACCGAGAGCGCCTCGCCGGAGGAGTCCTTATTTACAAGTGTCTTTGCAAGGCCGGTATAATCGGACGGGCTCTTGAAACATGAGTGTTTTCCGATCGAAATAGCCGACTTGAAAGCCTGCCCGGCTGTGTCATAATCTTCGATCCGATAAGAAATCTTACCTATGGCCTGGTGTCGCAATATGGCCTTAGGCGATATCTCGGTGGCCGAGATAAGCACCTTTTGCGCCTCTTCCAGAGACCCCATCGCCTCCAGGGTCTTTGCCAGCCAGTCGTAAGCCTCCATCAAAGTCTTGTTCTCTTCAACGAGAGACTGGAAAATCTCCTTTGCCCTGACATGCTCCCCTGAGAGGAAATACACCTTGCCCAATCCCATCCTGGCCCAAAGGATGTCCCTCATGGAAAGCACTTCCTCAAAGACGGCAGTGGCCTCGCTGTAACGCCCCGTGGACAGATAGAGGTCGCTCTTCACCCGCAAATACTCCAGTCTGTTTTTCGGGTTCTTCAGGATGAGCTCATCGCACAGTGCGATTGCGCGCGTGTACTCATTTTTGCGGATCGCCCTTTCGATAACTTCCGAGTCCTCCTTCCTCCTGATGTTCTTTTCCAGCCTCAGCGTCAGGATCTCTTTGGTAATAGGTTTGATCAGATAGTCGTCGGGCTGATATTCAACCGCCCCCATTACCATGGGCATTGTGTTTTCAGCGGTAAGCATTATGAAGACAGTGGAATAGCGGACCAGCCCGCGATGTTTGGCCTCTTCAAGTATCTGCTGTCCGTCTTTTTTGCCGTATCCGAGATTATAATCGCAGAGGATGATGTCGTACGCCTTTGTCTTCATCTTCTGGATGGCGATTTCGCCGCCGGAGGCGTCGTCGATGTCCCTTACGCCTAATGATTCGAGCATCCTCCTCATCAGGCGTCTGAATTCGGAAAAGTCATCGACGACCAGGAATTTCTTGTTCTTAAAATCAATTGACATTTGTTTATTTCAATCACCAGTTCAAAACAGATGATATTTTATAGTACTCTCCATGTAAAATAAAGGTGTCCGCTGCGAGGACCGCTCCGGAACGGGCGGGGCCCCCTGAGCTTGTCGAAGGGTCCCCGTGACCCGACATAACTGAGGGGTCGCACAAAACAGTAACCGCTCACAGTTATGTGGATACAGGTTATATGTGCCGAAGCCTGTCATTCCCGCAGTCAGTAAGCGGGAATCCACCCTTTGTCGTGGCAGATTTGACACGTAACTTGTCGATCCATGGATGCCCGATTAAGCCTGCCCTCGAAGGTCTTAGTCGGGGGAACTTCGGGCATGACAGTTCTTTGAGGTCGAGCATGCAGCATTATCCACAATAACTGCGGGGTCACACCAAAACTGTAATAGTATTGACTAAATAATTTATGAAAAGCTATATTTAATGCTGTTGGTTTTTTACGGTTTTTACGGGAGGTTTTTTGGCGGAGAAAGATAAGAAGGACCTATTCGAGACAATTTGGAGTATGCTTGCATCAGTGCAGCTTGCCGTTGCCGTTTTTATCGTTTTAGCGCTTTCCTCCATCATCGGCACGATCGTTGAACAGCAGGCGGAGCCGGCAAAGAACCTGGCCCTTCTGGCCAAATTCTTCGGCGATTCCGCGGCCCCTACGGTATACAACATATTCGCGAAACTCGGGTTTATGGATATGTACCGTTCATGGTGGTTCGTCAGCTTCCTCAGTCTGTTCAGCATCAACCTCATCGTATGCTCCATAGACAGGTTCCCTAAGACCTGGAAGCTCGTCAACCTACCTTTTAAACCCCTGGCCGAGCACGTCATCAAGACCCTGCCGGTGAAAAAGGAAATAAAATTCAGGACCGCCTCCTCCGCTGCCGTAAAAGATGAGTTCCTCAACAGCCTGAAGGCGTCGAGGTACCATGTCCTCGAATCGACTGAAGACAATGCCACGCAGTTGTACTGCCAGAAGGGTAAATACTCCCGTCTGGGAGTGTACGTGGTGCATCTTAGCATTATCCTGATATTCGTCGGGGCGATAATAGGCGCCCGCTTCGGATTCGGCGGGCATCTGAACCTCCCGGAGGGGCAATTCTCGGATGTTGCGTATACTTCGGACGGCGGGGAGATACCTCTCGGGTTTACCGTAAAGTGCAACTGGTACGAGACTTCATACTATGAAGGGCTGGACACCCCGATGGAATTCCAGAGCGAGCTTGTTGTTATTGAGAACGGGAGGGAAGTCCTGACGAAGGCCATTCAGGTAAACGACCCTCTTACATACAAGGGCATCACATTTTATCAGTCGAGTTACGGCATGCTCCCCAATGCAAGAGGCCAGTTTATTATTACCGTTACCCCGAGCGGCGGTCGTCCTGAAACCCTGCGCCTCATGTTCGGCGACAGTTTTGAAATCCCAGGCACGGGAATTTCAGGGACAATTGATGATTTTTCACCCGCCCTTGGGTCCGACAGGCGCACAGGCAACCTGACGACGTATTCCGAAAATATGGTCAATCCCGCCGTAGGCGTAATTTTCAACATGCCCGGACAGGACGCCTTCAAGGGATGGATCTTCAAAAGATACCCGCAGACGGGCATGCTGCAGGGCGGGCATTCAATAAGGTTCGACGATTACTGGGGGGCCGAATATACCGGGCTGCAGGTCTCAAGGGACCCGGGGGTATGGCTCATTTACATTGCCTGTATCATTATGGCAATAGGCCTGTATGTCGCCTTCTTTATGAGTCACAAAAAAATCTGGGTCCATGTCGCCCATGAGTCTCCCGGCGGCAAAGGGCCGGTCAGGATATCATTAGGGGGAAATACGAGCAGGAACAAATTCGCCTTCGAGAAGGAAATAGACCATATTTTTACCAGGGCGTCACAGGCTGTCGAAGCCAGGCAGGCAAAAAAATGAAACGACATAATAACCGCAGAGTAAATATTTTTATATCGAGGAGTAAATAACATGAGCAGTTCAGCTTTTTTCAATATATCGGCAGGCGCATATATAGCAGCTCTGGTGATTTACGTAATTTATCTCGTTACCAGGAACAAAACCGTAGGCGTTTCCGCCACCACAATGACGATCTTCGGCTTCGTAAGCCAGACCATAGCGTTTCTGATCAGGTGGTCCAATTCTTATACCTTCTGGATGACGTCCAATCCTTCATCAGGGCTTGTCGAAGCGCTTTTAAGGGCCGCCCCCCTGAGGAACCTCTACGAGTCACTGATATTTTTTGTATGGTCCCTGATAATGATTCACCTTATTATTGAATTCAAATACAAGATCCGCTCTCTTGGCGCCTTCGTGACGCCGATTGCGGCGCTGGCCCTGCTTTTTATCGATATCTCCGGGACCTCAAAGGAAATTCAACCCCTCATCCCGGCCCTCCAGTCCAACTGGCTGCTCTTTCATGTGCTGCTGGCCTTTTTAGGCTATGCCGCCTTTGGGGTGTCTTTCGGGGCCGCGGCGGCCTACATAGTTATGGTCACGGAATCCAGAAAGGAAAAGACTTATATCTTCTGGAGCCTCATTATCGGTATATTCATCATAGTGCTTGTCGCAATGGGTATCGATTTCATGAGCCTGTCGGCCGACGAACGCAAGAATTTGATACAGAGCCATTTCCTGAAGAGCACCTTCAGGAGCGAATCGGGCGGGGTGGTCGCAGCGAGCGTGGTCATTTCAATAGCGTTTCTCTTTGCCCTCTGGCAGATGGGTTTCGGGCTGAAGAAGGTCCTGGCCTCGCTCTCCGTAACTACCACGATGTTGGAGGAAATCGAATATAAAAGTATCGCTATAGGCTTCCCGTTATTCACCCTCGGCGGGCTGCTTATGGGCGCTATCTGGGCCAACAGCGCGTGGGGGAAATACTGGAGCTGGGACCCCAAAGAGACCTGGTCTCTCATAACATGGTTTGTTTACGCCCTTTACCTTCACGCAAGGTTTATAGGCGGCTGGAGAGGGAAACGGGTCGCCATCCTCTCAGTCATAGGGTTTGTGGCCGTCATCTTCACATACCTCGGCGTCAATCTCGTACTGTCCGGACTGCACGCTTACGGCAGCGGTTAATTAATCCGCAGATTACGCAGATTTCACAGATATTTTTTAGGAATGAAAAGTCGCGGCTGTAAAAGAATTCATATATCATAGGTTCCCTTTTTACGCGTTTCTGTGTTCTGATCTGTGAAATCTGTGTAATCTGCGGATATAATAGAATATGCTGCGCGTTCTACATATCAAGAACTTCTCCATAATCGAAGACGCGACCATAGAATTCGCAGAAGGGTTCAACGTCCTCACAGGTGAAACAGGGGCAGGGAAATCCATTGTCATAGACGCGCTGTGCCTTGCCCTTGGCGAAAGGGCGGCAGGCGACCTTGTCCGAAGCGGTGAGAAAGAGGCGGTCGTCGCGGCTTTTTTTGATATATCTCCGGACCTCCTTAATCCCGTTACGAACCGGTTCCTTAAGGACTTCGGGATCAATATTGAAGACGGTCTCATCCTGAAGAGGATCATATCTTCCCAGGGCAAGAGCCGCGCCTTCGTCAACGGCTCCATGGTCAGCGTACAGACCCTCTCGGACATCAGCAGGAGCATAATCGACGTTCACGGACAATATGAGCACCAGTCCCTGCTCTCAGCCGACAACCAGTTGGACCTGCTCGACTCATACGGAGGGCTCCTTTATGAGAGACAGGAAGTAAAAAATATTTATGACGCGCTGTCCGCCCTGAAAGACCGGATAGCGGAGCTTACACTTAAAGAAAATGAGAGGGACCGGAAAGTCGACCTTCTCGGGTTCCAGATTAATGAAATCGAGTCTGCAAGGTTGACCCCCGGCGAGGAAGAGAAGCTTTCGGATGAGCTTAAGGTCCTGAGCAGTTCAGTCCGTCTTGCGGAACTTGCGGGCGCGGCTTATGACTCCCTTTATTCGTCAGATTCATCCTGCATAACGGGGCTGTCACGCATACTCGCTTCCCTCCGTGAAATATCCGTAATCGATCCGCGCGCGGACGACGCGGTCAGGTCCGTCAGTGACGCTCTGCCGCTTCTTGAAGATGCCGGATATTTTCTCAGGGATTATAAGGAGAATATAAATAATGACCCTCAGCGACTTGAACAGATACAGCAGCGGCTTGAGCTCATAAAGGGGCTGGAGCGAAAATACGGCGGCAGCGTCGCGGAAATTCTTGCTTATATGGACAAAGCAGGGGCCGAGCTCGAGGCGCTTGAGCGCGCCGGGGCAAGCCTGGAGGAATCGGCAAAGGAACTCGATAGACTCAGGGGCGGCCTGACGGAGAAGGCCCGGGAGCTTTCAAAAAAGAGGAAGGCCGTGTCAAAAAAAATAGAGTCCGGGGTCCTGTCGCAGCTTTCGGAGCTGTCCATGTCCGGCACGAGATTCTCGATCTCTTTGACGCAGGAAACCGGCGATGACACAAGTGACGGATTCACGGCCACGCAGAAGGGGATTGACTGTATCGAATTTCTCATCTCGCCGAATATCGGCGAAGACCTGCGACCCCTGTCGAAGATAGCGTCCGGCGGGGAGCTTTCAAGGATCATGTTAGCATTAAAGAGCATTATGGCCAGAGGAGATAATATCCCTGTCCTTATCTTCGACGAGATCGACGCGGGGATCGGGGGAACAACGGCGGAAAGGGTCGGCCGGAAACTGAAAAATCTCTCATCGACGCACCAGGTAATATGCATCACCCACCTTCCACAGGTGGCAACATACGCCGACAGGCATCTGAGGATTGAAAAAAAGATCAAGAAAGACAGGACAATTGTCGAAATAAATGTTATTGAAAAAGATGAAAGGGCCGCTGAGATCGCGCGCATGTTAGGCGGAGAGATTTCAGAGGTCTCGTTAAAACACGCAAAAGAAATATTGAGGAAGGGGAAGATACAATGAAAAAGACGGTCTTGGTTTTCGTTACGGCGCTCTTTCTTGCCGCAAGCTGCACGGTCCCTCCGGGACAGATCAAAAAACAGACAGCGCCTGGACAAATAAAAAAGGTAACAGGAGAAAATCCGGCTTCAGGCAAAAAGAAATAATCAACACTTTAGCTCCCCTCCCTTGACGGGCCTGTCCCGATGACTTTTTCGGGGAGGGGATTAATGGGAGGGTGGATATAAAGATGACAGAAGGAATTAACTGGTCAAACAGCCTCAGCAGCGCCGTCGAATCCGCGAAAAAAGAAAACAAACTCGTCCTGGTTGATTTTTACAGCCCGACCTGAGGCGCCTGTCAGAGAATGGAAACAGGTACGTTTCCGAATGAAACGGTACAGAAGTATATCAGGGATTATTTTATTCCGGTCAAATATGAATCCGGCAGGGATGCCGAGCAGTTTACGAGGTTCGGCGTGTTCTCCATCCCGTCCTTCTTCATCCTTGATGCCGGCGGCGAAGTGGTATACCGTATGGTGGGATACTTCAGCCCCGAGGATTTTATCACCCAGTTTATAAGCGCGCTCCAGATCGCGGCGAAGTTGTAGAGGCGCAGGGGCGAACGGCCGTTCGCCCCTGCCATAATCTTCGATATTTGTGAATAATCCGGGTTAAAACTTGATCTTCGGCGCTGCCGCTTCTCCCTCGGGTATTTCATAATACTCGGCGCTTGTGACCCCGGCCAGGCCCGCAAATATCCGTCCGAATACCGTCCTGATGTACGTATTAAGAGTGCGTACCGCTTCGTTGTATCTCATCCTCTCGACGGATATCCTGTTCTCCGTGCCTTCGAGGCTGTCCTGGAGTTTCAGGAACGACTCGTTGGCCTTGAGTTGGGGATAATTCTCCTGAAGCAGAAGCAGCCTGGACAGGGACCGTTCAAGGTCGCCCGAGGCCTGTATCTTGTCTTTCACGGAGCCGGCCTGAAAATATTTGGTCCTCGCGTCCGCGATGTGCTCGAAGAGCTCTTTTTCATGTGCCGCGTATCCCTTGACCGTCTCGACAAGGTTAGGTATAAGGTCATACCTCCTCTTCAACTGGTTCTCCACCTGCGCCCACTGAGATTTTACCTGTTCATCCATGGAGACCACATTATTGTATCCACCGATTATCCATTTCCCGAACACAAGACCGGCGACAATCAAAACACCTAAAACAATCAGAGTGATTTTTAAGCCCTTTGACATGGACCCTCCTTTCAAGACCGAATTTTTCGATAAATTGCCGAAGAACTATTTTACACGAATTTATTTTAATTGTCAGAGGGCGGTCAATGTATCGGGCCGGACGCCGACTACCGGGCTCCTCTTCGTCATTCGTATCTCAATGCGTCTATGGGATTCAGAAGCGACGCCTTGTAAGCCGGATAGAACCCGAAGAATATCCCTACAAGGCCTGAAAACCCGAAGGCGAGGAGTACCGATGAAAGAGACACTATTGTAGTCCACCCCGCCAGCGCGGAAAGTATTTCCGAGGTCGTTATCCCGGCTATGATGCCGATGAGGCCGCCCGTGAAGGACAGTATAAGCGCCTCGATCAGGAACTGAAGCCTGATGTCACGGGTCTTTGCGCCTATGGCCATTCGTATTCCTATCTCTCTCGTCCTTTCGGTCACGGACACGAGCATTATGTTCATAATGCCGATCCCTCCGACGAGCAGCGAGACCGAGGCTATAGCGCCCAACAGTATAGTCATGACCCTTGTGGACTGCTCCGCTGCCTGCATCATCTGCGTGAGGTTCCTGACTGTGAAATCATCCTCTTCCTTCCGGCCTATGCGGTGCCTCTGCCGGAGAAGGCCCGCTATCTGTGTCTCAGCAAGTGAAAGGACCTCTGTGCCTTTTGCCTTCACCATGATGATCCTTATCATGCCGGGCCTGGCCGTGCCGAAGAGTTTTTTCTGCGCGGCGGTCACCGGAACATATATTGTATCGTCCTGGTCCTGCCCGGTCGGCGACTGCCCCTTTGTTTCGAGCACGCCTATTACCGTAAAGGGTATCTTTTTTATCCTGATGACTTTCCCGATGGGGTCTATGCCCGCAAAAAGGTTATCGACGACGGTCTGCCCCAATAAAGCTACCTTGACGGCGCTCTTGACATCCTGGTCCGTAAAAGGTCTTCCCGCGGACAACCTCCAGTCCCTGACGGTCAGCATACCCGGGGTCGTCCCCGCTACGCTCGTGGACCAGTTCTGATTTCCGTAAACAACCTGCGCGACACCGCTGAGTATGGGGGCGACGTCGGACACCGTGGGGCATTCCCTTACGATAGCTTCCGCATCATCAAGCGTCAGTGTTGACTGGCTCCCGCCGCCCATTCTTATGCCTCCGGATGTTGTAGACCCCGGAAGGACCATAAGGAGATTGCTCCCGATGCTTGAGAGCTGCTGCTCCAGCATACGGCTTGCGCCTGTGCCTACCGCCAGCATTGCTATGACGGCGCCGACGCCGATAATGACGCCGAGCATCGTCAGCACGGAGCGCATTTTGTTGACTTTTAGCGCCCTGAATGAGATTATTAATGTCGAAGGTATGTCGATCATTACGCGCCAGTGAATCCGGACCTTTGTGCAATTATCTTAACACAAGGGAGGCGACGTGTCTTGTTGTCTCCCCAGGGGTCTGTTTCAAAGGCCCATAGCGAAATAGTGAAAACAGACCGTCCCGGAAGGCGACTATTGCCGGTCCCGGCATGCAGGCAAGGCGTCGGCCCGGGATTTTGGGGAAAGGAGTATCGATGAATAAAACAGCGACCTTCATCAGCTTATTAATAATCCTCGGTATATTATGCGTGTCCGGCTGTAAAAAGGACGAAAAGACCGGCGCCGGGAAGAAAGAAGGAGCTTCACGGACGCAGCCGACGGAGCCCGCGCCTGTGCCTGAGGGGACGCCTCCGTATTAGTCCAGAATCCACCACCTAACCACAGAGGTCACAGAGAAAAGATTAATTTATCCGCAGATTACACTGATTTCACAGATTGAAATAATATTTCTAAATACATCTGTGTTAATCAGTGTAATCTGTGGATTAATATTTATTTTTTTCCTCTGTGGTCTCTGTGGTTTGTCTCTTGATGGTGAATCAGGGTAGTCCACTTGTTTTTTTAGAGTATAACGTGGTATTCTGTTGATAGTTTTTGCACACCTCTGGAGTCTTAACAAAGAGTGGGTCTTCCCACTCTTTTGCTTTTATGGAGCCGGGGGTAATTCGGGATAAAAAGGGACACGCTGTTTTAGAATTATGGCATGACATATGCCGGAGCATGATATGGGTACTGAAGAGATAAGGACCAGGATTGCGGAGATAATAGGACCTGTTATTAATTCCCTCGGGGTCGAACTCGACAGCGTGGAGTTCAACAGGATGGGAGGAAGGGGTCTCTTGAGGGTCTTTATAGAAAAAGAGAGCGGCGTGACGCTTGATGATTGTGAGCGGGTGAGCCGCGAGGTAGAGGCGGCGCTCGACGTTGAAGACCCCGTTCCGTATGCATATGTCCTTGAGGTGTCGTCGCCCGGCCTCGACAGGCCGCTCAGGCAGCCTAAGGATTTTAAGAAGTTTACCGGCAAAACAGCGAGGGTTGTGACCCTTGGACCGATAGACAATCAGACTTTTTTTGTCGGCATGATCGAGTCCGCGGGGGACCGGGAGATATCTCTTCTTCTTCCCAACGACAAAAAAATTGTTATACCGTACGAAAACATTTCAAAGGCAAGGCTGGAGGTGGAAATATAAATGAGCAGAGAACTGATTCATATAATCGAACAGATGAGTAAAGAGAGAGGCATCCCGAAGGAGTCCATCATCGGGACTCTTGAATCTGCCCTTTTGTCCGCCGTAAGGAAGAAATACGGTATTAAGGTCGAAATAAATATAAAAATCGATCCTAAGACGGGCGATATCGTAATCACCGCGCTGAAGAAAGTCGTTGAAAAGGTCACAAACCCGATGGAGGAGATATCGCTGAAAGAGGCGCGGAATTCGGACCCCTCGAAACAGATTGATGATATGGTGGAGTCGTCCATAGCAGTTGAAGACTTCGGCAGGATCGCGGCCCAGACGGCAAAGCAGGTGCTTTTTCAGCGGGTGAGGGAAGCTGAAAAAGAGGCCATATTCGAGGAGTATAAGGACAAGGCGGGGCAGATAGTAAGCGGCGTGGTAATACGCAAGGAAAAGGGGTGTTACTTTGTGGCCCTTGGGAGGGCCGAGGCCACCCTGCCGATAAAATCGACTCTGCCCACCGAAAACCTGAAAAGGGGTGAGACGGTCCGCACATATATCGAGGAAGTAAAGGTGACGCCGAAGGGGCCGATCATTCTCCTGTCAAGGACCCATCCGAACTTTGTAGCGGAGCTTTTCAAAATGGAGATCCCCGAGATATATGAAGGGCTGGTCGTCATAAAGAATATTGTCAGGGAAGCGGGGGACCGGACCAAGCTTACGGTCTTCTCAAAGAATTCCATGGTGGACCCTGTAGGGGCGTGCGTGGGGATGAAAGGCACCCGCGTGCAGTCCATTGTGCGGGAGTTAAAAGGGGAGCGGATTGATATCATCCCCTGGACTGACGACCCGCGCGTGCTGATTGCAAAGGCGTTAAGTCCCGCCGCCATAGAAAGCATCGGAATCGGGGAAGACGAGAAATCTGCAATCGTTGTAGTGAATGATCAACAGCTTTCCCTGGCTATCGGCAAAAAAGGACAGAACGTACGGCTTGCGATGAAGCTTACAGGGTGGGACATCGAGATATTCAGCGAGACCGAATATAACAAGATGAGAAAGGGCGACGCCGAGGCCAAACTTGAAGAAGCCCGTGAGAGCCTGGAGAAGCGGGAGAACCCTGAAGCAGGGAGTAAAGAAGAGTAACGAGTTATGAGTTATGAGTTAAGCGAAAAAAACTTGCTGATTATTTACTTCTTAACTCTTGACTCTTGACTCTTAACTCGGTTTCCATAATAACCGATGGAAAAGGTCAAGACCCTTACCCGCAATAATAACTCTGCTGGAAGCGCCCACATAGCAAAAGACACCCCTGCCCAGTTTGTAAAAGGAGTCGGCCCCGCCCGGGCCAGGATGCTTGAGCGCCTGGGCATAAAGACCCTCGAAGATATGCTCTTCTGTTTCCCGTGGCGCTATGAAGACAGGAAGGACCTCAAAAAGATCTGCGACCTGAGATACGGGAACACCGAGACGACGATATGCGAGGTAGTGTCGTCGGGAATAATTACCACGCCTAAAAAGAGGATGAAGATCTTCGAGCTCACGGTCACCGACAAGACGGGATATCTGAAATCCAGGTGGTTTAATCAGCCCTATCTCGAGCGGTATTTCAAGAAGGGACAGAAGGTCATTCTGAGCGGCGTCGTAAAAGGCAATCCGTATTCCATGACAGGCGCCGAGATGGAAAATCCCGATTATGAGCTGGTCGGAGACGAAGATACATTTATACATACGTCGAGGATGGTCCCCGTTTATAAAGCCACTGAAGGGATATCGCCGAAACAGGTCAGGACCATTATGTTTAATGTCGTAAATAACTGTTCGTCCATTATAGAAGATTATTTGCCGGCCGGGGTCCTCGAGAGAAACTCGCTGATACCTCTGCAGAAGGCGGTGAAAGAGGCGCATTTCCCGGAAGAATTCACTGACGCAGCCGCACTGAACCAGGGAATAAGCCCGGCGCACAGGCGTCTTGCCTTCGATGAATTTTTCCTTCTCGAACTCGGCCTTGCGGTCCTGAAAAAAAGAGAGACCATTGAGGAGGGGATAAGCTTTGAGGATAAAGGCGTTCTCGTAACAAGGTTTCTTCAGGTACTCCCCTTTGAACTTACCGCTGCTCAGAAGCGTGTGATAGCGGAGATCAGGCAGGATATGCGGAGGCCGCTGCCGATGAACAGGCTTGTTCACGGAGACGTGGGCTGCGGCAAGACGGTTGTCGCGCTCGCGTCTATGCTCATTGCCGTTGAAAACGGTTACCAGGCCTGCCTCATGGCGCCGACCGAGCTCCTGGCGGAGCAGCATTTCATAAATATACACAGGATGGTCGAGGCGTCAGGCGTCAACATCGCCCTTGTCACGTCCGGCAGCAAAGGTAAATCCGGCGATATGGCACAGGGGACCGCGCAGATCGCAATCGGCACGCACGCGCTCATACAGGAGCATGTGAAATTCAGGAAGCTCGGGCTGGCGATTATAGACGAGCAGCACAGGTTCGGGGTCGTCCAGAGGGCCGATCTGAGGCGCAAGGGTTCCAGTCCGGACATACTTATTATGACGGCAACCCCGATACCGAGGACCCTGGCGCTGACATTATACGGAGACCTCGACATATCCATAATAGACGAGCTCCCTTCCGGCAGGAAACCGATAATCACAAAGGTGTTTTTTTCAAGTCAGAAGGAGAAGGTCCTCTCTCTTATAAAAGAGGAGCTCTCCGGAGGCAGGCAGATTTACATTGTGTATCCGCTCATAGAAGAGTCCGAAAAGCTCGATCTCAAATCAGCGGTCGAAGGGTTTGAGGCGTTCAAAAGGATTTTCCCTGAAAGGAAGATCGGCCTGGTCCACGGCAGGATACCGCGCGATGAACGGGAAGACGTAATGGCAAAGTTCAAGGCCGGCGAGATCGATATTCTTGTGGCGACAACGGTCATTGAAGTGGGCATAGACGTGCCTAACGCCTCTGTCATGCTCGTCGTCCATGCCGAAAGGTTCGGACTTGCTCAACTGCACCAGCTCAGAGGGAGAATAGGCAGGGGCGGGCACGATTCACATTGCCTGCTTATGGCATACCCGCCATTCGGAGAAGAAGCGAAAAGAAGGCTCAAGGCCATGGAGTCCACATGCGACGGATTCAGGCTTGCGGAAGAAGATCTGGACATCCGCGGCCCCGGCGACTTCTTCGGCACCCGCCAGTCGGGCATACCCGACTTGAAAATTGCTAATATAGTAAGGGACATCAAGTTGCTCGAGGCCGCCAGAAGAGAGGCCTTTGATATAATTGAGGCAGGGCCTGATCTGGGGAGTTATCCGTTACTGAAAGAGACCCTGATGAAGAAATGGATGGGAAGGCTGGAACTTATTAAGAGTTAAGAGTCAAGAGTTATGAGTCAAGAAAAAGGCAGGCTTAACTCTTAACTCTTAACTCCAAACTCTAAACTCTGCACCGGAGGTGCCATGATAGACAGGATACGGAGGAGTTTAAACAAGGGGCTTGACCAGGTCAGGTGGGTCGGGACATTTCTTGCGGAGAGGACCAAGGCCGAGACGGAGATCGCCAGGCTTCTTTTTGAGAGCACTAAAATCGAAGGCAAAATTGAAGACCTCCACAGGGACATCGGCAAGAGGGTCGCGGAGCTCAATGAAAAAGGGGAGAAATCCGTGATGAAGGATTTTATAATCAGAAAGGCCCTCGATGATATAAAGCATTTGAGGGAAGCCTCGGATGACTTTAAAAACCAGGCAAGGGAGCTGAGCAGGCTGCCGGAATGATCTTCTATGTCTTCATCTTCATTTTAGGCGCGGTAATCGGCTCTTTCCTCAATGTTTGCATATACCGCATGCCGCAGGGTTTATCCATAGCGCGCCCTTCTTCACGATGCCCTTCATGCGGAACGCCGATAAGGTTTTACGACAATATCCCTCTCATCAGTTATTTATTGCTTGGCGGAAGGTGCAGGCAGTGCAAGGCTCAGGTGTCTGCCAGATATCCTCTTGTGGAATTTCTGAATGCCGCATTATATGTTGTTATACTGAGCAGCTTCGGTCCTGACGCCCCCTGGACTTTATTAGTCTATTGTATATTCGTCTCATCCCTTGTCGTGATCTTCTTTATCGACCTCGACCACCAGATCATCCCCGACAGCATAACCCTGCCGGGGACTGTCCTTGCCGTTATCCTTGGGTCTACCATACTTCCTGACCCGTTTTTGCGGGGCGGGATGCTGGGAGTCAAATCTTCAATCATCGGGGCACTGGCTGGAGGCGGCTCGTTTTATCTGATAGCCGTCATCGGCAAGGCGATACTGAAGAAAGACGCGATGGGATTAGGGGACATAAAAATGATGGCAATGGTGGGCGGGCTGTTAGGCTGGAAGGGAGTAATTCTTACGACTTTCCTCGGAAGCCTGTTCGGCTCGGTCGTCGGGGTTTCGCTGATAAAGTTAAAAGGCAGGGAATGGGGTGGGAGAATCCCGTTCGGCCCGTATCTTGCAGCCGGGGCGCTGATAAGCCTTCTGTTGGGTGAGGATATCTTGCGGTGGTATTTAGGGTAGCCTCCTTACTTCTTAAAGTATATAATCAAAACAGTCGAAAAGTTTATAAAAACTATGCAGCAAAACAGTCTTGTCAGGAATTTATCGCTCTTCTTTTTTGTCTCCCTCGGATTGTTCATCGGCATAGTCCTCGTGTTTGCGGCAGGGAGTGCCGGGAAACAGTTCAACAGCGGGGTCCTTGTCCTGCTGATTTCAGCGGCGGCCTTTTCAGCCGCGGCCGGGTACATCTTCAAAAAGAAAAATACCCTTATGTCATCTGAAGGTTTGAAAGAGCGCTCGGAGGTCGGGTTTGTAGTCGATACCTTTCATGATGTTGTGGGCAAGCTCAGGGAGAAGGAGAAAGAGCTTGAGAGACTCAGGGCCTTCGCGGAAGACAGGGCGGTCCGCATTGAGGCATATAACGAGAACATCCTGCAGAGCGTTCCGAGCGGCGTCGTCAGTATCGATAACGAATTGAAGATCAGGAGCATGAACCAGGCGGCGGAGCATATCCTCGGCGTCAGAGTCAGGGACGTGATGGACCGTCCGTTTACCATGGTGTTCAACGAACCCCTGACCGCCATCATGAAGGAGAACAGGGCCGTTTCACGGGCTGAATATTCATATGAAACAGGGGACGGCAGGCACATCTGGTTAGGCATCACTACCTCGGAGCTGAAAAGCTCGGCAGGTGAAAAGCTCGGCTTTATTTCCGTGTTCACGGACCTGACCGATATAAAGGCCCTGCAGGCGCAGGTGGAGCTCAAGGAGAGGCTCAGCCAGTTAGGAGAGATGTCTGCGGGCATTGCCCATGAATTGAGGAACTCGATGTCTGTAATTGCGGGATACGCCAGGCTGTTAGGTAAAAAGGTCGCCCCGTCAAACATCGTTACCGTGGACGCGATATCGAACGAGATAAAAGTTATGGACAGGACCATATCCGAGCTCCTCGCATTCGCAAGGCCTTCTGTCCCGGACCTGAAGCAGGTGGACCTTTATAATCTGATTGCAGATACGGCATCCGCGGTCCTTGGAGACAATGAAAGGGTCCCGGTATCGGTAAAAGCAGAGTCCCCGGTATCGATCATTGCCGATGCGGGCCTCTTAAGACAGGCCCTGTCAAATCTCATCATCAACGCGGCGGAGTCGATGCCGGACGGCGGGCCTGTGGATATAGAATTGAAACGCGCGGAGGACAGGGTAAAGATACTCATCAGAGACACAGGCTGCGGTATCCCCCGGGACATCATGCGGAAGATATTTCTGCCCTTTTATACGACAAAACCTCAGGGCACGGGGTTTGGGCTTGCTCTTGTGCAGAAGACGGTCATTTCCCACGGGGGGAGCATTGAAGTTGAAAGTGAAGAAGGAAAGGGCGCTACGTTTATACTAAACCTGCCGGATGCGGATACGGCCGCTCGTAATGAGTGATGCGTTATGGGAAGAGGACAAAACACATGAAACTCATCGCAAGTCACGCATTACGGATTACAATGAACTTATGATCAAGAAAATTAAAGTGGAAGACCTGAAAATCGGGATGTACATCCATGATTTCAACTACGGATGGCTGAACCACCCGTTCCTGACCAACAGCATGCTTGTCAGCGGCGAGGAGATCATCAGTAAAGTAACCGATTACGGCATCCGCGAATTGTACATCGACACGGACAAGGGGTATGACGTCGCCGGCGCTCCTACTGCGGACGAGGTGAAGCAGGAAATCCAGGCTGAAATCAACAGGGTCGCTGAAGAGGAGAAAACAGACAGGAACCCTGTCCCCCTTCAGGAAGAATACGTCAAGGCAAAAGAGATAAAGGAAGAGGCCAAGAAGACCATCCATAATATCATGGAGGAAATAAGGTTCGGCAAACAGATCGAAACGGAGAAAGTCGAGCACGTCGTAGACGATATGATCGATTCGATATTCCGCAACCAGGACGCCCTTATCAGCCTCGCAAGGATCAAGGAAAAGGATGAATATACATACATGCATTCAGTAAGCGTCGGCGTGCTGATGATATCTTTCGGTAAATACCTCGGGTTCGGCTCTTCGCTCCTGAGAGATGTCGGCATGGGCGCCATACTGCACGATATCGGGAAAATGATAGTGCCCCAGACAGTGCTCAACAAAGAGGAAAAGCTCTCTGTGGAGGAATTGAAGCTCATGAAAAAGCATGTGGAATACAGCCGCATGCTTCTTGAACAGACTAAGGGCATCAGCGAAATCGCAATGATAGCGGCCTCCCAGCACCATGAGAGGGTGGACGGCTCAGGATATCCCGCAGGATTAAAAGGCGACGAGATATCCTATTATGCAAAAGCCGTCGCTATCGCCGACGTATATGACGCTATGACTTCCAGGAGGTGCTACCAGGACAGGTTCCTGCCTACCGACGTGCTGAAAAGGCTTTTCGAGTGGAGCTCTTATCATTACGACAAAGACCTGGTGCAGCAATTTATTCGGTGCGTCGGCATCTATCCCATCGGCACACTGGTGCGCCTGGAGAGCGGGAACGTCGGCATTATCGTCAAACACGGCGAGAAGAGCCTTCTTCATCCGGTGGTCCGCATCGTGTATAACATAAAGACCCGGAGATATCCAAGGGTCCCTTTTGACCTCGACCTTTCAGACCCCTCCGGAAAGGGCGCGAGGGAAAAGATCATAAGCTACGAGTCTCCCGAGAGGCTGGGGATTAAGCCGGAGGTGTATCTGTAGGCGCATTCCCCCCGACTCATGATCGTTTGGGTCTTTTTCTGACCCGGTCCCCGGGCTCAACTCCAAACCGCGGGTCATTCATTCTGATCCTCAGGACAATCTCCGAGGACACTGCCTCAAAATCATCCGACGCCTCGGGCAAATAGAGCCATTTCTTCAAGACGGGATGCTGAACGATATTGCTGAAGTCCTGACGGATACTATCATGAAATTCATGCTCAGTCGGGATCAATAACCCGTTCCAGGGCTCTTCCCCGGAAGACAACAGAAGAGAAAGCCGGCCATGCATATAAACCGCAAGACACCCGAACATCGGCTTTTCCAGATAGCTGGGCTCGTCCATCAGATCTTCCACTACCCAATGGAGAGGATACGATTTCTGTTTCTTTTTCTTTTTTGGAGATGAAGCCATGTTTTAAAGTTCCCCTCTTGAGAGGGGATCAAGGGGTGTGTTTCTTTCTGGAGTGTCTCCTTATCTACTCTTCAATTCCCGCCATAACCCCTTCAATGTTAATCATCACATCATCGTCTTTATCTTATCATACTTACCCCTGACTCCCTCAACCTTCCCACTTAAAAAGCAACACACCCCTGCACCCCTCTCAAGAGGGGAATTCAGCTTATATGCGCTTGACGGTCGCGTAATATTTTCTTGTTGTTTAGAGCGATTTTGGTTAATATTAATCGTTCGATTTCTAATCGGGGGGTGGAAGAGCCGGATACATGGAACAACAATAATTCTTGGATGACTTGGATAAGAAGCTCTGGAACGCTGCGGACAAGCTCCGGTCTAATCTTGATGCGGCCGTCTACAAGCATGCAGTCCTCGGGCTCATTTTTTTAAAGTATGTTTCCGATTCGTTCGATGAGCGACGTCTTGAGCTGGAGGCACAATTCCGCGATCCAAAGCATGATTACTATCTCGGCGATGATGTTGATGAACTTATAAAGGAAGAGCTTGAAATCCGCGACTACTACACCGAGAAGAATGTCTTTTGGGTGCCTGCGTTGGCCCGGTGGAAGACTCTGCAGGACAGCGCGAAATTGCCGATTGGAACCGGGATTGAGGTCAAGAATGGGAAGAAGAGTGTCTATAAAATAACAAGCATAGGCCGTTTGATTGATGACGCTCTGGATGCTGTTGAAAAAGAAAATGAAAAATTAAAAGGTGTTCTCAACAAGACATACACCCAATTACAGATTGAGCCTGCCAAGCTCGGAGAGCTCATTGACCTGATCGCTACAGTCCCCTTTAAGCATGCAACTCTCAAATCCAAAGACATCCTCGGCCATGTTTATGAATATTTTCTCGGGCAGTTCGCATTGGCAGAAGGCAAGAAAGGCGGCCAGTATTTTACGCCTAAGGCAATCGTCACACTTATTGTCGAAATGCTCCAGCCGTTCAAGGGGCGTGTGTATGACCCTGCGATGGGATCAGGCGGATTTTTCGTTCAAAGCGAACGATTCATAGAAGAACACGGAGGTAAGCTGGGGAATATCTCCGTCTATGGTCAGGAATCAAATCCTACTACGTGGCGACTGGCTGCAATGAATATGGCAATCCGGGGAATTGATTTTAACTTCGGCAAGGAACCGGCAAACAGCTTTACCAATGACAAGCACCCGGACCTGCGCGCCGATTTTGTCATGGCCAATCCGCCTTTTAATATGAAGGAGTGGTGGGATGGCAAGCTTGAAGGTGACCCACGATGGAAATACGGCACGCCTCCACAGGGCAACGCCAACTTTGCATGGATGCAGCACATGATATACCACCTTGCTCCAAATGGATCGATGGCGCTGCTGCTTGCCAACGGCTCCATGAGCTCCAATACCAGAGGAGAAGGCGATATTCGTAAAAATCTGCTAAAAGCCGATCTTGTTGAATGCATGGTTGCGCTGCCCGGACAGCTTTTCACCAATACCCAAATCCCGGCTTGTATATGGTTTCTGACTAAAAATAAAAAAGCACGACTACGTCCTCACCCCTGGCCGTTACGTTGGCGCACCTGATGAAGTGGATGATGTAGAACCTTTTGCCGATAAAATGAGACGGCTCACAGGGCAGCTCAAAGAGCAGTTTGCACAGAGTGCGGAGTTGGAGGAGAAGATTAAGAAAAATCTGGCGGGGATAGGGTATGAGCTCTGATCTGTTAAGGGATAATGAGTATAAAGCCTGGCTTACGGACATCAAGAGCAGAATCCGTAATGTTCAGATAAAAGCGGCGATAAAAGTAAACACCGAACTCCTCAGTTTCTATTGGGAACTCGGAGCTGATATCGTAGTCAGGCAGGAAAGAACCTCCTGGGGTGATGGTTTATTGTCGCAACTCAGTAAAGACTTGATGGCTGAATTCCCGGAAATGAAAGGGTTTTCCCGTACAAACCTTTTATATATGCGTAAATGGTATTTATTTTATCGGGATGAATCCGGAAATGTCCCACAAGTTGTGGGACAAATGGGACCCTTAAAGTTTAAGGAGATTCTTCAAATACCCTGGGGACACAACAGGGAAATTATCAGTAAATGTAAAACACGGGCTGAGGCCATATATTATGTTCAAAATACACTCAATCACAACTGGAGCCGGAGCGTCCTTGTCCATCAGATAGAAAGCGGTCTGTATCAGCGCGAGGGGAAAGCCGTTAATAATTTTACCGTAACACTCCCGAAAGAGCAGTCCGATCTTGCGAAACAGACACTCAAAGACCCTTACATCTTTGACTTTTTGAGTATGACCAAAGAATATACGGAGCGCGATCTCGAAAAGGGGCTTATCACGCATATCACCCATTTTCTGCTGGAGCTCGGCGCCGGATTTGCCTTTGTCGGCAAACAGGTGCCGGTGCAGGTGGGAGAGAAAGAGTTTTTTATCGATCTGCTTTTCTATCATGTCAGGCTTCACTGCTATGTTGTCGTTGAATTAAAGACCGTAGACTTTGAACCTGAGCATGCCGGGAAACTCAACTTTTATATTAAGGCAGTAGACACTCAGCTCCGCAGAGAAGGCGACCAGCCGACCATCGGCATACTGCTTTGCAAAAACAAGGATAAACTGGTTGCCGAGTACGCGCTAAGCGATATTCATAAACCTATCGGCGTTTCAGAATACCAGCTCACCCACAGCCTGCCGGAAGAGCTGAAAGGGAGCCTTCCGACGGTTGAGGAGATTGAGGCGGAGTTTGGGGGTGGGGAGTGAGGCGTGGATGATTAAAAAGAACTTGGATTTTGAACCCAATGACTAACTGCGCGTATCGGCTCTCTTACAGCAAATAAAGAGAGATTCATGCCCTGGCGGACGATTCGGAATGAAGACGACAAACCTTTGCTGGAATATGAACTCGAAAAGGTTGTTAAAGGGTTCTTTAACCGGGAACTCCTGCTTGATTACCTTCGCTACTTTGTATTGTTCGAGAAAGACGGCGATGATGTTATCAAAAAGATAGCGGGATATCATCAGTTTCACGCTGTGCGCGAAGCAGTGCGTGTCACCGTGATTGCTTCAAAGATCCCTGATGTGGTTAATGATCAAAGAGCGATTTACGGAAAAAATGTGATTCCCGGTTCACGCAAGGCAGGCGTCGTATGGCATACACAGGGTTCGGGAAAGAGCATCTCCATGGTCTGTTACACAGGGAAACTCCTCCAGCAACCGGAAATGAACAATCCGACGATAGTCGTTGTCACAGACCGGACAGACCTTGACGGGCAGCTCTTCCAGACCTTCAGCAATTTGCAGGAGTTTCTCAAGCAGACACCTCTTCAGGTCGAAAGCCGCGAGGAGCTGCGCAAAGAATTGGACGCCCGGCAATCAGGCGGGATTATATTTACCACAGTACAGAAATTCACTTTACTTGAAAAAGAAGAAAGTCATCCGGTTTTAAATATACGCTCCAATATCGTTGTGATATCAGACGAAGCACATCGCATAAAAATTGTTATTGTCCGGGATATGTGGCTTACCGGCTTTGACGTGCCATGTGCGCATACCATGTATGTCGATAAGCCGATGAGGGGGCACAGCCTGATGCAGGCAATCGCCCGTGTAAACCGTGTGTTCAAAGACAAGCCGGGCGGTCTCGTCGTGGATTATATCGGGATTGCGAATGAACTTAAACATGCTCTCAAAACATACATCGATTCACAGGGCAAAGGCCGGCCGGCCAATCTTGCGCAAGAGGCATTTGCCGTGCTCATCGAAAAAATGGATATAGTACGGGGGATGTTTCAGGGATTTGATTACAGTGAATTTGAAACAAAGGCGCTGAAACTCTTAGTCCCGGCAGTAGACCATATACTGAAACTGGATGGCAATAAAAAGAAGAAGGAGCGGAAAAAGGAATTTCTCGATGCCATGGTCAATATCAACGCGGCCTTTGCATTGTGCGGCACGCTGGACGAGGCCATACCGCTGCGCAAAGAGATTGCATTCTTCTCAGCCGTTAAGGCGGCCATTACAAAATATACGACTGTAGATAAGAAAAGGACAGAGGAAGAGAAAAACTCAGCGCTTAAACAGATCCTCGACAATGCCATTGTAGCTGAGGGTGTTGAGGACATTTTTAAATTGGCAGGGCTTGAGAAACCGAATATAGGATTGCTCGACGATGCCTTTATGGAAGAAGTGCGTAACATGAAGAGCAGGAATCTGGCCGTGGAATTATTGGAGAAGCTGCTGCGCGATGAAATAAGGGCAAAGACACGAATGGACGTTGTGCAGCAAAAGAAATACGGAGATCGCTTACTGGAAACCCTGCGCAAATATCATAATCGCGCCATTGAAACCGCCCAGGTTATCGAAGAGCTCATAACGATGGCAAAAGATTTTCAGGAGGCCATGAAGAGGCATGAAGACCTCGGTCTCAATCCCGATGAAGTGGCCTTCTATGATGCCCTGGCCAATAATGAGAGCGCTGTCCGAGAGCTTGGTGACAAGATACTGAAGAAGATCGCTCAGGAATTAACGGACAAATTACGCAAGAGTACAAGCGTCGATTGGCAGGTGCGTGACAGCGTCAGGGCCAGACTGCGCAACCTTGTGCGGATCACGTTACGCCGGTACAAGTACCCGCCGGACAAACAGGACGAGGCGATCAATTTGGTTTTGCAGCAGGCCGAAAGGCTGTCAGAAGAGTGGAGTTCGGCTGCTTAAATTAATGTGGGCGCGTGAACACTGGCAGCAGCACGGCAGAAGCGAAAAGTGGATACAGCAGCAGCGGATGATGGGGCAGGAAACCCGTAGCGAATCTACTTCTTGACTTCCCTCCCGTACGGGCTCAACTCCCTCAGCTCTTTTATAACGCCCGGCATTATCTTAAGCACGAGGTCGATATCTTCATCGGTATTATTGACGCTGAGGGAAAACCTGACGGAGCCGTGGATCATGGTGAAGGGGACGCCCATGGACCTGAGCACGTGCGAAGGTTCGAGGGAGCCGGAGGTGCACGCGGAGCCAGAGGACGCGCAGATATTGTATTCGTTAAGCCGTAAGAGAATGGCTTCGCCTTCGACGAATTCAAAGCTTATGTTTGAGGTATTGGGCAGCCTGCTTTCAACGTCGCCGTTCACCCTTGAATCGGGGCACGTCTTCAGGAGTCCCTGCTCAAGCCTGTCTCTTAATGCGCGCACTTTTGTGTTTTCATCGGGCAGGTATTTTTTCGCGAGCTCGCATGCCTTGCCAAACCCGACAATCGAGGCGACGTTTTCCGTTCCCGCCCTCCTGCCGCCTTCCTGGTGGCCGCCGATAATGTACGGGGAAAACCGCGTTCCCCTTTTGACATAGAGGGCGCCCACGCCTTTTGGGGAATGGATTTTATGGCCTGAAAAGGACATCATGTCAACCGGGAGCTTTCTGACGTCAAGGGGCAATTTCCCGGCGGTCTGAACAGCGTCGGTATGCAGGACCACACCCCTCGATTTCACGATGTCGGCGATTTCATTCAGCGGGAAGATTACACCGCTTTCATTGTTGGCGTGCATGATGGATACGACCGCCGTATCATCCGTAATCGACGACTTCAGGTCTTCCAGGTCCAGCCTGCCTGACTTGTTGACCGGCAGGAAGGTTATCTTGTAGCCCTTCCTGTACATCGCCTTGCAGAAATTCAGGACTGCGGGATGCTCTACCCTTGTGGTCAGGATGTGCTTTTTCTGGGGCGCGAATTCAAGCGCGCTCATAAGGGCGGTATTATCGCTTTCCGTGCCGCAGCTCGTGAATATTATCTCGCCCGGCTCCGCGTTGATCAGGGCCGCGACCTGTTCCCTGGCGACCTCTATGTGCCGGTGCACCTGGCCGCCGAAGGTATGCATGCTCGACGGGTTGCCGTAGAGCTCCGTCAGGAAAGGCATCATCGCCTCCCTTACTTCATCGGCAATCCTTGTCGTGGCGTTATTGTCCAGGTAGACAACCTTCATTCAGCCTCCACAACGAGCTCTTCACTTACCAATTCTTTTAATTTCTTTTCGATATTTTTCGCGGTGACGTCCGCCATAAGGCATTCCCTGCACATCCCTCTCAACGACACGATCACGATGTTGCCGTCAACGTCCACCAGCTCCACGTCGCCGCCGTCGGACTGAAGGAGGGGCCTGATTTCCTTTTCAATGATTTCCTTTATTAATGAAATCTTCTGGATATTCGTCAAACGCTTTTTCGGCTTGCCCTCTTCGATTATTTTTTCAGACCATATCTCTTTAAGGATTTTTTCAATCTCCGGGACGCATCCCCCGCACCCCCCGCCGGCCTTCGTGTAATTCGTTACGTCTTCGACTGTGCGCAGTTTGTTCTCCATGATCACGTGTTTAATCTTCTGGTCCGTGATCCCGTAACACTGGCATATGATCTCCCCCTCTTCGGCCTCGCGCGGTTTTCCCCCCCTGTAATTCGCCACAGCCGCTTCAAGCGCCTCGCGTCCCATTACAGAGCAGTGCATCTTCTCGCGCGGCAGTCCGCCCAGGAAGTCAGCTATGTCCTGGTTGGTGACCTTCAGGGCCTCGTCAAGGGTCTTGCCTTTTATTATTTCAGTCAAGGCCGAGGAAGACGCTATGGCGCTGGCGCAGCCGAAGGTCTGGAACGTCGCGTCAGTGATCCTGTTTGTTTCTTTATCGACCTTGAGGAAGAGTTTTAACGCGTCGCCGCAGACTATGCTGCCTACTTCCCCGACGGAATCGGGCTTCTCTAACTCGCCGACGTTTTTGGGGTGGAGAAAAAGGTCTCTGACCTTATCGGTATATTCCCACATGGTGCTTATTTATTAACACAGCGTTTTTTTCTTGTCAAGGCGGGTGGGTTTAAACTGCCTGCCATATCTGTTACAATAAGGTTTAATTTTATGGCACGGTAGGCTTAAATTTATTTAATTAAAAAAGGACTGAAATTTTCATGCGCTGCATCTTCGTCATCTTAGCACTGCTTTTTGCAAACACGGCCCTGGCGTCGGTTGATTACGGCTTCAACGGGGGCAAGGCCGCCTACATGCTCGGCAGGGAGTTTGATCTGAAGGGTATCAGCGACGGGGCAGCGTATGATTCATCACGGGAGACCGGGACCTTTGCAGTCTCTGAAAGCCTTCAACTTGGCAATGACAGGGACACTGAACAGGGCACTCTGATAAAATTCTCTGGTACGAAGGCGGCAGAGGACTCCCGCGACTGGAAAGGCATAAAAAGGGACACTCTTTATTTTATGGGTTATCAGTTTGCCGTTATCGGGGCGCTGTATGTTGCGCCGGAAAGTGTGTCCTCATGGTCGAATGAGCAAAAAAAGGCATACAGTTTAAGCAGGTGGTGGGACAATATCACCAGTCCCCGTATGGACCCGGACAGGTGGTGGCTTAATTATATCACGCATCCCTATTGGGGCGCGACGTATTATGTGCGCGCCCGCGAGCGCCATTTCGACGAGTTTGATTCGTTTAAGTATTCATTGCTTCTGTCAAGTATTTTTGAATTCGGGATAGAGGGTCTTTTTGAAAAATTGTCCATCCAGGATATCATCGTGACGCCTGTCGTCGGATCGCTTGTCGGTACTTATTTTGATAAGGCGAGAAAGACGATAAAAGGCAGGGGCCGGTCGCTTTGGTACGACGATATTGTGATTTTTGCGACCGATCCGCTCGGAGAAGTCAATAAGGCCATGGACAAGCTGCTTGGAATCAATGCCAGCGTGGAGATAAAATCCATCCAGCCCCTGTACAATCTGAATGAACCGCTCCATTTTGAACCCGCCGCGCAGCAAGGGAAACCGCGCCCGAGGCAGACCGCAATGACTTATCCCGGCATTGAGCTGAAGGTCAACTGGTAAGCAACCGTTCAAGGTGTTCAAACCGCTCAAACTGTTGTACCGTTATGCTGTCCTGCCTTTGCCAAAGACCGATTGATGAAAGGGCTAAAGATTGTTATAGTCTTACTGTTGACTTTCAGGGTGAATTAAATTGGAAAAATATGAGCAGATAGACATCTCCGGTGACGTAGGGTTACGGGTAAGAGGACATTCCGTTACCGAGCTTTTTGTCAACGCGGCTGAAGGGATGGGGGAGCTCATTACGGACACGTCTCTCATAGACGTTAAAGAAGAAAAGGAGGTCGCGCTGACGTCCGACGGCACGGAGGGCCTCCTTATACAGTGGCTTAATGAGCTTATATTCCTCTTCGATACGCATGGCTTTATCGGGAAAATATTTCGTGTCGATATAACCGGGGGGCAAGGGTCAGGGGGCAAGGGGCAAGGGGACAGAGGTCGGGATGAGGTTAAATTGACCGCAAAAATTTCAGGTGGTCTCTTTGATCAGGGAGTCAACGAAAGCCGGCTGCTCCTGAAGGCCGCGACGTATCATGATCTGTCGATCAGACAGGTTGGGTCATATTGGGAAGCGGAGGTGATTTTTGATATATAAGAGGGTGAAAGGAACAGAAGGCGTAGTTAGTAGTTAGTAGTTAAGGGAGGCACTTCAAGAATCCCCCCTTAACTACTTGCTACTAACTACTTACTACTTACTACTTAATCGGGCCGCCTTCGTGCCGGTAACAGGCGAAGCATTCTCAAGCACTCATCCCTCTTTCAATCAGTTTGATAATGCCCTATAATTAGAACACCAGTTTGAAAGGTGAAATGACCATCGAAGGATTGCACAGAATCGACCGCGACAGGCTTGAGGTCCCCAAGGGCTACAAATCCGGGATGAGGACCAATGGGATCATCTATGTCGATGAGGCCCTGGAAAAAGAGCTTGAGAAAGACGCCATTGATCAGGTCGCGAATGTGGCCACGCTGCCGGGAATTGTCGGCTCGTCCCTTGCAATGCCGGATATCCATACAGGATACGGTTTCAGCATAGGAGGGGTGGCGGCGTTTGATCTGAAAGAAGGCATTATCTCCCCCGGCGGCGTAGGTTACGACATCAACTGCGGGGTCAGGCTTCTGAGGACCACTCTTGTCAGAGAAGAAGTCCTCCCTAAAATAAAAGAGCTTATTGAGGGCTTTTACAGGGACATCCCTACAGGAGTGGGATCTAAAGGGAAACTGCGTCTTGATTCCGCTGAGCACAGGAAAGTCCTTCTCAGGGGCGCGCGGTGGGTCGTGGAGCAGGGCTTCGGGGAAAAAGAAGACCTCGACCATACCGAATCTCACGGCTGCATTGAGGGCGCCGACCCCGAACTCATCAGTGAAAAGGCGTATGAGCGCGGAAAAGCGCAGCTTGGGACCCTCGGCTCCGGCAATCATTTTACAGAGGTCCAGTACGTGGATGAGGTGTACGACGAGAAAATTGCGAACAGCCTCGGCCTGTTCAGAAACCAGATAACCGTGATGATCCATACCGGCTCTCGCGGCTTCGGCCATCAGGTCTGCACGGATTTCATCGAAGTGATGCAGAAGGCAGTGCAGAAATACGGAATAGAGCTCCCGGACAGGGAGCTTGCGTGCACGCCCTTTAACAGCCCCGAAGCGCGGGACTACCTGGCGGCAATGAGGGCTGCCGCGAATTTTGCATGGGCGAACAGGCAGCTTATCATGCACTGGGTAAAAGAGTCATTCATGAATATTTTCAGGACCGGGCCGAAGGCGCTCGGAATGGGCCTCATATACGATGTCGCGCATAATATAGCCAAAATTGAAGACCACACGGTCGGCGGGCGGGAGGTGAAGCTCGTTGTCCACCGTAAAGGCGCGACAAGGGCCTTCCCCCCGGGACATCCCGAGCTTCCTGATGTTTATAAACATGTGGGCCAGCCTGTTATAATACCCGGTGACATGGGAAGGGCGTCTTTCGTGCTCATCGGCACTGAAAGAGGGATGAAGGAATCCTTCGGCTCCACCTGCCACGGCGCCGGCAGGCTGATGTCGAGGCATCAGGCCATAAAGAGGGCCAAAGGCAGGTCGATCTGGAGAGAGATGCAGGACCTGGGAATCACCGTGAGGGCCACTGGAAGGGGCACTCTCGCCGAGGAGATGCCGGAGGCCTACAAGGATGTTGCAAATGTTGTAGACGTCGTGCACAGCGCGGGGTTATCGAAGAAGGTGGCAAAGCTCAGACCGCTTGGAGTGATAAAAGGATAAGCTCTCAGCGATCATCTTTCAGCAGTCGGCATATCATTTTTCTCAGGATGAGCGCTGACGGCTGAGAGCTGACTGCTATTAGTGATCATGGAAAAAGAACAGTTAAAAATCGGCAGGATCCCTTACGCGAACTTTTACCCGATATTTTACTATTTCGATAAAGAGTGCAAAAATTCGGCATATAAGTTTGTAAAAGGCGTTCCTTCAAAGGTCAACAGGATGCTGAGGGAGGGCGAACTTGATATAAGCCCGTCATCATCCATCGAGTTTTTGCGAAACAGGAGCGAATATCTCATACTGCCCTGGTTTTCCATCAACTCCTCCGGGTGCATCAACAGCATCCTCCTGTTTTCGCAGTGCCCCATACAGGAGCTCGGAGGGAAGGACATAGCGCTTTCTTCGGAATCCGAGACATCCGCCGCGCTGCTGAGGATTATACTGAAAGAATTTCTTTCCCTGAAATGCAGGTTCAGCCCGGTCCACAGGCGGAGCGTAAAAAATATCCTCTCCTCCTTCTCAGCGGTCCTCCATATCGGGGACACGGCGATGAGGGAAGCGAAGAAATTAGAGTCAAGAGTCAAGAGTCAAGAGTCAAGTGTTCTTAACTCTAAACTCCTGACTCTTAACTCTATCTATGTTTACGACCTGGGGGATCTGTGGTTTAAATATACGGGGCTCCCCTTCGTGTTCGCCTTATGGATAGTCAGGAAAAACGCCGCTTCTGAAAAAGATGAGCTTGTCAGGCAATTCGCGTCAGACCTGCTGAAGGCGAAAAAGTATGCGAGGAGGCAATTCCCTCTGATAGCCGGTGAGACGCCCCAGAGAAAATGGCTGAGCGAAAAAGAACTCATTGATTACTGGAAGACGATCTCTTATGATTTCACAGAAAAACAGATGGAGGGGCTCAACCTGTTCGAGAAATATTTGAAGAAATTCAGGCAATGATAAAAAGTAACAAGTGACGGGCAAATACAGACAGGGCCTAATATCTGAGTCCCATCGCCTTAAAAGCGATAAGTCACATTAACCACCCCGGTAAATATCTGCGTCCGGCTGTCGGGGAACACGATGTCCCGCCTTGAAATTATATTCCCGTGCTGAGTAATCTCCCGCTTGACTTCACTCTCGTTGAGATCAATAAGCGTATAACTGCCGCCCAGGTAAAGCCCTGTTTCACCGGTTATCTCCCGCATTACGCCTATGCCCGCGTCAAAGCATATCCCGTCCGTATCGAACACCAGTCCGCGATGGCTGCTGTTTCTTACGTCCCCGTCGAAGTAATAGGAATATGCCGCCCTTATATCGGCGGCCCATTTGCCGAACTTATATCCTGAGCCGACTCCGGCCCCGGTCCGCCATAAACTGAAATCTTCTGTAATGACGTCCCCGGCCCTGGAACCGTCGCTTGCAGTAAAATTCTTTCTCCTGAAGTGGATCCCGTCCCATCCGCCTGAGAGATACGCCCTGTAATATAAACGGCCGAGACTGTTTTTATACCCGAACCTGAGATCGTAAAACTGGCCGAAAACACTCACATCATTTGTCTGAATCCGGACATCATCTTCTTTCCATTCTTCTTCACCTTCAAGCCCGACGGTAAAGTCTGTCACAAGCCCGGTATAAAAATTATTCAGCTTAACAAAAGAATACTCCCCTGAAAACCCGAAAAGGACCGTATTCAGTGTCGTTTCCGATTCAATGACCTGCCCGAAGACATCGGTGTTTTCTTCATATTTCAACACGCCGTAGCCCGCGTGAGAGCCGACCCCGAAGTTGCCGGCATAAGCACTCCCCGCAAGAAACAGGTAAACAACGACACACAGAATATATGTCAACTTAAGATTTTTCTTTCTCAAAATGTACCTCAGATATAGTGAGGAAGCCATGAAGTGCGGAAGCGATGAAGTAAAAAGACGGATAAATGCCGTCGTTATACCCTCACTCCATCACTTCATCGAATCGGCAACCGCCCTGTTCATGACTTCCCCTCTGTATGTATTGAGCGCGCTCCTCAACGTTTTATGGTCCGTAACTGCTCCTTCTATTCCGGCGTTTGCAATCATGGCAATATATTTAATGCTCTCCGAGGTAAGCGCCAGGGTGGACGTCCTCGGATAGGCCCCCGGCATATTTGCAACTGAATAATGAATTACCCCTTCTACGCTGTAAACCGGATTGCCGTGGGTCGTAGGCCTTGTGGTCTCCACACAGCCTCCCTGGTCCACGGAGACGTCGACAATGACCGCCCCCTTTTTCATTCGTGATACAAGTTCCCGCGAGACCAGTTTCGGCGTCCTCGCCCCGGTAATGTAAACTGCGCCGATCAGCGCGTCCGCCGCTACCGCCTCAGATTCTATCAGCTCTCTTGCTGCCGCGAGCGTTTTCACCTTGCCGTGATAAAGTTCATCAATCCGTTTAAGCTTCTCCATCCCCCTGTTTATGACCGTAATGTCCGCGCCCATGCCGTGGGCGACTTTCAGGGCGCTCATGCCGACAATCCCGGCCCCTAATATGAGGACGCGGGCCGGAGAGACCCCGGCGGCCCCCGTCAAAAGCAGTCCTGAGCCTCCGTGTATTTTCTGCATGTAGTACGCCGCCATGACCGGGGCCATCTTGCCCGCGATTTCGCTCATGGGCTGAAGAAGGGGCAGCGCCCCGCCGGCCTCAAGGGTCTCATACGCAAATCCCGTTATGTGTTTTTCCAATAAAATTTTTACAAGCCCGGGGTTTGAGGCGAGATGAAGGAACGTAAATAAGGCCTGCCCTTTTTTGAGGAGGGAATATTCCGAAGGCAAAGGCTCTTTTACTTTTACAATAAACTCTGAAGCGGCGAATACGGTCTCCCTGTCCGAAATCTCCGCGCCCGCATTAAGGTACTCTTCATCGGAAAAGCCGCTCCCCATGCCTGCGGATTTCCCGACGATTACCCGGTGTCCTTCCCTGATGAGTTCAGCGACCCCCGACGGCGTTGCGCCGACCCTGTATTCATGCTCCTTTATCTCTTTTGGAATGCCGATTATCATAAAAGAAAAGGGTCAAGGGTCAAGGGTCAAGGGTCCGGCAAATGAATGTATCCGGAAGTAGGTAAAAACATGCTCCGGTAACCATGTCAGCAATAATTTGAAATATCTGATAATCAATAACATGAAAGGTTGCCGGCTACTCAAAACCCGGGGAAGACCTTTATTTCAAGGGGGGTCCCGTTACCGGGGAGATACGCTGCCTTTAATATCCCGCCTTCCACATATGAGAGGCTGAAGTTTCCGAACCCTTCCCTTACAACACTTTTGGCATTGGAAGGGCATCCGGCCTCACAACCCGCTACTCCCCTGATCATCCGGGGGATAAGCTGATCTATCCTGAGGTCTATTATGTCTATTCCCTTGTCTTTTACGAAGTCGATTACACTTCTAATTACTTGTGAGAGGTCAACACGGTGAGGGTTTTCAATATTGATCGTTACAGATTCTTTTCCAACGCTGATGTCGATGTCCATCAATATCCTCCGGCAAACAGGATTTGCTGTAACAAAGTTTTATATTACCAAATTTGGTATGACTTATAAAATAGCGGCCGGCGATCAGCTTTTGTCCCATCCTGAAATACAAAAGCTGAGTATCATAGTTTGTCATTCCCGCAGTTAGTAAGCGGGAATCCAGAAGGCTGAAAGCCTGGATGCCCGATAAAAAACCTCGGGCATGACGGACAAGGTGTTGTACTTATAAACTGATTAGAGAGCCAGCCCTTTTTCCCCGATATATCTCTGAAGCTCTCTCAGCGCTTTTCCCCTGTGGCTTAAGGCGTTCTTTTCATCGTCACTCATCTCGGCAAAGGTCCTGTCGTGCCCTTCGGGATAGAAGAGGGGGTCGTAGCCGAACCCTTTCGTTCCCCGCATCTGCGTCCCTATTCTCCCTTCCACACGACCGAAAAAGGTCCGCACAGCGCCTTTCACCGCAAGCGCCATGCAGCAGACAAAGCGCGCGCTCCTTCTTTCACGAGAGACATCCTTCATTTCTATCAGGAGCTTTTCATTATTCGCAGTATCGTCCGCGTCTTCTCCGGCAAAGCGCGCTGAAAAAACACCGGGGGCCCCGTTGAGCGCGTCGGCCTCAAGGCCGGAATCGTCGGCTATCGCGGGCAGACCCGTGCATTCCGATATATACCGGGCCTTCTTGACGGCATTTTCCTCAAAGGTCTTTCCGTCCTCTTCCACCTCGCGGCACTGAGGGAAATCATCCGGGACCAATATATTAATATCAGCTCCGGAGATCGCTTCACGCATTATCTTCTTCATTTCCTCAATCTTCTTTTTATTCCGTGTTGCAAGAACGATGTCCATGTAAATTATTGTTTACAAAATCCCCCTTCATCCCCCTTTTACAAAGGGGGAAAGATATTTTCATGCCCCTGCTTAACTCATAACTCATAACTCATAACTCATAACTCATAACTCTTAACTCTTAACTCTTGACTCTTGACTCATAACTCTAATCTCGCCGCAAGCTTTATCGCTTCGATCATGCTCGCGGGGTTTGCTTTGCCTTTCCAGGCGATGTCGAAGGCGGTGCCGTGGTCCGGCGACGTCCTTATGACGGGTAATCCGACAGTGACGTTTACCCCTGTATCGAAGGCTATCATTTTAAAGGGGACCAGCCCCTGGTCGTGGTACATGCATACGACCATATCGAATTCGCCGTTATATGCCCTGTGAAAGATAACATCCGGAGGGTAAGGGCCCGAGACATGGGTCCCTCCTGCCCGCGCCTTTTTTATCGCGGGGCTGATAGCAGCCGACTCCTCTTTGCCGAGAATGCCTGATTCACCCGCGTGCGGATTAAGCCCTGCCACGGCAATCCGGGGGTCTGCGACTCCGAGCATACGCATGCCTCTTTCAGCAAGGTTGATGGTCTTGCGGACCAGCTTCTCATTTATCCTTCCCGGCACATCCCGAAGCCGGATGTGAATAGTGCACAGGATGAGTTTCAATTTATCGCTCACAAACATCATCGCGAAATCTTTCGTATTCGTAAGCTCCGCCAGAAGCTCCGTATGCCCGGGCCACTTATATCCGGCCATCTTCAGCGACTCTTTTGAGATCGGCGCGGTCACGACCGCATCGACTTCTTTGCTCAACGCAAGCCCGACCGCGCGCCTGATATAGCCGGCAACCGCTGCGCCTGCGTTCTTTGACGGGGCGCATTTTTTGAAAGGGAAGCGCGATTTGATATCAATAACATCGATCCGTCCTCTTTCGGGTTTCGACTTCGACGGGGCCGTAACGGGATTGATTTCAAGCGGCAATTTCGTGAGCCTTACGGCCTGCCTCATAATTTCCGCGCTGCCGATGACAAGCGGATTGCAGCGCCTCCTTATCCCGGAATGATAAAGCGCCCTGACAATCACCTCCGGCCCAACGCCGCCGGGTTCTCCCATGGTTATGGCGATCTTCTTCATATGCCGGAATTATATAATAACCGGGGAGGAATTCCCACATTCAGTCTCGTCGCCGTCTTCAGCGTGATCAGAATGGAAGCCCCCTTCACCCCTTTTTTTTCAAATGCGGGAATACGCCGTTTGACCGGGCGATTAGAGAAAACGTATGGTATTATTATCTGGATGAAATTCAAATCATTGACAGCCCTGTCATACAGGAATTTCAGGCTCTTCTGGATAGGTCAGTTGATTTCGCTTACCGGAACATGGATGCACTCGGCCGCGCAGGGCTGGCTGGTCTTCAAACTCACCAACTCCCCTTTTTATCTGGGATTGGTCGGCTCCGCAATGTCTTTCCCCATCCTCCTCTTTACCATGGCAGGCGGTGTAGCGGCGGACAGGTTCTTCAAGAGGAATATTATTTTGGCGGCGCAAATCGCCCTCATGTTCCTTACCCTGGCCCTTGCCATCATGGTGTCGAGCGGAATCATTACAGTCTGGCACGTGCTGGTAATATCGTTTCTGATCGGCACGACGAATTCGTTCGAGATCCCCGCAAGACAGGCCTTTTTCGTCGAGATGGTCGGGAAGGAACACCTGATGAATGCCATCGCCCTGAACTCCGCCGCTTTTCACGGGGCGAGGATGATAGGGCCGACCATTGCCGGGTTCATCATGGGCTCTCTCGGGCTGGCCGCCTGTTTTTATCTCAACTCCGCGAGTTTCTTTGCCACGATAATCGGACTCCTCAGGATGCGCTTTAAACCGGAGGAGATCAGGACTTCACCGGGAACAGGGATCAGGAGTGAATTCAATGAAGGGCTTAAATATATTTTTTCGGACTCGAAAATTTACGCGCTTATACTGTCTTCCGGGGTGATAAGTTTCTTCGGATTTCCCTATGTGACTTTTTTGCCTGTTTACGCGCGCGATATCCTCAAGACAGGGGCGACCGGGCTCGGCATCCTGATGGGCTTTGCCGGGGCAGGGGCCTTTGCCGGAGCAGTGAGCCTTGCGGTAAGGAGTAAATTTACAAATATGGGGGTTTTTCTGACGGTGTCGGGTTTCGCCTTTTCAATTGCCCTCTTCGTATTCTCAATTTCGACCACGGCATGGCTTTCATACTGTATGCTCTTTATCGTAGGGTTCGGGGCGATAAGCCAGGTGGCGACCGCCAACAGCCTGCTGCAGCTTACCGTGCCGGACAAACTCAGGGGGCGGGTGATGAGTTCATTTACCACCGTATTTTTAGGCATGACCACAATAGGAAACTTCGCCCTCGGGAGTCTCGCGCACTATATCGGCACGCAGTACGCCCTCATGACGAGCGCGGGACTCTGCCTGTTTGTCTCTATGCTGCTGGTTCTGATAAAACCGGAGATACTCAGGATAAGGGGCGGGTAATCAAGGTCAAGGGATTAGATATCCGGGAGGCGCAAAGGGGAGTCTGCGGAGTAATTTCTATACGACACATTTAACAAAAAGTCGCGAGCCAGCGTAGGGGCGACCCGCAGGGTAGCCCCGGCAGTATAGAAAACAACGAAGACAAGAATAGCGCAGAAGCAAAAATTTAAATATGGTGTTTGTCTATTTTAGAAATTACTCCGCAGACTCCCCTTTGTGCCTGTAAGTGTTAACTGGAATTCAAGATGACTGGAATTGATAATGCCCCGCAACTGCCTGTCCCAGCGATATCCCTCCGTCATTCGGGGGCACAGTCTGGTGGATCAAGGGAGCAAAGCCCCGCTCTTTCAGGCTTCTGAAGCTCTCTTCAAGCAGGATTACGTTCTGGAACACCCCTCCCGACAGGGCGACGGTCTTTATCCCGGTTTCATCCCTGATCAGCCCTGAAACATGCAGGACCATCGCGACAATCGTATTGTGGAATTTTCTCGCGAGCTCCTCTTTCGGGAGCCCCGCCCTCAGGTCATCCACGAGACGGTCGATGACCGGGAGATGGTAGATCATATTGTTTTTGACTATGCAGGGATATGAATCCGCAGTGTCTGATTTCAGCGCAGCCTGTTCAAGCGCGATTGCCGCCTGGGCGTGATAAGAGACCTTGTGCGCAAGACCGATCAGCGACGCGACCCCGTCAAAGAGCCTGCCCATGCTCGTCGTGACCGGAGAATTGACGCCGTTCTTCAGCATATTGATGAAGAAATCCGTCTCCTGCCGGCCCAGCGGCAGGAGATTGAGCTCCCGCGCCTTTTCCCCGAAGGCCCCGTACAAAAGCGAAAAGGCCGTCCTGCACGGCTCTTTTACCGCCTTGTCTCCGCCGGGAAGTTTATACGGCTGAAGGTGGTATGCCCTTTTGAATCCCCGGTAAGAAGCGATGAGGACCTCACCTCCCCATACGGTGTTGTCAGTGCCGAACCCGGCGCCGTCAAAGGCGAAACCGATTATTTCATTGTCCGGGGGCGTCCCGTTTTCGGTCATGCAGGACAATATATGGGAATAGTGATGCTGAACTTTGACCAGCATGTCGCCGTAATGTCTTTCACCATATTTTGTGCTGTAATATCCCGGGTGCATATCGGAGACGACTATGCCGGGTTTCACATCCAGCAACCGCAGAAGATCGGCTATCGTTTCTTCATAAAAACCCGCTGCAAGGGGAGTGTCCAGATCGCCTATATGCTGGGACAGGAATACCTTGTCATCGATGCCGACCGCTATCGTGCTGTTCATATAGGGTCCCAGCGCGAGGACGGGCTTTTTAAATCCGAAGGGGACCGTTACCGGAAGCGGGGCAAAGCCCCTGGAGCGCCTTACCGGGACCTGTCTTTCAGCCGCTATCCTGACGACCGAGTCGTCGCATCTCCTGACTATGGCCCTGTTGTGAGAAAGAAAATAATCCGCTATGCCGGACAGGCGTCCAAACGCGTCCTCTTCATCCTTTGCCACAGGCTCATCCGTAATGTTGGCGCTCGTCGCTATAAGAGGTCGTCTGAACTTTTTCAAAATCATATGGTGAAGAGGGGTATAAGGAAGAAAGGCCCCGACCGCGCTGTTGTCCGGGGAGACCCCTTTTGCAAGCGTCGCGGACTCCTTTTTTCTTACGATGACGATGGGTCTTTCGACGGAGCATATTGCGCGTTCTTCAGCGACATTCAGATAAGCCTCTTTTTTTATAGAGCCGATATTAGGGAACATCACCGCCATCGGTTTTTCTTCGCGGCCTTTCCTCTTTCTAAGCCTGCATACGGTCTCATCATTTTCGGCGTCGCAGATGAGATGGTATCCTCCGACGCCTTTGACCGCTATAATATAACCTTTACGCAACAGGCTGACCGCCTTTTCAAGGGCCTCTTCCTTTTCGCAGACCGGTTTGCCGTCACAGTCGTGAAGTCTTATCTTCGGACCGCAGACGTCACATGCGTTGGGCTGGGCATGGAACCTCCTGTCCGACGGGAGGTTGTATTCCCTCTCGCACTCAGGACACATCCTGAACTCTTTCATGGACGTATTCTTTCTGTCATACGGAAGTGTGTGGATAATGGTAAAGCGCGGGCCGCAGTTTGTGCAGTTTGTAAAGGGATAGAGGAACCTCCTGTCCCTCGGGTTTGTGATGTCGCTTAAACATTCTTCGCAGGCAGAGATATCAGGAAGGATGAGGGCCCTTTTTTCCCCTTCCGCGCTGCTTTCCCGAATTTCAAATTTCTGAAAGCCGGTCTCTTCAAGGAACGCATGCCGGAGGCTGTAGATCCGGGCAAGGGCCGGTTTTTCTTTATCCGCACGGACAATGAAATCGTCGAGTGTTTCCTTAGCGCCCTCGACTTCCAGCAATACGCCTGACGCGGTGTTTGCGACATAGCCTTTCAGTCCCATCTCTTCTGCAAGCCTGTGGACGAAGGGCCTGAAGCCGACCCCCTGGACAAGACCGGTGATGTCGATTTTCAGCCGCATACGGAGCCCAGCGTGTTCTTTTTCCGCAACCTGAGTTTTAATCCCGCCCTGTCCTACCTCACCGCCTCCACGTTCACCGCGACGATGGGGCACTCCCCGTTTACGGCGAGATGCGTCAGCGCGTGGATCTTGGCGTGCGGGAAATGCGCGGGCACGAAGAGGGTCCCCTCGGGGACGGCGCCTGAATACTTTGCCTTGAGGAAAACCGAGCCCTGCCTGGAGGACAGCTTCACGTGGCTGTTGTCCAGTACGCCCAGCTTCTTGGCGTCATCCTCATTGATCTCAAGGAGCGCTTCCGAGATGACGAGGTCCAGGGACCTGGAGCTGGTCGACATGCTGCCTGAATGCTGCAGGACGTCCCTGATGACGAGATTGAACGGATAAATACCCCCTGTTTCCTCGCACGGGCCGTATTCAACGGGATTAAAAGCGCTCTTTTTTTCAGGCTCCGGCTTTGCAGTCAGCATGGCCTTGATCTCTTCCTGGATTGCCTGGAGGTTCCGGCTCCCCATTTCTTTCCCCATGATAAGCGCGAGGTTCTTGAAAATCATCCAGTCGGGCACTGACTCGCCCGAGGGATCGACTAATTTGTGGACCTGCTGCAGGAGGCCCTCCGCGTTCATGAAGGTGCCGTCCTTCTCCGCCCAGCTCGAGGCCGGCAGTACGACGTGCGCAAGTTTGGCGGTTTCCGTAAAGAAGATATCCTGCACCACGAGGAAACTCAGGGCCTTCAGTCTCCTGACGACCTGAGAGCTGTCAGGGAAGGTCACGGCCGGGTCTTCTCCCATGACGTACATCGCCTTAATGCCGGAGGCTTCATTGTATAGCATCTCTTTCACCCCCGCTCCCGACGGCTGACCGGAAGGCCTTACCCCCATTTGATAGAGACCGAAGGTATTTGAATACTCGGCGGGTATCTGAAGTGACCGGGGATCATCACCTAAAAGATGGACCAGGTTGGCTGCGGCAAGGACTGCATCCGACCCCTTTGTGTTTTCAGACGCGCTGAGAGACAGCGAGATCATCCTGCTCTTTGCCGAGGCAAGGTCCGTTGCGGCGCTGATGATTTCGTCTTCAGGCACGCCCGTGATCTTTGAAACCTTTTCAGGGGTATAATTTTCGAGCATGGTCCTTAACGGTTTGAAGCCCGCAACATTCTCTGCATCCTTGCTGAACAGGTTCCTGTCGATAATCACTTTCATGAGTCCGTTCAGAAGGGCAATTCCTGTACCGTCCTTCAGCCTCAGCCACTGTGTGCTGTGCCTTGTCAGTTTGGTTTCCCTTGAATCCGCGACAATAAGTTTGGAACCTTCCCTCTTTGCCTGGAGTATGTTGAGGCCGAATACCGGGTGAGTTACCGAGGTATCCGATTCGATAATCAGGACAACGTCCTTGCCCAGAGGGGATTTCAGGTTTATGGGATGGGCGTCCCCGCCGAACGCCTTTTCCCAGGCCGTCTGCACCCTGCCGTATCCGAAAGAGGCGGATGAATCGATATTGCCGGAGCCGACGATCTTTCTCATGAATTTCTGGAGGCTGTAATTGTCTTCGTTGGTGCACCGGGGCGAGCCGATCGCGCCGATGGCGTTTGCGCCGTCATGCTGAATAATCTGTTTTAAATTGTCGGAGATAAAGGTCAGCGCCTTTTCCCACGAGACTTCTACAAACTCGTTCCCCTGTTTTATAAGAGGGCTTTTGAGCCTCTTTTCGCTGTAGATATAATCGATGCCGAACCTTCCCCTGCCGCACAGGTTGCCGTCGTTGACGCCCTTGCCCTCAACTCCTTTTGATCTCAGTATCTTCCCTTCTCTCAATCCGAGGGTGAGGGTGCAGCCGACGCCGCAGAACGGACAGATGGTCTCTTTTTCTTCGAGAAACCATGAGCGCGCGGTAAACTTGTACGGCTTGCTCAGTATCGCGCCGGTCGGGCAAATATCGAGACATTGCCCGCAGTAATCGCATTCGAGTATCTCGCCGAAGGCAGGCTGTACAATAGTGGGAAAGCCCCTGCCGATCAGACCGAGCGCGGCCCTTCCCTGGTGTTCGGCGCATATCCTGACGCATTTGCCGCAGAGGATGCACCTTCTCGAGGTCAGCTCGATCAACGGCCCCCTGACGTCGGGCATTGCCTGTTTCCTGTTTCTTAAAAACCGCGAGTGGGGTTTCCCGTACTCATACGCAAGGTCCTGCAGGTCGCACTCTCCTGCCTTGTCGCATTCCGGGCAGTCAAGGGGATGATGCACCAGAAGCAGCTCGATCACTGTCTGGCGCAGCTTCCTGAGTTTCGGAGTGTCGGTATTGATGACCATCCCGTTTTCAGCGGGGGATGAGCACGCGGCAAAGAGCCGCGCCTGTCCCTCTACCTCGACAATGCATAGCCTGCAACCGCCGTAGGGCCTCAGCCTCTTGTCGGCGCATAGGTTCGGGATGTATATGCCGTTCTTCAGGGACGCCTGAAGAATGGTCGAGCCGTCATCCGCCGTAATCTGTTTACCGTTTATAGTTAAATTTATCATTATCTATCTCCCAAATTAGAGTTATGAGTCAAGAGTTAAGAGTTAAGGGGGTAACCATCAGTAAGGTTATACTTGACTCTTAACTCATCACTCTTGACTCTTTCTTATTTCATTGCCGGTTCCTTTTTCTCTTTAACCGCCGCCGGCCCTATCTCTATGGACCCGAATTTACATGTATCGTAGCAGGTCCGGCACTGGATGCAGAGTTCCTGGATGATCCTGTGGGGGACCTTCTTTTCCCCGACGATCGCCTTTTGCGGGCAGGCCCGTAAACACGCGCCGCAGGCCTTGCACAGCTCTTCGTTTATGTGGAAGGAGCAGAGGTTTCTGCATATCCCCGCCTTGCACCAGTGGTCTTTGATGTGGGATTCATATTCATCCCTGAAGTATCTTATTGTGGAAAGGACCGGATTGGGGGCCGTCTGCCCTAATCCGCAAAGGGAAGTAGCTATAACATCCCTGCTGAAATCTTCGAGGATCTCTATGTCGCCATCTTTTCCCTTGCCCTCGCAGATATCGGTAAGCATGTCTAACATGACGCGCGTGCCTATCCTGCACGGGGTGCATTTGCCGCAGGACTCATCTGCCGTAAATTCGAGGAAGAATTTCGCGGTGCTGACCATACAGGTGTCTTCGTCCATGACGACCATGCCGCCTGAACCCATGATCGCGCCTGTCTTGACCACGTCTTCATAGGTCACGGGAATCTCTATGAGGCCCATGGGGATACACCCGCCTGAGGGGCCGCCCATCTGCACGGACTTGAATTTCTTCTTTTTGTTTTTCATGCCCCCGCCGATGTCATAGATTATCGTCTTAAGCGGGATGCCCATCGGTACTTCGACGAGGCCGACGTTTTTAATATCGCCTGTAAGCGCAAACACCTTTGTGCCCGCGCTCTTTTCAGTCCCGAGCGTCCTGTACCATTCAGCTCCGTGCAGGATGATCGGGGAAATCTGCGCGAGGGTCTCGACATTGTTCAGGACAGAGGGTTTGTCCCATAAGCCCTTGTGGGCAGGGAAAGGCGGCCTCGGCCTCGGCATGCCGCGCTTGCCTTCTATGGAGCGCATAAGGGCGGTCTCTTCGCCGCACACGAACGCGCCAGCGCCAAGATATATTTCAAGGTCAAAGGCGAAACCGCTGCCGAAGATGTCTTCTCCGAGGAGACCTTTTTCATGGCAATCATTGATGGCCTTCTGGAGACGTTTTACTGCAAGCGGGTATTCCGCCCTGACGTATATTACTCCTTTGCTTGAGCCTATCGCCCTTGCGCCTATGATCATTCCTTCGATGACCGAATGCGGGTCCGCTTCCATGACGGACCTGTCCATGAACGCGCCGGGGTCCCCTTCATCACCGTTACAGAGCATGTATTTCTGGTCTGCCACAGACTTTGAAGCGAATTCCCATTTCAATCCCGTGGGGAACCCCGCGCCTCCGCGACCCCTCAGCCCGGAGTCTTTCACTACCTTTATAATGTCCGCGGGCGTCATTTCCGTAAGGGCCTTTGCGGCAGCCATATATCCGTCCCGGGCAATGTATTCCTCGAGGCTGTCAGGGTCTATCATGCCTTTGTTCCTCAGGACCCTCAGGACCTGGTGCTTGAAGAACGGGATCTCGTTCATGGCCGGGATCGCGTGTTTCTTCTCAGGCTCCTTGTAGAGCAGTTTTTCGTAGGGACGCCCTTTCAGGAAATGCTCTTCAACTAATTTCGGCATTTCATCCACGGTCATTTTCTGATAAAAGATCCCTTCCGGGTAGACGAGCATGACCGGGCCTTCGGCGCAGAAGCCGTTACAGCCGGTGAGCACTATCTTTATCTCATCCGCAAGCCCCCTCTTTTCAAGCTCCTCCTGCAAGGCGGCCCTGACCTTTGGGGTCCCGCTCGCAACGCACCCTGTCCCGGCGCACATCAGTAAATTTGTACGAACTTTTTCCATTTATATTTCTCCTTAATAAAGCAAGTAGTTAGTAGTAAGTAGTTAGTAGTTAGGGGGGGCGCTGGTCTCAAATTCCCATCTTTTCCCTTAACTGCTAACTACTAACTACTTTCTACTGTCCTTAATATGTTGTCTCGCTCCCTACGACCAGGGCGTATTTTTCAACGGGATTGCCGCCGAGGACATGCTCTTTGAATATCTCCCGTATCTTCTCTTTGTTAAGGTCGCCGTATTTTACGGGCGGTTTATTAAGCAGCTCCACCGTGACCATGGGCTCACGGGCGCAAAGACCTGCGCAGCCTGAAGTCGTGGTAATCACGTCTTCCGCCTTTGACTGGGCTATCTCATCGAGCAGCACCGTCATGACTTCCCTCGCGCCGGCCGCGATCCCGCAGGTGCCCATATGGACGGTCACCTTTGCCCTGTAACCGCCTTCTCTAAGGGAAAAAGTGGCCTTCTGTTTGTCCTTTATCTTCTTCAGGTCTTCAATTGTCAGCCTCGCCATAAAATCTCCTTTGGGTCAAGGGTCAGGGGTCAGAGGTCAAGCGGCCAGGAAGTACTTTACTTCTTGACCCTTGCCCCATGACCCTTGACCCTGACTTTTTCACGCGTATTCCTTCAAAATATCCGGCACCTTCTTCGGGTTCATGGCGCCGTATGTTTCCTCGTCGATAACCATGACCGGCGCCAGCCCGCAGGCCCCGAGGCAGCGGACGGTCTCCAATGAGAATTTCTTGTCTTCCGTCACCTCGCCGACATCTATCTTGAGGTCTTCTTTTATCCTGTTCAGGACCTCTTCAACCCTTTTTACGTAACATGCGGTGCCGAGGCAGATCCTGATATTATGGTCTCCTCTGGGCTTCATTGTGAAAAAAGAGTAAAAGGAGACGATGCCGTGTATCTCGGCCGGCGTCATGTTCAATCCCTTTGCAATTCGCTTCTGCACCTCGGGAGGGAGATATCCGACTATTTGCTGACAGCGCTGAAGCACAGGGATGGAGCTTCCGGGTTTGCTCCTGTACTGGCTTATGACCCTGTCTATCTCCTGCAGCATTGACGGGGGCAGTTCTTCTTTCTTTTCCTTTGGCTCAAGAGGAGCTTTCTTCTCCCTTATCCAGCTTACCGCCCTCTGGGTCACATCTAACAGGACGGTCGGGGTAAAAGGCTTCGGAACATAATCTATAATGCCGAGCTCCAGGGCGTCCTTTATCGTGTCCTGGGAAGGATAACCGGTGATTATCACGACACCCGTGTCCGGTCTTTTCTGCCGGATCCATCTTATGAGGGTTATGCCGTCCACTTCAGGCATTTTAAGGTCGGTAAAGACAAGGTCGAAAGGCTGCTGTTCCATCCGGAGTATCGCGTCTTTCGCGCTCAGCAGTCCCTGGACGTTGTATCCCTCCGACTTAAGGATGCTCTCACAGCTTCTTATTATTATCGGCTCGTCGTCAACGACCAGTATTTTTAAATCATCAACCATTTAATGTCTCCTCATTAAAAGGGTTCAAGGGTTAAGGGTTCGAGGGTTCAAGTGAGGGTCTTACTCGACCCCTCGAACCCTTAACCCCTTGGACCCTAAATTAAGTCTGTTCACTTGCCAGCGGCAGCACCCTTGCCAGCCAGAGCAGCCACCCTTCCGACAGGTGGTCTTTCAGCAGGGCGACCATTACATCGTTTGCCTTCGTATTGATTTCTCTCAGCTCTCCGCTCATGGGCGAATTCAGGTCGCTCACCGGACTGCTGCTTGCATAAAGCCTTGCGAAAGGCTTTCCGGCTTCCAGACTGTCTATATCCTGCATGAATTCCACATACACGAGATTGCCCGCCAGCATCCAGTACCTGAGGTCGCAGCCGATCTCCCACAGACCGTCTTTGACCGGCCTGGCCCAGGTGCCTTCTTTATAGAAGATGACCGGGTTTTCCGCGTCCCTGAGGGGGGTCACGGAGTCCCTGAACTCGTCGATGAAGGCCTGCCTCAGTATCCACCCCCGCGTGTCGAAAACCTTGTTGGCGACATTGATCATGAAGTCCGGAGTAAAGGGCTTTTCGATATATTCAAACGCGCCGAGGCGTGAAGATTCCCTCGCGTCTTCGAGGGTCGGATAGCCGGTGATGATGACAACGTCCGTCTTGGGCTTGAGGACCCGCGCCTCCTTCAGCACGGTCATGCCGTTTATATCAGGCAGTCTTACATCCGAGATGAAGAGGTCGAAGTCTTCCCTGGCCAGCTTGTTGAGGGCGTCCTCTCCTCTTTCCGCGGTCGATATGCTGTATCCTTCGGCGCCAAGAATCCTCTTGCAGCTTAACGTCACGACAGGGTCATCGTCGAGTACTAAAATTCTCCCTTTTTCCACTGAGCCACCTTTTCTGAGTGATCATGCGCCCCCCGTCGCCCCAAGGCATCGCAACGGGAAGCGGGAGATTTTGATTAAATAATTTGTTTTCAAAATCCCCCCGTCTCCCCCTGTTTCAAAGGGGGAAAATATGTGCCGGTGAACTTTTGGGCTATTGTAGCATATTGTTTGCAATAATTAGCCATGCACTTATATCATCTTTAATAATTTTTATTACTTCGGGGGTGTTCAGGGGAACGCCGTCCAGTTCTTTACGAATGTCGGCGATATTTAAAGTATAAACATCGTCATCCTTCCGGTGCTCGAAGATAAAGTCGATCTCCGGGTTGGAGGCAATCAGGACTATAAGCGTATTGCAAATGTCCCCGAGCGGTTTCCTGTCCACGTGATCGCACTGAAAACAGGCGCTGATAGTCGTGCCCTTCCCTTTTTCAGTCTTGATGGTCAAATCCCCGCAGCATTCTCTCGCTGCCTGGGCCAACAGGGGAATCCCCAACCCGACCTTCCGCACTGTCTTTGTGGTAAAAAAAGGGTCTGTAATTTGTTGGACCGTCTTGCTGTCCATCCCCTTGCCGTTGTCGCTTATTTCAAGGAGAAGGAGGTTCTTCCCGGTGTCTTCAACGATCTTAATCCTGATTTCCGTAGCGCCCGCGGCTATGGAGTTTTCCGCGATGTCGAGGATGTGTAATGAAAGGTCCTGCATACTTTTAAAGCATTATAACAAAAAATGAAGGAGGGGTGTGAATAACCCGGGCAGCATACCTGCGAAGCCCCTAATCGCTAAATTCCCCCTTTGAAAAAGGGGGATGAAGGGGGATTTTGAAATAAAGGCATCTATCAGAACACCCTCTGTCCGGTTATAATGGCCACTAACGTTTTAATAGGACATCAACATCTTCATCAAGGTAGATCGAGATCAACGGACTGAAGGATGGATGATTTTATCAGATCAGAAAATTAGTTCTATCATTTCGCCTTTTTTTGTTTCTTACCTGAGATCCGTGAGTTGACATAGTGTAGCTTATAAGCTACACTATGTCATGCGGGCATTTCCACTTGAACTTGAATATTATGTCAGCGCAACCGGCAAGATACCTTTTAAGGAATGGCTCGAAGGGCTTCGGGATATTTTCTGCCAGAGCTAAGATACGCGTCAGACTCGATCGCGTGAGGCTTGGCAATGTCGGTGATAACCGCGCCGTCGGCGAAGGCGTCAGTGAACTGAAGATCGACTATGGTCCAGGGTATAGAGTTTATTTTGCCCGGGAAAGTGCCCGTATCATCCTTCTTCTCCTCGGGGGAGACAAGTCGGGGCAGAAGAAAGATATTCAAACACCAAAAGAATACTGGAATGATCACAAAACGAGGAGAAAACATGCCTAAGACATCTTCTTATCAAAAAGACCTGATCGAGTCGCTTAAAGACCCGTGTGAGGCCGCGGCTTATCTTAACGCTGCCATTGAGGAGGGAGACCGCTCTGTTTTCCTGCTGGCTTTGCGCAATGTGGCAGAGGCGCACGGCGGGATGGCCGCCCTCGCGGAAAAGGCAAACCTTAGCCGCGAAAGCCTCTACAGGATGCTCTCAAAAAAAGGCAATCCGGAGATCAAGAGCCTTTACACGCTCCTTCATGCCATGGGGTTGCGGCTTGCCATAGAGGCCGAGCCGAATACCTGCGAAGCCGCCTGACCCTTTCCGGCTACGCCCCGAACTTCTTGAGCCTCAAGGCGTGGGCCAGCGCCAGGGGCATGATGTTCAATGCGGGAAGGATGCCGAGTTCGCCTTTGACGCATTCACGCTCTGAAAAGGCACTGCAGATATTGCCTAACACATAAGGCGACTTAAGGAGGACGGGAACCGGGTGCCAGCTATGCCCCTTCATCAATGCGGGAGTCGAATGGTCGCCGGTTATGATCAGGACATCGGGATTTAGTTCAAGCACCTGCGGAAGCAGTTTATCGAATTCCGAAATCCTCGCGGCCTTGCCCTCGAAATTACCGTCCTCGCCGTATGAATCGACCTTCTTTACATGCATAAAGAAAAAATCATAATCATTGTATTTCTGTTTCAGGAAACTGATTTCATCTTCAACGGTCCCTTCCAGCGTCGGCGTTTCCATGCCCACGAGCTTTGCAAGCCCGCGGTACATCGGATATGTCGCAATGGCCAACGCCTTGAGCCCGAAGGCCTCGCGAAACGACGGGATGTGAGGCATGTTTGAAAAGCCCCGGGTCAGGATGAAATTGGCCTTCTCCTCATTTCGCAGGACTTCATGCGCCTTCTTTATCAGCTTCTCCGCTATCGCTGAAACCCTTTCCGCGTTTTTTGACAACGCCGAGGGCGGCAGAGGCGCCTTTCCTTCTTTTTGCGGGTCCGTATCGGACAGCATTGCCGCGTCCGGCTTTAGGTCTCCGGGAAATCTCATGAGAACGGCAAACCTGTGCTCCATGCCCGGCGCAAAAATGAGTTCGACGTCATCTATCTTTTTTATCTCCTGCTGCAGCCTTTCAGTGAGTTTCCTGCTCTGCTCGGTAGGAACCCTCCCGGCGCGCCTGTCCGCGATGACGCCGTCTTTGATAGTCGCGTAATTGCACCTGACCGCTACATCCGTCTTTCTCACTTCGAGACCGAGACCGAGGGCTTCGAGTATCCCTCTGCCGATCTGACACTCAAGCGGGTCGTATCCGAATATGCCGAGATGCCCGGGCCCGCTTCCCGGTGTGATTCCATACGCAACAGGCACGTGCAGTCCACACGCGGACTTCCTTGCAAGCGCATCGAGGTTCGGAGTGTCGGCCGCCTCAAGCTCCGTCTTTCCGGAGGCGTCGGGAAGGCCCCCTATTCCATCCAAAACGACCATAACGATCTTCGCAGCATTGTTCTGTAAAAGCGGCTTTATCAATTCCTGCATATTCATGATTTCATTTCCTCCCGGTAGCTATTATTAAGGTTCTCATACTATCATTCCTTCATACGTCATTCCCGCATGCCTTTAGCGGGAATCCAGTAGTTCTTAGTCTCTGGATGCCCGATAAAAACCTCGGGCATGACGGAAAAGGCCTTGCATCCTATGAGATCCAAAGCTAATTACCGTCAGCCCGTGTCGTAAATTATAACAGATCGGGATGCCGCCTCGCCCCTGCAGCCTGTCAAACCTCCGGCAGCATTATGTTGATCTGCGCGCCGGGGAAAAAAGGAAGATTCGACTCTTTCTCCTTCCCCCAGGCCCATTCAGGGATGATCGACAGCTTGGCCTTCCCCGAGCGGATCGATATTTTCCCGTTCCACTCCTTTACCAGCCTCCTGACGGCGGCGAGCCCGTGTCCCCTGCCCGCGTCTTCATATCTTGACATGCCGCAGAGGAGCGCCTTCTCAATCGCCTCGAGGTCGTTACCCACCTGAATTCTCCTGGCGAGGGACTCCCTGAAGCCTATCCCCAAATCCATCACCGCGATCTTGACGACGTTCCTGTCTATTTTATGAAAGTGATATTTCTGGATGCCTACAAATCCCGTGTTCTCGCTGTGCTCGATGATGTTCTGGCACACCTCGGAAAGCGCGACAATGAAGGAGTTGACAGCGCGCTCGTCATAGTGAAGATGTTTGGCGAGGATCGCATGAGCGCGCTTTTTTACCCTGCCGACAATAAAATGGATATCATCCGATTTCTCAATCGGCGTAATTTCCAGAAGGACGTCCGAGCCGGGGCTCCGCAAATACCTGACCGGTATGTCCGGTCTTTGCGGCCTGACGTCAAAATACCCGCCAGCGTACCTGAAGAAATCCATCCTCTCAAGATATTTGAGCGCGTCCGCCGACCGTGGAAGCAGGAGGGTCTTTCTCTTTTGTTGAAGCGCGAGAAGTCGTCCGGTCTCCAACAGGCCGACTATCCCGTAGGGGTCGATGAACGTTACGTCGCGCAGGTCGATTGCTTCAGAGCCGGACGTCCCGGAGAGGAACAATTCAAAGGTGTCGTCGGAAAGGTGTGTCATGCGAATTCTTTGCCCTATGCGCTTTGCTCTCTGCCCTACGCAATTATCATCCCGTCCCTCATTCTTATAATCCTCCCGCATCCGGCTGCGAGGGTTTCATTATGGGTCACGATGATAAACGTTGTGCCTTTTTTGTTCAGGTCTTTCAGGAGCTGAAACAACTCTTCCCCGGTCTGAGTATCGAGATTGCCCGTAGGTTCGTCCGCCAGCACGACCTTGGGGTCGAGCATAAGAGCCCTCGCAACGGCGACCCTCTGCTGCTCGCCGCCTGAAAGCTCGCCCGGCTTGTGAGTCAATCTGCCGGAAAGCCCGACACCGGAAAGTATCTGTGAGGCCCTCTTTACGGCTTCGTCGCGATTGGTCCCCGAGATGAGCGCCGGCATCATCGCATTTTCAAGGGTGTTGAACTCCGGCAGGAGGTGGTGAAACTGAAAGACATAACCTACAGACCTGCTCCTGAAGAGGCACAGGGCGTCTTCCTTCAGCGCAAAGACGTCTTGCCCTTCATAAAAGACATTGCCTGAAGAAGGCTTATCGAGCGTTCCAAGTATATGAAGCAGTGTGCTCTTGCCGACCCCTGACGGCCCCATAAGGGCGACCATTTCTCCTCGGGGCACATCAAAGGTAATGTCCTTCAGCACACGCAGCGCGCCGCCCGGCGTGGTAAACGTCTTGTTCAGGTCCTTAACGCTTATTAACGGTTCCATACTAAAATTTGAGATTTGAAATTTGAGATTTGATATTTTTTATTATTCATACCTCAACGGCTCCACCGGATCGACTTTTGCCGCCTGCCACGACGGATAAATCGTAGCGATAAAACTTATGAAAATCGCCGCCGCGGGGACGATGATGAAATCAAATGGGCTTATCCTCACCGGCAGATAACTCAGGTAATACACATCCGCGGGGAGATTGATGAATTTGTACGTCTTCAGCAGCTCGCAGAGCGTGTAACCTCCCAGGACACCCGCGGCCGTGCCGCTTGTCCCTATAATGAGCCCGTGAATAATGAATATCGACATTACCCCTCTCCTGGTCGCGCCCATGGCCTTCAGGATCGCTATCTCCCTCGATTTTTCAATAACGATCATGATGAGGTTGCTTACGATATTGAAAGAAGCCACAAGGATGATGAGCGTCAGAATGATGAACATCACGATCTTCTCAAGTTTCAGCGCCGAAAACAGGTTCCTGTTCAACTGCATCCAGTCCCGCGCGACATAAGGAAGTGAAAGCGTCTTTTCAATCTTCGCCGATATTTCCGCGGAACGGTAAGGATCGCCGACCTTTACTTCGACGGCGGTGACCGCGTCCCCCAGCCCGAAAAAATTCTGGGCCGCGCCCAGGTTTATAAACGCCAGGCTTGAATCATATTCATACATGCCGGCCTCGAAAAGGCCCGTGACTTTAAATTTCTTCATCTTGGGGATCATGCCTAACGGACCGGGCTCCCCTACAGGCGATATCACGTCGATCTCATCCCCCATGAAGGCCCCGAGATTTCTCAGCAGCTCCCTGCCGACAATAATGCCGGGAATGTCTTCGCGGGCCTTCAGGCTGCCGACGCTGCCCATCTTCAGTCTGTTGAGGATGTCCGTCGTGTCCTGCTCGATGTCGGGATCGATCCCCCTGACAACGACGCCCGAGGCCCTGCTGCCGTACCTCAGCATGACCTGGCCGTACACGACCGGCGAAGAGCCCGTGACCCCGTCCGTACTATTGATTTTTTCCCGTACCTCCTGATAGTCCTTGATCTTTCCCTCGTAGGTCTGCACGATAATGTGGGCGTTGGCCCCGAGTATCTTCCCCTGCAGGTCCTCATGGAAACCGCTCATGACGGAGAGCACCGTCAAGAGGGTCGTCACGCCGAGGGCGACCCCGGCGATTGATATGAATGTGTTTATTGAAATACCGCCGTGCTTTTTTTTGGATTTGAAATAGCGAAGGGCGATGAAAAACTGGTAAGGGAATTTCATAAGAAAAGATTAAAAGTCAAACATCAAAAATCAAAATGACAGATTAAAATGTAAAGATGTCGGCTTGCCGCTATTTTTGAGTTTTGATTTGTCATTTTGCATTTTGATTTTTCATTTTTGAGTTTTTTATTGTTCCGGTTTTAACTGAGGAAATAGTATCACGTCCCTTATCGAAGAAGTATTCGTCAGGAGCATGAACAGCCTGTCTATGCCGATACCCTCTCCCGCGGCCGGAGGCATGCCGTATTCGAGCGCCCTCAGGAAGTCCTCATCCATGAACGCAGCTTCCTCGTCGCCCTGCTTCCTTGCTTCCACCTGCTCGAGGAACCTTCCCCTCTGGTCGGCAGGATCGTTCAGCTCTGAAAAGGCATTTGCGACTTCCCTGCCGCCTATGAAAAGCTCGAACCTCTCAACCAGTTCAGGTTTGTCCTTCCGCCTCCTGGCAAGGGGCGAAAGCTCCACGGGATAATCAGTGATAAAAGTTGGCTGGACAAGCTTGGGCTCGACCTTCTTCTTGAATATCTCATCCAATATCTTGCCGTGGGTCGTTTTTCTGTCGACATCTATCTTATTGTCGAGGGCATACTGCCGCGCCTTTTCCACGTCCTGAAAAACAGAGGGGTCCACGCCTTCCTGCGACATTACATCGAGCATTGTGACCCGCCGCCACGGTGGAGTAAAGTCAATCACGGTCTGGTCGCTCTCGGACTCGCCAAAAGGGACTTTCAGCCCGCCGTTTATCTCCTTGCAGAGATAGGGGACAAGCTCCTCAGTGAATGTCATCAGGTAATTGTAATCCTCGTAGGATATATAGAACTCGAGCATGGTAAATTCGGGATTGTGTTTTGCTGAAATGCCCTCATTTCTGAAATTTTTATTTATCTCGTAGACCCGCTCATAACCGCCCACAAGGAGTTTTTTAAGATACAGCTCAGGGGCTATCCTGAGGTAAAGGTCCAGGCCCAGGGCGTTGTGGTGCGTCTTGAAGGGGCGCGCGGCAGCTCCTCCGGGGATCTGGTGCATCATCGGGGTCTCGACTTCTATAAATCCCCTCTCATCGAAATAGTTCCTGATGGCCATTATCAGCCTGCTCCGCTTTGTGAAAAGCTCCCTGACATGGGGGTTGACGATAAGGTCTACATACCGCTGTCTGCACCGTGTCTCTATGTCCTTGAGCCCGTGCCATTTCTCGGGCAGGGGCCTGAGCGACTTGCATAAAAATTCAATGCCGCCGACCTGGACCGTCAGCTCGTTTGTCTTTGTCCTGAACAGGCGGCCGGTTACGGCTACTATGTCTCCAATGTCGAGGTTTTTGAAAATGTCCGGATTCGAGGAGATGACGTCCTTGGAGAAATAGACCTGTATCCTGCCGGATGAGTCCTGGATGTGCGCGAAGGCGGTCTTCCCGAAATCCCTGAATGAAATAAGGCGTCCCGCAAGCGCAACCCGGTCCTCCCGCCCCTCAAGGTCTTCCTTGCTGAGTCCGCCGAATTTGTCCGCTATGCCGGCAGCCTTGTCCTTTACGGCAAAAGGCGCCCCGTACGGCTCGACGCCGGATTCACGGAGCCGGGCAAGTTTCTTCAGTCTTTCCTGCATTAATTCGTTAGTGTCTTCCAATGTTCACCTTTCTTAAGTATTAAAAGCATGGTCCGACAGGCCCACCATGACAAGCTTGTCACCCTTTGCCTGTCGAAAGGTAGCCTGCCCAAGGGCTGGATTCCCGCCTTCGCGGGAATGACGACATTTTACTCTTCAAGGAAATTGGACAGTATCTTCGTCTTCTCCTCAATCATCCCGTCGAGGCGCTGCAGCTCCATCCTGAGCTTGAAAAGCTCGTCGGTTATGCCGAAGGCGGCCATGACCATCGCCCTCGACTGATTGATGCTGGGCGCGACGCTGTAAATCTCTTTCAATTTTTCGTCAATATACTTTGCCAGCGATCTTATGTAGGCCTCTTCATCATCCGTCTTGATGGAATAGCTCTGGCCTAATATCTGGACCTCTACGGAACGCATGGGGTCAGAGCTCCACCGACTCGAGTTCTTTGATCAGGCTCTCCAACTGGGACTTTACTGTCTCGCGCTCGTTGTTAAGCTTCTCCACGTCGGTCTTCAACGCCTCGGCGCTCTTCAGATCGCGCTTAAGCGCGGCTATCTCTTCATCCCTGTCGGCAAGTTCATCCTTTAACTTGGTCATTTTAGAGGCCAAATCCGCATTTTCCTCGGACAGGGCTTTAATCCTCTCGATTACCTTTGTGATTTTCTCTTCAAGCATCTGTACTTTTTCCACAGATGTTCCCTCCTTCGAAAAATTAAACAGTCCTTCTTGCATTAGCAAGTAAATTATCAAAACCAGGCCAAAAAGTAAACCCTTAAAGAGGGTATGGGGGAAAGAATGTAGTCAGTAGTTAAGGGGGGAAGTTCTTAAAGCAATCCCTTAACTACTAACTACTAACTACTTGCGGCTAATTCTTCGCGGTCATCTGCGGACCCTCCAGCGGCAGGCCGTTCAGGGCGCGGTACTGCCAGTAGCTGCGAAGGACTTTTTTCACATACGACCTTGTTTCCTTATAAGGAATGTTCTCGATGAATTCAATGAGATCGTCCCTGTAATATTTCTCCTGCCATCTCTTAAGGGCATTTTCTCCGGCGTTGTACGCCGCAAGAGCAAAGGGGACGTCCCCGAATTCGTCTATCAGTATCGACAGATAATGAGCTCCGAGCAGGACATTCTTGTCAACGTCGTGGATTTCAGAATCATCGTCGAGACGCAAGCCCACGTCTTTCTTCAACCTGTTTGCGGTAGCAGGCATAAGCTGCATGAGCCCCATCGCCCCGGCCCAGGAGACCGCCTTCGGGTCAAAGCGGCTTTCTTCCCTGATTACAGCGGCCACAAGATACTTGTCCACGTCCTGAGAGGCCGAGGCGGCTTCTATAATATTATCGAAGCCGAAGGGGAATGAGTAGGGAAGGAACTCCCTGCCCTCTTCTTTTTCCGCGACGGCTATTATCTTCCTGTACTCGCCTAATCCCATCGCGATCCGGCCTAAATACAGGAAGTCGTTCCTGTTTTTATTGTGCTTCAGGGCGTCGATTATCTCACTTACCGCCTCGTCCCTCATGCCGAGCAATGCGAGGGCCTCAATCCTGTCATATGTATCTCCCTCAGGTCTTGCGGGTCCCGCAAGCTCCATCCTCTCCTGCAATGAACGCCCGGGCGAGCGCATCTTGATAAGATACCCGTAAAAGCTCCTGTCATGGGGAAGGCCGCTGAAGAAGTCGATGCCTTCACTATCGCATGTGACGTTGTCGTCCGGCTGAGCAGATACTTTGTGTTTCAGGCATTCACTTGTCGCCCTTTCATGTGTCCTCGCCTTCCAATAGAGGTACATGTAATAGTTCCCGCTCTTTTCATATGTAGCAAGCTGTGAGAAATATTGAAGCGCCGCACTGTACCTGCCCGAAATGTAATTCAGCCAGGCGGCCCCCCAGAGGGCCTCTTCCTTCTTCGCGGGGAATTTGTCTATGACCTCGTTGTAGTTCTTTCCTGAGTCCTCAACCCGACCCCGTCTCCCAAGCTCTTCCGCCTCCATAATAAGCAGGCGGGCCAGCCTTTCATCACCCGGATATTTTTTCCTGAATTCCTTTTTAATCTTGCCGAAATCCGCACTGTTGTCGGTCCTGTGAAAGGCCCAGCCCTTATAGTACAGCGCTTCGGCGGACTTCACCATACCGAAGGTTTCAGCCGCCCTGTCATATTGCTTCATCTTAAAGCGGCACATGCCCAGAGAGAACCTGATCCGGTCCTTCTCTGCCTTGCCGGCGAGCTTAAGGGCGCTTTCATATTCCGTCTCCGCCCTCTGAAAATTAAGTTTCTCATACAGCTTGTCGGCCCTTTTCAGGATTTCATCCTTTGTAAAGGTGTCGGACTTGAGCAGCTCCAATTCCTTCAATGCGCTGTTGGATTCGGGCACGGCATTGATATAGATGTCCTTGAGGAGCCGGACAGCCTGTTCGGACTTATCCAGGAGCACGGCAAGGGTCAGTTTATATTCCCAGTCGGAAGGATAAGCCTCAATATATTGAGACAGGACATCCCTCGCCTCTTTTTCCTTTTTCAGGGCAAGCAGGGCCTTTACTTCCGCTCTTGTCGCGCGCTGCGCCAGGAGACGGCCTTTAATCTGCCCGGCCGTACTGATTACGTTCTCGAATGTCCCGGCGTCCATGTATGTGTCGGCGAGTAATATAAGGGCGTAGTTTTTCAGCAAGGGGTAAGTATCGGCGGCCTTCAGCAGATAATTCTCAGCCTTATCAAAAGGGCCTGCTTCCCTATAAAGCCTGCCAAGCAGGAAATAAGCCTTCTGCCTTTCACCTAAACCGCTGCGCTCAATCTCCAGCAGGACATCTTCCGCATCTTTATATGACCGGGACTTGATAAGTTCCGCCGCCCCCCTGAGTCGGCCCTCAAGGTCACCGTTTCCGTCGGCTTCCGGTCCGGAAGCGATGCAAGCGCCGGACAACGCCCATAAGCCGGTAAGCAAAACCAATAGCGGTATCTTTAAATACGAAAAGATTCGCATAACCTATATTAATTCAAAAACCGTTTGTAAACAACCTCTCAGGGTCCAGGGGCCTGGGTCAAGGGGCCGGGGTATTTCCTCGCCCCTAACTACCGGCCCCTGGACCCTATTGCTGCGTGGGGAAAAAGATACAAACCGAATTACGAGATTTTGAACTTTAGAAAAACACGAGAGGGCTGAAATGGAGGCGGCGAGCGGATTCGAACCGCTGAATAAAGGTTTTGCAGACCTCTCCCTTGCCACTTGGGTACGCCGCCGTTAAAGCTGTCACCTGCAGGGACATACGGCTGTTCGCCCTACAGGCAGCTTAAAGTTTACCAGATTTTGCCATTGCTTTGCCAGTAGCTGATTTAACCCGGATTTGATTCACCATCAAAAGACAAACCACAGAGACCACAGAGGAAAAAAATAAATATTAATCCACAGATTACACTGATTAACACAGATGTATTTAGAAATATTGTTTCAATCTGTGAAATCTGTGAAATCTGTGAAATCTGTGAAATCTGCGGATAAATAAATCTTTTCTCTGTGACCTCTGTGGTTAGGTGGTGGATTCTGGTCAAACCGTTCAAGAGTGGTGCGAGAGAGGGGAGTTGAACCCCTACGGTTTTACCCACTGGATCCTAAGTCCAGCGCGTCTGCCAGTTCCGCCACTCTCGCTTGGTTATGATTTTACAGCTATTTTGATAATTGTGTCCAGAAAGGCCGGCGCGGTGTCTTAGTCCTGAAGGACGGATGTGTTTGGACGAAAATAAAAAGCTATGTCATGAACCATCTCTGCTTCATGACATAGCCCTAAGATTCAAAAAACTCCCGGGGAGGGATTCGAACCCCCGACAGGGTGGTTAACAGCCACCTGCTCTGCCGGCTGAGCTACCCGGGAACTTTATTATTTCTTAGCCGCGAATGAACACGAATTCTCACGAATGACTTTGACATATTCTTGCAATTCGTGTCTCTTCGTGTCAATTCGCGGCTGAATTATTTGTCTTTCTCTTCTGCGCCGAAGGATGCCGCCTCTTTCTGGAGGCGCTCCCACTGTTTGTCTACATACTCCTGCGCCTGTTTCAGCATCCATTCGTTTTGAGGGCTGAACATATGTCTGAAACTTCCCTGAGGTTTCAGGAAATCCACAAGGGGTTTCTTTTCCTTCGGCCTGTAGGTAATTTTTGTGACCCCGTTCTCGATCTCATACAGCGGCCAGTAGCAGGTATCGACGGCAAGCCTGGAAAGCGCTATCGCGTCGTTTGTCTGGCTGCGCCATCCACGGTTGCACGGGGAGATGACATTCAGAAATTTCGGACCTTTGATCTCAAACGCCTTCTGGACTTTCTTCATCAGGTCCATCCAGTTGGACGGGGACGCCTGCGCCGCATATGGAATACCGTGAGCAGCCATTATCCTTGTGAGGTCTTTTCTCTGCTGCAGCTTGCCGGGGATTGCGTCTCCCGCCGGACACGTTGTCGTATTTGCTCCAAAGGGCGTCGCGCTTGAACGCTGGATGCCCGTATTCATGTACGCGCCGTTATCATAGCATATGTACATCATGTCCTGACCGCGCTCCATGGCCCCTGAAAGGCTCTGAAAACCAATATCGTAAGTGCCGCCGTCGCCTCCGAAGGCGACGAATTTTACATTCCTGTCTTCAAGCCTTCCCTGTTTCACAAGGGACTTGTACATGGCCTCAATCCCGGACGCCGTCGCAGCGGCATTTTCGAATGCGCTGTGCATCCAGGGTATCTTCCACGAAGTGAACTGCTGGATACATGTGGAAACCTCAAGACATCCTGTTGCGTTCGCTGCGACAACAGGATAGTCTGTTGCCATGAGGACCTGTTTGATGATGATCGGGGCCCCGCAGCCGGAGCACATCCTGTGGCCGTGAACGAACCGTTCTTCTCCCTTTGCAAGTTCTCTTAATTTAAGTGGTTTCGCAGTCATTTCTCATTACCTCTCTTTTGGTAAAGTAGTTAGTAGTAAGTAGCAAGTAGTTAAGGGAACTGCCTCCCCCTAACTACTAACTACTATCTACTTGCTACTATAATCTATTCTCTTACTCCGATATATTCTTTTACGGTCTTGACCTTTCCGGTCTTTGCAATCGTTATCAACTCATCAATGACATACTCGGCCTGATCAGGCAGGTAGTCCCTGCCGCCTAATCCGAAGATCTTGTTGGTCACGGCAGGTTTTGAGTCCATCTGCATGACCGCGCCTGCGACCTCCGAATAGAGGGGCCCCATTCCGCCGAAAGAGTCCGCCCTGTCAAGCACGGCTATGGCCTTTACATGCTTCAGGGCATCGGCCATTTCAGCAAACGGAAAAGGCCTGAACATCCTCGGCTTCAGAAGGCCGATCCTGACTCCCTTATCTCTGTATCTGTCAATGATGTCTTTGGTCGTTCCTGCGGCGGAGCTCATGACGACAATCGCCATTTCCGCGTCCTCAAGCCTGTATGTTTCAAATAATCCGTATTTCCTGCCGGTCATCTTTTCGAAGTCGGCGGCGACTTCAAGCACCACCCTGGGCGCCTTCGTCATTACTTCGTGCTGCGCCCTCTTGTACTCATGATAGAGATCGGTCAGGATAAGCGGGCCGTAGCTTTTCGGCTTGTCGAGATCGAGCAGCGGATGTACCGGGACGAACTTTCCCACAAACTTCTTTACATCTGCATCATCTATATATTCCACGCGTTCAATGGAGTGGCTGACGATAAAACCGTCCATACAGACCATCACGGGAAGCCTTACGTCCAGGTGCTCCGCGATCCTGAATGCCTGAATCAAATTGTCGTATGCCTCCTGCGCGTTCTCGGAATAGAACTGCAGCCAGCCGGTGTCTCTGGCGCCCATTCCGTCGGAATGGTCGCCGTGGATGTTCAGGGGAGCTGAAAGGGCCCTGTTCACCAGCGGCATTACGATGGGCAGCCTTGTGCCCGCAGCTATATACAGCATCTCCCACATGAGGGCAAGCCCCTGTGAAGAGGTTGCAGTCGCGACCCTGCCTCCTGCTGCCGCGGCGCCTATACAGGCGCTCATTGCGCTGTGCTCACTTTCAACAAGCACCAGCTCCGTGTCCACTTTACCGTCATTGACAAAGCTCGAAAACCGCTGCATAAGGTCCGTGGCCGGCGTAATAGGATATGCCGCGCATACATCGGGGTTGATCTGCTTCAGGGCCTGTGCGCAAGCTTCATTTCCGGTTACCGCTACAATCTTGCCCATTATTTGCCCTCCTCTTCCATTACAATTGCCTTATTGCCCTTTTTGCCGGGGCATTCGAGGGCGCATATCCCACAACCCTTGCAGTAGTCATAATTGAATTCCGCTCTCTTGCCTTCCGCAGTCGCCTTGATCGCCATATCAGGGCAGTACATCCAGCAGAACATGCACTGGATGCAGTTTTCTTCTATCCACCTGGGCCTCATGGAACGCCAGCCGCCTGTCTTGAACTTTGCCGAACTTCCCGCCTCAAGGACAACAGAGCCCTGAGGAAGTGTTTCCCAGAATTTCTTGCTCATCCTTCCCTTACCTCCTCATATCCGCGCTTTGCAGCTTCAATATTACCGTCGATGATCTTCTGCGCGAATTTCTTACCGAAGCTCTTTTTGACGTTTTCCAGAAGCACGTCAAGCTTCACAACCCCTGTTGCCTTGCACAGCGCGCCCAATATCGATGAATTCGGCAACGGTCTTCCAAAGCAGTCAAGGGCTATCTTTGTCGCGTCCACGGCGAATACCTTCTGTGTGTCTTTTGCCTTAAGTTTCAGCCGGACTTCTTTAGGGTCCTTTGATGTATTCACCAGAAAAATGCAGTCATCCGGCGAGCCCTCGGTCACATTCACGGCATCCATGAGGGTAGCGTCGGCAATGCTCACTATTTTCGGGTGCAGTACCGGCCCGTACATCCTTATGGCATGGTCACTGATCCTGTTGAACGCCCTTATAGGCGCCCCTGCCCTTTCGGGGCCGTATTCCGGAAAGGCCTGCACGTATCCGCCTTTGCTCAGGCAGGCGTCCGCGAGGACTTTTGCGGCAGTAACAGTCCCCTGGCCACCCCGGCCGTGCCAGCGGATTTCAATCATATCTCCCATAACAATTTTCCTCCGAAATCTAATAGATAAAAGAGAGACTTAATAATAGCTTATCGTTCTGAAATTCTTCAAGGGGGGGTACAATGAGGGGCAAGGGGGAAGGGTCAGAGACCCGGGGAGGGAACTCCCGGCAACAGCAATCAGCTAAGCCGGTCCGTCTTTTTTGAGCTGACCGCTGAGAGCTGATAGCTGAATGCCGACGTCATATTCGTCAGAGACAGACCTCCGACGCGCCGGCGTCAGCCCGCAAAAAGGTTTACCAATTTCTGCAGGAATGAGTCGGTCCTTCCGGCCCAGAATGTCTCAACAAGACCGACCCGCCAAACGCCGTCTTCTCTTAAGACCTTCAGGGTCACCGGGTCACTTGCTTTCCTGTGCGTGATTATTATTTCCGCCTTCTGCTTATCTATAACACCCATTTCCCATTTACATTCCTCCAGGATCATGTCGGGATTAAAGGTGTTGAGAAAGGCGTTCCAGTAGCTGGTCGAGATGACCCCTGAATTTTCGAAATCCTTTATTATGTCATCCTTATTGGTCCCGCCGCCCGCCTTACGCGTCGCCCTTATAATATCGCTGATGATCGTTTCCCGGGATTTTAAAGACAGTAAATTCCAGGCGGTATTAAAGTCATTCTTCTTTAAGGATATGAAGAACCTTTCGGATGATTCGAGGATTGCATCTTCCGGATTGCCAGTCCCATCGGGAAATGCCTCGCCGAAGCCGAAGGTAAACAGCAAGAGAAACAGAAATATCGACTTGCGCATGATTCAAAAAGTCGCGGTTCGCAGTCAGTAGTCAAGGGAAGAAGGCATGAATAGCCTCTCCCTTAACTGCTTGACCGCTTTTCCGCTCAATTCTTAATGATGATGCGACGTAGTCGTGCCGCCGCTTCCGCCTGCGGCCACGACAAGGGCCGAAGCGCCGCCGACAACGGCAGCCCCCGCGGCAATCGTGCCCACGCTGACGCCGGTCCCGACGGCCATTCCGGCTGCTGTTCCGGCTGTCGAAGCAGCGACGGATGAAGCGACCGATGTATACCCGGCGGCATTAAGCGTCGAAACGAGACTCGCCTGTTCCGCAACAACGTACCCGACGACATTGCCCGTTGCCTGGCTGACTACCGGCAGCGCAACCTGGGTGCCCGTGACTGCCGGGGCCGCTGCCCCCGCCACATATGTGCCGCCGGCCTGCGCCGCAATCTCCTGCGCGATCGCCTCCGAGGCTATGTTCGCAGTCACCGCTTCAGCGTATGAAGAGACCGTAAGCCCGAAGTTGATCAAAAAAGACAGAACAACAAATAATGTTGTGACCTTTTTCATTTTTCCACCTCTTTAAAGTTTAGATTGTTTTTATTTTAAAACAGCATCGTTTTTTCCCTGTCAAGAAACACTTTTGCATTCCTCCCGATGAAATCGAACAGCGTCTCGAAATGTTCGATGTCCTGACCTGTGTCTCTTGTCCAGGGGGACAAGCTGTAGTTATAGGCAGTCCGCGAATCCGTCCCTTTAAACAGCCTCAGGGGAATGGACACGCCGATTCCCTTGTCATGGTATCCCCTGTTAAACCCGTCTTCAAACCCGGAAGTGTCAGTAATGCCGTACCACGCCCGGATGGTGACCCCATTTATAAATTTCGATAAAGTGACCCTTGCGCCGTAATCGCCCGCAAGGAACCTCCCGGCCTTGACGTCCACCGCCATCCCGGTTTCAGGGACATTCAGCCGCGTATTGAAAAAAGCCGTGGTATAAAGGTCCCTGACGCCGTCGCGTTTGAATTTCAGGATATTATCGGGGTCCCTTTTTTTCACGGCGCTCCCGCTCGCTCCGAAATACACCCTCCCGTCAAAGGCAGGCGTCGCTACCTCGGCATCGACGCCGGAGTACTGGACCTCGAGATGTCCCGCGGCGAGCCTGCCATATACGTCAGGGGTCACTCTCTTTATCCAGTCGAACATCAGCCTGTTGAGCACGACACTCTTCTCTTTATAAAGCACTATATCGGACCTGACCGGGTCGGAAACCGGTTCATTAACAGTGGAAATATTATTCAGCGGATACGTCACGAGGCCCGTAATCAAAGATAACCCCTTCAGCGGCTGATAATTTATCCAGCCCTGGACGCCCAGCCTGTATTTAAAAAAACCCGAAGGGTCATTTAAAAATGTCTCCAGGGCGGGCCTGACGCCGTAGCTCCAGGACGCCTTGCGCCCGACGCGCGTCTCCGGCGCCCCTGTTACAACGGTCCTGAATTCCGAAACAGCCAGAAAGTCGTCAAGCGACATCCTGTCCGCATACAGCTCGGCTATATCTCTTCCGGCGCACTCGAATTCCATGACGGGGATGCCTCTCTCAGTCAGTATTATATGTACCCGGCCGGCATACGCCGGATTGATGTCGGCAATTATTCTCAGGACTTTCCCGACCGCCCTGCTGTTGAGAAAATACTTATCATTGTGCGCCGTGATCCGCAATTCGTCATCCCCGACAGTCACCCCTACGTCGCTGAAGCCCGAACCGGACATGGCCCTGGCGATCCTCGTGAGTTCCGGGTCCGTCTTTTCAGAAGGGCCTTCCTGATAACTCCGGTCGTACAGCGGAACAAGCGGGACGCCGATATCGAAGGCAACAGAGGCATTGACGCCGAACTGGTTGCCTCTCTGCCAGCTCATCCCGACCTCCGACCATTTCGAGGGTTTGTACCGCAGGCCGAAATTATATTTTGACGGCGCCGGCGAGGTAAAATATTTTTCCCGGGCCGGGTCCGTCTGGACGTGATATTTTATCGGGCTATATTCAAGCATCAGGGCATATTTCTCCGAAGGCGCAAATTGTATGCCCCCGAAAAACAGGGAATCCTCCAGCCAGCCTCTTGGGTCGGTGATGATCTCCAGTTTCAGATTACCCGTCTGGGCGCTGAGGGGCCTTTTGCCGAACCTCCCGTTGCCGAAACCCATCGTAAAATCGAAAGGGTATATTTGCTTGCTGACGGAGATATACTGGGCCGCGTAACGCCTGGTGCCGTGAGGGTCCATAATGCCTAACGCCACTGCGGGCAAATACTTCCCTTCGGGGATGAACTGATATTTTAAATCCACGGCCTTGTCCTTATAATCACCGTACCCCTGAAATGTCGGGTTAATTACGTCGACGCCCAGGACCTCGGTTATCCTTCCCGTAATTTCGAGCCCCTTAAGCGGGCTTATCGCGCCGTAATAATATCTGTACGGCGTTACCTGGCTGATTCCTAAGCGGTAGCTGTTCTTTCTCATCACCCTTGCAGTCGGGACCTCCATAAGGCCCGTATCTCCGCGGTTTGAAGGATAAGTGAAAGGCTCGTCACCGGCGCATGCGTCAGAGAAAGCAGAAAACAGAAAGAAGAGAGCAAAGAGAAGACAGGCATAAGACCTTGCCGAATACATTACCGCCTATATGCGCTGTCTGTTTGTTCCCATGACCCTTGCCCCATGACCTTTGCCCCTCTCTTTTAGAACAGCGCCACTACAACGCCTGTGGTGGCCGCTATCTGGAATAATATCTGGCTTATGTCCTTTGTCTCCCTCATCCATGCGACACGCTCTAATTTTTCCGGCACGACAATAGTGTCTCCGGGCTCGATGTCCTTTATATCTTCACCAAAGCCGGACATTTCCCACCTCGACTTTGAAGAATTCCAGTTAAAGCGGCCCTTCGACAGCTTCCTGGCGCTGCCGTCGACTTTCAGGACATATACACTGCCCTCGTCCGCGTATCTCGTATATCCGCCGGCCATTTCCACGTAATCGCCGAAATCGAGTCTCTCGGAGTAAATGTAGCTGCCCCTCGACATCACCGCGCCGGTCACATCGACCACGCTGTTTTTCATCGGAATATAAAGATGGTCGCCCTGTTCGAGCTCGATGTCGTATTCACTGCCCTTCAACAGCCGCAGGTGGGCCATTCTTATCGCCATCCTGCCCGACACCGGCACCTTCCTCAACGATTCAATGAACTTCTGTTTTTGCTCCAGCTCCGTCTTTTTGGCTTCAACCTCTTCCTTTGACAGCGAGATGGCCACCTGCATGGAGCCCTCTGCAAGCAGCTCCCTCTCGAGCCTTGATATCATTTCGTTGAGACTCTTCTGCTGTAATTCCCTGACGCGCTCCCTTGTGAAGACGGCCCCGCGTAAATACGCCCCGTCGGAATAGCCGCCCGCTCTTTCAATAAGAGATGACAACTTCTCGCCTTTTTTAATTATGTATTTGCCCGGGAAACCGACTTCTCCCGCGACCGACGCAAACTGCTGCTCCTGCCATCCAGGCATGCGTTTGACAAGCAGTCTGTCGTACGGTTTTAAAATCAAATTATGCCCGGGGTCGTTTGCGAGGGCGGCCCGGAGGTTTATTTCCCTGTAATCCACGTTCACTTCTTTGCCTGCCTCTATAACGTAAGAAGATATCTCGGCGTTCTCCAGATAGGCGGACTCAAGCGTGTTTCCGGCGGAAAATACCAGATCGCTTACCCGCATGTCTTTTACGAGGGCATATTCGCCGGGCCTGTTTACGTCCCCGGCTATGGAAACCGTGTGCTTATACCGGCTTTCCCATATAGAGTGAATGACTATTTTATCCATGTCCCGAAGCAGGATGTTGTCTTCGGGACCATCAGCCATCGCGCGCCCCACGTCAAAATATACCTGGGAAACCACGCCCGGTCCCTCCGTCCTGAATATCTCGCCCTTGTGAAGGACCGCGTCTTTTGTAAGCCCGCCGGCTTCGAGGATGGCGTCCTTTACCCTGTAGTTCTCAAGGAGATCGAACGTCCCTGTCTTTCTCGCCTCTCCCGCAACGGTTATCTTCGGCCTGTCTTTAAAAAACCATCCCGAAAATATATATATGTTGTCCAGGGGCTCAAGGGGAATATTGCCGGCTTCATCATTGCCGAACAAGAGCCTGCCGAGGTCAAAGGGTATCAATTGCGGCTCCATCTTTTGGTCGCCGGCCCTCTTGATCAGGGCATATTCAAAGTGCGTCTCACTCAGCAGTTCCCCGGTATCTTTAATCAGGTCCCTGACCCTCATGCCGGGTTTATACTCGTACTTCCCCGGACGCTTCACGTTGCCGGCAAGAAACACCGCGTTCATATTTTTATCGACTATTGAAAACACCTTGACCAGATCGCCGTCCTGCAGGATAAAGTTTTTCGATTTGGTGAGGTCCTTATCATTAATGTCCACCACTACGGTCCTCTCGTTTTTCTGGATCCTCTCCACCTGTATATGCTGCGTATATGCGCTCGGTATGACGCCGCCTGCCATATCGAAGACGCTCAGGAGGTCGTTCTTGGCCTTCAGCTCATAAATCGCGGGGCGTTTGACATTGCCGGCTATTCCGACGAGGGGGCCGGTGGTCGGGACAAAGACCACGTCCCCCGACTGGAGCGCCCTGTCCTCGGATTTGTCTCCCTTCAGGAGGAAATCATAGAAATCCATCTCCGTAACGGGCCTGTTGTTCCGTTTCAACTGTATGTTGCGCAGCGAGCCTATCTCCGTAGGCCCCCCGGCTGAAAGCAGGGCGTTTGTTATTGTCGAAAAGGAATCCAGCGTGTAACTGCCCGGCCTCCTGACCTCGCCCAAAACAAAAACCTGGATGCTCTTGAGCGCCCCGGTGGTGACGTTGATGTTGGCGCCGATAATCTGCTGGGCCTGACCGGTAAGGAAATTTTTCATCTCGTTAAAGCGCATCCCCGCGACGTGCAGCGGTCCTATCTGCGGCACGGTTATATTGCCGTCCCTGTCGACGACAAGGCTGTACTGCGCGTTGACCCTCCCCCACAGGAGCATTTTTATTTCATCTCCCGGACCTATGGCGTATTCCGGCGAAACCGGCATGTCCTTCCTCGGGGTCAGGGACCTTACGGCGACATTCGAGAAAAACTCATAACCGAAGGCCGTCAGTTCGGTGGATATCTCCTGATACGGTCCCACGACATGATACCTGTTGAACAGGGAATCCGGTTTTTGTCCGATCGGGGAGACGGGCTGGGCCGGCTCGACGGCCGCCGCTTGTTCTTCAGGCTGCTGTCCGGCGGCCTCTTTCTTCCCGATCATCTCCTTGCCCCTGGCAATGTCCTCGGGCGTAACGCCCTGAAATTCAGGACGCTCCTGGAGCGATTTGATCGCCTCGGGCGACAGCACATTGCCCGACTTGCCCATCTCGGCCTCCACGACGCCGCGCTGTTCGGGAGACAATGACTGCAGGGCGTTCGCATCGACGACCACGCCGGTGTTCTGCGCGCAAACGCTCCCGCCGAGGACAAAAAATATTATAAGGGTCAAATAACGCATGCTGCGTAAGGTCTTGTTCATTCATTCTCTCCTTTAGCGGTCCTCTTACTCTTTTTTGCATTTTCCGAATATTCCCTGGCGAAGGCGAAAAATACCCCTGCGAACACTGAAACGACGAAGGCAATGAGGACATTTTTCTTTCTCGTCGGCCTTATCCTGTCCGGCGAGGCCCTCGGCGGATCGAGTATCTTGAAAGCGAAATTCTCTTTGACCTCCGCCATCATTGCGGTCTCTATCTGCAGGGCGATCAGCGAATAGATTTTCTGTCTTATCAGGGGATCGGCGTTCCTGTCGATCAATGATTCAAGATATTTCCTGTTTGTCTCCGCGACCCTTCTGGCCTCGCTGCTCATATAATCAGTAAGCTCTATCAACATGTAGTTGAGCAAATCGGTCGCAATGGCCGGGTCCCTGAACTCCGCGGAAAGCTCGATAATGCCCTCTTTTTGATTGTGTTTGACCTTGAAAAGCTCCTTCAGACTCTTGATGACCAGCCACGTCTTTCCGGAAGCGGTCAGCTTTTCAGAACCCTTCGAGGAAAATACGGGCACGAGATCATATTTATTAATGACCCTTTCAATTAAAATATTGCTCTTGAGGAGGGCCAGCATCTCGGAGACATTCGACGTTCCCGCCGTGGATATGCCGAATGTGCTTGCAATCGCGCTCATGCCGCCCTGTTCCCTTTGAGGAGAAGCCGGCATTATCAGCGCCTTTGATTCGAACACGGGCGGCGTCATGAACGAGACGATGCCCGTTGCAGCTACGGAGACGGTAATGATAAGAAGTATGGATACCATGCGCTTTCTGAGCACATGTATATAATCGGACAGCTTTATCTCGTCGTCATCCATTACTGTCTCTTTCATATCTTCTCCCGGTTAAATAATTTCCCCAGGGACGGGTCGCTCTGTTTAAAAATGTTCATTGCCATGCCTCCGCCTGTTGCCCCTCCGGCCGCCGGAATGCCGGAAAATAACGGTATCTCTTCCCTGAACTTCCCATCCGTCTTTCTCTCCGTCCACTGAGGATATTGCCACTCCGGCGACGTGTCGTCTTCCTGCAGGGAGGGATTATATGAAGGCACATAATTCATCAGCAGATTTCTTATCCAGGCCCATTGCCTGTTTTTTATGACCTCTTCGAACAACGGGATACTGTCGAGTATGTATCCGTTGCCCCCGTTTAAATCTTTTGCGACAAAGATCTTCGGGTGCCCCGTTGATTCCATTCCTTCCGTATCCAGCATTAGCTCTTCATAGAGTTTCTCTCCCGGCCGGATGCCTGTAAAGACAATCGGAATCTCTATCTCCGGCTCAAGGCCGTTGAGCCGAATCAGCTCTCTGGCGATATCTACTATCTTTATCTGTTCACCCATATCGAGAAGGAACACCTCCCCCCCCTGGCCCATGGCGGCGGACTGCAGGATAAGGATGCAGGCCTCGGGTATGCTCATGAAATACCGCTTCATGTCCTTGTGAGTGATCGTGACGGGCCCGCCCCTCCTGATCTGGTCCTCGAAAATAGGGACCACGCTGCCGCGACTGCCTATCACATTGCCGAACCGCACTGAAATGAATTTCGTCTTCCCTGAATAATTAAGCTCCTTCACGATCTTTTCAGCTACGCGCTTGGTGGCCCCCATGACGTTCTTCGGCCTTACCGCCTTGTCGGTGGAGACGAGCACAAACTTTTCCACCCCGAATTCGACGGCGGTCTCCGCAACGAGCTTTGTCCCGAGGATATTGACCCTTACGGCCTCCTCGGGGTATCTCTCCATCATGGGGACATGTTTATACGCGGCCGCGTGGAAAACAACGTCAGGCCTGTACTGGTCGAAAACGGTCTCTATTTTATGCTTGTCGCAGACGTCGGCAACGACCGGCACTATGTCTATCTGCCCGTTGCGGTTGCTCTCTAATTCAACATTGTGCACCTCTGTCTCGTCTATATCGAGCACTATGACCCTTTTAGGTTTAAAGGCCGTTACCTGCCTGACCAGCTCCGACCCGATGGAGCCTCCCGCCCCCGTGATCAACAAGGTCTTCCCCTCTAAAAACCCGGACACCACCTTCTCGTCTATCGGCACCTGCTCCCTCCCTATTATCTCCTCGATCCTTACCTCCTTCACATCGGACAGAGATACGGGTCCTGTTACGAGTTCATTGAGTCCCGGCAATGTCTTTACCTCATTGGCCCCGGCCTTTCGCACGTGTGAAAGGATGTCCCATATATCGCGCGTCGGCGCCGAGGGCATGGCAAGGAGCACCAGTTCTACTCTTAATTTCTCCATAATGCCGGAGATCATCGCCCTGCCGCCGTGGACCTTGACCCCCTGGATATAAACGCCGTGCTTCATCGGATCATCATCAATAAAACCTACGGGCAGGTAGGGGCTGTGTATCTGCCTTCTCATGTCCCTTACTATCTGCTCCCCGGCGTCTCCGGCGCCGATTATGAGCGTGCGTTTAATATCTTTCGTCCGCCTGCTGCTCCAGGTCTGGCGGTAAAATCTCTTCGACGTCCTGAAAAAGACTATGCACAGCAGAGAAATGACGAAGTCCATGACCACAATGGAACGAGGGAACCCGGCAAAGACGCCGTCCTGATTGAAGGCGGACACCCCGAAGAGAAGGACAAGGGCCGTAACGTTCGCCATCAGTATATTAAGCATCTCATAAAAGCCTACATAGGACCAACTGACATTGTATAACCGGAAGAGGATAAAGATCAGATACTTCAGTGAAAGGAACACCGTCAGATATCCCCGGAACCCGTCCATGTAAAACGGAGGGACCATCCCCTCGTATTTCAGATAGAATGAGAAATACAGCGCGAAGGTCAGCAGCATGCCGTCGCCGGCCGCATAAAAGACTGTTCTCTTGAGCCTGGTAGTTTTGAGGATGTCGGTTTTACTCATGTGTTACTCCTTACGTCCCTGCAGCACAATTTAATGCCGCAGTTCGTCACAGCGTGTCCTGCTTAAACGGCATAGCGCCGTTTTATTTGACCCGGATTATTCATAACTTCCGGGAGGTATGATTCAAAAACATATTGCTGCAATCCCTTACTCAGTGTCCTGCCGGTCATGCCCGAAGTTGTCCCTACGCGTCGGTGCGGGAATGACAAACCTTGCGACTCTCCCTGTGAACGCTTTTTGAATTCCCCGCGAGCCTCAGCAGGGTAAGCCATATCAGCCTCAGGTCATTGCCGGGGCCGATGTCCCTGATATATTTTTTGTAAAGCCTGATTTTCTCGGGCAGGACGTCATTGAGATAGCCCTCTTCAGGACTTTCATACCTGCCGAGCGTCTCTTCCTCGTTCCTGAACTCGATCGCGGCATAGTCGGTTATTCCAGGTCTGATCTTTAAAATCTCCTCATAATCCTCTTTAAAGCTTTCAACGTATCCGGGCACTTCAGGCCTCGGTCCCACAATGCTCATCTCTCCCTTCAATACATTCCAGAGCTGCGGGAGCTCGTCCAGCTTTGTCTTTCTCAGTGCCCTTCCGACGGCCGTAATCCTCGGGTCGCCTCCTGCCGTAACAGAAATCCCCTTTTGGGGGGCGTCATTAATCATGGTCCTGAACTTCAACAGCATGAAGGGCTCAAAACCCTTCCCGACCCTCCTCTGCCTGAAAAAGACCGGCCCCCCGTCGCAGATTATGATCAGAAGCGGGATCATGAGAAACAGGGGGGCAAGAAGGATGACTCCGAGGAGGCCCGATACGAAATCGAATGTCCGCTTGCCGTATCGCAGATAAAAGTTAGCCGGCATATCTACGTACCCTCTCTGTAATATACTCCGCTTCGCCGGCGGTCAGGCCGGGGAATATCGGCAGCGAAAGCGATTGCCCGAATACCCTGTTAGCGACCGGGTAATCCGCGTCGTTGTAGCCGTAAGTTTCGCGATAGTAGGGGTGCTTATGCACCGGGATGAAGTGTACGGACGCGCCGATGCCGTCCGCCCTGAGTTTTTCATAGAGCTCGTCCCTGTTGTCCGTTTTGATGACATACAGGTGCCAGCTGGTCTCCCTGTCATCCATCACCGTGGGGGGGATGATCCCGGTCCCTTCAAAGGCGCGCGTGTACAGTTCGGCGATCTCCCTTCTTCTGTCATTCATCCAGAGGACCTTCTGAAGCTGGGCCAGCCCGAGGGCGGAGTTGAGGTCGGTGGTATTGTATTTGTTTCCGTTATCGACGACCTCGTAGCGCCAGTCCCCCTCCAGTGTATACCTGTTCCAGACGTCCTTGCTGATGCCGTGAAGCCGGTTGGTCCTTATTTTTTTGGCGTACTCCTGATTTGTCGTGACCGCCATCCCCCCCTCGCCGGTGCAAAGGGTCTTGGTGGCATAAAAGCTGAAGCACGTGATATCACCGATAGTGCCGATCATCCTTCCCTTATATCTGCTCGGCAGGGCGTGGGCTGCGTCCTCTATCAAATGAATTTTCTGATCATGGGTCTGCATCCTCCGCCCGGCAATATCCAGTATCTCATCCATATCGCAAGGCTGCCCCCCGAAGTGCACCGGGATGATCGCCCTGGTCCTTCCGGTAATCAGACCCTCTATTTTCGACACGTCCATATTGTGTGTAACTTCCTCGATATCGCACAGGACCGGGACCGCCCCGAAATAGGTCACCACCTCCGCAGTGGCGATAAAAGTATTGGTAGGCAGGATGACCTCGTCTCCCGCCTTCAGTCCTATGGCCTTGAGCGCGAGGTGAAGGGCGGCAGTGGCCGAATTCAGCGAGACTGAAAACCTCTTATCTTCGGAGACAGCGGAGTCCCTGAAGATAAAGTCGCTGAAACGCCGCTCGAATTCCACTGTCTTGGGTCCCATCGTAAACCACCCGGACTTGATGGCGTCGATGACCTCCGCCACCTCATCGACGGTTATGTATGCCTTATGAAAAGGGATGTCCATGGATTTCGCGACTTCCGGAAATGCCGTGGGTACTACGCTTCCTGCCGGACCTGTGCTCATTATGCCTTACCTCCTGAAATGCCTATCGTGTCAGGGGAACGTCCGCCAGAATTTTCCTCTTATGCCTGTTCATGACAATGAAGTCCCATATCCCTTTTAAATATCCGGCCCCGTAGCTGAAATGGAGCGTGGCAAATACCACCGGCAATGTCACGATATGTTTCATGCCCCGTCTGAAGGCGACCGGGAGAGAAAAGCCGATGACGGCCATTAAATAACTCGACAGGATCAGCAGGAACAACCACTTCAGCGGCGTGAATACAAGAGAGAGCGCCCCGGCGGCGATCAGGCTGCCGACAAAAAGGGCCGGGACCACCTGACGCAGTGTAAGGACGCCTCCCACCTTCATGGCCACGAGCGGTTTGAAGTGACCGTACTGAAAATACATCCTGAAGAGCCTGGAGAGGGAGTCCCTGGCATGGTAATAAGAAATTATCTCAGGGACGAGAAGCACCTTCCCCTTGTTTTTTATCAGCCGCATATTGAATTCATCGTCCTGGTTTCTGGCGAGGTCTTCATCAAAAAGGCCTATCTTCTGAAAGGTCTCTTTCCTGTAGCATCCGAAAGGGACCGTGTCCACATATCTGGGTTCTCTGGAGCCGGTACGGAAATAGGCGTTTCCGATGCCGAAGGGATGAGAGACGGCCAGGGAAATCGTCTCCGCAAGAAGGGTATCGTCGCCCGGCAGGGTAATCAGTATCCCGCCGACGCAATCGGCGATATTCCGGTTAAGGCTTTCTATGTTCTTCCTGATGAAATCGGGGGCGGTCCTGGAGTGGCTGCCGAGGATCATGACGCAGTCCCCGGTCGATGACCTGACGCCCGTGTTCAATGCGAAAGGGGTCATCATCTTCGGGTTGTCCAGGAGTTTGATAAATGAAAAGTCCGAGGCGTACTTCCCGACTATTTCCCTGGTCCCGTCGGAGCTCCTTCCGTCAACGACCAGGACCTCCATCTTCTCCTTCGGATAATCCTGCGCCACCAGCGACTCGAGGCACGCCCCTATGAACTTTTCCTCATTCCGGCACGGAATGACTACTGAAACAGAGCTGTGGTTATGTCCCTGCATATAGGTCCTCCGCCTTTCTGCTTATTCTTACCATCCGGTAACTCCTTAAAAAGGGTATCCGCTCCTGCCCCGTCCGGCGCTCAACTTAAAATCTCCCCGACGGGTCCGCCCCGATTTTTCCGGAGACAGGAGAAGGTCCTCCCTTTGACAAAGGGAGGTCGGAGAGAATTTTAGAATTAATGTCTTCAGCATTATGAGACCGACGGCAATTATCTCTCCTCAGCAGCTTCTGCATCATACCGTACCAGCCGCTGCTGACCCATTTGGAATAACAGTGCACGAGAAAGCCGCGCAATTTGTAGTGGTACTTTGTCTTCACGTACAGATAACGGATTATCCTGCCGGTCAGTTTTCCGCCGAAGCGGTCGCCCATGATCTCGGACGCGGCCATCTTGAGCCTCTCATAATCCTTGCCCCTGATCTTCGGGACTTCAGGCGAAAATTCCACCCACATCTCGGGGTCGTCATTCAGGATAAGGTCGTTGTCCTTGCTGTACTGATAAAGGTCGTTGCCCGGTATGGGGGTAAAGAAGGCGACCGAGCAGAAATGCGGCCTCATCTCTTTAGCGAGACTCACGGTGGCCTTCACGTCCTCTTCTTCCTCCCCTGGAATGCCTAACATAAATGAGGCGGAAAGAAGTATATCGTTTGATTTAATGATCTGCGCCGCCCTGAGGTTTATGTCCCTTGTCGAACCCTTGCGTAAAAATTTGAGGGTCTTGTCGGAGCCTGATTCAAACCCGACGCCGATCAGTTTCAGCCCTACCTTTTTGAGCTTCTTTATCAGGGCAGGCTGCTTGCAGATGAGGTCGGCCCTGCTCTGTATCCAGAAGGGCTTGCCGATAGGGGCATACATGTCGCAGAATTCATCGACCCACTCGGGGTACTGGCTGAAGGTGTAATCATAGAACTTTACGGAATTGAATTTGTACCGGTCATTGAGCATCCTGAGCTCTTCAATCACATTCTTCACGGACCTCAGTCGTACGCCCTTTCCGAAATGGCTTCTTGAATGGGGAGCGCAGAAGGAGCAGTTGTACATGCACCCCCGCGAGCAAAGCATCGTTACCATGGGAGGATGAAAGACGCCCTCGTAGTTGGGCAGATTTATTGCGGTATCATACGGATAAAATTCCCTTTCGATAAACGGCACGCTGTCAAGTTCGGGACGCTCTCCCCAGCAGAAGCGGGGGAATTCTTCGCCTTTTTCAAGCGCCTGAACGAGCTTTACAATGGATATCTCTCCTTCTCCGGCGATTATGTAATCATAGGCCTCCACCTTCTGCACGGCTTCAGGATCGATGGAAACATGGACCCCGCCGACCGCGATTTTGACCCCCGGGTTTATCCTCTTGAATCTCTCCGCTATCTCGCGCACCATGTTGATATCGCATGAACGCATGCTTATGCCGACAAGGTCGGGCTTCAAGTCCGCGAACCTGCGCTCCAGTTCGTTCCAGTCCTTCATTGTCCTGACGTCAAGGAGATGAATATCTTTATATCCGGCCTCTTTCAGGCAGGCCGTCAAGCCGCACAACCCCTGATGGATGATGCTGCTCCAGTGGGACTGTCCGAAGGTGTTCCAGCTCCTCTTGCCGAAGCCGGGGTCAACAAATGCTATTTTCATATAACCGTCCTTTCCCGTTCACAGGGAGTTTCATTCCACTGGCCCATTATTTCTTACATGTCCCGCCGGTTGTTCCCGGGACCCGGATGCGGGGGCTGAAGCCCGGCCCTGCACACACTACTCCGTCCTCTCAGTTACACGCATCAAAATGCACGGCAGTGCAACTTCCGGTTTTATCGCAATATAAACACAGCGCTTCAATCGCTCTGCCGGTTATGCCGCGATAATGTAAAAAATCCGTAACCGACCGTTTAGAGCAGTGTCCTCTCTTACACTTAACGCTTCTCTAATTCAAGAATCATACCCGCTATAACACGTTGATAAATAATGATTGGCGACGAGGTTTACTGACAAGATAATGACTGTAACGTCAAATTATCGGCTTGTTTCGGTGTGGGAATTTTTAGAAACTTCGGAAACGGTCGTAGGGGCGGGTTTGAAACCCGCCCCTACTGCTTTGTCTGCAAATCTTATCGAATGAGGATCGCAAGCACAATTAAAGAGCGGCTGTGTTTCTTTAATAATACCAAATATTACTTCTGCTATTGAAGCGTAATTAAAGTCAAAATCTCACCCTTTTGTCCCTTAGCAAGCGGCTCCAGGGCCTTTCCTAACAGCGTAGGTTTCCATTCCATCATAAACAAAGATTTGCGAGTTATTTGACCATACTACATATACTCCGTTTCCGTTCACATGTGTTTTAAGATCGTAATTAGCATCATCAATATTAGATGCGAATGGTCCCGAACTTTCTGAAATTTTCATCTTATTATATGAAGCTGATTGGGAAGTTTCTGATAATACAAGCAATATGAATAACCATATTAACAATGCATGAATTGTTCTTCTCATATCTCTCCTTTCAAATAAATTCAACATTAAATTCTCCTTCCTGCGCCGGTGCCAGGACAATTTTCCATCCCCATAGTATTGACGACACGAAGCCGCAGGGGATGAAGGGGACTTTTAAAATAAAAAGCATTCATTAAGAAATCTCCCCTCCCCCTCTTTTCCAAAGAGGGGGATAAGCTGCACACTTATTTGACAACGACTTTTCTGTAAATCCCTGACAACGATGCTGCTACATCCGGGGCAGTGAGACCCTGACTCATGAGTTCAAGACGGCCGTTGGACCGTTGCGACGCTTCAAAAACTTTCATTATCCCTTCAGCCAATGAACCTTCATCATACCCGTAAGTCCCGCCGGGATATACCCCTCGCAGACGTTCAGCAACATCTCCGCACAGAACAGACACCACAGGTAAATTACAGGCCATCGCCTCCTTCACCACGTTCGGCGAACCCTCATGTAAAGAAGTAACCAGCAGGCAATCGGACGCGCACATCATAGTGCGTATTGTTTCTCTGGTAAGTTTGGAGAACTGAAATAATTCAACGCCGGGCATCCGGTCCTCAACCGCCCTGAAAACGGCCTCAGCCAGTTTTACATTCTTAATATCACTAATGTCCCGGCTGCGGTCTACCCCCGAGTGAAACAGGATAATTTTTGCGTCCCGGCGCCAACCCAGCATAGCACGACAAATATCTTTATCCATCGGGATGAAAAAATCGGTATCAACGCCATTCGGCAAAATGTGCGCCCTCCTTTGAAGGTAAGATGGAAGGCGCTGCAGGATATTACTGCTTTTTACGATGATAACGTCAGCAAAGTGAGCTGCCCATAAACCCATCAGTCTGGCCAGCCATTCACGTATGCGCCAGTTTAAGCCGGGAACCGGCACACCAAGTAAATCGCTCCCGCAAAAAGAAACCACAAGAGGGACCTTCCCTTTTATCAGAGAGGCCGCAAGCGCTATTACAGAACCATATTGCGCGTGTATGACGTCCGGCTTTATTCCTTTAATTTCCGATCTCATTTTCAGTAAATTCCGCAGCATACCTGAAATTGAGACCGGGGGTCCTACTATGCCGAAATATATTTCCAGGCCTTTTGTTCTCAAAGACGCAGCCTGTTCGTTGACGAGAACCGAGAAAGGCGCCCGGCTGTCCGATGCCTTGCCACGGGCGATCATATAAATTCTGTGTCCTGATTCTTCCGGCCTTGCTAAAGTATCTCCTCGAAGGTCTTCAGGTTTTATGTTGTATGATTCAACAGCGGTTTTCATGTTTGATCATTCGAGGTAAACTTTTTTCAGTTTATATACTCCTGATACCAGAGCTCAAAAATAAGCGTATACCAAAGGAGATGCCCGTAATACCCTCGCCCCGCCTGGAAATCATTCCATGCCTCGCGTATTCTGTCCTGCTGAAAGTAACCGTGAGCGCCGAACCCCGGATCGGAAAAAACCTCCCCGGCCACTTGTTTGAGATCATCACGCAGCCACTCTTCAAAAGGCACGCCGAAGCCTTTTTTGGGCGAGTCCAGGATGCTGTCAGGCACCACTCCCCGCATCGCCTTCTTCATGCCGACTTTCAGTCCCCAGGGCGTTACCTTAGCAGACCCCGGCAGACTGTAAACGTACTCCACCAGATCACTGTCCAGCATGGGAACACGCGCCTCCAATCCGTGGGCCATGGTCGGTCTGTCTATCTTTTTCAGGTAGGTATTCTGAAGGAGAAGGTTGAGGTCGGTATAAAGCATATTGTTTACGATACCTCTGCCGCCGGATTCACTAAAATGCGTTTTGTACTGTTTGAAATGTTCATTTTCGGCTTCTGTGTTGAAAACCGCAGGATCGAGGAACCGATATAGTTCCCTTGTCCCATCGCTGAAAGGCAGCATCCACAATGCATACCTGCGATATAGTTCTTTCTCTCCAAGGATTTTCAATATACGCTGATACCTCGGCGAAAAGCCCAGTCCGCCCAGCGGCGGTAAAAAAGGTCCCAGCTTCGATGCCACGAGATTTCCCCTGTAACGGCGATATCCGCCGAAAACCTCGTCGCCGCCGTCGCCGCACAGGACGACCTTTACATAAGGCCGGGCCAATTCGGACATAGAGAAGATGCATAAATTGGCGGCGTCCCCGAACGGTTCATCATGGCATCGAATCGTCCGGCCGAGGTTCCTGACCATGCTTTTATAATCAATCAGCAATTCATGGTGCGTAGATGCCATTTTGTCTGCAATGGAACGAGCGGTTTTTGATTCATCGTGTCCGCCCGCATCAAAACGGACCGTAAAGGTGTGAAATTCATTTTGCCCGGACAGACCCGCCAATGAAGCTATGCTGCTGGAGTCTATCCCCCCGCTCAGAAAAAGTCCCACAGGGACGTCGCTGACCAGGTGAGACCGGACCGCAGCCGATATCTTTTCTCTCAGCTCGGAATAATCCCATTCGGGCTGCGACTCGGAGATGTCGGCTTCTCTCAATGACCAGTACCGGTATTTATTCAGCCTGCCTTTGTCGAACACGAAGACGTGGCCGGGTTCCATTTCATTGATACCCTCAAAGATAGTATGAGGTCCGACGGTGTTGCCGTTGATGAAGTAATCTGAGACCGACCGGGGACGAATCTCTTTCTTATACAGGCCGCTGCTTAAAATCGCCTTGATTTCACTGGCGAATACAAGCGTCTTTCCTTTCTGGTAATAGTACAGCGGTTTGATCCCCAGCCTGTCCCGCACCAGGACGGCCCTGCGCTTTTCAATGTCATATATGCAGAAGGCGAACATCCCTTTGATGTACTGAACACAATCCTCGCCGAATTTCCTGTAAAGCCTTAAGAGCACCTCGGTATCGCTTGACGTCTCAAATGTCTCGTCCGCAAGATAGCCTTGCCGAAGCTCATTGAAATTATAAATTTCACCGTTATAAGTCATGACCAATTTGCCGTCTTTGCTCTGAAACGGCTGGTTCGCCTTGTCCGAAAGATCCAGTATGCTCAGGCGCGTATGGCCGAGACACACATCATCTCCAAAGTATAAGCCGCTTGCATCAGGCCCCCGGTGTGACATGCTTTTCAGCATGTCATCGACTTTGGCCCGTTTTATATCGGGGCAATTAATAATTCCGATAATTCCGCACATAAAGCATCCTTTCAGATAATACTTGGAAAGAAACGACCGCCATCTATCATATGTTTGAAATATTCCTGGCAGACTCCGCGATGAAATCCGCTGATATGCCGGAGAGAATTTTGTCGGTCCCGTACAACAATTTAATATAAATACCCTGTGTGTCATCCACCATTTTCTGCAACGTGAAGTCTCTCAGGATTCTTTCCCTTCCCCGTTCTCCCATTACGCTGGAATTCTGTGGATCAGCAAGAAGGTGGATTACTCTTTCCGCTATCAGCGCCGCATTATCACATGGGCACAGAAAGCCCGTCTCTCCATCGACCACCAGTTCATTGCTGCCGCCGACGTCTGATGCAACTACCGGCAGTCCCGCTGCCATGGCTTCCATTACTGCGTTAGGCATCCCCTCATACAATGAAGTCATTACGAATATGTCCGCATCGTGCAACACCTCAGGGATGTCGTTCCTCTCTCCGGCAAATATCACATTACCACGAATGCCTAAACTTTCGGCATAATTCTCCAGTTCCTCCTGAAGCGGCCCTTTTCCTATTATCAGGAATTTTATCTCTTTATCTTCAGATTTCTTCAGGACAATCTTTGCCGCTTCCAGAAACAACCTGTGATTTTTTTGATGGTAGAGTCTTCCGACTGTCACAATGATTTTTTGCGCTCTCTTATCGGTGCCTCCAATGCAGTCTTGTTTAAAGAAATTGTCCGCATTGATACCATTATGGACTACCATAATTTTCCTTGAAGCAAATGAATATTTATTAATTAGAGTCAAAGCCACGCCGCGTGAGTTGCATATAATTCCTTGAGAAAATAAAGCAAGCAACCTATCAATGTAATTTTGATATTTGCCCATTTCATACTTATTTCGTTCACAGCGTTCGGATGCGATAATAACCGGCACCCTGCAAAGGACTGCGGCAACTCTTCCGTATGAATTGGCAGAGAACATAAACGTATGAACGATGTCCGGCTTCACAGATTTCAGGAGCCGGAAAAGTTTCAGAAGCCTGCTGAACTCCCAATTCTTTTTCCTTTGAAGCTCTATCACCTGAACATTCAGCTTCTGTATCTCGTCCTTCCATAAACCGCCCTGACTGAGACTGATTACGACCGGATGGAACCTTTCCCTGTCAAGCCCCTTGACAAGCTCGTATAATTGCCGTTCGGCCCCGCCTTTGCCAAGCTGACCGATGATGTAGCAGACTTTTATCATTTCAGGATATTCACATAAGGGGATGAAGGGGGATTTTGAAATAAAAAGCATTCATTAGAAAATCTCCCCTCACCCCTCTTTTCCAAAGAGGGGGATTTGTCCCACCCCGGTAACTGAGGGGTCACCAGCCAGGTTAATCCTGTCTTTATTGTTGTTAACAAGCTGAGTATATACCTTCATGTATTGATCCGCGACATTATCACGGTCATATTTGAACAGCTCTTTCCGGCCCTCTTCGACCAAATGGTCCCTTAATCCGTAATCATCGATCAGCCTGCCGATATTGGAGGCCATCGACCCGACGTCGTCTATTTCCGACAGGAGGGCCGTTTTATTGTGGGTGACGACTTCTCTTACTCCCGGGCTGTTAGTTGTCGCAACAGGAATCCCGGCGGCCATGGCCTCTATCAGGACCATGGGAAAGCCTTCAAGCCTTGTAGGGAAGACGAATATATCAGAGCATTTCAATAACGCAATGAGCTCATGATTGGGGACATTGATCTCGCCCTGTTCGCCGAACAGGTCCGTCATGCCTATCTCTTCTTTCAGGATAAAATAACCGAACAGCCCCTTTTGATTAATTTCCCCTCTCAGGTTTTCAAGCCCGTTGCCGATCAACAGCCATTTAAAGTCTATGCGCCTTTGCCTGAGTCGATCGGCGATCTCAGGAATTAAATCATGCCCTTTCTTTATATGATATCTGCCCACGGTAACAAGCAGGGTCCTGTCTTCCGGTATGCCATATCTGCGTCTGGTCGCGGACCTGTCTACGGGTATTGAAAACCTCTTGAGGTTCACGGTGTTGGGTATCTCAACTATTTTCTCCGGCGGGACCTGAAGCTCCGTATAACAATCGTACATGTTCCGTGTCATCGCAATAAGCCTGTCCATTGAGTCCAGGGTCTCCCTGATCCTCTTCTCTTTGGCGGAGTCAAGCCTGGCCCCATAGTTCAACGCCTGATCTTTCTGAATGTCGTCGCCGTGCGTCCTTAATACAAGAGGCACTATGCCGCTCAGCGCGGACGCGACAAACCCGGCGGGATAAGCGCCTATCACCTGCCATAAATCATACTTCTCTCTCTTCTGTATTCCCCTTATTATTTTCCTGATCAAAAAGGGGGCATACATGGAAAGGCGGGCGGTCTCAATAAAGAAAAGCGGCTCTATCCTGAAAGGGCATTTTTTCATCTTACTCTGCAACTCCTTGTATGAACAATCCGTCAGATAGAGGGTAACGTCATGACCGGACTCGTGCAGCTTCCCCAGGAGATTAAAGGCAAACACCTGTGCCCCGCCCATTTTGTCCATCGGCGCATATATCATGCAGGCTATCTTCATCCGATTATTAAGGGTCTCATACTAAAAACCAGCATAACAAAGCCTCATAGTCGTCATTCCCGAGGTAGTAATCGGGAATCCAAGTCCTTGTAAAAAGTAGCTTCCCGCATGTCTTTAACGGGAATCCAGTAGTTTTTAGTCTCTGGATGCCCGATAAAGGATTTCGGGCATGACGGCAAAGGCTGAAAGCTTGTAAATACTATTTTGAGACTGTTAATAATTGTCCTTCAGCTCTGCTTCCTCAGCAGGAACAGCATGCTGGAGAAAATTTTAAGGCGATTAAACTTTCCTGTCGTCGGCAGTAACGGCCACTCCGAAGGCCCGTAGAAAAGAAGCGGCTGCATTTTTATGATCGAGAAGCCGTTGTTCTGAAATAATCTTGTCCAGGACCCTGGAACGAAAGACCTGTAGCATTCAAAAAAATCCGCGTACTCTCCGTGAACGCCCGGCAGCAGCCTTCTCATTATCCCGGTCCCTTTTCCGCTGTTTCCGTTGCCTGCGGCGGGGGCGCCGAAAAGCCTTTCCCTGCAGAAGCCCTTAAACCTGTTGAAATACAGGGCCGGAATGCTGATCAAAAGCCAGATGTTGGTAGGGACCGAAAAAGCATAGATGCAATCAGGCGCCCCGATCCTCTTTATTTCCCTGAACGCCGAATCCCTGTCTTCGATGTGTTCAATGACATGGTTGGAAAATACGACGTCGAAATGACTGTCCCTGAAAGGGGTATTTGTTATGCTGCACTCATGAAAGTCCAGTCCCTTCATCTCTTTGATATCATCATTTGTGTAAACATCCGAGGCCGTTACGCTGCCGATCTTGTTGAGATAAGGGATCTGAAACCCGTTTCCGCAGCCGAATTCCAGGACCCTTATATGCTTCTTCCCTTGCGCCGGGTCGCCGCCGATCAGGTCCGACATGGTCCCGATTATCAGGTCCATCTCCATTTCTCTCTTGCGCCTTCTATGTTTCTTTTCACCTGCTTTTAATTTTGGAAATATCATCTCGTTCTTCCTCTATCCCGTCAGCCACAGAGGCCTGTGCCTGACGGCTTTTATTGAATATACGGGTTGGGCATTATAGTGAAAATAACAGGCTGTGTAAGCTACAATCGCAACAAGATCTCCGGGCGTTTCGAAAAATGAGCTCTGTATAACGAAAATCAAACCGAGGATTATTTCGGGCTTTTTCAATAAATACGCGTCGAAAATAAATAATTTATAGTAATAATAAACATATAATATAAAGAATATAATCCCGAACGAGGCCAGCAACTGAAGATGCTGACCGTCATCAATTGTTCCGATTCCTTCCCTTACCGAAGCATCGTTGAACCCCATGCCGGTAAGGGGATGGTCCAGAAAATTCTCCCACGCGTTACGCGCGTTTATCAGCCTCACCATATGTTCATATCTTCCCTCGGTAAAGTCCACACCCGCCCGCTTTATCAGCCCGATTTGAATGTCAAATACGCCGTTATTTTCAAGGATATTGCCGAACTTGGACAGGGCGAGAGCTGAAATTACAATAATAAATATAAACATCAACACGGACAAAAACATTTTTGTGTTCCTGTCCTTAACGCCGGACCGCCAGAGGGTATAGACATAAAAACAGACAAATACTATGGCGACCATGAAGGCCGCCCTTGCCGCGTTAATAATTATCAATCCCATGAGCAATAAAATGAGGGTAAAATCCCTGATGAGACGGGCCCTGTAATATTTTTTCTCATTGAGCTGTTTAATTACCAATAAGAGGATGGCAAAGGCAAACAGATACGACACCGCGTTGACATGAAGCAAATGGTGCGGTTTGACGGCTTCGGTCAATGATGACTGAATTATTGCCCGGCTCACATTATGGTCAAAGGCCATCTCGAAAAAACCTGTATAACCGAAATAAGTGATAAAACAAATCAGCAGGATACAATACAGGGTGTAATCGATGACCTTATAGAACATCTTGCGGTCTATCCCGAAATTGACCAGCATCAGAAAGAAAATATACATGCGCGCCTGGCCCCAGAAGAAATTATAATGATGTGGCGCAGTGTCACGGAAAGGCGACAGGAATTCTTCGAACAATACATAAGCCAGTAATATTAAAAACATTAAAATCAAATGCGGGAACCTGAGCGACTGTTTCCAGAATTTCTGGTGAATGATGTACAGCGCTGGCAAGACCTGCAGATACAACCTCGGATAGCTCAGTTCCCCGATTCCCACGTTCAGGATCATGAGGTCCATAATAAACTTGTATAAGCCGACAAGCAGGGCTATTAAAGCAAAGAGCGCGATGTTCTGCACAGGGGTAAAGTCCTCTTCCGCCCTGACATTATCCATAAGACTATCTGTGGCCTTCGATAACATCTCTGTATATCTGTTCCAGGCTTGCGGAGTAGTTCTCTATGCTGAATTGAGCTGCGGTTTTGTGTCCGTTTTCAATGGCCCCGGCGCGCAGCCTGTTGTCATCGAGAAGTTCGGACATCGCTTTTCGCAGACCTTCCTCATCGCCGTAATCCACCAAAAGGCCGTTATAGCCGTGCTTCACTACTTCAGGTACCCCGCCTACATCTGTTGCCGCTACCGGGGTCCCGGCAGCCATGGCCTCCAGCAAGACCCTGCCGAATGCCTCAGTCTGTGACGGAAGGACCAGGAGATCGAGACCGGCAATAAAGTCTTTCGCATCAGCCAGGTAGCCGGTAAAAATAACGCGGTCCCGTATTCCCAGGTTTATAGTTTGCCGGACCAACTCCTCCCTGAGCAGTCCCTCTCCGGCTAAAAAAAGGACTACATCCGGCCTGAGCTTTGCGAATTTCGCAAAGGACCGCAGCAGAAAATCATGTCCCTTGCCGCCGGCTAACGACCCCACGCAGCCGATGAGGAAACGCACGCCGTCGTCTATTTTCCATGCAGCGCGGATATCCACCGGTTTTATCTGTTCCCTGCTGATCGCGTTATGCACAACCTGTATTTTGTCCCCGTCTATCCCCAATGCCTCCCAGTACTGTTTTGTGCTGTTTGAGTTCGCGACAAAAGCGGAGACATACCGGTTCGCGAAATCCGCGCTGCGCTGCCCGAAATTGCCGCTGCGCATCGAGCGCAAATGACTCACACACGGCACATTCGTTTTTTGGGCAACAAAAAGACCGAACAGGTCGCGCTTTATCTGGTCATTCAGGTGTATCAGATCTATCTCTTCTCTGTAAACAATCCGCTCAATAGAATCTAACAGCGGTCTATGCGTAATGCGGAAAAAAGGAATATAAAATACCGGCATGTAATTGCCGATTATCCCCGTCATTCTGTTTAATATCAGCTCCCCGCAGGTTTCGACCTGGATCTTATATAACCAGTCGTCCAACAGGTAAACCGCGATACCCAGCTCTTTCACCGGTCCGATATAGCGGTTATTATTCAGATAGACTACGACCGGATTAAATAATTCCCTGTCGATGACCCTCAAATGCTGATAGAGGCTCTCGAACGAACCCCCTCCCGAGGCGCCGGATTCAATGAACAGGATGTTAATTTTGGGGCTCATAATGCAAAGACCGTAGTCGCCGGAATCAAAATTGCGTAAGGTATCATGCAGGGGAGGGAAATATTCAGTTTCCGTTCAGGGCCACAGCCATATTTTTCTTGTTTGACCAGCTCCTGATTTTGCCGAGGGTCCCATGAATCCCTCTGGCGCTTATCATAAGGTAAAACGGGATTATCGGGACTTTATATCTGGAAGACCCGACGATACCGGTTATATTTGCAAAATAAAATATTATCAGCAACAAAAACATGGAGTATATTTTGGGGTCTGTTTCCCTGTCTTTGAAGTAAATCATAAACAGTCCGGTGAGGAAAAAAGAGTACGCCGCCAAATTTTCCGTTACTGAAACGAGATAATATCCGTCATTAAGCTTTCTGAGAAATCTGTCGACAAAACTTTCCGACAACGGGCGTCTCCTTGTCTCCGTGCTGTCTTTCTCTATTCCAAATAAGCGCGTCACCTCTTCTTCGGCCGTCCCCAAAAACATCATGGCTACGCCCTTTATGTGAAAGCGCAAATATTCCAGGGGATGCCCGGAGATGTATTCAAGAGCGCTTTTTTTCAGTACCTTTGATTTTTCGAATGGGTTCTTTATGCCTTCCACGGTCGCCAAAAAGTCCTTCTTTACAGCTTCCGTGCTTTTATTTTCAAGATTGGCTTTTACTATCGTCGCATTGAAATTGGACAGTGTGAAACCGTCGATAAACGTTAAAGAGTAGTGCCCGTAGGTCTGCAGATTTCGCATCTGCCAGGGAGACAGGACTGCGAAAAACGTCAACAATAATGCGGCAATAATATACACCTTCCGAAGCGGTTTGATTTTTTGCAATAGCAGGACGAAGGCAACAAGAAAGGAGAAATATAACAGGATCGGCCGGACGAGAGTAGCTGTTCCCATAACAAAACCCACCAGGGCGAATCTCCATAATCTGTTTGCCTTTACAGCGTGAATAAGAAGCAGGATTGAAAGAGAAAAAATGAATGTAAACAGGGTTTCATTACAGAATTGCTGCGTAAGAATAATCGACAAAACACTCATGGAATACAGGAGGGCCGAGATCAGAGGAATTGCTTTGTCCTGAAATATCTCCTTTGAAATCAAATAAATAATGACTACTGTCCCGACATCCAGCAAGACCTGGAAAACCGGCACAAGCCATATCTTGGCGCCGAAAATAATATAGATCAGCGCGATGAATAAGGGATAGCCCGGAGTATATTTATCCGACGTCCAGTGTTCCACGCCGTAAGAAAAATCAAACTTCTCGGCAAAAGACAAGGCCATCTCATTAAATTTCTGGTCATCGATCAGCAGTACCGGTTCGCCCCAGGGTTGCGCCAGTATTAATGCCGCTGTCCTCAAAAACAGCGCAAAAAGGACAATCAGTATAAGTTTTTTGTCGGACACTTCCCTGAATAAATTACCGGTCTGACGACATTCCCCTCTCTGCATAACAGGCCTCCATTAAATTTTTCCTATATAAATTTTATCTTCCACATGGCAAAAAAGGTCATCCTTAAAAGGAGCAACCCGTGTCTGAAGCGGCTGATCTGGGTTGTCCCATAGGTCCGATCACGGTACTTAATGGGAATTTCTACGATCTTTAAATTGAGTTTTGCCGCTCCGAACAACAGATCGAAGTCTCCGAAGGGATCAAAATCTCCAAAGTATTCCCTGCCGGCGATTATCTTATTGTAATCTTCCCTCCACAGGACTTTGGTGCCGCACAAGGTGTCTCTTATGCGCTGCTCAAGCAGATAGGTAAAAGCCCTGCTGAAAAACTTGTTGCCTAACAGGTTTAAAAAGCGCATGGCCTGTTTTTCCATCTGGTAGACCAGTCTTGAGCCATTGATAAACTCGCCCTTACCCCGTGCGATGGCGTCAAAAAACTTCGGCAGGTCTTCCGGGGGAACGGTCAGGTCGGCATCCAGAATCATTAAGACATCATTTTTGGCCTGAGAAAATCCTTTCCGGACCGCGTCTCCCTTGCCTTTACCGTCCTGTACCAGAACAGTAATGTCTCTCGAGGCATATTTGTCTTTTACTCTTTCGCATTCGGCCAGCGTCCCGTCCTGAGAATGGCCTTCAACGAAAATGATCTCCGTGTGCGCGCCCATATCGGGGATCCTTGACACAGCCTGCTCTATATTCCCTTTTTCGTTCCGGCAGGGGACTATAACCGAACATGTTACCTCGTCAGGAGATTTCCTCCTTTCAACGGGCCGGGCAATCAATACCTCATTTACGGAAAGCTTCCAGAAAAAAGGCATGTTTGCGAGGAACTTATTGAATAGGACTGAAATGAAAGGGACATAGACAGGCAATAAAAAACGGTAACCCTTTTTGATTACCTCGAATTCGCTCAGATAAAGTAAATTCGAGATATCGTCAAGGGGGAGCCAATGCTTCAGGGGCCGTTTCATTCTCAGGGACATGCGCTCCGCAAATTTCAGTACAGGTTCCCACAGATAATTGTAATAAACGACAATTAACCGCGTTTCGGGCCCGCAGACTTTTTGAAGTTCGGTGAATGCCAGTTGAATATCCTCGACATACCCGATAGTCTCATCAAGCACCACATAATCGAATTTTTCCTTTACCTGCAAATTTTCAAGATCACCCACCTGAAATTCGAGGTGAGGATAGTTTTTTCCGGCGGCATCAATCATTCGGGGGCTTATGTCGATGCCGACTCCCCTGCCCGTATCCAGCCCTGCCAGCAATTCCCCGGTCCCGCAGCCGACTTCAAGAACGGACGACCCCGGCGGAATTAAAAACCGCAGATATTTCTCGAGCTCCTTCTGATAATAGGCCCAGCGTTTCTTCCATTTTTTCCTTTCCGCGGCTACGGAATCGAAATATTCAATTTTTTCGGTTTTCGTCAATTCGGTCAGCCTCCTGAGTTGAAGGGGTCAATAAAATATCGCTTCAATTAAAATACGCTTCTTTGTGCTTGTTATTATATGCGGTAACAACCAATTTGAGGGCATTCATTGTTTTTCTCGCAAAGATTCTCGGCGTCATATTCTTCCAGGCTTCCACCCTGAAATTTTCCCTTAAAACTCTTCTTAGCGTAGTATTAAAATAAATAAATTTTGTTGTACATTGGGCCCCGAAATCATCCATTTTCTCCCTGATGTCTTCAGGCGTCAAATGCTCGGTATAGAACGGAAGGGTCCTGTAAAGGGGAGAGGCGATATGGAGTCTGTCGTCATTTTTATATGGCCTGAACCAGTTGAAGTCCCCCGGCAGGATATTTTTTTCGAGCGCGATTTTGTAAAGGGCCGTGTCCGGCAATATCCTTGTGGTCTGCATCCCCGCGCTGTAGACGTATTTCGACATCCTTTTTACAAAATTTATCGTCACATCTACGTCTTCACGCGTCTCGCCCGGCAGACTTATCATGCAGAAAAGATATAGTTTGATCCCGAGGCTGTGCGCCTCTTTGCAAAAATTTTCGACCTGATCGAGATTGATCCTCTTGCTTATTGCTTCCAGGACCCTGGGAGAGCCGCTCTCAAGGCCTACCGCGGCCGAGACCATTCCGGCTTTTTTCATCAATTTCAGAAGGGAAATGTCCACGTTCACCCTGCTGTAGCAGTGCCAGCGGATATTCAATTTCCTCTCTATGATTTTTTCGCACAGGGCAGTAATGAATTTCTTGTTGTATGTCAGCGACGAATCGTCGAACCGTATGTTCCTTATGCCGGTGGTGTCGATCTTCGCCCCGATCTCTTCAATTATGCTGTCTATGCTCCTGAACCTTACCTGCCTGCGGCCGAGGCTGCAATAGACGCAGTTGTAAGGACATCCCCTTGTGGTATAAATGCTGAAATAGAGATTTTTCTTGTCGAGCTTTGAATTGGCGAGATATATTTTTTTATCAAGCTCATTTTTATCATAGCTGCGGAACCTGTTTATGTCCCTTTCAACCGGTCTGTCCGGATTATGGATTACTTCCTTCCCGTCCCTGTATGAAAGCCCCGGAATGCCGGCGTAACCGGCGTTGTCGCGGACCGAATCGCATATTTCCTTGAAGGTGATCTCTCCTTCGCCCCTTACGACTATATCGACCTCCGGCAGCTCCCGCAAGGTCTCTTCCGGCAGAAAACCGAAGTGCCTGCCGCCGACGACTATCAGGCTGCCGGGTATGTCCTTCCTGACCCGGCGTATAAGGTCGTAGGCGTGAAACCGCTCCCTCGTATACCCGGTGACGCCGATTACCGGTCTTTCGTCCTCCTTTAATTTCGCGATGACCTCATTCAGGTCCCTGTCATACTGGGCGCAATTGATTATCTCCGCCTGATATCCGTTGTCGACCAGATAGTATTTGATGTACCCCAGACTGGTTTCAGGGTCGATATACCTTTCTTCGACCCACGGGGAAAGTAAATATATTTTGTTCATCTGTCCTTCTCTCCCTTTCTGCAAGCTGTCACAATGTTCCTTTTGCTGAAGCGCCCATAATATGCCGCTGCCTCGGGCAAGGCGCGCCCTGGGACTTACCCGGAAGCGGTTTCAGCAGATATTCCCTGAAGCCTAATTCACCCGCGGGCGCCCCGTTCATGTCCAGTATCCCGTATCCCACGCCTTCTATGATATTCTTCAGATTGTCCACTGAATCGCCCAACAATTGCAGGTGCCTCGGGTGGACGCTCAGGACAATGACGGGCCGGTGGTTTCTCAATACATTTTCAGCGCCGCGCAATACCCCTGATTCAGCGCCCTCGACGTCTATCTTTATGATCTCAGGGATTATGTCATGATCCGCGCAAAAGTCGTCTATGCTTACCTGGTCTTTATACGTGATACTGTACGTATCGTCGCCTTTATAGCGGGCTATGGAGTTCATCCCGGTCACTTCATATGATTCATGGAACGGGACATTCGCCCGGCTTTTGTCGCCCACAAGGTGCGGCAGCAATTTAACATTGTCTATATTGTTGTAGGCCAGATTTTTCGACAGGCGGTCCATATTTGTCTTTGAAGGCTCAAATGCATACACAACGCCGCCTTCCCCGATCACCCTGCTGACCGGCATCGAGCAGAGCCCGACATGAGCGCCGACGTCGAATACCACTTTTCTGCCTTCGCACATCTTCAGGAGGACCTGAAACGCGTTGTTGTGGCCCGTTCCCCAGCTTTGAAAATCAGAGAAGGCAAAGGTGTAATCGAACCTGAAGGCCCCCCCCGCGCCTATATTTTTATTTATGCCCTTTCCCCTGGTCGCTATTTTAAGGGCCGTCATATACGCGCGCTTCAGCAGGGTCTTAAACCCCTTATGCCTTTGCAGCAGCTCGCTTCCCTGCAGCAACTTTATTGATGAATTGAGCACGGTCATCATAATTATCAGCCCCTTGCCAGGACCACGTCCCTGACCCCTCCCAGTTCACACACCAGGCGGACCGCGTCCGCTGCCGAAACGTCCCGGTATACGCCCTGGTAGTGGTCATCACTGGTGCAGATGATTTTTTCAGCTTTATATCCGAAATCCCTCACCCGGCTCTTTGCCTCATTCGTCGAAGTCAGGGCGGCCACGCGGTATCCGTATTTAAAAAGCATCTCAAGCTGTTTCCTGATGCTGTGCCTGCCTTCATCATATTTGGGGAAATGACATTCAAAAATGATCTTGCCGCTGAACAAGCCGGACCTGACGGCCTCCTCCAGCCCCTCGAATATCTCGACTTCATATCCTTCCACGTCCATCCTTATGAGATCGACCGGTTTCTTGTCTCTCAGGAAAGAAGACAGGTCCGTGACGGCGACTTCGATATAATTATCGGTGGTGCCTTTTGTGACGTATCCCCCGTCGGAGCTTTTCGGAATAAAGGTGTGAAGGTTCGAATGATCAGAAAGATAAAATCTTTCGACCCCCTTCCTGTTCGACACCCCCATGTTGTATGTCTCGAAGACATGAGACAGCCCGTTGAGCCGGATGTTCTCGACCAGACTCTTGTAATTTTCCGGGGCAGGCTCGAGCGCGTAGACATATCCGGATTCGCCCGTCAGTTTGGCCTCCATGATCGGGTAGTACCCGATGTTGGCCCCGATGTCCAGGATGGTCATGCCCTCATGGACTTCTCCCTCCAGGATATATCTGAGCTGCTGTTCGCGCGTGCCGTTGATTGCAAGCTGACGCGAGATCCCGGGATCGCCCAGGTCCAGCTTCAACCTGTAATCATGGACGTCCGCGACCAGGTTTTTCTTCTTCATTAAATCTTTCAGAAAGTGATACACGACTGTCGCCCTGATCACCCTGACAAGCGTGATCACGCCGAAGCTTCTGTACTTGCTAAGCAGGCTTTTGACCATTCGATCTCTCCTTTGTGTCCATTCAGTTACCCACCCCCTTCCCCTCCCAGGAGGGGACCTTGTCTTTACTCCCCTCTTGAGAGGGGTACAGGGGTGTGTTAAAATTTGTATTTATATTTTCAAAACTTATTAAAGAAATGAACCTTCTGCAGAATTCATTTCTTCCTTCATCGGAAAACAGATGGTAAGCATAAACTTCCTGCGCCTTACGCGCGATTTCAATCAATTCTTTTTCCCTGCCGGGAAGGGACCCGATGAGGTCGTCGAAATCCGAAAAGTCCCACCTGAACGGGACATATGTTTCATTCTTCAGATACAGGTCGGGCCAGGTTTCCATGTGGCCGCAGTCGGGCTTGATCAACGCCGCCCCGCTGATGATTATCTCAAAGTCCCTGTAGCAGATCTCGCCCCAGCCGAAGGGGGATATTCCCGTCTTCGAATTTTCCAGCTCTTTAAAGTACCTCGCGATGTCCACCCTGCCCGCCTGCAATCTGCCGTTGAGAAGCTCCAGGACCCTGCGCCTCTGAAACGCCACGGAGTTCCTTTTATAATCGGCGGTTATCCTGCAGCTCAGCAGCCCGGCCCTGTTTCCGTACGGGGACTTCCAGTCCTTAAAGTAAATCACGGGGAGGAACCCGATATGGGCGTTTAATTTCCTGAAGATGTTGCCATGGTACGAATAATTGAACAGGGCGGAATTCCAGCCGACGTATATCTTACGGAGCCCGGAATCGTCGGGGCAATGGTTTAAATGGGGCTCGCCGGGGTCCTCGTCGACGACCCCGAACTCGGTATTGTAATAGTCGGTATAATAGCGCGAGCCGTACAGGAACCTCTGGTATTCCCTCCTGTCCTTCAGCACCGAACCCTTCAGATATCTGTCGACATACGGCAATACCTCAAAATGGGTCGTGCCGGCCGAATCGGAGAGATCGACCCATATTATTTCATCCACGCCCTCTTTCGCTTTTTTCAGGAAGGCGAACATTTCAGGCTTGAGGTCCTCTTTCCACCACTGGTTCTCCTTCGCAAACTTCGACGTAACGAGCAGGACGTCACAGTCAAAAAGCGGACCGGAAGGCCTGTCGAAAAAGTTTAATTTCATATTCATATCGTTCAACTTTTTCCTGTTTGCATACAGCGGGCACGTAAACGCGGAACCGTTTACGGTCGGTGTTTTCTCCTGCAATATGTTGATGGTCTTATGGCTCATGGCTGCACGCAACGCAGGGGCAGTGCCCCTACGAATTCTGCTGGACGATCATGCTCTTGAATTCTTCATTCAAATTGCAGAGGTCCTCATACGAGCCTTCTTCCACTACGGCGCCGTCCTTCAACACAAATATCCTGTCGCTGTTGCGGACCGTGGAAAGCCTGTGGGCGACTATAATGATCGTCTTCTGACCTTTAAATTCCTCTATGTTCTTCTGGATTTCCTTTTCCGTCTTCGTGTCGAGCGCGCTGGTGGCCTCGTCGAATATCAGGACCTTCGCGTCCTTGTACAGCTCCCTCGCTATGCAAATCCGCTGCCTCTGCCCCCCGGATATATTTATCCCGCCCTCGCCCAGGACCGAATCATACCCGTTTTCAAGGCCCCTGATGAATTCCGCCATATGGGCCTTTCCGGCGACCGCCTCCACGCCCTCCATGTCCCTGCCCGCACCCTTCGACTCCCACATCGTGACGTTGTTGTAAATCGTATCATTGAATATCACATTTTCCTGTGTGATATAACCGATCTGCTTTCTCATCCGGCGCATGTCTATATCGCCGTACGGGGTATCGCCGGCATATATTGCGCCCGTCGTCGGACGGAGCAGGCCGGTCAGCATATTAATGATGGTGGTCTTGCCCGCCCCCGACTCGCCCACAAACGCGACGGTTGAATTGGGGGGTATTTCCATGTTTACATTTCTCAGTATCTGCGCCCCGCTGCTGAAACTGAAACCGACATTTTCAAAGCGGATCGGCTTGTCAAAAGGCGCGTCGTATGCGGCCCCCGCTTCCGGCGACTTCTCTTTGGACCCTTCCAGCTCCGCCTCAAGGGTCTTTAAGACCTCTATGCTGCCCCACGTGTTCAACAGTTTCCTGAGGTTCGTCTGTACGGACAACATCATTTTCATCGCGTTCAGCAGCAGAAACAGCAGAAAGATGTGCTCTATGATGTCCTGCCCTTTGAAACCGACGTAATAGAAGATTACGCCGGCTAATATCATCACGACGACCGGCTCAAACCCGTCCTCGGTTATCGCGCCTAACAGTTGCTGCCTGAACTGTATCCTGCCCAGCTTCCTGCTCTGGGAAACTATCTGTCTTAATACCTTCTGATATTCGGAGGTCGCCTTGAGATATTTGAAGTAGTTCAACGACTGAATGAGTATCTTCTGCAGCCTCGCCGAATGTGCCGACAGCCGGACGGAATTGTCTTTTGTCATTATGTTGATCTTTTTTATGACCAGGAACAGGGGAAATCCGACCCCCGCCAATACAAGAATAAGGACGGGCTTCAGGAACAGGGGAATGCTTACATACATTATCGCGAACAGGATAGTGACCAGAAGGCTCGAAAACATCTTGAATGAAAAGACGACGTTGTGGAATTCGACGATTATGGCGTTGTTCAGGTAGCCCGAGGATTTCTTCAGGAAGGCCTGATAATCCAGCCCGAATATCTTCTCCGCGATCCTGCACCTCAGGCCCACCAGGAGGTCGGACATGATCTTGCCGACAAGGGCCGACTGTCCGACTAAGAATATCGAGCGGAGCGTAAAGAAACCGACCAGGAGAATGAGAAGGGACAGGAGTGTATATTCCAGGCCCATAAGACCCAATATGCCCTTGATGGCCCGGCTGATCCTGCTGTCGCCGTTTTCTCCCTGCAATATCGGCAGGAAAAGTCCCACGCTCAACCCCTGAAAACCGGTGGCGCATATCATCAGGGAAAAGAGAAGGAACAGGCGGTTTCCCACAAGGTCATAAAAAAATTTCAGAAGACCGGCGATTTGCTTCATATCGACAAAAGATGACGGCAACGGGCCGCCGTTTTATTAATCGGACACATCGCAATTCCTGCACAGATCAATTTCTCTCCGCCCCCCTTCACAGGATAAAATCTCCCTGTATTTCTTAAACTCGCTGCTGTTCCATATCTTCATTACCGGCTCGTCCTTAACATTGCCGAAACTGTATTTCGCATAATAATCATTGCAGCACAGTAAAACTCTGCCTTCCCAGTTGATGACCAATTGCCTGCCGGGCCGCAAACAGGGCCTGCCGGCATTCTCCCTGCTTTTATCAAACAACTTCCCGGCCCTGTTGGCGAGCTCGATTTCCGCGTGGTTTCTGCATCTGATATAGGAAGGATAGTTATTGCATAAGGCCGACAGGTTGTCATTGGTCCCGTTTTCATAATTTGTGACGAGGAAGTAATCCACGCCATTGTCAATCAGCTTCAGCATTAATTCTTCCGTCAGGAAATCTCCGTTGGAGTTCAGTCTGATAAACGCGTAAGGGGTTTTTTTCCTTGCGTAAGAAAGGAGCCCGATGATCCTTTTGTCCATCAGGGGCTCCCCGAAAAAATGAGGAGAGATCCTTCCCGAATACTTCATTTCAGACAGCTCATCGATTATTTTCCTCCAGAGCTCTTCAGGCATTACCCCTTTTTTCCTTTTTGGGAAGCGTTCATTATTGAAGCAGAAGGCACAGCTCCTGTTGCAATGACCGTAAGTTTCGATGTTGGTGGAATCAAACATGCCGGAGGGTCCCCTGTCTATGGACCTCAGCGCCTTCCTGACATATGTCCTGTATTTTTTCGATATTAACTGTCTGGCTCTTGTTAACTGCATATCGGTCTCCGTTATAATGTTTTATCGATAAAGACCCGGTGCCATATCTCAAACCTGATAATGGACCATAAGTCCTTGAAAGAGCCGTTCCCGTTATTCAATAAATCATCGACTGACCGGGAAACGGCGTCCGCGTTATAGAAGCCTCTTTGCCTGAAGGTATCGTCCGTGAGCAGATCGAGATATCTCCCCAGGTTCTTTTTGTCCTTTAACCACAGGACGACAGGGAGCGTAAAGCCGATCTTCTTCCTGTAAACAAAGTCCCTGCCGAAATATTTTTCAGATAATTTCTTCAGTATGTACTTGGGCGTACGGGCGGCCCTGTCATCGGGGCTGAAGGAGTTGACGAGGTCGAACAGCGCGGGGGTGCAAAAAGGGACCCTTGATTCCACGGACATCGCCATCGACATCCTGTCCTGACGTTCGAGAAGGGAGGAAAGATAGACCGTCTGATCGTGGGCCCTGATCTTTCCCATGAGATCGCCGAATTTGCCCGTTACCTGAAGCCGGTAATAATTCCGTTTGTCCAGGCCGCTAAATAATTGCCTGATCCTGTCTTCCGGAAAATCGGCCTGTTCATCAGTCCCTATGTCTCTTGACAATAAAGACCTCAGGGTCTTTAACTTCCACACGGGCGGCAGCATCCACGGCCTCACCCCCCGGCGCTGCAGGGAGTACGCCAGGCTGTCGGGAAACGGTATATTGTACCGGGCATACCCCCCGAACAGCTCGTCGGCCGCTTCGCCTGTTAAAATCACCTTGGAATGGTCCCTTGAATGCCCGCACAGGAGCATTAAGAAGGGACAATTGGTGTGGCTGACCGGCATGTCCATTTGCCACGTCGCTTTGGGAAAAATATCGGCCAGGCTCTTTCCGTCAAAGTGAAAGCTGTGATGACTGGTGTTGAAATGTCCGGCCACAAAATTCTGCTGGGCGCTCTCATCCTTTGAATACCCGTTCATGGCGACGGAAAACGTATGCAGGTCCTGCTTATAATCGCCGGCAAGCACCGCGGTAATATAGCTTGAATCAACGCCGCCGCTTAACTGGATGTTATACCCCACGTCGCTTTGAGTATGGGCGAATATGGAGGCCTTCAATTCGGCCTCGACCGCTTCGAGATCAACGGCGGTCCTGCGGGGGGCCAGGAGACCGGCGGTAACGTCATAATATTTCTTTTCACGGATGGTCCCGCTCCTGTCGAATTCCATATACGTGCCCGGCTCAAGGCGGTATATGTCCCTGAAAATAGTCTGTCTCCCGCCTACATATTTATACAGAAATTGTTCGTACAGGGCGGGCCTGTTGAGTTCAAAGTCGATGAAGCGCCGGAAACACTTTATTTCGCTCGCAAACAGTATGTGTTTTTTGTCCTCATAGAGATAAATGGGCTTTATTCCGAGCTGGTCCCTGGCGACACAGACTTTTTCGCCGACCAGATCAATGATAATAAAGGCGAACATCCCAGTAAATTTCGTCAGGCACCCGGTCCCCCACTCCATGAACGCTTTTAACACAACCTCCGTGTCGGAACCGGAAAAGAAGGAATACCCTCTTCCAATAAGGTCCTGCCTGATTTGGCCGCAGTTGTATAACTCGCCGTTATACACAATCACATATCTCCTCTTTTCATCAAACATGGGCTGGTGCCCCGCCTGCGAAAGATCGAGGATCGACAACCTCCTGAAGCCCAGGCCGAACCATTCTCCGAAGTAGAAACCTTCGTCATCAGGCCCCCTGTGCCTGATGTCCCCGGCCATGGCCCTTATACGGTTTTTGTCGGGGGGCTGTAAGTCTTTAGTAAATTGGGCGACAATTCCACACATAATTCGCTCTCCCCCTGCCCCCAGCCCCTTGACCCCTCAAAGTCAGGCATACTCATAAGTCCTCTGCACAATATGTTTGTTTATGTCCCGTATATCGGGATTACCGTCAAGAAAATCGTAAATGTCTTTTGCGGTAAAACCCGGGTTTTCCGGGTAAAGCGCGTCAAAGACGGCCTTGATCACCCTGTAGTCTTCCATGGTATCGAGGGTGAGCCTTAAATCCGGGCGGCGATAAAACCCTTCCGCCTCGAGATTATAAATCCGGAATTCGTCCGGCCGCTTGCAGATGTAATTGACCACATGCTCCCGGTCCACCGGATGCGTGGCCTTCTTTTCCACGGCCTCCAGCAACTGCCTCCTGAAGGCCCTTGTATTGAAACCTACCGGGAAGGTCGCTGTTAAATCATTCGTCACGAATTCTACTTCGCCCTCCTTCTCCAGAAAGGCCCTGATCACCCTCGAGGAAATTCCCGGGTCCAGCAAGGGATCGTCTCCGGTGATTTCCACTATGATGTCCGTCCCGAAGCGCCGGGACGCCTTTACGACCCTTCCCAGGACGTCGTCCTCATCGCCCCTGAAACACCATACCCCGAGCTCTTCAGCCAGCTCGACAATACAATCGTCGGTGCGGTTGACCGTTGTCGCGATTATTACGTTGGAGACCTCCGGGACGGACTTCGCCCGTTCAATCAGATGATGAAGCATGACCTTGCCGCACCCCGGCATCAGGACCTTGCCCGGCAGACGGCTTGAAGTCATGCGGGCCTCGACTATAACGTCTATCTGATTTTCGTTGTTCATAATTATCTCCCGTGTCAGGATATCAGGACGTCGTCCCAGGTCAGCGGCTGGTCCACTTCAACATCGCGCACCGCTTTTTTACCGAGGAGGAGTCCGAGAAACCGGGGCGAGAGTCCATGCCCCGGCCCCTTGATTGTTACATTGTCGATTGAAAGGTTTTCACCGGCCATTATGGCTTTCATGGCGAAGATGCTCTTGCGCTGCCTGTTTATGGTGTCGTATTCCGAGGGAGACGGCCTTTTTATCCCGGTGCCGAGCGCGCTGAATATTATGTCCCTGTCTCTGACAAGGCCCGCCATTTCCACCGGGTCCGACGATAATATGTGGTCCGGGCCGTCCAGCCTCTTGTCCAGAGTGAAGTGGCGCTCGATCATATTAGCCCCGAGGGTCATTGCCATAATGGAAATCAAAGGCCCTACCGAGTGGTCGGAGTACCCGACAGGCACCTTGAAGGTATTCTTCATGGTATTGATGGCCCTCAGGTTGGCGTCGACCGGGTCGGCCGGATAGTTTGAGACACAGTGCAGGAGAATAACGTTGGGGTTTTCTTCGGACGCTATCGCATCCAGCGCCTCTTCAATCTCGGCCAGGGAGCTCATGCCGGTTGAGAGGATGATCGGCAGACGCTTTGAAGCCACGTATCTCAGGAACGGAAGGTTTACCAGATCGAAAGAAGCTATCTTGAATGCCCTGACGCCCATGGAGCACAGGATGTCCACGCTCCTTTCGTCAAACGGGGTCGAAATAATCGGCATCCCCGTCCTCCCCGCGTATTCAAAGAGTGTTGCGTGGTCATCACAGGAAAGTTCCAGCCGCTTGAACATGTCATAATCGGTCTCTTCCATCTCCAGGGTCTTGTCCGCGTATTTTGCGCCCTTTGCGGTCTTCGACACCCTGCTCTCGGCGGAAAAAGTCTGGAACTTGACTATCTCGCAGCCGCATTTTCTCGCCTCGTCTATAAGACTTACGGCCATTTCCAGATCGTTGTTATGGTTCAGCCCGGCCTCCGCCATGATCAGCGACGGATGGTCTTTGCCGACCGTATAGTTACACAACCGCACCTCTTCGTTGAACCTGAAGGGCATGCCGGTCTTTATGTTCCTGTTAATGACATAATGCTCCGAGGTCAGCAGGTCCACCAGGTCTCTCGCCTTGAAAAACATCGTCTGCATGTCGCCGTAATGGAACTCGGCGCTCCCGCCGCAGGTATGCAGATTTTTTATCATCCGGACCATTGAATTTATCCTTGCCAGTTCCTCTTCGTATCCGTGCTCGAGGATCGCATTTACAATGGGGAGTTTGACGGCAGAGCCCTTTTCAAAGTCTTTTTCTTCGGCAAGGCCCGTGGAGCAGAACTGTTCTAAAACTTTCCGCACCAGCTCCTGTTCATCCATCTGGGCGAGATCAGGCTTTTTATTGTATGAAATCTCAAAGGTCAATACGGTCTTGTCCGGCGGGTAACCCAGGTCGGTAAACTTTTTCTGTTCCGTAACGCGGTAAAAACAATAATCGTCGTGGGCATAATATATGGACTGAAAATTACCGTCAAAGACGTGCGGCCTGTCGAAGACCAGAAAGGCGAGGATTATCGAATTGAATTTCAGGTCGCACTTGATTCCCGTAACGTCGCAGAGACGGCGCAGGGGTATTGTAGAGATAACGATGGCGTCCCCCACGTCTATTTTTTCCCCGTTATTGAAAATAATGCCGTCGACCCTGGAATCCGTGATGTTTATCTTTGTTACTTTGTGGTCGAGGAAGACACTGTTTCCTTTCAGCTCAATCTGCTCCCGCAGCCTCTCCATGACCCTTCCTGAACCGTATTTGCCGATCGCGGAAAACTGGCCGTGCCAGAAAGGCAGGTGTTTTTGCCGGATTTCTATCCTCTTCGGGGCCCAGTTGGCGGACATCCTGTCGGTGGAGATGCCCCATAATTTTTCCGTATACCCTTCAAAGAACAGTTTCTGCAGGGTAGGGCCCACTATGGAGCTGACGCACTCCCTGAAATTTCTCGCCCTCTTGAGGTTTTCCGGCCTGCATTCCGAAAGCTCTTTCTTTACCTGGTCCCTCAGGTCGGCGGGGAACTTTTCTATGGCCTCATAAGAAAGAGGATAGTCAAGATAGACGCCGTCTTTATAATTCTTGCAGCAGAAATCCACCTCGACCAGCAAGTCGCCGAATGTCTTCTGCCAGTAATTTTTCATGTCTTCATCATGGGTATGAAAAATATGAGGGCCGTAATCCAGCATCATCCCGTCTATATCGATGCTTGCCGCCAGCCCTCCGACGACCGGCGCCGCTTCGTATACCCGGACTTCGCAGCCCCGCTCGCTGAGGCCCAGGGCGGTCGCCAGTCCTGTGGGTCCTGCTCCGATGATTATAAATTTCTTCATTGTCCTCCCTCCGTCCTTATGCCTTTTGACCTGCACCAGCTTTGGAATACACCCGCGGTGACCCTGCTTTGTACATTGTCCAGTTCAATGCCGTGTATCGAAACCGGCAAATCTGCGATAAACCCGGCTTCGCCCGTGTCCTTCAGGGAAACCGTAAAGCCTTTCTTTTTATTGACCAGATCGTCCGGCAGGTGTTTAAGCGCCAGTTTACGTATCACACGTTTTTTAAAAATGGGCTTGACCAGCCTGATGTTCTTCCCGAGGTTAGCGGTAAAGGGCATGAGGGACAGCCTGCATCTTGCCGGTATCCCCAGGTTGAATTCGATCAGGTCCATGTCATAATAGGGATTGGATACGATGATATTTCTGCTGATCGCGGGCTGCGACATGTCCTCACTGTCATTGGGAGTATGTCCGAAATACATCCCCGCGATCGTCAGGAGCTGAAGGGTCGAGGCCTTTGAGACGTCGCATACCTCATGAATCAGGGGATATTCGTCCACCAGCCCTTTGCTCCTGAGATATATGTAGTTTTTCAACACGTCGTTCGTCCGTAATTTATAGGCCCTGTCAAGATATACCATGCTGCTTTTCCTTAAAAAGTCGGGAATAAACTGTCTGAAATACATCCTCACCTGTATCCCCACGGAACATGTCATCGTGTCGCTGTTTTGTCCGAAGAATATTTGCCGCTCATTTCCAATCGGCGTATTGCGCCACAGGCTGCCCACGGCAATGCTTAAAGTAGTGCCGTGGGGGATGCCGTACACCCCGGCGACAAGGGAAAGGACGTCCTCGGCGTTATTACAATCCAGGGCGCCGACGTGGTGGCTCCGTACATTGAGGAATTCCGCGGTCCTTCTTGATTTTTTTATTTCATCGCTGTTTGTCCCTTCGGACGCCGATGTGTAGGCGTTGATCCCCACCCCCATTTTCTTCAGATAGACCCCTATTAATGAAGAGTCCATTCCGCCGCTCAGATAAATCCCGACGGTATCGAATTTGACCAGCCTTTTAACGGCGCTGTAAAACAGGCGGTCCATCCGCTCCGTGAGCCCGTCCATGCTGTTTAAAAAGGACATCTTTTCCGGCCTGATCCTGTATTGATACAAGGTATGTCTTTCCCCTGTCGCCCTGTCGAGTTTGACCGCCGATCCGGGCGGGACGGCCCCGATGTCCTTTATCAGAGGGTGCAGTCTCGGGGTCCCGAAGGCAAGCAGGTATTTCAGCCCCAGCTCATCAATCTCGTCATCCGGCAGGACCAGATCGGACAAATTAGTCGAATACCTGAAACCGTCTCCATGATATCTGTAATATAACGGCACGATCCCCAGATGGTCCCTGACGGCAACGTCAAAACCGTCTTTTTCATATACGAACGCAAAGGTGGAATCCCTCCTTCTCGTCTGAAAGAGCGAACTGAAGTCTTCATCCCTTATGTCCGTCGGATTAAAATTATAATTCAGGATTTCCTTCATAATGCCGGGCCGTTCATGCGTGCGCTACGTAATATTTTCTGGCGAAATCGTGACTCTTGGCTTTATCGCAATTTTCGAGCGCGGCAGCCAGCCTGTCCAGGTCCACGCGAAACCTGTTCCTGTCGTCGAAGAAGCCCCTGACGATCTCCGCCCTTCCGGCCAGGTCTTCGAGCACCGATTCATGTATTTCATTGACGGGACAATATATAAGGACAAGAGGGTTCGAGCAGCACAGGGCGATTTGCAGCGCCGTAGAGCACGTAGTGTCGAATAATAAAATGTCGTCCCGGTCCAGATAATCCTGGAACCGGCCCTGCAGGTATTCCACGCTGTCTCCCAGCATAAGGCTGCTTTTGATGAACAGTGTTTCAGGGTGATACTTCACTCCTACCGAATACCCCATTTCTTTAACCGCCTTCAGCATCGCGTTCTGCCATTCAAAATAGACCATGTCATGCGGCCTGTTCGCAAAAAAATTCAGGTCGTTGGTAAAGGCCCCGGAGACGTACATTACTTTCCTGCTCCTGATCCTGATGCCCTCGTCCTCGCTCTTTCCGACAAGGTCCTGAAAAAACCGTCCGCAGCCGATTGCGCTGACGTCTATCTGCGGCATCTCCTCGCTGATGGCCGCGACACTGCTCCTCCACCCTTTTTCGTATAATTCCGCGCAGCTTCCGGTATATGTTACAAACCGGTCGCATAGTCCCAGTTGTGAATATCCGTGATTTGTAGTGTCGTAGAGGGCCTTCGATTCGGCATGATCATGAAAGGAAACGCGACTCCCGCGTTTTTTGCCTAACTCCCCGATCAACCTGTGAAAGAAGACCCCGCCGGAGCCGACCCAAACGTCCCTGCCCTGCAGCATATGACTGTTCTTTGCCGCGTTGAGAAAACACGAAGTCCTGAAGAAGTGCTGATAGTGATACCCGTATACATAATCTCTCATATGCCGTCCGGCGGATATGCGCCTCGACGTCCAGTAGCTCAATATCTCCTCCGTCGCCTTTTCAGCCAGACCGGAAATGCCCCTGCAATTTCCGTTGCCGTTTGAAAATGCCACCCGCGAAAATAAATCATACGGGTCCATCGGTTGAAAAGTCCCCGCGCACGTCCCGGAAATTTCCTCCGCCAGCCCGCCTGTCATCAATAACGGGTATCCCTTACTCCCCGGATTCAGCGACATGCTCCTCTTCGACGCTTTCACGACCGACCTTATGCAATTCTTTATGCTCCGTCGCCGGAGCGTGTCAGGCAGGAAAATGGGCCTCTCAGGGACACCCCTCTCTGTCAGTCCCTTAAGTAAACCGAACTGCCCGCCCTGGCATGACGCATCCATTCCATAACCCAGGCCCTTAACCCCTTTTATTACAAGCATCGCATTTGTCAAAGACAGGTGCTCCACCACTAACCGGTTAAAGGCCACCCGCAATACGGACAGCAGCAATTCATCTTCTTCTTTCTGCAGAAGCGAATATAAAATCATTTCTATATCTTTACGGACAGCGAGTAACTCAAGGGAATTTACGGGCCAGATAAAATCGTCCACCCACGCCGTTGCCCTGTTGGCGCTCAGGACGTCCAGGGGGATTGTTACAGCCGCCTTATTCACTATTGTGCCATCTCCATGCCGTTTCAATAATAGTGCCGATGTCCGCGTACCTCGGCCGCCAGCCGAGTGCTGCGACTGCCTTCCGGCTGCTGCCGACGAGCACGGGCGGGTCGCCCTCACGCCTGTCCGCATCAATGACTTTCAGGTCCTTATTGCTCACCCTTCGTACTTCATCGATGATCTCTTTTACGGAATGCCCGTTGCCGTTGCCGAGATTGAACGAATCACTTTTACCCGTGGCCTGCAGGTATTCCAGCGCCCTGACATGCGCGTCCGCCAGGTCCGTTACGTGAATATAATCCCTGATACAGGTCCCGTCGCCCGTTTGATAATTACTGCCGAATATTTTTATGCAGTCCCGCCTGCCCAGCGCGGCATAAATTGCAAGGGGGATAAGGTGTGTCTCGGGGTCATGCGATTCCCCGATTGTCCCGTCGGGGTCGGCGCCTGCGGCATTGAAATATCTCAGGTTGACATGTTTGATCCCATAGGCCCTGTCATAATCCTTCAGGACCTCCTCAATCATCAGCTTGCTCCTGCCGTAGGGACTTATCGGCCTCTGAGGATGGTCTTCAGTCACAGGAGACTGTCCGGGAATTCCATATGTGGCGCACGTCGAGGAGAATATAAAATGTCTCACGTCGCATTCCCTCATCGCATCGAGAAGGTTCAGGGTATTGACAACGTTATTGATATAATATCTGGCTGGATCGGTCACGGACTCGCCCACATACGCAAAGGCGCTGAAGTGCATCACCGCCTTAACGCGATACTTTCGAAGGCACAGTCTTATCTGCCCTGGGTCGGCCAGGTCGCCTAAAACAAACTCCCCCCATTTTACGGCCTTTCTGTGGCCGTAACTCAGGTTGTCAAAAACGACTGTCTCATGCCCTCTCTGATTAAGCAGTTTATTAACATGAGAGCCGATATAACCGGCGCCGCAGACAATCAGGATTAAATCCTTGCCTTTCATCTCCGGGTATTTCCAGGAGGACCTGCTAAACGCCATTTGGAAGGACGCATTCCTGAAACTTCCTGCCTATCGCCCTCCGGGAGCGTCCCTTTTATCCTCATGATGAGTAATAACCGTAAAGCGCGCATTGCTCCGCCCTTTCAGCTACACGAGGTACTTAATCGTATCGTGTAACCTCCGGGCAGTTATCAACATTACAAATCAAATACAAGGCATTATGCCGCCCCGTATTACTGCTGTCAGAGAATTCCGGTATGAACCGGCTGAAGCAGTGTCCCTCTTGTCACTTGCTGACTCTTATTTACAAGAATCATGCCTAATATAACACTCTGATTAATTGAGATTCGGGTCTTTCGGGTTGCGCCAAAAAAATGACAATAAATAAGCCATTAAGGCCCTAAGAAATTGGAGACATGGTTCACAAAGGGGCGGATTACCACGGCGGGCAGACAGGTTTGACCGGTATTCAAAAAAATGACGGAAATTTGAAATATGCTGAAACGGCAAGACCATTGCATCTTTTCATCAAAACGTGTTAAAACCTTCTATGTCCAAAAAAATAATCATAGATATAGAGACCATAGGCATGGACTTCGAATCGCTCGATGAGATATCGAAGGAATATCTTTTGAAATACGCGGACACTGAAGACGACGTCAGGGCTGCAAAGGAAGGTCTCGGCTTTTCACCGCTGACAGGGGAAATCGTTGCCATCGGCATGCTGAACCCGGACACGAACAACGGCGCCGTATATTTCCAGTCGCCTGAAGTCCTTCAGGGGCCGCTAAAGGAAGACGGCATAGAACTCATCCCGGACACGGAAGCGGGAATACTCAGGAGGTTCTGGGAGACCGTCAGACATTATGACCAGATCATAACCTTCAACGGCAGGGGCTTTGACGCGCCTTTCATCATACTGCGCTCGGCGATACACAGGATCAAACCGACAAAAGAACTGGTGCCCAACAGGTACAGCCTTTCACACGTCGATCTGATCGACGTGCTCACCTTCTACGGATCGGTCAGGAGAAAATTCAGCCTCCACATGTGGTGCAGGGCCTTCGGTATAAAGAGCCCGAAAGAAGACGGCGTTTCCGGATACGAGGTGAGGGACCTCTTCCTGCGGCGTGAATACCTTACGATAGCCAGATACTGTGTCGGGGACCTGTACGCGACCAGGGAACTGTTCGAGTACTGGAACGAGTATGTAAGGTTCTCGCCGAACAGCAGTGACAAGTGACGGGCAAACGGGTAAATGAGTAGACGGGTAGAAGAGTAGAAAAAAGTAAAAGCAGACGGTCCACCCATCCACCCATTCTCTCATTCACCCATCTACCCATCTACTCTCTAAATCCTTGCCCTAAGTTTATTGCTAAAGCCAAACAAGCTTTTTGACGATAAGACTTAGCAAGACGGCCCGGCAGGCTATAGGACATTAAAATAACAGGGACAATCGTGAATTCTTCAAATATAAACGCAGGGGCTTCATCGTATATGGAAACCAAAACAAAATACAGCAACCCTCTCCGCCTGTTTCTCATTACAATATTGACCATTTATCTGTCGGAGTTCGTTGTCATGTATGTTTTCCCCCTCCTGACCCCTTCATTGAAATTAAGAGGCGCGCTCCTTGACACGTCTTTATTGATATTAATAGTGTTCCCGATACTATATGTTTTACTGATCAGGCCGCTGAAGCGGCAGATAATCGAAATGAAAAAAGCCGAGGACGCCGTCCGGGAGATCAAGCATGACTGGGAAGACACGTTCAACACCATAACCGACATGGTCACGGTCCATGACAAAGATTTCAATATCATAAGGGCCAACAGGTCTGCCCAGAGACTGCTTCAATTGCCGGTTTCCGAGACGGTATTAAACGCAAAATGTTACAGATTCTACCACGGCAAGGATACGCCCGTAAAAGGATGCCCGAGCTGCAATTCCCTGAATACGGGCAAACAGTGCAGCTTTGAAATATTCGAGCCGCATTTGGACATGTTCCTGGAAATACGGGCGATCCCGAGGCTGGACAAAGACAGAAAGATTCTCGGCCTGATCCATGTCGTCAGGGACATCACGGAACGTAAAAAAATGGAAGAGAAATTACAGAACCTTTCTCTTACCGATGAGCTGACCGGCCTTTATAACAGGAGGGGGTTCTTCAGCCTGATAGAGCACCACCTGAAATTAGCCAGAAGGCAGAACAGAAAGCTGCTGCTGCTTTACGCGGACATGGACAATCTTAAAGAGGTCAATGACACCTTCGGACATCAGGAAGGCGACAGGATGCTCGTTGAAGCGGCCGGCATACTGAAGGCCACCTATCGCGAGTCGGACATTGTAGCGCGCATCGGCGGAGATGAATTTGTGGTCTTTCCCGTCGGCACCAGTGAAGACAATGCCCTGGCCATTTCCATGCGACTGCAAAAAAATATCGACGCGCATAACGCGAAAGGCGACAGTCTCTATGCGCTCTCGATAAGCGTCGGCGTGTCCTGTTATGATCCCGCCGCCCCCCGGTCCGTCGATGAAATGCTTGCCGAGGCGGACAGGTTGATGTACAGGGATAAGAGGACTAAAAAAGAAGCCTGAGTTATTAATGCAGTTCAAAAGTAGCGCAACAATAGCTCAATGGTTGCTCAAGAGTTGACTAAAAATTGTTGAACTACATTTAAGCCGCTTTTCAGCTACATTTGAGCTATTGCTGAAAGGGCATCCGGTCCTTTAACTTTTCCTCAATGTCCTTAACGTTGCAGAATCTTACGACCTTGTTTTTCGAGCCCTGCCCCGAAACGATCTCTATGTCCCTCTTCGGCACGCCGAATTCTTTTGCGAGGACCTCGATGAGCTCCTTATTGGCCCTGCCCTCCACAGGCGGCGAAGTCAGTTTGACTTTCAGCGCGTCGCCGTAGGGCCCCACCACCCCGGCGCGTGAGGAGCGCGGCTCCACCTTTATTTTCAAAGTCACTATGTTTTGCCGCGCACGCAACAATTCCCTCCCTTGCCGGGGGTATGAATATATTACGGTATGACCTTATTCAGCGGATACTCAATGATCCCGGAGGCCCCCACCGACTTCAGCCTGGGGATTATGTCCCGCACGGTCCTCTCATCGATGACGACTTCGAGCGCGTACCAGCCCTTGTCTGAAAGCTGTGAAATAGTAGGCGAATGCATGGCGGAAAGGAGCGTCATCACCCTCTTCATCGATTTGTCGGGCACATTCATTTTCAGGCCGACCTTCTCCTCGGCGGAAAGCGCGCCCTTAAGGAGAAGTACGATGTTCTCCATCTTCCGGCGTTTCCATTTGTCCTTCCACGCCTTTTTGTTCGCGATAAACCTCGTGCTCGACACGAGCATGGTATCGATGACCCTTAAATTGTTCGCCCGCAGAGAGGACCCTGTTTCGGTCAGCTCTACAATTGCGTCGGCTAAATACGGGGGCTTGACCTCAGTGGCCCCCCATGAAAAATCCACCTCCGCCCGGACCCCTTTGGACTTGAGATATTTTTTTGTGTAACCGACGAGCTCGGTGGCGACGCGTTTGCCTTTGAGGTCCCTGAGGCTCTTTATTTTAGAGTCATTCGGGACGGCGACGACCCATTTTACGGGCCTGAGCCCGCCTTTTGCGTAATTCAGCTCGGCGACCTCATGCACATCGGCGCCCTGCTCGAGGATCCAGTCCTTTCCGGTAAGCCCCGCGTCAAGCACCCCGTCATCCACGTACCGCGCCATCTCCTGCGCCCGTATGAGCAGCGCCTCTATCTCCGGATCGTCGACCGCCGGATAGTATGAACGCGAATCGACGGATATGGTGTATCCCGCCTTCCTGAACAGCTTCAGAGTCGATTCCTGCAGGCTTCCCTTGGGGAGCCCGAGGCGTAATATATTTTTCATGCTCTTGTCCTCACCTTGATTAAATTAACCACGGAACTTCACATATAATTCACGACCTGCCGTGACATTATAATACACGGCGCGGAAAAAATTATTCAAATGGCTTCTGCAAAGGGCAAACGGCGCGCCGTACAGCGCATGCCGGAGCGGTTTTTCAATTGAAAGTTTATAATAGCGGAAATAAGGACCACGGTCTTAAGCAAATGGAAACTTTCAGGAAATTGAGTCCCCGTCTTAAAAGCTACCTTATTTCTCTCGGCTTGTCGGCAGCGCTTCTGATTTCTCTTATTGTTTTCATAAAGGGCCCCTCGTTTATAAATTTCATAGAAATAATTATAAGCAGCCTGGGCGACCGGCCTGTTGAGATAGGCGGGCTTTCCCTGAAGGACCGGCACAGGCTGATAATAAGAGACCTCGTAATAAAAGAAGGCAGAGAAGGCGGTCCGCATATAATCGTGCCTCATGCGGAAATAAGATTCAATTTACGCCGTCTCCTGAGAAAGAACATTGACATTATATCCATAGACAGACCGGCCCTTTCGATGCTTGTCAAAAAAGGAAAAGACAGGAAGGATGGAGAGGGAAAGACAACGCTGCCGTTTACAGTCAACAACCTTTTTATTAATGACGCCGCTATTTCCCTTCAGCTTGAAAAAGGCAAATCCTATAATATCAGCTCGGTCAACGTCTCACTCAGAGAGACCGGTCAAAAGGGAAAGTCGGAGCTCAGAGGGGACGCCTTTATTCCGGAGATCAATTCGGGGATAAATGTAGACGCAATAGTAAATATTGAAGAATTCAATATAGAAAGGGCGCATGCCGAGGTACGCGCGGCGGACCTTGAGATATTGTCCGCGTTGGCCCCTTTGACTTTTTTTGAGGACGTGGAGATCAAAGGAAAGGCCGGCGCGGTCCTTGATGTGACCCCTGAAGACGCGAGTCGGCCGGATGAAATCGCGTGGCGGTATGAGATGGCGCTGAATAATGTCTCGGTCCGGACAAAGACGTTAGGGCTGGATTTTAAAGACAGGTCCATGAGACTGTATTTCAGGGGCGCTTACGACACCAGGCGAAATGTAATGGATTTAGAGCGTCTTGAGGCGCGGATTGACCGTCTGGGTCTGTTGACGGCGAGGGGGACCGTCGCGAAGCCGTTCTCCGGAAAACCCGACATAAATATCGAGGCTGCTGTTCAGGCCGCTTCGCTTGATATTCTGAAAGAAACCGTATCCGGTCCTGCAGTTAAATGGCTCGATAAAATATATATGGATGGTCGCGCGTCGGCCGAGTTTTCAGTAAAAGGCGAGCCGGGGACGCTTGAAATCAACGGGACCGTTTCCGCATCCGGTGAGAGCATCAAAGCGGAAGACGCGGAATTGAAAACCTGTTCAATCGCGCTGCCCCTGATTTACCGGGACGGCGGTCTGGTTTTCAATGACGCGGTCCTTCACGCGAAGAAGGCCGATTATTTTAATGTGCCCGACAGGACGGACTTATTGATCAGCGTGAATGATACGACCCTTATGTTCCCGCGTGTTGAATATAGAGAGCCAAGAACGATATCGGGCATTTTCCAGCTCGAATCCGGTCAGGCGATTGCAGTCCGGAAGGGAAAGCAAATTTTTATTGATACCGGCATCGTCATCAAAGGCGCCGTGGAGGGCGACCTCAGCGTCCGGGAGATAAGGATAAACCCCGTCTCACTGAATACTGATTCCATAAAAGGCGTCGAAGGCGGCATCTCCCTTGGCCTGGACAAACAGGCCGTCGCGGACGTTTCGTTGTCCTGGGAAAACGTCGATATCGGAGGCGTGGCGCAAAGATTCGGCGCGGACGTATTAAAGGGGAAGGGGCTGTCTGTTCACGGGAAGGGAGATGTTTATTCCGCAGTGAAAATAACCCTGCCCGAAAACGCCCCTCCGACTGCGGCGGGAACGGTCAACCTCGGTATTTCAAAGGCGGGGTTTTCTTCTTCCGATGAGACGATAGTCGGCGAGGGAATGGAAATTCATGTTGCCGGCGGCTTTGAATTTCCTGTGCCCCCTGACCGGGTAAATTTCAGTGTCAATGGCGAAGCTGCCGGTTTTGAGCTCTTGATGGGCAAATTTTACGGCGACTTCAAAAACAGGGCGGTTTCATTCTCCTCGCAAGGGACATACACTCAGGCCGATGCCCTGATAAAGATATCACGGGGAGGACTCGGCCTGTCAGGCGCCGGGAATATCAACTTTTCGGGGGACATATCAGACCCCGCGGGGTCTCCTCATTATGATATGGAAATCGGCCTTGAAAACCTCTCCGTTGACGATGCCTACGGTTTTTTTATAAAAGATACCTTCAAGGAACAATACCCTGTGCTTGGGGAATTAACGGCCGGCGGGACAGTTTCCGCTTCGTTGTCCGTCAACGGGACGAAGGACTCCTTTACTCTTGAGGGCGCCATTGGGGCCGTTGATGTAAATATTAAAGGCGGAGACGGCGGCCTGTCCGCCTCCGGAGTAAACATGATGCTGCCTGTTGACATGTCCTGGCCTGAGGCCCTTCACAGCGGAAAGCGGAAAGACTTCGGCTTTCTGAAGGCCGCGGACTTTTCATGGAAGGCCCTCAGGTTCACTGATCTTGAGCTTGTCCCGGTTGTCAGGGAAAACGCGCTCATCTTTCGCGACGAAGTGGTCCTGCCGTTGTTTGACGGAGGCATTATGTTTCAGAATATTTCATACACCGATCTGCTTTCGCCGGACAGGGAACTCCGCCTCTCCATCGATATACAGGGTGTCGATCTCGGCAAGCTGACTGCTTCGCTTGATATGCCCCCGATAAATGGAAGTCTGTCCGGCACTGTCCCGAGGGTGACCTTGACCGGCAACAGGCTTCTTACTGAAGGACAGATCGACCTCCGGCTTTTAGACGGGCATATCCGGGTAAGCGCTTTTTCCATAGACGATGTCGCCGGTCCGGTCGCCTCGATTAAGGCAGGCATTGAGATTAAAGACATCGATCTTGAAAAACTGACAGGCGCATTTGACTTCGGTCATATTTCAGGGGTGCTTGAAGGGGACATAGACGACCTTGTAATTGTCAACGGCCAGGCAGAGGGTTTTAAGGCGTCGATAGAGACCGTCAAAAAGAAGGGCATCGCCCAGAAGATCAGCGTCGATGCCCTCAAAAAGATATCAATCCTGGGGACCGGGGCCACGACGTCCATACTCGACCGGGGCATATACCGGCTTTTTAAACAGTACGGATATGAGAAGATCGGGTTTAAGGCTTATCTCAAAAACGATAATCTCCTGCTCCTCGGGGTAAAGAGGGAAGAAGGCAAACAATATCTCGTGGAGGGCGGACTTCTTCCGCCGAGGGTGGACGTCGTTACCTACAGCCAGAACATCTCCTTTAAAGAGATCGTCAACAGGTTAAAAAGGATAGGCGCGGCAGGAAAAGATTAGCCTTCAGCGTTCAGCCGGTCAGCATCTTTACAGGCGCAAAGGGAAGCCTGCTGCGGAATTTCTATAATCGACAAACACCATTTTACATTTTTTCGTCTGCGCAATTCTTGTCTTTATCCTTTTCTTCACTCTTTACTCTTAACTCTTGACTCTTAAACTCTTGACTCTTTTTTAAAGGTGTCGTATAGAAATTCCTCCGCAGCCTCCCCTTCGCGCCCGTTTATGTCTTTTCTGTAGGGGCGACCCGGCGGGTCGCCCCTACGCCTTTCCCTTGCCCCTGGACCCTTTATCATGAGTAGAAGCTGGACGAGAAATAGTTTATAATTGAACTCAGCAATTATAATCGTCCTGAGGAGGAATGATAATGAGAAGATATGCGTTGAAAAAATCTCCGCTTTATTTTTTAGTGTTCTTTATAACTTCCTGCGTAACCATAAACATATATTTCCCCGCGGCCGCTGTTGAAAAAGCGGCTGACAGGATTGTGGATGAGGTATGGGGTGAAAAAGGGCAGACGCCGGAAAAGCAGGAGCAGCAGGAACAGCAAAAGACACCGGATGGACCGCAAAGTCTGCTGAGAAATTCGATGACATTCACCTTGTCGATTGTCGGACCGGGGGAGGCATATGCCCAGGAGGCCGATATCAACATTACCACCCCCGGGATCAGGACACTGAAGGATTCCATTCAGCGGCGGGCCGATTCCATCAGGCCTTATATGGACAAGGGGAATGCCGGCATTTCAAATAACGGTCTCCTCCTCGTTCGTTCGACCGACGGGCTGAATCTGAAGGACAAGGCGTCGTTTACCCGTCTTATTGAAGCCGAAAACAAGGACAGGGAGGCGCTTTACCGGGAGATAGCAGCGGCCAATAATTTCCCCCCTGAGAAGGTCCCGGACATCAAAAAGATATTTGCAGGAAGCTGGATCAAAAACGCAAAGAAAGGCTGGTGGGTCCAGGACGCCGGAGGCGAATGGAGGCAAAAGTAGTCCGCGGGCACTGGCCTTCCGCGAAGCCCGCGAGCCGGGACAAATCCCACTATTCCCCCGGTGCGGAATTGATGACAATCAGCGCGACGCCGTCTATCAGCAGCAGGAGATTCAGCACGGCGCTGATTCCGTGAAGTCTTCTGAACTCTTTCCTCGGCAAAGACCCCGGAGCTGTCTGCTCAAAAGAGGTAATCTCTGCCTTTGTCTTTTTGACGTCCGGGTACAGCTTAAAGTGGATATAGGAATTAATCACGACCGCAGCGATAATCAGGGAAAGGGAGAGCTTTCTGGCGAGGCCGGCCTGTAAGTTTGCGAAGACAAGAAAGCTCACCAGCGCGGCCAGAGAAATGATCAGGTTAAACGGGAAATAAACAGCGAAGAGCTTGTCCACGATCGCGCTTGCCGTATCACGTCCAAAGCCCTTGAAGATGGCCGGGGTGATAAGGAAAGTAAAAATCGCAATCCCTCCTACCCACAATGCGAGCAGTATGCTGTATATGCTTATTCCTAACCTGGCCATTTCGTTATTGTGACTATTTTATCACACTTGGCCTTCAAGCCCCGCTCTTTCTCCTCCACCGAAGAATCATTTGGAAAAGTTTGTGTTACAATATCAAGAAAAGTGAGGGACAAACACTGCAAACAAGGGGTCAAACCTTCAAATGTCATAAACCGAGGGTCAGAGAGAATGATAAATGACTTTTGAAGGTTTGACCCCTTGTACTCACCCTGCCCCACTTCCAGATACCACTGCTGCCCTTTGGGCGCTATTTGCGCCTTCTTCCACATGGACAATTCCTTTTTATGCGTGCCCGAGTCATCTCCTCTTGAAACAAAAACCGCTTTTGCCCCCGCAACCTTCTTCAATGCAGCCACAGTGTCCTTCATGCCCTTGATGCCTGCAGCGTCTTCAGCCGGACCCACGATGACAAAATCGTTATACATGACGTCATGACGGTCCGTGAACCAGCCTTCATCGACCATCTTCAGCTCATCATCCTTCGCGTGAACGAAGACAACGTCGGCGTCTCCCCTCTTGCCAATCTCAAGCGCCGCTCCGGTGCCGACTGCGACAACCTTGATCCTGATGCCGGTCTTTTTTTCAAAAGCGGGAAGGATATGTTCAAACAGCCCCGAGTTCTGCGTGCTCGTTGTCGAGGCGCATATTATGATTTCTTCTGCAAATGCAACGGGTATTGCCGCAATGGAAAATATTAATGCCAATAATAGTTTTTTGAGCATTTGCACCTCTTCACAAGGGTTCGAGGGGTCAAGTAGGGGCGGGTCTAAACCCCGCCCTGCATTACCCTTAGCCCCTTGAACCCTCGAACCCTTTATTTTGCTATCTGTTCAAAAGCACATCATCCGTCCAGCTCATTGCGGCAGAGACCGCGGGAAATCCGATCGTGCTCGTCAGCAGGATCAATGTATGATAAACCTCATCCCTTGTTGCTCCTGCCTCGATGGCCCTCCTGACGTGACTGTGCACGGAACCCTCCGAACGTATGGCGGCGGCAGCGGCAAGCTGGATGAGGTGGGACGTCTTTTCATTGACCGGGCCTATGGACCTGGCCGTTTTGCCCAGGTTCTCCACTGCCTTTGAAAGCTTGTTGTACCTCTTCCTGATATCGGTGTACATCTTCGGCAACTTTTTTTCCGTCATATGCTTCCCTCCTTTTGCATGGAATTGGTTTCCATGCAACATATTACAAAAATCCCGTCGGCATATCAACAACATTTATTTCTTCTGCCGGAACCCTTCAGTGAAGGATGGGGACCGGGTTATCCCCCTCTTTGGAAAAGAGGGGTTAAGGGGAGATTTTATAGAATAAGTTTACAAAAGCCCCCCTCGCCCCCCTTTGCTAAAGGGGGGGGAATTTCCACCCTTCACTGAATGGATACTCGTATGCAGGGCTGCGGAGGTGGTTGAATCTCGCCTCAATTGGTGATATATTTTACAAATATAATGCCAAGGAGGAAATATATGAACTTGCACGAAGAAATAACGAGGACAGCTTATGAACTCTATGAAAGAAGCGGGTGCATCGGAGGCCTGGATTTTGAGAACTGGCTCGAAGCTGAAAGGATAGTGCTGACAAGACATGCCGGCCAGGTCATAGAGGAACCCGAAGGGGAAGAACTGATGATCGCGGCAGACGAGATCAGTGATGAGGTTGAAGAAAGAGCGCCGGCATATGCAGTGAGGGAGATGGAAGATGCAACAGTGGACGAGGAGATGGAGGTGCGGGGCCCGGCCCTCGGCACAAAAGAGGACATGGCTGTGAAGGCAGAAAAAATCAGACCCGCAAGAACGGCCGCTGCTAAAGGGAAAAAAACGACTGCAAAGAAGACCTTCCAGAAAAGCAGGGAAAAGTTCCACTGAAATCACTGATACTCTGAGGCTTTGACACGTCAAACGAGGAGGATGCTGTGAAACGAAAAGCGGTGACGGTCGACGGCTGCACCGCGTGCGCGCACGTTGTGCATGCGGTAAGTGAAATAATAACTATTTATCCCATAACGCCCTCTTCTCCCATTGCGGAGATCTGTGACGAAAAAACGGCGAAAGGACGGGTGAATATCTGGGGCTCTGTGCCGAGGGTGAGCCAGATGCAGTCGGAGGCCGGGGTCGCCGGAGCCGTGCACGGCTCGCTCACTACCGGCGCGCTGGCAACGACTATTTCCGCTTCCCAGGGGCTACTGCTTATTGTCCCCAACATGTATAAGATCGCCGGAGAGCTTACGCCGACCGTCTTCCATATTACCGCACGCTCCCTGGCCTGCCAGGGACTGTCCATCTTCGGCGACCACTCCGATGTAATGGCGGCCCGTTCAACGGGATTTGCCATGCTCTGCTCAAAGGACGTGCAGGAGGCGATGGATATGGCCCTGATCGCCCATGCTGCGACACTCGAATCCCGGATACCCTTTATGCACTTTTTTGACGGCTTCAGAACGTCACACGAGATCCAGAAAATAGAGGAGCTGACCTTCGACGATATGCGCTCCATGATCGATAACGACCTTGTTATCGCCCACCGGATGAGGGGCTTGACCCCTGACCGTCCTGCGATAAGGGGGACGGCGCAGAACCCTGATGTGTATTTTCAGGGAAGGGAGTCGGTCAATAAATATTACTCCGTCACCCCGGAGATCGTGCAGAAGACGATGAACAGGTTTGCGGGTCTCACAGGCAGGCAGTACAAGCTCTTTGATTACTTCGGCGACCCTAAGGCGGAGCGCGTAATTGTGATTATGGGGTCTGCCGGAGATACGGCGCTCAGCACTATTCAGGCACTGAATGAAGGCGGTGAAAGGGTGGGGCTCCTGCAAGTCAGGCTTTACCGGCCTTTCTCAAGAGAGGCCTTTGTAAACGCGCTTCCTCCCGGTGTCAAATCTATCGCCGTCCTGGACCGCACCAAGGAGCCCGGCGCATTGGGCGAGCCTATGTACCTTGATGTAAGGACCGCTGTCGGCGAGGCCATGGAAAAGGGAGAAACGGACCTCGAAAGATATCCCGCGATTGTAGGAGGCCGCTACGGGCTCGGTTCAAAGGACTTTACTCCAGCCATGGTAAAGGGAGTTATCGACAATCTGGCAAAGCCGTCTCCCGTGAACCATTTCACTATCGGCATCAATGACGACGTCGCGCATACGAGCCTTCAATATGACGAGAACTATACGTTACCGGAAAGCGGGGTATACCGCGCGATGTTCTACGGCCTCGGCGCAGACGGCACCGTAGGGGCCAACAAAAATACCATCAAGATCATCGGTACGGAGACGGACAATTATGCCCAGGGGTATTTTGTTTACGATTCCAAGAAATCAGGCGCGATAACAATATCCCATCTGCGGTTCGGAAAAGAAGAGATACACCATCCCTATCTTCTGCCCAAAGCCAAATTCATAGCGTGCCACAACCCCACCTTCCTGGAGCAATTCGACATGCTGTCAAGGGCCGAGGAGGGCGCCACATTCCTGCTTACGACTACGCACAAAAAGGAAGAGGTCTGGGACTCGCTGCCGGTGGAGGTGCAGGAGCGGATTATTTCGGGGAAGATGAAGTTTTATATTATCGACGCCATCTCTCTTGCAGAGGAGTTAGGGCTCGGTTCGAGGATCAACATGATCATGCAGACCGCGTTCTTTGTCATATCAGGCATACTTCCCGCAGAGGACGCCATAAACGCCATAAAGGGGCAGATTGAAAAGACGTATAAGAAAAAAGGGACACAGGTGGTGGAGATGAATTATGCAGCGGTGGACAAGGCGGTTCGCAATATTGTGGAAGTGCCGGTGCCGGCCGCCGCGACCGGCAAAATACATATGCGGCCCCCGGTGCCCGTGCATGCGCCTGAGTTCGTTCAGAACGTTACGGCGAAGATGATTGAGGGCAAGGGCGATTCGCTGCCTGTGTCGGCAATACCTTCCGACGGCACATGGCCCACCGGGACCACGCAGTATGAAAAGAGGAATATAGGCGTCCATGTCCCGATCTGGGAGCCTGATGTCTGCATCCAGTGCGGACAGTGCTCCTTTGTATGTCCGCACGCGACTATACGGATAAAGGCGTATGACCCGGCCTTGCTTAAAAACGCGCCGAAGGATTTCAGGTCCGCTGATGCAAAGGGCAAGGAGCTCGCCGGCCTCAAATTTACCGTACAGGTCGCGCCGGAGGACTGCACGGGGTGCGGCTCCTGCGTCTATATGTGCCCGGCACACAAGAAGGATGAACGGGGGGAAAAGATACCGGATTTCAAGGCGATAAACATGCGCCCCCAGGGGCCGGTCCGGCTGCGTGAAGTGGAGAATTACGATTTCTTCCTGGCCCTCCCCGACACCGACCCCTTAAGGTTCAATCCCTCAACTGTTAAAGGAAGCCAGTTTCTGAGACCTCTTTTTGAATATCACAGCTCGTGCGCGGGATGCGGGGAAACGCCTTATATCAAGCTGCTCACCCAACTGTTCGGGGACCGGCTGCTCATTGCAAATGCCACCGGCTGCTCCTCGATCTATGGAGGGAACCTGCCGACTACGCCTTATACAAAGGGGGGAGACGGAAGAGGGCCAGCGTGGGCCAATTCACTCTTTGAAGACAATGCCGAGTTCGGCTTCGGCATGAGGCAGACAGTGGACAAGTTCTACTCGCAGGCCCTTGAACTGCTGGACAGGCTCGGCTCCGACCCGGCGTATACTGACGCGAGGGAGCTCTTCGAGTTGATTGGCCGGGCTGATCAGTCCACCCGTGAAGGCGTCGAGAAGCAAAGGGTCCGTATCGTCCAATTAAAAAATAGACTCTCAAAAGAAATTTCCGCTGATGCAAAAAGTCTCTTGTCATTGGCTGATTATCTAATAAAAAAATCCGTCTGGGCCATCGGCGGCGACGGCTGGGCCTATGACATCGGATACGGCGGGCTGGACCATGTGCTGGCCTCCGGAGAAAATATCAACATCATGATCCTCGATACTGAGGTCTACTCAAACACCGGCGGTCAGATGTCCAAGTCTACACCAATGGGCGCAATGGCGAAATTTGCCGCGGGCGGCAAGAGGACGCCGAAGAAGAATATCGGGACGATTATGATGACCTACGGCAGTGTTTATGTGGCAAAGGTCGCCTTCGGCGCCAACCCGGCGCACACGGTCAAGGTCATGCTTGAGGCCGAGGCCTTCAACGGCCCGGCGCTGATCATCGCCTATTCCACCTGTATAGCCCAGGGCATCGATATGAGCAAAGGCATCGAAGAGCAGAGGCGCGCCGTGCAATGCGGGCACTGGCCCCTGTACCGCTTCAATCCCGCGCTTGAAAAGCAGGGCAAAAACCCTTTGATAATCGACAGCGGTGAGCCGACTATCTCCTTTGAAGAGTACGCCTACAGGGAAAACCGCTACCGGGTACTGAGGTCTGAAAACCCCGAGTTGGCCACAGAGCTCATGAAACTTGCGGAGGCTAACGTTAAAAGGAGATGGAAGTTTTTGCAGCACCTTGCAAAGTGGAGTCCCCAATAGTGACAAGTAACAAGTGACAAGTGACGGGTAACCAGGGGAAACAACTCGTAACATGTTACTCGTCACTTGTTACTAACATATCAGGAGGTTACTCAAATGGCCCTTAAAATATCCAGTCCGGCATTCGGGCAAAATGAAAATATACCAGCCAAATATACGTGCGACGGAAATGATATCAATCCACCTCTCATTATTGACGGGGTCCCTGAAAAGGCAAAGTCCCTGGCGCTGATAATGGACGACCCGGACGCCCCGATGGGGACCTTTGTCCACTGGGTCGTATGGAATATCGATCCGAAGACAAAGGAGATCAAAGAGAACTCCGCGCCCAGGGGCGCTCAACAGGGTACGACTGATTTCAGGAGGCGCGATTACGGAGGCCCCTGCCCGCCCTCCGGCGTCCACAGATACTTCTTCAAACTCTACGCCCTCGATGCCCCTTTGGCCGTGGGCACCGGAGCAAAGAAGACCGACCTGGAAAAAGCGATGAAAGGACACATCCTCGCGGAGGCGCAGTTGGTTGGGTTGTATAAGAGGTCGTAGGGGCGAGGCGACCTCGCCCCTACGACAGTTTATTCCCTCACCGCCCCAAGCATCTCCCTGCACTCCTCCGCCTCGGTCATCTTTCCCCTCTTTTCATACCCGGTAATCAGTATCTTCAGCTTCTTCGCAAGCACCCTTATAATGTTCTCCCTGTAATCCACCTCGGCCTCCTGCTTCAGCAATCTCATCAGCGACTTCACCCTGAACCTGTCCATAGCGGGATATCTCCGCGAAAGCTGATCTTCATGCCCGCCGTATTTGATGACGGAGAGAGACGGTTCAAGGCCCACGGGGTGATGCCGGGATATTTTAAGCCACAGGTCGTAGTCTTCGCAGACAGGCAGGGCTTCGTCGAACAGCCCGTATTTTTCGAGCAGTGTCTTTTTAACAAGCACACCCGAAGGCGACACGAGACAGCGTTCAAGCGACGGGCCCCATATCCAGCCTTCAGGTTTCTTATGGTGCCTGCACGGATTGACCCGCGACCCGTTTCGTATCCAGGCCTCTTCTGACTGAAGTATGTGGTAGAAAGGGAATTGTTTCAGGTAGGAAACCTGGTTCTTCAGCTTGTCCTTCTCCCAGCAGTCGTCGGAATCTAAAAAGGCTATCCATTCGGAATTCGCGCGTTTGACGCCTTCATTCCTTGCACGCGAAGGGCCTGAATTGCGGGACAGGAAGACAGGCGTGACCTTTTTGCCGTAGCTCTTCAGGACGTCCCGTGTTTCATTGTCGGAGCAGTCGTCGACAATGATAATTTCATCCGGCATATGTGATTGGGACAGAACAGAATCGATTGAACGCTTTATCGTGTCCGGGCGGTTAAAAACCGGGATGACCACTGTTATCCCGGCAGAGTTGTCGCCTGAAAAGCTGAAGATGTCCGCCATTTTTTTTGTAAACAAAGCAAGGTTCTCATTAAAATCCCGGCGCGTGTCATCGTCCGAATAATCCGTGCCGAATTTCAGACAATGAAAGCTGACGCCGGACCCGCTGAAAACCTTCGCCTGAGAAAAGCATTCCATATCAACGGCATCGTATTTCCCCCCTCTTTGGAAAAGAGGGGCTGGGGGAGTTATTTCAAAAATTCCCCACTTCCCGTTGCAATGCTTCGCAGCAACGGGAGCCCGGCCCCCCTTTGCCAAAGGGGGGGATATGCTCAATAATGAATGGACATCCACTATCTTTTCATCGAACGGAACCGGGAGCCTCATATCGAGCTCTATCTCTTCACCGCTTTCGTTCATCACATGACGCGGTCTTAGCCATTCACCGAGGCGCTGTCCCCGGTCCATAACGCCGCAGGTCCCGATATTGACGACAAAGAGAGGCATCAGGTTGTCGAGTATCCAGCGCGCTGCCTCAGCGCTTGCATCAGGTCCGGCCCCTGTAGTCAGTACGAGAATGCCGGCGTTCAACCGCGCCTGCCCCTTAAGCGCCCCTGCTTTCAGCGCCTCGAGCGAATGCGCCGGTATGCCCTTTGATAAAAAAAAATCTTTCGGGACTTCCTTTTTGAGCGCGATAGTAATGACAAGCCTTATGCCCTTCATCGGTCTTTCAGAAATTCAATCCACTCCCCGTTGACGTAAACCCGGTTGGGGCGAAAATGTTTTTTGTAGGACATCTTCCGGTTCTCTTCAATATAAAATCCGAGGTAGTAATATTTCTTGCCCATAGAACCGGCAAGGGATATTTCCTGCAGAACGCTGAATACTCCCGGCCTTCTGTCGAGGTAACCGGTATCGTAGTAGAAATAATTTGAAGACAGGGCATCCTCAGCCTCATCGACGATGCCCACGGCAATGAGCTTGCCGCCGATATAATAATTCATCTCGATTATATGATCGTATCCCGCGTGAAGGGTGAAGAGCGCGGAGAAAGGGTCTCCGCCTTTGCCGTCTATGCCGTTTGCATGTTTGCGGCTCAGGTATTCTTCATAAAGCATGACCTTTTCGGTTGAAAGGGAAGGACTGGGACGAATTTCAATCCGGACATCTTTATTGTTCCTCAGGGTCCTTTTCTGGCCCGCGCTCATTATGAAACTCCCGGTTTCAAGGCGCAGGGGTTTACACGCCGAACAGTCTTTGCAAACGTTACGATAGAAGACATGTCCCGCCCGCCTGTAGCCCCGGGCCAGAAGCTCATGATACTTTTCCGTTTGCCCGGGAGCGGGAATAATATATTCCGATGTGGAAATTCTTCCGTCTTCGAAATAGGGACATTGGGAATCATACTCAAATATGCGCGGTTGCTGAGGCGGTCTTATCTTCATGTACAAAATATTTTTGAAAACGGGTAAAATTGTTATGCTCTTATATCATAACAGTTGAGGGGCTGAAATCCACAAGACTTCGTCGCAGAGGCGCAAGGGGGAGACTGCTACGGAATTTCTATACGACACCTATTCAAAAGAACCTTTGCAGGACAGAAAAATATAATTATTAAAGATACAAAAGAGCGCAGAAGCAAAAATGTTAAGATGGTGTTTGTCGATTATAGAAATTCCGTAGCAGGCTCCCCTTTGCGCCTGTAAAGATGTTAACCGGGATTTATGATGTTTGAAAGTTAATTACAGCCATGATAAACACATTCCTGAACATGCTCTTCCCCGAGACATGCCCGGTATGCGGCGGGCCCGCGAGAGACCATTATACGGCGCCTGTTTGCCAGGGCTGCTGGAGGAAAATTTCGCCATATCAGGGGCCTGCATGCCGGAGATGCGGTAAGCCCCTTGTTTCAGATGTTTCCACTAAATGCGGGGAATGTCTTCAGGACGAGCCTTTCTTTACACATGCCGTGAGCTTCGGGCTTTACGAGGGTGTATTGAGAAAGGCAATCGGCCTGCTGAAATATCACAATGTCAACCGGCTTTCAAGGCCTTTATCTGATATAATGTTATCGGTCTGTATGCCTTCTGTCGATGCTGTCGTCCCGGTCCCGCTGCACGAAAGGCGTCTGAGGCGGAGAGAGTTCAACCAGTCCGCCCTTCTTGCCAAGTATCTGGCAAGAAGTCTTGGGACGTCCGTGATTCTCAACTGCCTCGTCAAGATCAGGGACACAACGCCGCAGGTGGGCCTCAGGTCGCATGACAGGAGGAAAAACCTTAGGAATGCCTTTGAGGTCCGGAGGCCTGACCTGATAGAAAGGAAAGATATCATGCTTGTAGACGATGTAGTAACAACAGGCGCGACTGTCGGAGAATGTTCACGCGCGCTGAAGAAAGCGGGCGCTGAAAATATTTATGTATTAACGCTTGCACACGGCATGATGGAGTAGTATAATTAGCACCGATACAACGTAGGGGCGTATTGCAATACGCCCCTGCATAACAAAACACCATGTTCCCGATATTAAACAAAACTAAAATAGCCCCGCTGGTGGACGAGATGACGATCAAAGCCCCTAATATTGCCGCCCACGCAAAGGCCGGAAATTTCGTTGTCCTTAGGATACATGAGAAGGGCGAACGGATCCCCCTGACCATTGCCGACACGGATAAACAGGCCGGTACTATCACCCTGCTCTTTCAGAAGATCGGCAAGACAACGGTGGAATTAGGAAGGATGGAGCCGGGCGAATCCATCAGGGACATCGCGGGACCTCTCGGGCACCCGACCCCGATAACCCAATACGGACACTGTGTCCTCGTCGGCGGAGGAATTGGTTCGGCCACACTTTATCCCGTCCTGAAGGCGTTGAAAGACGCGGAGAACAAAACCACCATAATCCTCGGGGCGCGGACCAAAGAGCTTCTTGTATGGGAAGATAAATTCGGCGCGCTTGCCGATGAGATGCTGCCTACCACAGACGACGGGAGTTCCGGCAGAAAAGGCCTTGTCACAGAGGCGCTGAAAGAGGTAATCGAGAAGGGACCGGTTGATCTGGTAATCGCCGTAGGTCCTATCAGGATGATGAAGGCGGTCTCGGACCTTACCAGGCCGCACGCGATAAAAACCATAGTGAGCCTTAACCCCGTAATGGTCGAGGGCACGGGAATGTGCGGGGCCTGCAGGGTGACCATCGGCGGGAAGACAAGGTTCGCGTGCGTCGACGGCCCGGAGTTTGACGCACACGAGGTAGATTTTCAGGAACTTGAAAGACGCCTGAGTTTCTATAAAAATGAAGAGCAACAGGCGCTGCATTTATTCTTGAGGAGAAGGAAGAGAAAAGTAACGAGTAACACGTGACAAGTGACGGGAATGGCCCTTTACTCGTTACTCGTCACCAGTCACTCGTCACTGTTTTCATATGAGACACAGAGACCCGTTAAAAAGGAAAAACGATTTCAAGGAAGTATCTCTGGGACTGACTGAAAAGCAGGCGGACAAAGAAGCGGCCCGCTGTCTTCAGTGCAAAAAACCCCACTGTGTATCGGGGTGTCCGGTTGAGGTCGATATCCCGAAATTCATTTCATTTGTAAAGGAAAAGGACTATTTGGGCGGGCTGAAAAAAATCCGTGAGTACAATATGCTCCCCGCCATTTGCGGCAGGGTCTGCCCGCAGGAGACCCAGTGTCAGGGTTATTGCATTCTTGGGAAAAAGAAGAGACCGGTCTCGATAGGCGCGCTCGAACGCTTTGTCGCCGATTATGAAGCAACCGTGGGACGGCCGGAGCTTCCTGAAGTAAATCCGCCTAACGGGCATAAGGTGGCTGTTGTCGGTTCGGGGCCTGCCGGCCTTACAGTGGCTGCTGACCTCGCGAAACTGGGTTACGACGTCACGGTCTTCGAGGCCCTCCATGAAGCCGGGGGCGTGCTTACCTACGGCATCCCGGAATTCCGCCTGCCGAAGAAAATCATCCAGCGGGAGGCCGACTTTGTGAAAAGCCTCGGGGTAAAGATATTAGTTAATCATGTAATCGGAAGGACGCTGACTGTCGAAGAACTCTTTGCGGACGGCTTCAGGGCGCTGTTTATCGGAGTAGGCGCGGGTTCCCCCAAGTATATGGGCATACCGGGGGAAAACCTGAACAACGTTTATTTCGCGTCCGAATTTCTCACAAGGGTCAATCTCATGAAGGCCCATAAATTTCCGGCATATGATACCCCTGTAAAGAAGGCCTCTCAGGTGGCGGTGGTAGGCGCGGGCAACGTTGCCATGGATTCGGCGAGGACCGCGTTGAGACTCGGGGCAAAGAAGGTCTATATCGTCTACAGGAGGACCGAGCGTGAAATGCCGTCCAGACATGAGGAGGTCGAGAACGCGAAGGAAGAAGGCGTGGAGTTCATGTTCCTGTCCAATCCGAAGGAGATTGTGGGAGACGAGAACGGATATGTAAAGGCCCTCAGGTGCGACAAGATGGTAATGTGCGAGCCTGATGAATCCGGCAGAAGGAAACCCGAATGTTCGGGAGAGGAATTCACGCTCGACGTGGACCAGGTGATAATGGCAATAGGCCAGACGTCGAATCCCATACTCATCCGCTCGATACTCGGGCTGAAGCTGTGGGGCGAAGGGTATATCGTATCGGACAAAGACGGCAGGACAAACTTACCCGGAATGTTCGCCGGAGGAGACATCACCACAGGGGCCGCCACCGTCATCAGCGCCATGGGCGCAGGCAAACGCGCCGCGCGGTCGATTGATGATTATATAATGGGACGTACGGAAACCACTCCGAAGACGCCTGAACCTGCTTTAACTTCGTAACTCTCTTCCAGCCTTTTGTGTTTCGGGAGTCCCTCCCGAAACCAGTCCGATAATAGAATGTGCGAAACTATGGAATAGAAGAAACACTGCATCCTGTGGTGACGTTGGATCGATTTCGGGAAGGATTCCCGAAATACGGAAAATGGTTCAAACTGTTCAAGCGGCTGGAACTAATCAGGACCGACCAGCTTCTCCAACTGCTCAATTATCGCCCCCGGCTCCGCAGCGACCCTCGGGGGGCGCATGGTCTCAAGGTTGAAATCCGCCAACTGCTTTAAGGAAGCGCACTGCGGTATCGGGATATCGGGATAATTCTTCTGGAAGTCCGGGAACTTCGAGGGTGATGCGGTCTCAAGGACGGCGATGATCGATTTGACTTCGCTGAAATACTGCCGATACCTGTAGGACGCCGCCACCCCTATGACTCCATGCGGTTCGAGGACGATATTGTTTCTCCGCCAGAACCTTACGATATGCGCCTCGATGTCCTCATTCGTGATGATGTCCTCCACGAAAACATCTCCGCGGAGGTTCTCCGCAACATAGGGCGTTATGGTCCTTTTCCCCGCAAGGATGTCGGGGATATTTACCGGGGACTCTCCGTAAAGGAAAAGGATGCGCTCAAGGTTCGAGGGCACGGAGATATCCATTGAATTCGCCAGCGTATGCTTGTTGCTCAGGCTGCCGTGGGAGGTCCCTTTGCCGACGATATTCGCGAAGATATTGTTTGCGTTGGTGCCCGCGATAAACATTTTAACCGGCAGTCCCATCCGCTTTGCCATCAACCCCGCGGTCAGATTGCCGAGATTGCCTGAAGGCACTGAAAACAGGATTGGCTGGTCCGGGAACCTCCTGTTGAGCTCGGCCCAGATATAAAAATAATAAATGGTCTGGGGCAGGAGCCTCCAGAGGGAAATGGAATTGGCGGAGGTGAGCCTGAATCTTTCACGCACATCATCGTTGCTGAGCATGCCCTTGGCCAGCCGCTGGCAGTCGTCGAAATTCCCGTCTATCGGGATCGCGCGGACATTGCCGGTCACGGAGAGCATCTGCTTCTCCTGGACTTCGGAAACCCTTTCCGCGGGATATAGTACAAGTACATTAGTATGGGGCAGACCGTAAAAGGCCGTCTGTATCGCCGTGCCGGTATCACCCGAAGTGGCGACGATAATTGTGGCCCGTCTGCGGTTTACCGAGAGATGATAACTCATCAGCCTTGCCAAAAACCTGGCGGCAAAGTCCTTGAAGCTGCACGAAGGCCCCCTGTCGAGACGGGCAATGACGAGATTGTTGTCATCCAGCGCGGTCTCAATCGGTATAAATGTTTCCTTATATGCGCCGTCGCAAATGTCGGACAGGACAGCGTCGGGGACCTCGTCCGCGGGGAGAAAGCCCCTCATTATCACCCAGGCCATCTCCTGATAAGTGAGTCCCGACAGGTTCCTGAAAGTCGTCTCGGGAAAACGCGGCATCCCTGCCGGCATAAAGAGTCCATAATCGGCGGAAAGCCCCCTTTCGAGCACGACATTCCATCTATGATGAATTTTTCCAGCGCGGTCGCGCGTCGATACAAAGAGCGGATCGCCTGCGGCGCCGTCCGGCAGCATCTGACGTATCTTGTTCATATCCATAAACCAAACTCCTTTATTAAACAGGGGCGTCTTTAAGGGCCTCTCTGCCTGAATAGTCTATTATAGACTATTCGAGACACGGCAATAAGGTCAATATGGCCCGGGGGGGGAAAAGAGCCCAGGGGCGCGGAAGTTCAAAAAGCAGGGGCGGGTTAACGCCCGCCCCTGCAATATAAAAGCCCCTTTGCGCGGCTTATTTCTTCTGTTCACCCTCCCATGGGAGAGGGACCGAGGCAAGGGCATTTTCGTCCTTTTTGACATCGACTTTCTTTCTCAGGCCTTCAAGATATGTGTCGATAAGCGCCTTCTGTTTTTCCGCAAGCAATTGCCTCTTTATGGCCTCCTTTGATTGCTCAAAGGGAGCTGTTTCACCTCTTTGAATATCAGTCAACTGGATAACGTGATAACCGAAACGGGTCTTTACAGGCTCGCCGACCTCGCCGGGTTTAAGGCGAAGCACAGCCTGCTCGAACTCCGGCACCATCTGCCCCCTGCCGAAATATCCGAGGTCGCCGCCTTTTGCCGCCGAGCCTTTGTCTTTAGACAGCGACTCAGCGAGTTTAGAAAAACTTTCACCCTTCTTGACGCGTTCGTATATTTTCTTTGCCTGGGCCTCAGTCTCCACAAGGATATGGCTGGCCCTGATCTTGCTGCCTATCGTAAACTTATCGGCGTTCTTGCTGTAAAAGTCCCTGACCTCCGAGTCATCCACCTTTGCCTTGTCTTCAATCTCTTTCTTGAGGAGAAGGCCGACGATATTCATCTTTTCAAACTCTTTCATCTTTTCAACATACTCCGGGTCTTTGTCGAGCTTCATCCTCTTCGCATCCTGGTAGATAAGCTCTCTCTTGATGAGCTCGTCAAGAAATTTCTCCTTGCCTTCTTTGCCGGAGAACTGGCTCCTGGCCCATTCAGGTATGCGGGCTATCTCCTTGAGAAACTCCTCCTGAGTAACCTCCGCTTTCCCGACCTTGGCAAGAGCGGGGCTGCTTGATGTTTCCTTCTGTTGACACCCTGCAACAATGAATATTGCCAGCAGCATCATCAATAAAAGCGACCCTTTCTTCATTTTCTTCTCCTTATAATTTTGAGTTCACAACTTGTGACAGGTTTTTTATACCATAACAGGGTTTATTTTACAATAAGACTTCATCCGGATGTGTAACCCCTCATCAGTTACGTGGATAACGCTGTCTGCACGAGCTCATAGAACTGTGACTTGCAAGAATGTAAACGGAAAAGTTTTCTTTCATCAAGAGATATCATCCTAAAAATGGATTCCCGACTACTACCTCGGGAATGACGATCTTTAGTATATCCCTTTACCCCGCGTAAGAAAGCCTCAGATAGGCCCTTCCCGTCCTCTCAACTTCATAACCTCTATCCCGGATTATTCATAAACTCCGGGAGGTATGATTCAAAAACATGTTGCAGCAAACCTTATCCGGAATTTTCGCGCGGCGTAAAAAGTACACTCTGTAATAGCAATAACTTGAAGAGCGAAAAGTCCCGACAAATAATCTCATTGCTTTTCAAGATGTTTTTGAATCATGCCTCCCGGAGTACGATATTTGTGAATAATCCGGGCTATGTTTCTTGGAGTTGTCCGCAGCGGTCCGCGGCCAAACGTTATTTATGGCTTAAGAGGCATACGGCCTGCGCCGCGATCCCCTCGCCCCTTCCGGTAAAGCCCATGCCTTCGTTAGACTTGGCCTTTATATTGATCGCAGCAAGAGGTATCCCGGCTTTTGAAATGTTCTCTTTCATTTCATCGATGTAAGGCAGGAGTTTCGGCTTTTCGGTTATAACGGTTGAATCGATATTGACAATGCCGAACCCTTTTTCCCCGGCCAGCTCTACAACTTTTGAAAGGAGCTTAATGCTCGATGCGCCTTTCCATTTATCATCCGTATCAGGGAAATGCCCGCCTATGTCCCCTTCGCCCAATGCGCCGATGATGGAGTCGATTATCGCATGCACAAGCACGTCCGCATCGGAGTGCCCGAGGAGGCCTTTCTCAAAAGGTATCTCCACACCCCCGAGGATGAGCCTTCTGCCTTCAACCAGTCTGTGCGAGTCGTAGCCGATGCCTATTCTCATAGCAATAAATTAAAAATTAAAAATCAAAATGCAAAATGACAGATAAGAATTCAAAGATTATAGCAATGCAATTATTGTAAATTTTGATTTGTCATTTTGATTTTTGATATTTCATTTTTGATTTTTTATTATCCATTCCACCATCTCCAGATCCTCCGGTGTCGTGACCTTGATATTATAAGGACTGCCCGGGATAATCTTGACCCTGCCGCCGGTTCTTTCAACGAGCGCTGCGTCATCCGTGGCGTAATGGCCCTCCGCATACGCAGCATCATAGGCCTTTCTGATCACGCCGAAAGTAAATGCCTGCGGGGTCTGGATGGACCAGAGCTTTTCCCGGTTGACGGTGGATACTATCATGCCGTCGGCAGAGACTTCCTTGAGAGTCTCTTTCACAGGGAGTCCCGGGATGACGCCGTCGGAAGTCTGCACCTCAGTGATGAGGTTTTTGATCAGCCCTTCAGGAATAAACGGGCGCACGCCGTCATGGATTAAAATTATACTGTCAGGGGAGGTCCCATTCTCCTTGAGAAGATTCAGGGCATTGTATATCGAGTCCTGCCGTTCTTTGCCGCCGGGGGCAATCCTCTCTATCTTTTCCAGTCCGAAGTTTTCAACCATTTGATATCCGAGTCCTACATCATCTTTTCCGAGGACGGGGACGATCTCGGTAATCAATTCTTCCGAGGAAAGTCCCTTCAGGGTATGGATCAGAAGGGGAATGCCCTCAAGATCGGCAAAGGTCTTTTTGAAAGACGCGTTGAATCTCTTGCCAAGCCCGGCTGAAGGGACAACAGCTATTATTTTTTTCTCCATTATCAGGGACAATCCGGAGTCAAGAGTCACGAGGCTGTTACTTGCTCATAACTCATAACTCTTTACTCTTTCTGTTAATGCCGGGCCATCCTCGTCTCTTCTCTCTCGGCATCTTCCTTGAGCTTCGCAAATATCATCCTGCCCGCGGTGGTCTGCAGGACGCTCGTGACGACAACATCGATCTGCTGGTTGATCAGTTTCCTGGCGTTGTCCACGACGACCATGGTGCCGTCGTCAAGATAGCCGACGCCCTGGTTGAACTCCTTCCCTTCTTTTACTACGAATATATTCATCTTTTCACCCGGAAGGACAACAGGCTTCACCGCGTTTGAAAGTTCATTGAGATTAAGGACCGTGACCCCCTGAAGCTCGGCCACCTTGTTGAGATTGAAGTCGTTTGTAATTATCTTGGCGCCCGACATCCTTGCAAGGGCGACCAGCTTGGCGTCGACTTCCTTTATCTTCGGAAAGTCCTCGTCGATGATCTTTACGGTGATGTTGGACATCTTCTGGATCCGGTGGAGGACGTCCAGCCCCCTCCTGCCGCGCGCGCGCCTGAGCGAATCGGAGGAATCCGCGATATGCTGAAGCTCCTGCAGAATGAACTGGGGAATAATAAAAGGCCCTTCCAGAAACCCCGCTTCACATACGTCCGCTATCCTGCCGTCGATGATCACGCTTGTGTCGATGATCTTGGCGCGCTCCTCTTCCGTCCTGGTTTTAAATGCCTTTACGATATTTGAAAGGGTAAAATCCTTCCCGGCCCTCAGGCCCAAAAGCAGCCCGCTGTACCCGAAGAGGGCATTGAAGACAACCGCGATATAAGTGCCGTCTATATTGGTAAAAATACTCTTGATGGGAAAATAGATCAGCTTGGCAAACAGAAGTCCCACTGATAAACCGATCAGTCCTCCGACTACAGTCCCGAAACCTACTTTGGTGAGCACATATTCGAGGATGAGAGCAATCACGCCGACCCCGGCGCCCCATATGGCGCCCTGATATGTTTCTTCCGCTCTTAATCCGAGAATAAACCCGCCCACCGTAAACACGAGGAAAAAAATTATTCGATAGAGCATGACATAGTCCTTTTTTTAAGAATAAACTTTTAACGTTACATATAACTTATTTCCGCTTCTGTTGATATAAAGCAGCAGGGTATCACCCTTTTTAACTTTGCCGGCAACCTCGTTGAAATCATTAATACTCCTGACGGTCTTTTTATTGATCTCCTGGATTATATCCCCCTTTCTTAAGCCCGCATCCTCTGCCGCGGTATACGGCTCGACTTTGACGATAACGACCCCTTTCTCGTCTTTTGAAAGACCAAGCTGTTTTGAAATCTCCTGTGTAAGGTTCATTACGCTGAAGCCCGCGAGGGCGTTTTCTTCATACGAAAATTGTTCTTCGCGTTCTCCCGGGACTGTCTGCGCCAGGTCCTGTGGAAATTCAGTGATGGTCGCCGTCAGGGCCAGGGTCCTGCCGTCTCTTATAACAGTCAATTTGATTTTGCTTCCCACGGCGCTCTGGGCGATTGTGTTGCGCAGGGTCTCCACGTTTTTAATTTCCCGGTCGTTCAGCTCGGTTATGATGTCGCCCCTTTTGAGCCCTGCCTTCTCAGCCGGGCTTCCCTTCATTATCTCGGTGACAAGGGCGCCCGCCGACCTGCCGAGCCCGAATTCCCTGGCGAGCTCGGGTGTAAAGTTCTGTATTGTAATCCCCAACCATCCGCGGGTGACTTTGCCCTCCTTGATGAGCTGCGTCATAACGGATTTGGCCATATTGCTCGGCACGGCAAATCCTATCCCCTGATATCCGCCGGTCCTTGAAAAAATCGCGGTGTTTACGCCGATCATTTCCCCTTTGATATTGACGAGAGGACCGCCGGAATTGCCTGGGTTGATGGCTGCGTCGGTCTGTATAAAATTTTCGTAATCCGTAATGCCGACGTTGGCCCGGCCCAAGGCGCTCACGATCCCCATCGTAACAGTATTGCTCAGGCTGTAGGGATTGCCGAAGGCCAGCACAAATTCACCGACTGAGATTTTTTCCGAATCACCCCAGTTTATAGCTGGCAGGTTTTCAACAGAGATTTTTATGACAGCGATATCCGTTTTGGCGTCGGTCCCTATGATTTTGCCTTTAAAATTCTGCTGGTCATATAATGTAACCTGTATCTCGTCGGCCTTCTCGACGACATGCGTATTGGTGAGAATATACCCGTCGGGCGATACGATTACCCCTGAGCCGAGGCTCTGTTCCTTCCATCTCTTCGGCCTGTGACGGGGTTCCATAAAATCAAACAACTGGTCGTCAAAGACATCGGGGAAAGGGCTGGAATCCCTTTCCACCGTCTTTGATGTCGAGATATTTACCACTACGGGGCTTACGACTTTAACGATTTCCGAAAAAGCAGTGCTTTCCCCCGACAACTCCCTGGGGACCTGAAAATTGTAAGTATAGGGGGGTGAGGAGGATTTCTTGAGAATTTTATCCGAATGATTGCCTATTATATAACCGGAAACAAGCGCAATTACCACGAAAATCAGGAAAGTCGTCTTTTTCATTAATCAAATTATACATCCGGCAGTTTGACCTTGTAAACCCTGAGCATAAAGACAGTTACTCCCCTTGACTCTTAACTCCTGACTCTTAACTCTTTCTTTTATACCCGCCGATCTTCCTGTAATCGCGCCGTAACTGCCTGACGAGCCTCTCCCTGTTTTCCAGCAATCCGGTCAGAGGCCGGTGTCCGGACTTATTTAATACGTAACTTACAAAAAAGGGAAGCATCAGGCTGCAGTCGCCGTAAGAGACAATTGTCTTATGAAGGGCCTGGGGGTCGATCTTCCCCCATGAGACAGCCTCGGAAGGCGTTGCCCCGCTCAGTCCTCCGGTATCAGGACGGGCATCGGTAAACTGGATGAAAAAATCATGGCCGGCCTCCGGCAGGCCAAGGACTTCCTGGATATGGGGTTCGGTCTGGAGCACAAAATTTTTGGGACTGCCGCCGCCCAAAAGCAATACCGCGCTCTTACCACCGCTTTTCTTAATATCATATACATAGGCGGTCACTTCGTTAATGTCCTTATGGGTATCCAGTGCGACCGGTTTGCCTTCAAGCATGAGAGCGGCTATATTCATTCCGATGCTTGAGTCGGCAGGCGACGATGTGTGGACCGGGACCCCGGCTTCATAGGCGACAGCAAGCAGGCTTTCGTCCTTCAGGCCGGGTGTGAGCTTGATGATTTCCCTGCCCAGAAGGGCGTGCACATCAGCGCTTGAACAGGGATCAGGAAGGCTGCCGCGCTCCCGCCTGATGGTTTCACGGACGAAATTGTCCGTATCGAGCAGGGCCTCGTAATCCAGGAATATGTCGTAGATGCGGATGATCCCGCTTTCCCTCAGTTGCTCATCATCGACAACGGCGCGGCCTTCCCGGAATTCATAACCAAGCACATAATGAAGATCATGATACAGATTTGCGCCTGTGGAGACTATCCAGTCAACCATCCCTGATTTAATTAATGGTATCAGGCAGCTCCGGCCGATTCCCGCAGGTATGAGGGCGCCCGCAAGAGACACCCCTATCCGCACGCCTTCCTTTGCTATGTGATTCGCGAACAGTTCACAGGCCTTTCTGAACGTACCGGCGTTGAATGAAAAAAGGGAGCTTTCTATCACCTGGTCCACGGTCATCCCCCGCCAAAGGGGTTTGGGCTTAAGCGGTATCCGGTTATCGATGGACGGTCTTTTATGTTTGCAATATTTCATAAAATTGTTTTAAGTTTCAACTCCTTGTGGTTAATTTACACTTGTGAGGCCTTTGATTATATCAGCAGATATTCTTATTTACAACCCCCGGATAAGGACCTCTTCAACGGCTTGAACCGCTTGAATCGCTTGAACGGCTTGAACCGCTTGAACGGCTTGAACGGTTCTCTCCAGACAATTGAAAAACCTGTCCGTACCATGATATAATGCCTCTTATTCTTTTAGAAGGAGGTCTAACAAATGAATTTATTTGAGAAAAAAATCAGGGCGGCATTAGACCTGATGGTAAGCAGAAGGGGATTGCTCGCCGGCGGTCTTTTCACTATGGCGTCAAGTATTATTCCCCGCAAGGCTTTTTCATCTGTAAAAGATTTGATACTGCCTGAAAAATCTCTGTCTATTATTAATGTTTATACTGGAGAGCATCTTAACGCGAATTATTGCTGCGGCGGCCAATACATGTCTGATGTCCTCAATGAAATTAATCATATCTTCCGCGACCATTTCACCGAAACCGTCGAGGCGGTGGATACAAAGCTTTTGGACCTCCTCTTCTCCCTCAAAGAAAAACTCAGAATTACCGAGCCGTTTCACATCGTCTCCGGCTACCGCTCGCCGGAGACTAATGCCTTTCTGAGGAAAAGGAAAAGAGGGGTGGCCAAGAACAGTCTGCACATGTACGGAAAGGCGGCTGATATCCGCGTACCCGGCTACTCTACCAAGGCGCTGAGGCACGCGGCAATTGACCTCAAGAGCGGGGGCGTAGGGTACTATCCCCGGTCCGGTTTTGTTCACCTGGACGTCGGAGAAGTCCGGTACTGGTAAGAGGTTCTATGTTACAATTCTAATATTGAACAGAAAAATCTCACTTAAGAGGATACTTGATGTCCTCAAGGACTTTGATTCTGATATTATTTACCGGTACCGTTTCTTGCCCGTCCGGGGTCTTGAATACATAAGCCCGTCTTCAGCAGGCATAATCGGATATACCCCGGAAGAGCTTTATTCGGACCCTGATCTCGTCGTCAAAATCATCCATCCTGAAGACAGAGACAATCTGAAGGCTGAGGCCTTAGGACAGTCCCTTGTTCTGCGCTTTCTCCATAAAGACGGCGAAGTTATATGGGTGGAGCAGCGCGGCAAACCTGTATATGACAAAAAGGGCAGACTGACGGCCGTCGAGGGTATAATACGGGACATCTCCGGGCGCAGGAAGGCTGAATATGCGCTGTGTGAGTGCGAAGACCGTTACAGAAGGCTCGTCAACTCTACAACCGATTATATCTATTCAGTCATGATCGAAGACGGACGGCCTGTTTCAACCAAGCACGGTCCCGGCTGTCTCGCGGTAACCGGATATGCCACAGAGGAGTATGACGCAGATCCGTTCCTCTGGTTCAGTATGGTGCATGAAGAAGACCGGGAAACGGTAATCAGGCATGCGGACAAGGTGCTTTCCGGCGAGGGGCTGCAGCATCTTGAGCACCGCCTTATCCACAAAAACGGGACCGTCATATGGGTCAGAAACACGCCGGTGCCCCGCTATGACCAGGAGGGCCGGCTCACTTCGTATGACGGACTCATTGAAAACATCACTGACCGCAAACGCGCCGAGGAGGCCCTTCGCGACAGCGAGAAGCGGTTACGGGACATCATCGACAACGCCAGGGGCTTCATATGGGTCAAGGACCTCAATGGACGGTTTCTCATCATCAATCAATATACGGAGGACTCGCTCGGCAGGTCGAGGGACCGGATTATCGGCCGCACTGTCTTCGACCTCTTCCCCCACGAGTTTGCCCAGGCGTATACAGGCAACGACCGGCAGGTGCTCGATTCGGGCAGGGCAATGGAGTTCGAGGAAGCGGCGCCGCTTAAGGACGGGACGCATTCCTTTATTTCAGTCAAATTTCCTCTGCGCGATTCCCAGGGGCATATTTACGGTTTGGGGGCCATGTGCACAGACATCACGGAGCGAAAGAAACTCGAGGAGCAGCTCCGCCAGTCCCAGAAGATGGAAGCTATAGGGCTGCTTGCGGGAGGGGTCGCTCACGACTTCAACAACATCCTGACCGCAATCATCGGGTACGCAAACATTGTAAAAATGAAGACGGAGAAAGACAGCCCCGTCAAGGGCAATCTTGATCAGATAATAGCTTCATCAGAGAGGGGCGCCCACCTGACCCGGAGCCTGCTTGCGTTCAGCAGGAAACAGCTCATAATTCCGAGGCCGCTTGATTTAAACATCATTATCAGGAACGTACAGAAGCTCCTCAGCAGGGTGATCAGTGAAGATATAGACATGCAGGTTGTCCTGGATGAAAACCCGGTGCTGATATTGGCGGACAGCGGCCAGATCGAGCAGATATTGATGAACCTCGCCACCAACGCGAGGGACGCGATGCCTCACGGCGGCACATTGACAATCAAAACAGAAATAAAAGCGATAGGCGAACAGTTTATCAGGGAGCATGGTTTCGGGGAACCGGACAGATACGCGCTCCTTTCCATAGCGGACACCGGCGCCGGAATGGACGAAAAGACCAGGGAAAGGATTTTCGAACCCTTCTTTACGACAAAGGAAGTGGGCCGGGGCACGGGTCTCGGGCTCGCGATGGTGTACGGCTCGGTAAAACAGAACAACGGCTATATCACCGTCACCAGTGAATTAGGGAAAGGGACCGTATTTTACATTTACCTTCCTCTGATCAAGACCGCCGCGGGATATGAACAGAAGACCCGCCCTGTCTCATTAATAAAAGGGGGGACAGAGACGGTCCTCCTGGCTGAAGACGACGAACCGCTGAGGAAGCTTGTGAGCTCCGTTCTTCATGAATTCGGTTATACAGTCATAGAAGCCAAAGACGGCCTCGACGCGATAGAACGATTTACAGATCACAGGGAAGAGGTAAGACTTGCAATCCTTGACGTCATCATGCCCAGAAAAAACGGTAAAGAGGTGTATGAAGAGATCATAAGAATAGTCCCTGGGATGAAGACATTGTTCATCAGCGGGTATACCGCGGAGATCATGCACGCAAGGGGCATACTCGATCTGGGGCTGAACTTCCTGTCAAAACCCATTATGCCGGACCAGTTGCTGAATAAGGTCAGGGAGATACTGGACGCAAATTAGAGTCAAGAGGTTCAGCACATTTCCCTTGACAGTCCGGGCTATTAGTGATATGGAATAGCTATATATTATATCTGAAAAGGAGGAACCATGGCTATCTATGTCACATTAAGCAATCTTACCGATGAGGGGAGGAAGACCCTCAAGAACCGTCCTGACAGGATCAACGAAGTCAACAAGGAAATTGAATCCATGGGTATAAAGATATTAGGGCAATACGCGGTGCTGGGGCATTATGATTTTGTGACCCTTCTTGACGCGCCCAGCAACGAGGCCGTCCTGAAAATGTCGGTCGAGCTCGGTTCAAGGGGCACGCTCCAGCTTATGACCCTGCCGGCCATGCATATTGATGAGCTGATCCACTCGCTGAAATGACATCCCGCCGTTGAGCCGGACCATTCAGAGACGAGCGGCATGCAAGGCGAAGACCCCTCGGTGAGAGGAGCTCGAATTTCCTCAGCGTGTCCGCGCCCTTTTTTCCCTGCGGGCGCGTCGAAGCCCGATACGGTTGCCGGTCCTGAATCATGTTCGCCGCTTTTTATGGTCTGTAAATAAGCAGTGATTTCGGCGTTTGCTTTTATCCGTTTCTTCTGGCATCCTTATTATATGCCGATTACGGGACCGGATGTCGGAGGGACGACTGCGGCAGTGACCCGGCGATATTACCTTGACGGCGCAAGACCATAATATGCTGATGAAGAAAATTTTCCAGCGTTTCTCGGAAATATCCGCCGTAGTTTTCATTTTCGGTCTTCTTGCGGCGATTATCATGTTCATCAATCTGGTAACGCCGGTTTCCTTTAAAGAGAACTGGAAGGAAGTCCGCATACCCGAAGGCTCTACCTATTCAAAAGCAATCTCGATCCTCCAGGGAGAAGGGATTATTAACGACCGGTTCGTCCTCATCCTGCTCGGCAGGATAACGATGAAGGACCGCAGGATAAGGCCCGGATACTATAACCTCAGCTCATCCATGACGCCGCTTGAGATATTCGACCAGTTGATCAATGGAAAGGCGATACACTTCACGATAACCATACCCGAAGGGGACACGCTCGAGGACATCAGGGCCAAACTGAGCGAGCTGAAGCTTATCGATTATGAGTCATGGAAGCTCACCAGAGACAGTATCTTTCTTAAATCCCTCGACATCAATGCGCCGAGCCTTGAAGGTTATCTGTTCCCCGACACTTACATCTTTGCAAAAGGCACAGAACCGGCGACCATCCTGAAGACGATGGTCCAGAGACTGAGAGAGAACTTTGACCCGTCGATGACGAAACGTATTGCCGAGCTCGGCATGTGTGAAAACGATGTGCTTACTCTTGCCTCGATCATTGAGAAAGAGGCGTACCTTGACGAAGAAAGGGCCGTCATATCCGCCGTTTATCATAACAGGCTGAAAAAGAGTATGAGGCTCCAGGCCGATCCGACCGCCATTTACGGGGTCCATACCTGCTTAAGCTGCATTACAAGGGCCGATCTGCGCAGGAAGACCCCTTACAATACGTATGTGATAGACGGTCTGCCTCCCGGACCAATCGCCTGTCCCGGACTTAAATCCATTAAAGCGGCCCTTAATCCGGCGAAAGTAAATTACCTGTATTTTGTCGCGAAGAACGACGGAAGCCATTATTTCTCAAGGACCAACGCGGAGCACTCGCAGGCAGTCTTGATTTACCGGCACAGTAACGAGAATAATAGTACCCGCAATGACCAGGAAACAACCGACCAGACAGATAACACTCGGGCGAATTAAAATCGGCGGCGGCGCGCCGGTTGTAGTCCAATCCATGACCAAAACGGACACGCGCGACGTGACTTCTACCGTTGCGCAGATAAAAAGACTTCAGACCGCGGGCTGCGAGGCCGTAAGGGTCGCGGTCCTGGACTCAGACGCCGCCCTGGCGATAAAATCCATAAAGAAAAAAATCAGGATACCCCTTATCGCCGACGTACATTTCGACCACAGGCTTGCGCTGGAGTCCATGAGAAACGGGGCGGACGGCCTCAGGATAAATCCCGGCAACATCGGCAGCAGGGAAAAAGTAAGGGAAGTCGTCAGCGCGGCAAAGGACAAAGGCGTCCCTATAAGAATAGGCGTAAACGCAGGCTCTCTTGAAAAAGACTTATTGAAAAAGCACGGACATCCCACGGCAGAGGCCCTTGTTGAAAGCGCCCGCAGACATATCAGAATTCTCGAAGCCCTCGATTTTACCGATATCAAGGTCTCGCTCAAGGCCTCGGACGTGATGAAGACAGTTGACGCATACAGGCTGTTTTCCGGAAAATTCAAATATCCCGTTCACATTGGGATCTCGGAGGCCGGTCCGGCGTTTCAGGGGACTGTAAAGAGCGCGGTGGGGCTCGGGGTGCTCCTGTCTGAAGGGATCGGCGACACGATGCGGGTTTCCCTCACTGCGGACCCGGTTGAAGAAGTAAGGGTCGCTTATGAGATTTTGAAGTGCCTGCATCTGAGGCAGGCAGGGCCGGAGATAATTTCATGTCCGACCTGCGGCCGCTGCCGGATAAATATTCGCGGGCTCGTTGACAGGGTCGAGGCGGAATTAACGAAGATCAGGAAGCCGCTTAAGGTGGCCGTGATGGGTTGTGTGGTAAACGGCCCCGGCGAGGCGCGCGAAGCCGACGTCGGTATCGCCGGCGGGAAAGGCATGGGCATTCTCTTTAAACACGGCAAGGTCGTAAAGACGCTGAAGGAGAAGGACCTGTTCAGTGTGCTGATGAGGGAAGTCAGGAAGCTGTGAACCGGGAAGACGCAGACATTGCTCAGAAATATATTTGACTCGATAAAATTCTTATTAAATTATGCATCTGGCTTTGAATAATGGAATGTGCCGGTAAATTAATTGAAATCGCGTTGAGGTATCGAAAAATATATCTCTTCGCAATATCTGCGTCTTCCCGGTAAAAGAAATTTCTGGAGGTATGTTCATGTCTGAGTTTAAAAATGTGACGGTCGTGAAAAAGGCGAATGTATATTTTGACGGACGGGTGACGAGCAGGACGGTCATCTTTGAAGACGGATCAAAGAAGACCCTCGGCGTGATGCTGCCGGGCGAATACAAATTCAATACGGCGGACAAGGAGATCATGGAGATACTTTCCGGGGATCTCGAGGTGCTCCTGCCGGGAGAGAGCGGCTGGAAGACCGTCAAAGGGGGCGAGTCGTTTGCGGTCGCCGCCAATGCCGGATTCTCGCTTAAGGTCAGAGCGCTGACGGATTACTGCTGCTCGTTTATTCGCTGATTCGGCCGGTGCGAACGCTCCATCAGATCATCCCGGTTTCTGCCCTGGGACGGATTTTTTTGCCGTTCCTGATATTTCTTGCGGGCTGTGCCTCGGCCATGCCTGAAAGGGCGCAGTTGCCCTCTGATGTCAGGATGATTCCGGATGTCCCGCTTTACGCGGATTCAGGCAACCAGTGCGGGCCGGCCTCCCTTGCCGCGGTCCTGGATTACTGGCATGCGAAACGCCCGTCCCTGGCCACGGCAACGCCCGAGGAAATAAGCTCGGAGATTTACAGCAGGGGCGCGCGCGGGACGCTTGGAACGGACCTGGAGTTTTACGCGAAGGAAAAAGGATTGCAGGCAAGGCAGTCCTCCGGCAGCCTTGACGACATCAGGCATAATATCGCGAATGAAATTCCTCTTATTATATTAGTGGACTACGGTTTTTCTCTGTATCAGAGAAATCATTTTGTGGTAGTAACGGGCTACGGCAGAGACTGGATAACAGCCCATTCGGGACATAATGTAATCAATGTCCCTTTTGAGGAGCTTGAGAAGATATGGCAAAAAACAAATTACTGGATGCTGGTTATAAGGCCGCCGGACTGATTCTCCTGACACTGCTTCTGTCTTCCTGCGGCCTGCCGAAAATCATTGTCCTCAAAGACCCGCTTACCCCCGAGGAGCACTTAAACCTCGGCCTGAGCTACGAGAGCCGGGGGGAATATCTGCCTGCGATTGAACAATATGATATGGCGTCAAAAGAGCTCCCTTTGGCTTTCCTTTATATCGGGAACCTGTATTTTATAAAGGGAGAATATGAAAAGGCGGAAGCGGCATACGGCAAGGCCATTTCAAAGACCGGAAACCCGGAGGCATACAACAACCTTGCCTGGCTTTACTACACCACCGGCAGGGAAATGAAAAAGGCGGAGGAACTGGCTGAAAAGGCCGTCTCCCTTTCACCGGAATCAGCGGACTTCAGGGACACCCTTGATAAGATTCGCAAGAAAGTTGCCGAAGCAACCAAGTAGTCAGTAGCAAGTAGTTAGTAGTCAGGGAGAAATTTTTTGAAGTGTTCCCTTAACTACTAACTACTTGCTACTAAATACCTCTTCTAATTGCCGGAGACATCTTTTAACACCTTCAGATAGCTCCGCATAATCGCCTCTTCATCTTCGTCCCAGAACAGGTTGATGCACTTTTTGTCTTTTAACCCTACGAGGTGGTTCACGAAGAGCAGCAGGGAATCCTCGCCGTCTGATTTCGCTATCTGTTCAAGCTTGTACTTATTGTAGGCAATTTCATTCATGGTGAAACTCCTTCCAGCTTTAAGTTCCTGGCTCTCAGCTTTCTGCATCTTGACTAACTTTACTATCGCAGTGTGAAGAAATTATGAAGGACGGAAGGGTCCTGTTTTGATTTTTCTGACTAAATTATCTAATATAAAAAGGTTTTTATTTCCTCAATGTCTTCATGACAATTCATAATTAATATGGGAGAGGCGGTTTATGGTAAAAGCAGGAATCATAGGAGGATCAGGACTGGATGATCCGAAAATTCTCAGAAACGCGAAAGAGATTGTAGTAGACACCCCTTACGGCCGTCCGACATCCGCGCTTACCTGCGGAACGATTGAAGGGGTCGATGTTGTGATTATCGCCAGGCACGGCAAAGACCATTCTATTTATCCCACGAAGGTAAACTTCAGGGCGAACATCTGGGCGCTGAAGGAACAGGGCTGTACCCACATCGTTGCGTCTACGGCGGTCGGCTCTCTGCGGCAGGAGATCGCCCCCGGACATCTCGTGTTCCCCGGTCAGTTTATAGACCATACGACAAAGAGAAACGTGACATTTTTCGATGAGGACGTGGTAGTGCATACGCCAATGGCAGAGCCTTTTTGCCAAAACCTCATAGACCTGCTCGCCTCCTCCGCGGGAGAGCTCGGGCTGGCCCACCATAAAAACAGGACCGTCATCACGATAGAAGGCCCGCGGTTCTCGACAAAGGCCGAGAGCCATATGTTCAGGAGCTGGAACGCCGACGTCATAAATATGAGCACGGTCCCCGAGGTCGTGCTCGCGCGGGAAAAGAAGATGCATTACGCCGCGATAGCGATGTCTACCGATTATGACTGCTGGCATGAAGAAGAGGAGCCGGTGACATGGGAGATGATCCTTTCGACCATGAAGAAGAATGCGGACAATGTTATAAATCTTTTTTTGAATGTCATCCCGAAGCTAAGGGCATATGATGATATGTGTATAAGATGACAAAAAGGGTTCTATGGTCCAAGGGGCCGAGGGTCCAAGGGTGAAATGCCCTTTTCACTCGAACCCTTGAACCCTCGAACCCTCGAACCCTAAGAAAAGGAGAACGCTATGCCGATTAAATCAAAGATCAGGACCATTCCTGACCATCCCAAGAAAGGTATCATGTTCAGGGACATAACCACCCTTATTAAAGACCCGGTGGGATTCAGGCTCGTGATTGACAATTTTACCCAGAGATATGTCAGGGGCGATATCGATTTCGACCTCATTGTCGGCATAGAGGCAAGGGGTTTTATTATCGGTGGGGCGTTGTCTTACACCCTTGGAAAGGGTTTTGTGCCGGTAAGAAAGGTCGGCAAGCTCCCGGCTGAAGTGGTGAGGCACGAGTATCAGCTTGAGTACGGCACCGATACCGTAGAGATCCACAAAGACGCAATATCCCAGGGGATGAAGGTCCTCCTTGTCGACGACCTGCTTGCAACCGGCGGCACCGCTCTCGCCGCCGCGGCGCTGATTGAAAAATTGGGAGGGACGGTCGCTGAAATGGCATTTATAGTCAACCTGCCCGACGTCGGAGGGGAGAAGAGGTTGAAGGCAAAGGGATACAATGTCTGTTGTCTGACGGAGTTTGAAGGAGACTGAGAGAGAGTATAGAGTTCGGAGTTTGGAAACCAATCCACGCCTAACCTCTAAACTCTAAACTCTGAACTCCGGACTAAATATATGGCAAAGGTGATTCCGTTTAAAGGCGTTCTTTATGACCCCCGGAAGGTGGATGCCGATTCTGTTACGGCCCCGCCGTACGATATTATTACGCCCGAATACAGGGAAGTCCTCTACAAAAAAAGCCCGTACAATATTGTCCGTATAGACTTCGGTAAGGAAGAGGACGGGGACAATGAGGATAAAAACCGCTACACAAGGGCGTCAGGTTTTCTGTCGGAATGGACCAGTCAGGGGATACTGGTAAATGACGACGGGCCGGCCTTTTTCTGTTACGAGATCGCCTATGAGATAAACGGTGAACACAAAAAGGCAACGGGCTTTCTGGGAGCGGTCCGGATTGAAGAGTTAGGCTCCGGGAAAATCCATCCTCATGAAATGACGTATTCGAAGCCGAAATCGGACCGGCTGAATATCCTGCGCCACTGTCAGGCGAATACGAGCCCTATCTTTTCTCTCTACAGCAGCAAGGAGAGGCGGGCCTCTTCAATACTTGAGGAAACCGTCGGAAACGCGCCTTTCCTCGTGGCAAGGAACGGGGACGGGTTTACGCACAGGCTCTGGCGGATAAGCGACAGGGTCTCCATCGAGGCGATAAGGGAGGAAATGTCGGACAAGGATATTTTTATCGCGGACGGTCATCACCGGTATGAAACCGCCCTCAGGTTCAAAAAAGAGATGGAAGAGAAAGGGCTGCTGAAGACAGGCGATGAGCCTTATAATTATGCGCTGATGTTTCTGGCGAACATGGAAGACGACGGCCTTACCCTGCTGCCTACTCACCGGATAGTCGAAATCGATTCGGACATCCATCCCAAAGAGGTCCTCGGAACATATTTCGATATTCAGAAAATAGAAGCGGACGGCCTTTCCGGAAAGCAGGCGAGACAGGAGCTGTTTAAGGTCCTGCGGGGCAGGATGCATTCATTCGGGATGTTTCTGACAAACTCAAACACTTGGTATGTCCTCACGTTTAAAGGCGGGAAACCGGAAATAGAACTGCCCGGCTGCCTCAGAAATCTCGATGTGACCATGCTCCATAAGGTAATTTTCGAACGGCTGTTGAACATAGAGCATTATGAATATGAAATGGACCCGGATGTCGCTGTGGAAAGGGCCAGAAAAGGTTCCTTCGAGGCCGTCTTTTTCCTGAACCCGACAAAATTAACCGACGTTAAGGAAGTCGCCCTTGCGGGAGAAAGGATGCCGCCGAAGTCCACATATTTTTATCCGAAGCTTCTGACCGGGATGGTTATCTACAGGTTTTAGAGCAAACAGCGATCAGCGATCAGCATTCAGATGAAGTCGGATTGTTTCTTAGTCTGACCGCTGAAAGCTGATTGCTGATCGCCATGCATAGGAGCTTCTATTTTTGATAGACCGATCGGCATGTTGAGTATGTCCGCTAAGTTACGACAATCCCTCATCATCTGGCTCATAAACAAAATCCAGAAATTCGGCCCGCACAGGGTCAAAGTCCTGGGCAACACTTACGAAATATCAGAGAATGTATTCAACCCAGGGCGATATTACACCAGCAAATTGATGGCAGGGCATATTAATGTAAAGCCCTCTGATAAAATCCTCGATATGGGGACGGGTTCGGGGATCCAGGCAATTACCGCGGCAAGGTCCGCACAGGAGGTTATCGCAGTTGATATCAACCCGGAGGCCGTTCGCTGCGCAGAGAAAAATATACGGGCCAATGGATTTGAAGGAAGGGTTTCGGTCATGGAGGGGGACCTTTTTTCCCCGCTCGGTCCCGAGCACAAATTTGACGTCATTCTCTTTACTCCTCCCTATTTTGAGGGAACGCCGGAGACAGTATTTGAATGCGCCCTGATCGACCCGGACAAGCTGTTGATTAAGAAATTTTTCGGCGCCGCAAAAGAATATTTGACGCCCCACGGATATGTCCAGATGCTGTATTCATCGATTGCGGACGCTGAAGGCGTATTACAGATCATTCACGATCTTGGATGGGAACATTCTCTCCTTGTCCGGAAAAGAACATTGACGGAAACTTTTTTCATTTATAAGTTAAGGCCGGCAAATGGCAAAGGGCATAGCGCATAGAGCGAAAGGTCACGGCCTTATGTCCTTCCACCGCCCGTGCCTGAAGCGGACGATCATGGCGATGCCCTGAAAGACCATCGAGACGACCATGGCGGTCCATACGCCGGGGGCGCCGTACCCGGCGGGGACGGCAAGGATATAGGCAAGAGGCAGACGGATTATCCAGAGTGCGGCGACTATTACGAGCATTGCGCCTTTTGTATCTCCTGCTCCCATGAGACATCCTGCCAAAATAGAGCTCATTGCCATAAAAGGTTCGGAGAGCATCGTGATCCTCAGATAGCGCGCTGTCTCATTAAGCACATTCGGGTCCTTTGCAACTGGCGATGAAATGGCTTCCGCCCATATAAAGACCGGAAGCGCCATGAGACTTACGAAGGCGACCCCTGAAAGGGATATCTTCCAGCCTGTTTTTTCAGCCCTGCCGGGCTCGCCTGCTCCGAGGTTTTGTCCTGTAAGCACCGAGGCTGCCATGTGAAGGGCGAATGCAGGGAGATATATGATCGCTTCGATCCTCAGGCCGTTGGTAAGCGAAGCCATGGCCGTAATACTCCCCTCCTGAAGACGCCCCAGGATATTGTAAAGCACAAGGGTCCCCGCGTTCCATGATATTTGTATAAGGGCCGCGGGCCAACTCAGGAAAAATATCCGTCTGACCAGCTCGACCGACACATGCCTCATGCCAGAAAAGATATTCTTCCACCGGCTGTGTCTGAACAGGATGAAGCATATGAATGTGCCTGCCGTCATTGCGGCGGCGGTAGAAAGCGCTATGCCCCTGTATCCGAACCCATGGAACGAATACAGGCCGAAGACCAGGACAAAGTTCAACGCGATATTGATCAGGCTGACAAGGAACATCGCCTGGAGCGTCAGCTTCACCTCGCCGCCCGCGCGGAAAATAGCGTTCGATATTATCACGATGTAATTCGGGGCAAGGGCGAAGACGAAAATTACAAAGAAGTCCACGGCGACCTGCCTGACACTGCCGGAAAAACCTGCCAGGGATATGATCTCATCCTGAAAGGCAAGACCTCCACCCGTCAGCGCCACGGCGCATACGACACCAAAGAGAAGAGACTGTCTCGCGACTGAGAGGGCCTCGTCAACCCTGCCCGCTCCCACTGCCCTTGAAACCAGGGCCACCGTGCCGATGCTGACGGCGTTCGCTACAATAATAATAAAAAAATAGAGCTGCCCGACAAAACCCACTACGGCCTGTATTTCAGGGCCCAGGAAGCCGGCAACGTAGATGTCTGTCAGGCCCACGAGGAAGTTGAAGAACATGACAAGGAGCATGGGCCACGACATATGCCATATGTTCCCCCATATGCTCCCGGTGGTAAGATCTACCGCTCCTGCCTGTTCCTTCAATAACACCTCCGTTTCTGTCGCTTCAATCATTATATCTTAACTCAGTTTGTTCAAGGACATGTGCAGTAACGAGTAACAAGCTACGGGTGTTTAATACCGTATCCATTCACAGTTATAGGGTGTATCTTTGTGCCGGAAAGAAACCCACCCCCCTACCCCTCCCAGGAGGGGACCTTGTCTTTAGTCCCCTCTTGAGAGGGGTGCAGGGGTGTGTTATAAGGTGTGTTATAACTTGTAACTGAATGAATACTTAATACCCGTCACTTGTTACCCGTCACTTGTTTACCCGTCACTTGTCACCAGCCTTTGCCCTCCGCGCAAGTTTATAGTAAAATAACGTGTATGAGTTTTAAATATATTAAAAAGATGCCGGGTGTCGGGGACATCCTCGACTCCATTCCACTTTCCGATGACCTCAGGGAGGTCAAAAAGAAGAAGGACGAAGAGATCATCGCCCTCTTCAAGGGAGAGAGCGATAAGTTCCTTGTAATCATCGGCCCCTGCTCGGCCGACAATGAAGACTCGGTTTGCGAATATGTTTCCCGCCTTGCGCGTCTGCAGGATGAGGTAAAGGACCGGCTCATTCTTGTTCCCCGCATATACACCAACAAACCCCGGACGACCGGAGAGGGCTACAAGGGCATGGCCCACCAGCCCAAGCCCACCGAGGCCCCAAACATGGTAAAGGGGCTCAGGGCGATTCGCAAGATGCATATAAGGGCGATGAAGGAATCCCATCTCTCTGCCGCTGACGAAATGCTTTATCCCGGGAATTATCCATATCTCGAAGACGTCCTGAGCTATGTCGCTGTCGGGGCCCGTTCCGTAGAAAACCAGGTCCACCGCCTGACGATCAGCGGGCTTGAAGTGCCGGCCGGCATGAAAAACCCTACCGGCGGAGATATAGAGATTATGCTCAACTCCGTGCAGGCCGCTCAAATGCCGCACGTCTTTGTTTATAACGGCTGGGAGGTCAAGACCTCAGGCAATCCACTTACCCATTGCATCCTGCGCGGCGGGATGGATGGCTCGTGCGGGGCCAATATGCCTAATTATCATTACGAGGATTTGATGAGGGTATCGGAGGCGTACAAGAAACGCGACCTCCTGTATCCCGCGATAATTGTGGACACCAATCATTCAAACTCGAACAAAAAATTCTACGAACAGCCCAGGATAGCAAAAGAGGTAATGTGGAGCCGCAGGTATTCAAAGACCCTCAGGAACAGGGTAAAGGGGCTGATGATCGAAAGCTATCTCGTCGAGGGCTCACAAAAAATATCCGAAAGCGTATACGGTAAATCGATTACCGATCCCTGCCTCGGCTGGGAGGATTCAGAGCGCCTTGTCAGGGACATAGCCGGATTGCAATAAACCTGAAAACCGCAATTAGCCACAGAGTACACAGAGATCAAAGAATCATTTTCAAGTCTTACCAATAATATTTGCAGCCCTTCTGCTCTCATCGCAAGGGTGAAATGATTTTATGTCTTAACACCTTTTATTCTTTTCTCTGTGTTCTCTGTGGCTCAACTGCTTTTTTCAGGTTAAGCGGCTTCAATGTACTACCTCTCCTTTATACCCTTCGGTAAGCCACTTTTTCAGCTTGTCGATCTCGTCTTCATCCAGTGCCATTGCATAAGGCTTTCTATCGCCTTCAACAATGGACAGCGTTCTGTCAAACTGAGTTCTCAGCAGACCGATGGATTCCTGGAGGCCGTAGATGCCGGACTCGGAAAACGTAATGGCAGTTTTAATATTTTTCGTTGCCAGCTCATCGTTTCCGATATTGGCATAAGCCGTACCCCTTGCAAAGAACGCCGCCCCGTTTTCAGGGTCGAGCTCAATGGTTTTGTCGAAATCCGCGATCGCCTCTTCATAGTTTTCCAGCATCATGTACGCCATCCCCCGATAATAATGCGCCCTCGCATTATTATCATCCACTTTTATCGCTTCATCGAAATCGCAGATCGCCTTTTCCGCCTGATAGTTTCTGAGATACGCCACTCCCCGACTGAGGAAGGCAATGTCCGATTTTTCACCGCTGTTAATCGCCTGTGTAAAAGCATCGATGCTTTCAACTACCTTGCCTTTAACCAGCAGGTACTTTGCAGCATCGAATATCTCTCTGGAGGTTCTCATAATCACACCCCCTTTCCCTTAATTTTCCTTGTCGCCGCTTCTGCTCGAAGTCTCTTATTTCAGGGGAGAGTATGATGCTTCAGTTCTCGATTCGGCATTGATTTCATTATCATACTCTCTCACTTTAAGTTTATAATATACATGAGATTTTTAGTATGATCTGTATCATGCCGGCTGGGCATAACGCCCTGATAATCCACATTAAAATAAACCTCAACATCAAGCTGCGGGGCAGCAGAATACAGGCGTCAGAAAGAAGCGGCCAGGACATCAGTTTCCTGGCTGGTTATATGTTAATTAACATTTCTTTATAGATTATTAACGCCTTGGGTGATATATGAACATCAGGACCATAAACCCGGCAAAGCCCGGCATTCCTACGGAAAGTAAAAGGCTGTTTTTAAACCAACCGGAGAAGGTGTGGGGAAAAATTTTAAATTCAGCAGCATCGGGGCGCGACTCACTTTCTGGTTTTTCATTATAGCCCTGCTTCCGCTGATTATGGTCAATATCGCAATTTACATCCACATGGTGGATTCCATGAAGGTGTCCCTTTTCCACCGGCTCGAGGCCGTCCGGGACATCGAGGTCGCGGAACTGAATCGCCGGCTCAAAGAAAGGACCTCTGATATACGCACCATAGCCGATGATAACTAAATACGGACTCTGGAAAAGCTCGTGGAGGGAAAGGAGCAATATAACCGGCGAGACGCCGCTGTTATTTCAGAGGCCCGGGACTTCCTCAGGAGATATTTGAGGGATTCCGGGGACTATTACGAAATTTTCATCGTCAGTCCTCTAACCAGTAAGATAATAGTATCGACGGATAAAGGACATGAGGGAGGGAAACCATTTTTAAAATCTCACTTTGAAGGGGCGCTTCATAGCTCTAACCTTTTTATCGAGGACATCCATTATTCCAAAACTCTGAATAAGCCCTGCATGGCGCTGTCGATTCCCGTGTTCGGCCGGGCGGACAGAAACCGCATCATCGGCGTCCTCGTCGCCAGGATCAACCTTGAAACTTCTCTTTACAATGTGTTGTCAAACCGCACCGGCATGGGGCAGACCGGAGAGACCCTGATTGTGAACAATAAAGTCAATAATTGCTGCCGCTCTGTCTGTAATCGGGTCAGCAAAGACTTCCCTTGGATGGACCTGGGTCTTATTCACCAGGCCGACGGAAACAACGCGCGTCTTCATAACTTCATTGGCGCCATTGATCGAGATGCAAATAAAATGTTCCTGCTTCCGGTCGGCATAGTTTTGAATAAGAGGGAGAACATCAGCCGGGGTAGAGATTCTTATCCCTTCTGGTCGGATTCTTCGCCGGGCAAATTCAAGAGCAGCAGAAATCAACGTAGCTTTTGCAAACCCCACACCTTCTATCTGCTGCAATTCTTCAATGGTTGGCTGTTTAGCATTTCCATCCAATACCTTCAAAATACGACTTGACACTTTCATGACATCATGTCCTTTGGTTCCGCTTCCCAAAAGGATAGCAATGAGTTCAACATCAGATAACGCCTCTGGTCCCTTCTGCTGAAGCTTTTCTCTCGGTCGTTCTTTTTCCGGCAGACTCTTTATATTCCTGCTCATTGTCTTCTCGCAGACCTCGCATTCTGAAGCCCGAAATAAATTACCGTCAGAGCCATCATATCGAATATTGCGCCGGGATCAATATACTTCGGATCAATAAGATCTTCATATCTACCCCTCTCGTCATAGGAATCCTGTATTGAATGATTAACCTGTCCGGCATAGGTGTTTTCGAGATAAAAATTATCATCCTTGTGTGTCTCAATGGTTGACTGAATTTAAAATGTCCGGTTTTATCAAAAGAGAATGGTTTATTGATCCCGACTGAGCATCAATTCCACAGCGGTATCCGTCAATGTCGTTTCAGCATCCTGTCTTAAAGAAGTGGCTCTATTTGCCCGAAGCATCAGATGATTTTGAAGCAGTATCTTCGGAGATTGTCGCGAATATCAGGATGAATAACCAGCGGTTCGGGGTTGAGCCCAAAGAACGGGTCAAAAAAAGACTTAAACGATTCCTAATTCGTAATTAATCTTTTCACCCCTCCTTCTCTCTCCCAAACCCGATCATCCGTCTCTTCGTTTCAGGCGGTGTCATGAGCTGCCTGATGGCATCAAAGACGACTCTGAAGTGACTGTCGTATTTCTTCTCCATCTCTGCAATTTTTTCAGCAAGGTCTTTGTGTGTCGCCAGTATCTCGCGCAACTTGATAAATGCTTTTACTACCTGAATGCTGGTTTGCACGGCTATTGGACTATTCAATACGGTTGCAAGCATGACAGTGCCATGTTCAGTAAAGGCAAAAGGCAATGCGTAAGAAAATCTCAGTCTTTTAAGGTGGTCACAATTTGTGACTACCTCATCTTTTTCGTGCTTTGTCAGTTGAAACATAAAATCATCAGGAAAGCGTTCTTTATTGCGCTTGACTGTCTGATTAAGAACTTTCGTAGAAACTCCATACAGCTCTGCCAGATCTGCATCGAGCATCACCTTCTGTCCTCTGATAAATAATATTTTGCGTTCGATCTTGCGAATTGGAATTACAGATTTTTCGTCTGACATAGTGTCCCCTCTCTTTTCTGTAATGAATAGGTTTAAAGCTCAGCCTGCGTCCCGGTTAATTTTAATCAAACTCCATGAAAAATGACAAGAAGATTTTAAATCAGACGATGTTAAATCAAGGAAAAGGATTGTGCAATTGTCATCGTTACCTGCCGGACCGCGTCACCGGTGATTTTAAACTGCGTCCCCATGCTCCGCCATAAGTAATCTCTCCGGCAAATTTATCAGCATTCATTCTTTGGCGATACTTCCTAATCCTGCGTAAGCAATTTCTTCTATAAAACTTCTGCTGTTCTCTCGATTTTCAACGCAATGCGTCTGCCCCACAATGTTATTAGGAGGACGGCATCAGATGAGAAGTTTAACAAATGCAATTACAGCGCAAAAGAAAAAGGTCTTTATAGTCGACGACCACTGCATTTTGCGCGAGGGGCTGACTCACCTCATCAACAGCGAAGAAGACCTCGTGATATGCGCAGAGGCGGACAATGCCGGCGAGAAAGGCGGAGGTACACCACGCGCATGAGGAGGGAATCGAGTTCGCATTTCTGACAAACCCGACAAGGTTTATCGATGACGGCAAAGGCAACGTATGCGCGGTCGAGTGCATAAAGATGGAACTGGGAGAGCCCGATGAATCGGGCAGGTGCAGGCCGGTCCCGGTAGCAGGCAGCGAATTTCGGATCGAAGTCGATGTGGCGATCCCGGCATTGGGGACGCGCGCTAATCCGCTTCTGACAAAGACCATGCCGAATTTAACTGTAAACAGGAGCGGCTACATAGTTGCCGAGGAAGGCATGACTTCCAAAAACGGCGTCTTTGCGGGCGGAGATATAGTTACAGGTTCCGCGACGGTCATACTGGCGATGGGCGCGGGAAGGAGGGCGGCGAATGCGATCAACGATTATCTCAAATGGAAGTATTGGAAGGTTAAAAAATAGCGCTCAGCAATCAGCTGTCAGCAATCAGCGAAAGAAACAATAAATACAAATGCTGACGGCTGAAAGCTGATAGCTGACCGCTATCAGAAAAGGAGGCACGGCGATGAAAAGTCAGATTAACATACTTGTCGTAGACAACGACCCTAAAATTATAAAGAGCGCCTGGCACGCCCTTAATCCGGAAGGCTTCAATGTGGAAGGGGCACTGACCGGGAAAGACTCAATGTCCAGGCTGAGGCAACACGATTACGCCCTCGTCTTCATAGACGCGGATGTGCCTGACGGCATTGTCTATGCGCCGGCGCATTTCTCACACAGCGGAATAAGCGCCGTAACGCATCTTCCGGGGAATGGAGGGGTTCATATGGACGCCGTGAGGGTCGAGACTTCATGAGTCCTCAAGCCGCCCTTCTACTGCGCGGATATCCTGAACACGTTGCCTGTCTGGAAATCGGCGACATACAGATTACCTGCCTCGTCCTCGCCGAAGGTCGAGACGGCAAGGCCGGTCTCCAGCAGTGTGGCCCTGGAGAAGGCCCCGTCACTCCGTCGTACGGCCCTGATGGTCCCTGTGCAGAAATCCCCGAGAAAATAGACCCCCTGCATCGAGGCGAATTCCTGCCCCCTGTAGACCATTCCGCCGGTGACCGAACAGTCGCCTAAGGAATGGTCATACTCGGCGACCGGTTGAACAAAACCGGACGTGCTGCATCCGGCGGGTTGGAGGAAGCACCTGCTGCCCTCCATGACGTTCCAGCCGTAATTTTCGCCTCCTGTACTCGTGGAGGCCTGAAAATCAATCTCCTCGATAGTATTTTGTCCGACGTCGGCGATATAAAGGTCTCCTGTCAGGCGGTCGAAGGAGAAGCGCCAGGGGTTTCTGAGTCCCAACGCCCATATCTCACCGCGCGCTGCGGCATTTCCCACAAAGGGGTTGGAGGCAGGGATGCTGTAACCGGGCGCCGCCGGGTTGGACTCCACGTCGAGCCTGAGCAGTTTGCCGAGGAGTGCCGAGCGATTTTGTCCGTTGTTGAACGGGTCTCCGCCGCTGCCGCCGTCGCCCATGCCGATGTACAGAAAGCCGTCCGGGCCAAAGGCCAACTGCCCCCCGTTATGGTTTGCGAAGGGCTGGTCGACGGTGAGAACCACCTGCTCCGAGGCAGGATCGGCAATATCAGGGTCGGCTGTAATCCTGTACCGGGCCACGACGGTGTCGCCGTTGCCTGCGATATCGGAATAATTCACGTAGAAATATCCTTTGCCCGAATACCCCGGAGGAAAGGCCGCGCTGAGCAGCCCCTGTTCACCTCCTGCCGACAGCACCCTCGAAGATATATCGAGAAAAGGCGTCTGTTGAACTATGCCGTTTCTGACGATTCTTATACGTCCTGCCTTCTCCACGACGAATACCCTCCCGCTGCCGTCTCCGGCATGAGTAACGTGAACGGGCCGGCTGAACCCGGACGCGAACAGGGCAATCGATATCTGCGGAAATGTGTCGCCGGCTGCCTGGGGAAAAGGCCGGGCGGCCGCAGGAGCATTTCCCCCGCCGTTTCCGCCGGAGCACCCGGCGTACGATATTGCAGCCAGCATCATTAAAAGAACTGCCGCGATCTTTTCAGTTGCGTGGTATTTCATGCCTTCGCCTCCTTCATGTTCACCGGATACTGATTAAGCGCTTATGATTATAATTGTATCCGACCCGTTGCGGTTGTCAACGGCACAAAGTTTCGTCATGAGTGAAAGGTGAACTTGTAATCATCTTTTTTTGTGATATACTTTTTTTAGCAGCGGTCATAACGATGAGGAAGAGGAGGTGCGGCATGCCCGTTATTGAATATTCAGGGACTAAGATCATGGTGGATGATGAAGGTTATCTTGTTGATTTCGATGCCTGGAACGAAAACACGGCCAGGGCGCTGGCAAAGGATGAAGGGCTGGACGCCCTCACCGCGGAGCAGATGGAGATCATAAAATTTGTTCGCGAGTATTACAGGAAATTCAATTTTTTCCCGATCCTCAACGCCGTCTGCAAAAATGTCCATCAGCCCAAAAACTGCATTAACGAAAAATTCATTCATCCTGTCAAGGCGTGGAAGATTGCGGGGCTCCCGAAGCCTGATGAACTCGTGGTCAATCTTCTGGATTACGGCCAGTCGCCGGGGTGAGCGTACGAACAGTGTCAAAGTAGGGGCGACCCCCTGTGGTTGCCAGGTCAGGCACACAGGCCTGCCCCCTACGGGAAAGGAATAAAGGAGGCCCAATATGCCATATACGGCAAAGGATTATGCAAAGCTCATCGGCATGGAAGGTTTCAGCGAGATACTGCTGAAAAACCATTTCACACTCTACCAGGGATATGTGACCAATACTAATAAGGTGCTTGACGCCCTCGCCCTGATGCTCAAAGAAGACAGGACAGGGACCCCGGAATACGCCGAGCTCAGGAGAAGGCTCGGATGGGAATTCAACGGCATGAGGCTGCATGAATATTATTTCGAAAACCTCGGGGGGAAAGGCGGCATCGACAAGGGCGGCAAACTGGCAAAACAGATCGCCGGGAGCTTCGGAAGTTATGAGGCATGGGAGAAAGATTTCAGGGCCACGGGCGCCATGAGGGGCGTCGGTTGGACGGCCCTTTACCAGGACGGTTTGGACGGGGGTCTTTTGAATTTCTGGATCAATGAGCATGACGTCTCTCATCCCGCGGGATGCGGCCTGATACTGATCATGGATGTCTTTGAGCACGCCTTTATGCTCGATTACGGACTGAAGAGGGCCGATTATATCGGGGCTTTCTTTAAAAATATCGACTGGAAAACGGCCGAGTCAAGACTCAGGTAGGGGCGCGGCTTTCCCCATTGAAAAAGGGGCTTCATGTTTAAACCTGTGACTTTAATGTTACGTTCAACAAAGGAGGTTTTATGCCAAAAAGAAACGGCGGCAAGTCGGCTGAATCATCGGCCCAGTTTTTGAATACCATTAAGGAGTGGCAGAAACTTGAAGATGATACCATAGAATTTTCGTCGGCCATGATGAAGAAGACCAAAAATCCCATTATACGCATGACCATGGAGATGATAATAAATGATTCCCAGAAACATAAGGCCATGCAGCAGTTGCTCATCGACAGCATCACAAAAGAGGCCGTCCACTTAAATCCCGACGAGCTTGCAATGCTTTCCGACGAGCTCAACAAGCACATGGCTGCTGAGGCGAAATCCCTCAGACTCGCCGATGAAGCGATGAGAAACAGCGAGACGTTTATAACGCGCTATATCCTGTCTTATCTCATTGCCGACGAGACAAAACACCATAATATGCTGAGCAAGCTCAATGACCTGAAGAGGGCGACTGTTTTTGTTACTTAAAACAGCTCTCAGCGGACAGCGTTCAGCACTCAGCCAAGCCGGTCTGCTTTTTTAAAGCTGTCTGCTGAAAGCTGATTGCTGACAGCTCATTGTTGTGAACCATGCCTGCCGCTGAGGCTGACAAACCGGAGGAATATCTATGAAGATAGAGCTTGAGGGATCGCTGCTGAGAATGATTCCTGAAAACGAACGGGAAAAGGCCGAGCTTAACCAGTTATGGACGCTCGTTATCGGGTGTGCAAGCGAAGGCAAAAAACTGGCGCCGGTCGGCGAATACATACCCGGCATAAAGGAAGTCGCCGTGTTCAATATCGAATAAACAAATCAGCCACGAATACACACGAATAACCACGAAGATATATTTCACTTCTTATTATTCGAGATTATTCGTGAAAATTCGTGGCTGAAAATTATACCTTCTCAAACTGGTCTTTAGTTGCCCCGCAAATAGGGCACACCCACTCATCCGGGAGCTTTTCAAAAGGGGTCCCCGGCGGGACATTGCCGTCAGGGTCTCCAGCCTCCGGGTCATAGACGTATCCGCAGATTTCGCATTTCCATTTTTCCATCTTGTTTCTCCTTATTTTGAAAACCACAGAGACACAGAGAAAGAATAGAATCTCGGCCACAGATTTACACGGAATTTCACTGATTTTTTTATCTGCAAATATCCGTGTTCATCCGTGGCTATGAATCTTATTTATTTTTCCCTCTGTGCCTCCGTGTCTCTGTGGTTAATTACATTTATATTCTACACCGCCCCTTCTCTTTTCAGGACGACCCTGAAGGTCTTCAGAAGGATAACAATATCCAGCCATAAATTCCAGTTACGGACATACCATGAATCAAGGGCGATCCTGTAGTCATAGCTTGTATTGCTCCTCCCGCTGACCTGCCACAGTCCGGAAACGCCGGGCGGCACCCCGAAACAGAGTTTTGCCTGCTCCCTGTAATATGTGTCTATTTCCATCCGCGTTACGGGTCTGGGCCCGACGAGACTCATGTCACCCTTGAGGACATTGAATATCTGGGGCAGCTCGTCGAGGGACGTCTGTCTTAAAAACCGGCCTATCGTCGTCACCCTCGGGTCGTTCCTGAGCTTCCGGTGGTTGTTCCATTCATCCTGGGCCTTCGGATTTCTTTCCAGGAGGGCGTCGAAATTCTCATCGGCATCGCTGAACATGGTCCTGAACTTGTAGCACTTGAAGGTCCTGTCTTTTCTCCCTATCCGGTCCTGTGAGAATATCGCGGCCCCTTTTGAATTGATCCTGATAAGGACGGCAATGGCGAGCATCGGGACCGCAAGAATGACTATCAGGAAGAAACTGACTATGAGATCGAAGATTTTTTTCATGATGATATTGACGGGTCTTGCGAGGTTGTTTTTCACCTCGAGACCGATGGCCTGCTCCTGGAAGAAGTGCTGAAGGTTCGTTCCGAGAACGGTCAGACCGAAGAGATCGGGAATAAGCAGTATATGTTGCGTCTTGTGCTGAAGGTTGTTGATGAGCGAAAAGACCTTTTTCTTTTCACAGCCCGGCATGGCGATGATGACGTCTTCTATCCCGCACCTGCCGACATACTTATGCGCCTTGTCCACCCCCCCGTGTATCCTGATATCGCCTATCGTCTTGCCGATCTTTTCCGCGTCGTCGTCGAGAAACCCGACAACGTCCAGTCCGAGGTGGGGGTCCCTCTTCAGGGCCTTGAAGATAAGCTCTCCTGTCTTGCCGGCCCCGATGACGAGCGCCTTGCTCTTGAGCAGGCCCAGCGATATCAGAAGTTTTTTCACATTGATCCTGATCAGCGGCAGGACCGGAAAAGAAATAAGACTCATAACAACCAGGACCGTCCTGGAGACGTGTTCGCCGAATTTGCCCAGATAGAGTATCGCAAATACTCCCAGCGTAGCGAAAACAGCGACTTTCCATAATACCTTGACTTCGTCCCAGAAAGAAAACCTTTTTGTGTACAGCCCTTCATAGGCGAAAAAAAAGAGCCATATGGGGAATACCCACCAAAAGAAAGTAAAGTCGATCATAGGGAAATCAGGGAAGCTGAGAAAATAAGGCAGGACGCTTTTCCGGACGGTTATTGCGCTTTGCAGGATAATAAATACCATCGCAATATCCGAAAGAAAAAGGAGAAGCATGCCTGTTCTTTTTCTGTTCAATGTCGCCGACCTCCTTCTTTCTGACCGTTGAATCCCCTTCGCGGCTCTCCTGATCTGCCTGAGTGAAGAATTACCTGCCACTAAAATTATAGTTATAAAACGCCAATTGGTCAATTGAAGCCGGGCGAGCATTACCCTGGAAAATCCGGGGGCGCCATGATAAACTCAAACCATGATTTATCTCAATACGGGGATTGTTCCGAAAAATAAGGCCCTTATCCCGGTTTTTGATCACGGTTTCCTCTACGGCGACGGTATTTATGAGACCATGCGCGCGTATAAAGGCGTCGTCTTCAGGCTCGAGGAGCACATAGAGAGACTTTTCAGGTCCGCTGCCATGATTTCCCTGAAAATACCGAAAGCGCCCGGGGAGATTAAACAGGCCGTTTATGAAACCATAAAGGCAAACGGCCACATGGAAGCCGTCATCAGGCTCACTGTATCAAGGGGAGCAGGCCCCATCGGGCTTGACCCCGGTCTTTGCCCCGTCCCTACGTTTGTAATAATATCCGGGGAATTCAGAAAATATCCTGTGAGGCATTACCGGAACGGGGTAAAAATCGCGATAGTCAACACAAGGCGGAATTTCAGGGGCGCACTGGACCCCCGGATAAAGTCCCTCAATTTTCTCAACGGCATCCTTGCAAAAATCGAGGCGAAAAACCGCGGGGCCTTCGAGGCCGTCATGCTTGATTACAGGGGATATCTTGCCGAGGGGTCGATTTCGAATATTTTTTTTGTGAAGGACGGGACGCTCTGCACCCCCTCGGTCGAGGTCGGCATCCTGGACGGGATTACGAGGAAAATAATTATTGATTGCGCAAAGGAAGCGGGGATCAAAGTCGTCGAGGGACGGTTCCGTAAGGAGGATGTTTACAACGCCGAGGAGGTCTTTATTTCAAATACTACAATGGAGGTCATGCCCGCGGCGGAAGTCGACGAAGTGAAGATGCCGGCGCAAGGAGAAATGGCCCGCGCTCTGCATAAGGCATACAAGAGGAAAGTTGCGGAATATATTCGGACTCCGCGTCATACTCATATCCCCGGCACAAGCTCCCTTAAGGATCTTTCTTTCTGAAGGGTGTTCTCCACGTCGTCAACCTTCTGCGCGTCCTTTTCCAGGATATCTTTATTGGCGGCGGATATGATGTGGGGAGTAATAAGTACGATTATTTCCGTTCTTACTGTAATATTCGACGTCCTGCCGAACAGTGCGCCGATTACAGGTATCGAGCCCAATCCGGGTACGCGCTCTCTGATATCCTCTTTACGGTCGCGGATGAGCCCTCCGATAAAGATAGTGCCGCCGTCCGGGGCGATCAGACTTGTGGTGACCTCCGTAGTCGTCTCGGTCGGCAGGCCGTTGATTATTGTAGCGTCGCTGACCTCGGGATGAATATCCATTATGACCCGGCCGTCGTCATTTATGTGGGGCGTTAAAACCAGTTGGGTCCCGGTCTCAAGAAACTGTACGCTCTGCAGCACAGCCCCGTCGGAAACCGTAGTTACAAAATATCCCAGCTTCCCTCCGATTATTATCTTCGCCTGTTTATTGTCGAGGGCGAGGAGCCTTGGAGTGGCAAGGGTATTTACCTCCGTCCTGTTCTGCAGGGCCTCCAGAAAGAGATTGAAATCGTCGTTTACGACGTCGAAAAACAATCCCTGGGTGGCGCCCGTGAACCCATCGGTAATAATGTTGCCTGATGAGCCAATAAAACCCTTGAAGGCGTCTCTCCAGTTTATGCCGAGAGAAGTATCGTCGTTCAGCCGGATCTCCATGATGCTGGTTTCTATGAGGACCTGCTTCGGCGGCACGTCCAGGGTCTGCAGTATCTTCCTGACCCGGTCAAGATTTTGCGGGGCGTCTTCTACTATAAGAGTTTTCTCAGGCCTGTAGAGCGTTATCTTTGCCGACTGGGAAACGAGTTTGCCCACGACCTTTTCAACTTCATCGAGGTTGACGTAATTCAATTTAAATGTCATCACCTCCGCCCCCGGCAAATCCCCTTCAGGGTTTACTCCGGCCCTGGAGACGAAGATGATATCGCCTTTACGGACATAATTGAAGCCGTTAAGGGTGATCACGGCGTCCAGGACCTCCTTTAAGGGAAGGTCGTAAATGTTAATGGAGATTTTCCCCGCGACATCCTGACCGGTTACTATGTTCAGCTTCTTTTTAACGGACAAGGCCTTTAAGACGCTCCTGATGTCGGCATCGTGAATGCTCAGGGTCAATCTGTCGTTTCCCTCGATCATTTCAATGTCCGTATTGATATGCCCTTCACTGTCTTCGGCGTAAAGAGCATGAGGAAATGACAGGATGAAGAAGGCAAGAAGAATGAAAAAGAAAGGGGGGATATAAACCGAATGTCCGTTAACAGTTCTCATCTCTTATTCCTCCGTCACCTTCATGGTATAGTTCTTTTCTCCCCTTGAGAGTATGACCTCATTGTTCTTTATCGTTCTCACCTGCAGGCCCTTTATGGATTGCCCGATTCTCATCACCTCATCATCTATTATGGCCAGGGCGCCCTGGTCATCAATAATGGTCGCCTTCAGTTGCAGCGTTTCATATTCCGCTTCCTCCGCCTGTTCCGTCGGGCCATATACTGTGTCTCCTGAAGAGAAGATATCCCTGCCCAGGGAAGGGGGCGCTTCGTCGTCAAATTCCGCGGTCTTCAAATCATCGAGAGATGATTTTAAGGCAGCAGCCGGGGTTTCGGAATTCATGCCGTCTTCATGGGCCGGCGAGGCATGGGCCTCGTCATCTTTCCCCTGTCCGCTGAAAAAACGATGTGCCAGAACGAATACAAGGACCACGGCCAGTCCGGCCATAATTATAATTTTCATATTATCTTTTCGGGAGCGCCGGTTGACTGGATCACTCATTTCCCTCTCCACTAATAAATACTGTTAAAGCCATATCGATGTCGCACGTATCCCCCTCGGGCGCCCTCCTGGCCCGCAAGCTGTCTATCCTGACTATGCGGGGGATATTCTCCAACTGGAACAAAAACTTATAGAAGTCCCTGAACCCGGAATTGCCTGAAATGTTTATGGGAATCCGTGAATACAGCTCCCCTTTCTCAATCATTCCGGGTCTTATGTCCCTCAGGTCCAGCCTGTTCTGTCCGGCCAGGCCGTCGATATCTTCCAGAAAACCGTATATCCGCTCCCTCCCCGTCAACTGCGCCTCAAAATTATTCAGGTCCTTCTGAATGTCATTTATTTCTCTTGTTATCCCGTCAAATTCAGGCTTCATGTCGCCGGCTGAGCTCAAGTTCTCAAGGAGCATATTTCTTTCCTCTTTTAAAGCAGCCGTCTTCGCCCTGCCTTCCCTGAAGAATACAAAAAAGGCAAGCGCAAAGATCATGACAATAATTCCCGCGGCCAGGAGATCAATTTTCCTGATATCCATTCTGCGTCCCTATCTCAAACTCCACCACGTTTTTTCCCTCATATGTCCCCTGCCGCGAGTATTTCATTCCGACTTCGGAAAAATAACGCGACTTCAACAGCCGTTGCAGGAATCCCGCCAGGTCTTTATTGGAGCGCGCCATGCCGCGTATCAGCGTTGACGCCTCGCCCTGTGAAATCCTTTGCTCTCCCTGTTGATCTTTCTTTCCGGCGACGTCTTCATTGCGGCTGTTCCTGAAGTCATCGCTGTAATCAAAAGACGTCAGCCATACATTATGGCCCATGACCGCTTCTATTTCGGCGAACATGGAGCTCAGCGATTTCTTGCGCAGGAGCTCGCTGATCGCCCTCTTTTTTTCCATCAGCATGTCTCTCCTGTTCTGAAGGACATTCAATTGCTCCGTATTTTTTTCCATCCCTGCTTTTTTCGAAAGCAGGTCGGAGATTTCCCTTTCGACGGTCCCCGTCGCCCTTCTATCCATCATATGTCCCCCAAGCAGCGAAATAATTATCAACTGCGTTATCACGGCCCACATCCATATCCGGCCACGTATCCTGTTCCCCATTATTACATCGTGGGGGATCATGTTTATCTCTCTTTTCCGTATCATGGCCGTTGCCTTCAGTTTGCTGTGTCCCGATTCTCTAATCCCCTCATGGCAAGTCCCAGGGCCACGCTGTAAAATGCCCCGCGATAATCGTCATCCTTTGGAACTTCATTTTTAATTTCCTTCAAAATGCTCAGAGGATCAAAGTGTTTTGTCGATGTCCCTGTCCTGTTTTCCAGATATGAATCCATGTCCCTTATACTGCTGCCTTCTCCCGTTAAATAGATGTCGTCGATGGTCGCGCCGCGCATCTCCGACGCGAAATACTGAAATACCTTATCAAGCTCCCTGGCCAGTTTTTCCAGGGTCGGGGCAAGGATTTCATAAAACGTTTCAGATATTTTGCCGGTCCTGTCACATATATCTTTATCCGGCCACGTCTCCTGTCCGGTGTGCAAACCGACCCTGTCGACAAGCCTGCTCGCCCCCTCACGATTCAGTTTTAATTTATTCATCAGGCTCTCTATCATATTTTCTCTGCCCCAGAGAATGTTCCGGTCAAGCAGGATGTTGTCCCCCTGCAGCAGCGTGAGCGTGGTATGCATTTGGCCGATATTTATAATAAGCGCATTCCTTTCCCTGCATTCGCGGGAAAACGTGATTACCCTTGCGAGGGCGCAGGCGGAAATGTCTATAGCGACCGGCTTTAGTCCGGCCTCTCTCAGGATGGACAGATGCTCATCCACGTCCTCTCTTCTGGCCGCAAGCAGGATGGCCCACGCGCTTTTGCCTTTCCTGGGACCGGATTCAACGTTGTTGACGAGCAGATAATCGACTACCGCATTCTCCGCGCTGTATGATAAATGCGCCCTGGCTTCCCTGATAACAGCCTCCTCAACGGCCTCGTCGCCCGTCAGGGAGAGCTTGACGGGAAAGCTGTCCATCTGGTAGCCGGGCATGACCGAAACTACCGACCTTCCGGAAAAAGAAGATTCCTTCATAATATCTTTTATGGCCTGTATTGTCGCATCCTTCCTTCCCGCGCCGTTCTCATTGTTCGACGCCGGGATGTCTTTTGCGATCATTTCCCCGATTACCCACCCCTTCAACGTCCTTTTCAACTGGGCCATCCTGATCGAGGCGGCCCCCACGTCGAGTCCTATAGGGGAATATTTACTTCTCCTGGGCCTTATCGCGCCTAATTTGCGTATGTACTCAATACCTTGTCTTAAGAACATAATTATATACCTGCCTATAGTTATCGGTTTTTTATCAGGAAACTGAACCGAACCTGATTCCGGCGCATAAGCATTTAACTTAGTAAACGGCCTGAACAGTTTGAGCCGGTTTTCTATTCAGAATTCCACTATGGATTCTATCGAATCGCCTTTATCGCCATGGTTTGTGCACGTCCCGGAGGAATTACAGGATTGCAGATTTCCTCCCGATTGCCCCAGCCACAACTTGTCGCTGAATGTTTCCAGAGATAATATATCGTTGCCCTTGTCGCCATGGTTTGTGCACGACGCAGAGGTATTACAGGATTTCAGTGTCCCGCCTCTTATTCCTATCCACAACTTGCCGCTAAACTCCGTCATAGACAATATATCATCGCCCTGGCCGCTATGGCTTGTGCATGTCCCGGAGGAATTGCAGGATTTAAAACTGCCTTCTTTCTGGCCTATCCATAATTTATTGTCAAACACTGCCATGGACAATATATCATCGCCCTTGTCGCCGTGGTTTGTGCACGACCCTGAGGAATTACAGGACTGCAGAATGCCGCCCGATTGCCCAAGCCACAACTTGCTGCTGAATGTTTCCAGAGACAATATATCATTGCCCTTGTCGCCGTGGTTTGTGCACGACCCTGAGGAATTACAGGACTGCAGAATGCCGCCCGATTGCCCCAGCCACAATTTGCTGCTGAATGATTCCAGAGAGTATATGTCATTGCCCTTGTCGCCGTGATTTGTGCACGTCCCCGAGGAATTACAGGACTGCAAGATGCCGCCTAATTGCCCCAGCCACAATTTGCTGCTGAATGATTCCAGAGAGTATATGTCATTGCCCTTGTCGCCGTGATTTGTACACGTCCCCGAGGAATTACAGGACTGCAACGTGCCGTATAATTGCCCCAGCCACAGCTTGATCGATATTGTCGGGAACAACCTTTTCTCGACTGTCCTCTGCGCGCTGCCGGCCATTCCGGTTGATGAGATCAGCACATTGCCCATGGGTGAATTTACGTCAGTGATTGAAACAGTGTACGAACCGCTGCCGAACTGTGTATCCGTAAAGACGGTCCCTCTCAGTGAAGGCGTATGCTTCAGCATAAAGAGTCCGTGCTGAAACCCTGCGTCCGCGACATAGTAGGCGTCATCGCCTGTTTCAAGGTTATAGGATATTGCGGTTTGCAGACCCGTGGTCCGGTTCAGGGTAATTCCGATGACCGCCATCAGGCTCACCAGAAGAAGCACCGTCACCAGCGCAAAACCGCCCTGAGGAATAACATAGGTCTTATAAGACTTATATGACATATTCTTCAAGTTCTTCAAGGCTTGAACATCCCTCTTGCAAGGGCCGTGGTGCGGAGCTCCACGGAACCTTTTCCGTTGTCCAGCGTGAGACGGATGTCTATAAGGGTGTTTCCGTTTACACGCCTGCGAAGGACCATAAACTCGGACACGTTTTCCGCGATTATATTGTCCGCGGTTGTAGCAGTCAGCACATTCTGTTTCTCCATCAGATTAGTCCCGTTGAGGTAATAGATGACAGGATCAAAAGGGTCTTCATCGCTTGCGCCGTCGCCGTCATCATCGAAGGCAGCTCCGTAAAAATTCCTGCCCGGGTCCTCATCAACCCTGCCGTCGAGGTCATTGTCGATGCCGTCAATGGGGTCGTCATTTTTTGCCGGGATCTCGTCATTATCATCAAAGGTCGGTTCATCAACGCTGCCGTCATTGTCATCGTCAATCCCCTTAATACCTGATGCTCCGTCCCCTGTCGTGTCCGCCGGGGGGTCTTCATCCGCCAAGCCATCGCCGTCGTTATCAATATTGGCCGATACCGCAAGCATTTCCAGCGGATAATAGGAAGTCACGGGATACAACAGATCGGTAGGATCGGAGATCTTCAGAGGCAACAGCACCAGGCGCGAATTCCTGACCTTAGAGACCATCCTATCCATGGCAAGCTGCGCGGTGTTGATGAGCTCGCCCCTGTCCTTGTTATACTTCCACGAGTCCAGAGAGCCGGCGACCAGATTGACGAATACACCGGCTATCACGGAGATAATGGTGATCGAGATAAGAAGCTCCATGAGGGTCAGGCCGCTTTGGGATTTTGACCCATGACCCGTGACCAATGACCCATGACCCTGCATGCTAATAATCCGCCATCAGGGATTGCTGTGTGACCCATTCAACCGTTACGGTTATCTTCTTAAGGTCGGTATCCGGGACGGAATCGCCATTGCCGTCATAAAGCTCGACCAGGACGTTACGGTTTACGGACTTGCCGAAGACGGCGACCGTATCGGAGAAGGAAGAGCCCTGGGGCACATTAGAAAAATTCCTGGCGAGGATGTCTTCCATCTTTTCCCGCGCATAGTTTACGAGGATGGTATTTTTCTCCCCTGAATGTGCGGACTGAAAGGAGGATGTAATGGAGTCCATCAGCGGCGACAGGGCAATGATCATAATAGCAAGGGCAATAAGAAGCTCCACAAGAGAGAAGCCCCTCTCGCAGGTCCGGCTGTTTACAGATAAGTTCATAATCAAAACAACACCCCTGTTCGACTACTGGACGGTTATCCTTCCAAGGGGCGCGGCGACACTGATCGTCTTCTGGAAATCGCGATACCCGAGAACAACCGATCCGCTTTCCGAAGGCTCGCCGAGGGCGTTAAATATGATTTCTTTATTTCCGAATGTTGCGTCTACCAGATTAACGCCTTGAACGTGCCTCTGGTTGCCAAGGGTAACATCATAGTCTTTCTTGTCAAAGGGATTCAGTACGGTTATGTCCGTCACATTATTAAAACACCTGAATCTCTCTTCTGAAGGAAAGAACTCGACACCGTGCCCGGTCCCTTCTTTGATCGCGACGCTCTGCGCGTACTGAATAGCATATACTACTTCCTGTGCTGCCCCGTCGAGCTTCATCCCCTCCAGTGTGCTGTTCATCGAGGGAATGGCCGCAGACATGACTATTCCCAGGATAAGCAGGACGATCATAATCTCCACCAGGGTGAAGCCCGAGGAGCGCCTTCTCATTGCGACCTTATAAACAGCCCCTAATACGAATCATGACTGCCGTCATTGGCTATAAGCCGGCCGGTCTTCGCATAAAACTTCCATCCCGCGGTCCCGCTTGACGCCGCAGTGGTGACATCTGTCGTCGTGATATCGCATACTACGGTATTCAGGCCATTAAACGGGTTTTTGGGGAGCTTTGCGTCTTTAACATACGGGCCGTATTTATAGGTTGTGTCCTTGCTGTTTGCCGTCACGCCGGTGCTTGCCGAATACAGGGTAAGCTGTTTTGTAAAGGCCGTTTCGCAATCAGCGGCAAGGGCGGCGGTAGTGCCGTCGGTCTGTTTCTTTTCACCGGGGTTGACGGCGCTGTGCTCGTGGTAGAAACGCTCAGTGGCATTGCGCAGGCTGCTGAGAGTGGATTCCAGCGTGCTGATTTTGGCGTCGTCCGTGGAGCTCCCAAACTGGGGAATGGCGACTGCCGCTAAGATGCCGAGGATAATTACCACGATCAGCAGTTCAACCAGGGTAAAACCTTTTTCATTTCTAAGTGTCCTTTTCATTTTTCAATTCCTCCTTTTGAAGTTATCAAAACCCTGTTTTGTTACCTCAACTTGTTTTTTGGGGATTCAACCTCCTCATTTGTCCAATCATTCATCGAACCTGATTCGAGTACGTGCATCTTTATCGGCATGTATTTGACAAAACTTTATGTGTGTCATTTGGGCTTTCAGTGCGCCGCCTTTGACAGCTTGAAAATGGGCAGTATCAGCGAGATGACTATCACCCCGACCACCAGTCCCATCATAATCAGCAGCATCGGCTCGATAACAGTAGAAATGCCCTGCAGCCTGTTATCTATTTCCTCCTCGTAATAATCCGATAACCTGAGCATGACCTTGGGAAGGTTCTGGGTCTCTTCACCCGTCCTGATTATCTGTTTGGCGCTTTCAGGGACAAAATCCGCTTCCGTAAAGGCAAAGGACATACCTTTTCCCTGTTCCACGTTGTCGGCGATTTTTTCGATAAATTCCGCAAAGATGATATTCTTGCAGGTCTTACGGGTGATTTTCAGGGCATCTATCAGGGGGACGTTGCTGTGCATCAGGAACCCGAGTATCCTCATTGTCTGGGCAAGATAAGTCAGAATATATATATTTGCCACCAGAGGGAGCTTCAGCTTCAACCGATGAAACGCAAGCCTTCCCTTATCGCTTTTTATGTACGCGTGGAGACCCCACCCGGATATTCCCGTCAATATGACGCCGAGATGCCAGTATGACGTCATAAGGCCGCTCAGCCATATAAGAAGCTTTGTAGTCGGGGGGAGCAGGTCCTTGATCTCCTCGAACATTACGGCAAACCTGGGGAATACAAAAACCAACAGGAATATTACCACTGCTACGGACACACTGCAGAGCACCGCGGGATAGGTCAGGGACTTCTTGATCCCGTTTATAAACTTCTCCTGTTTCTCCTGCATCTCCACGACCCGGTCGAGCATGTCCTTGAGCTGTCCGGTGCTTTCCCCGGCCTTCACCATGCTGATGTATATTTCAGAAAATAAATGAGGATATTTACTTAAGGCATCGGACAACAGCCTGCCTCCCTCCACGTCCGTATTGATTCCCGTCACCACCTGTTTGAATTCAGGGTTCTTTATCTGCCTGGCAATATTGGAAAGGCTTACATTCAACGGCATCCCTATCTCGACCATCAGCGACAATTGAGTTGTAAAGAAGACTATTTCCCTGACGGAGACCTTTTTCCTGAGATCGATCTTAAGGCTGAGGGATTTTATGTTTTTAAGGAAAGATATTTCCTTGCCCGTATTTTTCCGGACTTTTTTGTTCGCAATAGCAATAGCCACATTTACCTCTCAGGAACCAGCCGGACACGGAGATGAGAAGATGGGAAATTATTCCACATACACCGCCCTTGCCACCTCTTCTACCGTGGTCAGGCCCTCTTTGGCTTTTTTAAACCCCTCTATCATAAGAGATGAATGATTTCTCTTCCGGTTGAATTCCCTCAGCTCGTGCACCGACGGATTACTGATAAGCAGGGCTTTAAGGTCCGCATCCACTTCCATAAGCTCATATATCCCTATCCTTCCTTTATAGCCCGAATCATAGCACTGGGGACAGCCCTTTCCTTTTACCAGGCGGAGCCCCTTTTCATCCTGCCATCCCAGCTTTTCCAGAAGCGCGGGGGGCGGGTAATAGCTGGTCTTGCAATCCGGACATACGGAGCGCACTAATCTCTGACCTATGACCCCGATCAACGAGGATGAAAGAAGATAAGGTTCTATCCCTATATCGAGCAGGCGCGTGACGGCGCTGGCGCTGTCGTTGGTATGCAGGGTGGACAATACCATGTGCCCGGTCAGTGACGCCCTGATCGCGATTTCGGCCGTCTCTCTCTCTCTTATCTCTCCGACCATCACTATGTCCGGGTCCTGGCGCAGGACGTGTTTAAGTATCTTTGCAAAACTCAAACCGATCGCATCATTTACCTGGTTTTGATTGATTATCTCCAACTGGTATTCCACAGGGTCTTCTATAGTCACTATGTTTTTCTCTATGGTATTCAGGAAATTGATGGCCGAGTAAAGGGTGGTGGTCTTTCCGCTTCCCGTAGGCCCGGTGGTGAGAATAAGACCGAAAGGCTTCTGAAGCAGGCCCCTGAATTTCATCAGGGTGTCCTGGTTGAATCCCAACCTGTTGAGGTCCAGGACAGCGCCCAGTTTGTCCAGCACCCTCAACACCACTTTTTCACCAAGTATCCCGGGAAGAGAGGAAAATCTGAGGTCGACCGTCCTGCCCTCTATATAAACCTGGATGCGCCCGTCCAGCGGCAGCCGCCTTTCAGCTATGTCTACCTTTGCCATTATTTTCAACCTGGAGATCACGGCAGGGTAAATTTCCAGTTTCGGGGTCATCACTTCATACAGTATCCCGTCAATACGGTAACGCACCCGGAATTTGCCCATGTCGGGCTCAAGGTGGATATCGCTGGCGTTGTCTTTAATGGCCTTAAGGATTATCAGGTTTACCAGGTTTATGATGGGGCTTTCCCCGGCCATTTCATTTATCTCCTGGTAATCCTGGGCCAGGTCGTTCTCTACTAACTGGATGGCATTGTCCTGAAGCTCGTTGATAAAATCGGTAATCTGAAGATCGTCGTCATAATATTCATCTATTGCCTTGAGTATGTCCGCGGCCCGGCACAGGACCGGCTGGATATTGCATTTGGTAGACTTTGCAAGTTCATCAAATACAAAGACCGCCTGGGGATCGGCGGTGGCGATAGTAAGGTTGCTGTTTACCTTGAACATGGGGATGACCTGGTATAGTTGCGCCTTTTCCCTGGGAATTATCTTGACGACGCTGGGGTCCACAAGACCCTTTCGAAGCCATACGTGAGGGTAGCCTAATTGCCTGCTCAGAACACCCATAAGGTCATCTTCAGAGACCATCTTTTCTTCGACTAAAATCTGCCCGAGGCGCTTGGCGGTCTTCTTTTGTATTGACAGGGCCTCCTGACATTGCTCCGCGGTAATTAAATTGAGCTCAACGAGGAGCTCGCCTATTTTCTTCTTTTTATTTACCGGGGCGACCCTCATGAAAAGCTCCTTCCGGCATTTTCCAGATTAAAATATACGTCTAAATAATCGGTCATGCGGGTCACATTCAATATCTCATTGCAGAGAGGACTGGGGTTGCATATCTTCAGGCTCCCCCCTCCCCTTCTTACCTGATGATAATACTCCAGCAGCTTCTCCAGCCCCTTGCTGTCTATATACGGGACCGATTCAAAGTCTATGACCAGACGAAGCTCTCCCGTCTCCAGACATTTCCCGATCTCTTTATCCAGTAAGGACAGGTGCTCCTCGATAAGCGCAAAATCAGGCGCCAGAAAGGTGATCACTCCCGATCTGTTTTTGGCTACTTTCATTAATAAACAACCGCTCCGGGGTCTTTAACACCGTAATTGTCAATTCTTTTTGTCGCACTTACTTATCGGAACATGCCTGGACCTGCTTAAATATACGTTTCAGGGCGAGCGTTATTCCGCTGAGCTGTGATGGCATGAGCGTGAATATGAATAACAGATCAGGCGGGGCGGTTGTCTTCAAGGATTTTTATGAAAATATCTACAACATCGGGGTCGAGCTGTTTTCCCTTTACTCTCACAATCTCAGCTATGGAGTCCTCATACGACAGTTTATTCCGGTAGGAGCGTTTACTGGTCATGGCATCGTAAGTGTCCGCTACCGCAATAATCCTGCTATAAAGGGGAATATCTTTCCCCTTTAATCCCGAGGGGTAACCGGCGCCGTCAAACCTCTCGTGATGGTGCCGGATCCCGTCGAGGGAATCTTTAAGCTGTATGATCGGCATCAATATCCTGTACCCCTTTTCAGGATGCTCTTTGATATGCAGAAATTCCTCATCGGTCAGCTTCCCCGGTTTGGTCAACACTGCCTCCGAGACCCCGATCTTGCCGATATCATGAAGAATGGCCGCCCATTGCAGGGCGTCTTTTTCTTCCGGAGAGAGCCCCATGGTTCCGGCGATCGTCATTGTCAGGGCGCTTACCCTCTCTGAATGACCCTTTGTGTAAGAATCTTTTGCCTCTATCGAAAATACCAGGGTCTTTATCACGCTCAACAGGAAGTCCCTGAGATTCTGATACAATTCCGCGTTGGTTATGGCCATGGACATCTGCTCGGCAAGAGACGTCAGCAGTCTCATATCTCCTGTCTCAAAGCCCTTCTTTGAATCGAAATTTATGACGCTCAGGAAACCGTTGACGGAACCCTTCAGCTTAAACGGTATTGCCAGCATTGCCACCGGGACATCAAACAGGTGAGAAAGCTGCATATCGTCACAGGCGTCATTTACGATAATATGAGACGGCTGCATGCCTGGGGAGATAAACTTCTCTAAAATGACTTCACCGATCTTACTCGTCAGCGGCGTGTCCTTGATATCAAAGGGCAAACGCTCAGGGTGGTCGCAGTATACTTCGTTAATGTTCATCCCGGGTATGGATACCATGACCATATCCGAACCGAGGGTCTCCTGCGATTGTCTTGCTATGAACTGAATGGCCTCTTCATTTGTGACGATCTTGCCGAGATTTCGGCCGAAATCATATATCAGGTTCAGCTCCTCGTACTTGTCGGACAACTCCTGCGTTATATTGTCTGCTTCGTACTGGCCCTGGATCTCAGAGGATATCCTGTTTGCAATCTCATCCAGAAACTCAGCCATGCCGCTGACCGGATCGCCTTCTTCGGATTTCATGCAACTGCATAAAACCGCGACTATCTCCTGATTGCATTTTAACGGTATCCCCGCCATGACAAGATTTTCATGGCATGTCTTCAGGGCGGGCTTGCCGGATTTTTCTATGTAACGGAAAAGGTTGAAGCTCTCTGCGCGACATCTTTCAGGCTCGGTCGCCTGTTTGTCGCAACACAGGGCGTCGGAGGTCCCGTTTGCGGACACAAGGGTCTTTCCTTTCAGGCTCATTATCCTGACAGACACGTTCGCAAGGAGGGCTATTTGATGAAGCAGTCTCTCAAACCGCTGAAAATCGATGTCGATAGTTCGCTTCTGCTCTATAAGGAGCATAAACTTTATACCTTTTCTTCAAAAACCAGGGCATCCGGGCATGCGACTGCATTTGAATTCCGGAGCTTTGAAATATACTGGCTGACGAGGTTAAGCACATTCCTGGGGCTGACGGGCTTTTCAACGAAACAGATATTCTCCATTTTTTCCGCCCAGAGATGAAGGGCCCTATCGATTGTAGAGGTCATCATGATGACAAGGAAGGGCTTATTTTCGTCCTTATGCTCCTGCATCATCTGATACATCTCCTGCCCGTCCATCAGGGGCATCCTTACGTCCGTAATGACGACTGAAGGCCTGCTGCCGATAAACTTTTTGAGACCGTCCTTGCCGTTGACGGCCGTAATGACTTCATACCCCGAGTTTTCCAGTTTCATTTTCAATACGCGCAGGACATAAGGCTCATCATCCACTATCAGGACCTTTTGGGCGTTTCCTGTGTCACTTCCATTCATGATGCTTCTCCCGGCCGTTCATTCAAGTTTCCGTCAGGGAATGATAATTCCTGTTATAACCCTTGATCCTCGGGCTGTCCTCTTTCGGGAGCGTCAAGGTGAAATGGGTCCCGCGCCCCACCTCGCTTGCTACGGCTATTTCTCCGTCGTGCAGCCTGATTATTTCCCTGCTCAGGGCAAGTCCCAGGCCGTTGCCTGTTTGCGCCTTTATCTTTTCGTCGGAGGACCTGAAGAACTTGTCGAATATATGAGGGAGCTCATCCTCTGAAATCCCATATCCCGTATCGGCGATGTCAATCCTGATATGATCTTCGTCTTCTTCAGCCTTGAAGGTTATCGCGCCTCCTTCGGGAGTATACTTTATGGCATTGCCCAGCAGGTTCAGTATGGCCACGCGGGCCAGGTCCTTATCGATTACAAGTGAAGATAATTTGTCAGGCAGGATGAATTCCCGCTTTATGCCTTTGACGACGGCCTGGTTTTCTACGGATTTAAAGATGTCCTCGAAGAACTCCCGTGGTTTTACCATGTCCCTGTTGATCATCAGGCTGCCCATCTCGATCTTTGAGATATTCAGCAGATTATTAATGAGCCTTGCCAGCCGGTCGGTCTCTTCGTTTATGGTATTGTAAAATTCAAGTTTTGTCTCACGGCTGCTCACCTCGTCATCCATCAACATTTCAACATAAGATTTTATCGTGTTCAGGGGCGTTCTGAGCTCATGGGACACATGCGCGATAAAATCGGACTGGTTTTGCTGCGCTATCTTCTGGACGGTTATGTCCTTGGCCGATAGTATGTTCCCCGTGACGCTCTCCTCGGGGCCCAATAACGGCTGATAGGACAGGCGCACAATATTCTCCCCTTCGGACTGCTTCAGCGCGATTTCCAGGCTCTTGTGGGAAAACACATTCCCGTAGAACTGATTTTTTTCGATAAAAGAGAGGATTTCCTGTTTGTCCTTTGCGGCAAAACAGGCATTAATGGTTTTACCGATGACTTCCTGCCTCTTGAATTTCATCATATTTGCCATTGTCTGATTGACTAAAATAATACGACCTAACGAATCCGTCACGATAATCCCGTCACCGATGTTGTCCAATATGGACTCGACCCTGTCTTTTTCATATGAGAGTATCTTGTTTGAAACCTCGACGTCCTCGTATGAAATCGACAGCTTCTCGCATCTGTCCGTCAGGCGCGAGAGCACCTGGTTGAATTTTCCCGCCAGGCGCCCCATATCATTGCCGGTATTTACATTTATTTTTTTGAATTCATTCTTTTCAATCAAAAGCCTGAGCTCATCGTTGACCGAAACCAGGGGCCTTAGAGAATTGCGCATCAAATAATAAGATATCGGCACTAATGAAAAAATCAAGGCGGCAAGCGCCAGCAACCCCTCGATATCGCCGTCCGACAACAGGGCGTCAATATCGTTTGTGAACCCTAACCTCACCACCCCGGTCTTTTTACCGTTATGGTATACAGGACGGGAAAATTCGTATATTGAATGCCCTGTGAGGGGATCGTCGTAAACCTGTCTCAGGGGATTATTAGAGGCAATAACTTTTTTCGCCGCGGGATCATAAAGCGTGTCCCCCACCAACCGGCTGTCCGTGTGGGCTGTGACCTTGCCGTGGACGTCCATTATCATGCCGTAGACCAGGCCGCTCCTGCTTCCCATAATATCTAATATCTTTAACAGGTTGTCCGACTCGTTCATCCCCGGTCCATTCACTGAAAGACCTGCCACCGCATCCGTCAGGGTGAAGCCGTAGGAGTTAAGCTCCCTCAAATGTTTCCGTTGTACGTATATGACAAGCAGAGAAATGGTCAGCAGAATAATGACCAATGATATCCCCGTCAGGACCAGGCCGACCGTTCCGGTGAATTCTTCCCTCTTCGGGGCAAGGCGCCGGCATGTATTGAAAAATTTTGAAAAACCGGTCATCTCAGTCGTTCTTATGACAGGACACATGGCGATTATCAGCAACAAAAATATAAATTTAATATTGTAAGCATATATATCGGATGATTTTTCTTTACCTTTAATCTTAGAAAAAGCAGTTAACCACAGAGGCACGGAGGCACAGAGTTAAAAAATAAGAGAAAAGGCCAATATGAATCATTCACCTAAGTGATGAAGCAAAATTATTCGATAACCTCTTGTTTTCTCAGTGTCTCTGTGC
>JACRHD010000023.1 GCA_016234115.1 Nitrospirota bacterium
ATTCCCCACTGCTGCCTCCCGTAGGAGTCTGGACCGTGTCTCAGTTCCAGTGTGGCCGATCGACCTCTCAGTCCGGCTACCCGTCTTAGCCTTGGTGAGCCATTACCTCACCAACAAGCTGATAGGCCACAGGCCCCTCCTCAGATGCTATGATTGCTCACAGCTTTTATCCCAAGGGCTTTCACCTCGGAATCATATTCGGTATTGTGCCCGATTTCTCGGGAGTATCCCCATTCTGAGGGCAGGTTACCTATGTATTACTCACCCGTTCGCCACTAATCGATACGAAGCACCAAAATCTCAAATTTGAAATTTCAGATCTCGGTGCTCCGCACCGACCCGTTCGACTTGCATGTGTTAAGCGCGCCGCCAGCGTTCGTTCTGAGCCAGGATCAAACTCTCAAATGAAAAACTTGACTGCGGGCCTACTTTTATTTTCAAAGAACAATAAACACGTCGTACTTAAGAAGAGGAAACCTCATGAGATTTTTTCTCATCCGGGCACCGACAAAAAGTCTCCGTTTTCAGGAGAAATGAATCCTGCGTGTCCCTTGCTTGGTTATGCTTCTTAAGACAACCTTCTAAAATATTATATCAAGATTTCAAAGAAAAATATAGGCCATGTTTAACATAGCCTTATTAAAGCAAATCTTTTTAACTTTAAAAGCTATCAAACCATAGCTTGATATTTTTACCACAAATAACATTTTCAGTAAAATGTCAAAAATAGTAAATATGAGCGTATAAGGGTTGATATAGGCACTTTAATGGAAATTATCTTCTAATTTCTCATTATTTTAATTAGTAACAATTACCTGTGAAATAGACATCTTGCAAAAGTCCTTTTCAGCCTATTATATGGAAGATTAAGTATCCTTGCCTTCTTTGTCTCACAAATATTTCTCATGCATTAGAAAACTTATTAATTATAAAGGATAATTCAAGTAATTCCCCATTAACTTTCTTGACATAATTTATTTTTTGCTGTTATATTAATGACACTTTCTTCTCTTATGACAGTGCCAATTTCGATAAATTAAATGAATACTTTTAATGAAAGACGAAGAGAAATTCTCTTTTTAATAATACAAAGCCATATTGACCACAATATGCCTATAGGATCTTTTTTTATCACTCGGAAATTCCATATCGGATTATCTCCGGCTACTATACGTAGCACAATGGCCAGATTAGAAGAAATGGGGTATATTATCCAGCCGCATACGTCCGCCGGAAGGGTCCCGACAGAAAAAGGATACAGGTTTTATGTAGATACATTACTTGAAGAAAGAAAGCTGTCATTGAAGAAAAAAGTGTCCAGAGAATTGTCCAATCGACTCACCATCCCGGGGGATTGCAATAAGATAATTAAAGAGGCGGCAAAAACGCTTTCTCTATATTCACATTGTCTGGCAATAGCTGTCCCCCCCAAGGCGGACGAGATGGTTTTGAAACGTATTAAATTCATCGGATATGAGAAGAATAAGGTCCTGGCTATTCTTATATCCGAGAATGGACTGACTTATAATAAAATCATAGAGCTCGATGGCGTATATACCCGGAAACAGCTCGATAAGGCATCAAACAACCTCAGCAATAAGTTTCACGGGCTGACAATTAAAAAAGTCAGGGAAAAAATATTGGAACAGCTCTACAACGATGGTATAGCCTGTGATCAGTTGATTTCCAGACTGCTGACTCTCTGTAAGGATATGTTTATAGCAGATACGGATGATTTCGCTTTCAACAGCCTCTTTGGTGCCTCCAAATTACCTGATTTCGCAACAATCAAACAGATAAAGAAATTCTTAGAAGCTATTGAAGACAAACAAGTTATGCTAAAATTACTAAATCGGATAAGCGACGCGAGTGGAACGCGGGTTTTCGTGGGAATGGAAAACATAATTCCCTCTTTAAAGGAATTAAGCATGGTAACCTCTACATACAAAAATCAGAGAGAGGCAAGCGGCGCTATCGGTATTATAGGCCCTACACGGATGGATTATAAAAATCTCATCCCGTTAGTGGAATACACTGCGGGAGCTCTAACAAAAATTTTATCTGCGGAGTAAGTATGGCAGAAGATCAAAAAAGCGAACATACCCGGGTTTCCGAGCAATCTGTCGGAGAACAGGAACTCAGCTCTGAATCCAGCGTCGAACCATTAAAGAAATCCCTGGCGGAAATAAACGACAGGTATGTCAGACTGTATGCCGAATTTGAAAACTATAAGAAATTTGCCGCACGGAGCAAAGAAGAACAACTGAAATACGCAAATGAAAACCTTCTGAAAGACCTTTTGACCGTCATTGATCACCTGGAATTGGCGCTTCAGCATTCTTCCGAATCCGATTCTTTGGCGGAGGGTGTTGAGTTGACGCTCAAGGAATTTAAAACCGTGCTTGAAAAATACGGGTTGGCCGGCATAGAAGCATTTGGGAAACCTTTCGATCCGTCCTTACATCATGCGATGACCCAGATAGAAACTGAAGATGTCGAAGAAAATACCGTAGTTAAAGAATTCAGAAAAGGCTATGTATTCAAAGACAGGGTATTGAGGGCTTCGCTCGTGGGAGTTGCAAAAAAACCGGCCCGGGCGTCAGGCGCTGAAAACCATTCCATGTACCCTGCGGACGTCGATTTTAATACAGAACTTCAAGAGGAGGAATAGATTATGGGAAAAGTAGTTGGTATAGACCTTGGAACAACAAACTCCGTGGTTGCCGTCATGCAGGGAGGGGAGCCGACGATAATAGCTAACCAGGAAGGCACGAGAACTACTCCCTCTGTCGTGGCCTTTACGGATAAAGGCGAAAGACTTGTCGGGCAGGTTGCCAAAAGACAGGCCATCACGAACCCTGAAAATACAATTTTTTCCATCAAGCGACTGATGGGAAGAAAATACGATTCAAAAGAGGCGGCTGAGGCAAGAAAAAAATTGCCGTACAAAATAGTGCGCGCATCAAATGGTGACGCGCACGTGGAAATACGCGGAAAGGCGTACTCGCCTCCCGAGATATCCGCCATGATACTCCAGAAATTAAAGCAGGCTGCGGAGGACTATCTCGGGGAGCCCGTTACCGATGCCGTTATTACCGTACCGGCGTATTTTGATGACAGCCAGCGCCAGGCGACAAAAGACGCGGGGAGAATCGCCGGCTTGAACGTTTTAAGAATCATAAATGAGCCTACGGCTGCTTCTCTCGCATACGGAATGGATAAAAAGAAGGAAGAAAAGATAGCCGTATACGACCTCGGCGGAGGCACTTTTGATGTATCGATACTTGAAATAGGAGAAGGAGTTGTCGAAGTAAAATCGACAAACGGCGACACCTACCTGGGCGGAGACGACTTCGACATCACGATAATGGACTGGCTTGTTGCAGAATTCAAGAAAGACTCGGGCATCGACCTGCACAGTGATAAAATGGCGCTCCAGAGATTAAAGGAATCCGCTGAGAAAGCAAAAATCGAGTTGTCGTCTGCAACGGAGACAGAGATCAATCTTCCGTTTATAACTGCAGATGCAAGCGGGGCCAAACATCTGGTCATGAAATTGTCGCGCGCAACGTTTGAACAGATAGTCGGAAATCTTATTAACAGGACAATTGAGCCCTGCAAGAGGGCACTTGCCGACGCCGGACTGAGCCAGAAAAATATCGATGAAGTAATTCTTGTCGGCGGACAAACGCGAACCCCGAAGGTTCAGCAGGTCGTTAAAGAGTTTTTCGGCAAAGAGCCTTCCAAAGAAGTGAATCCCGACGAAGTCGTTGCAGCCGGGGCCGCCATTCAGGCGGGAGTACTCAAGGGCGAAGTCAAGGACGTGCTCCTCCTCGATGTCACGCCTCTGTCCCTCGGCATAGAAACCCTCGGGGGGATTTTCACAAAACTGATTGACCGAAATACGACGATACCCACAAAAAAGAGCCAGGTATTTTCCACTGCCGCCGATAATCAGCCCGCGGTCACCATAAAAATCTGCCAGGGCGAACGGGAGATGGCGGCTGATAATAAAATGTTGGGCAATTTCGAGCTCGTCGGCATCCCGCCGGCTCCAAGAGGCGTTCCCCAGATTGAGGTCACCTTTGACATTGACGCAAACGGCATACTGCACGTATCTGCTAAGGACAAGGGCACCGGCAAGGAGCAGTCAATCAGGATAACCGCCTCAAGCGGGCTGACGGAAGAAGAAATCAGGAGGATGACGGGCGATGCAGAGTCTCATGCGACGGAAGACCACAAGAAACGTCAGTTGGCCGAAGCGAGAAACGATGCCGATACCCTTATCTATACGGTCGAAAAATCACTGAGAGACTATGGAGATAAAATCTCCGACGGCGACAAGCAGAAGATCAATGCCTCTGTCGAAAAATGCAGAAACCTGAAAGACACTTCCACAGACGCAGACGAGCTGCGCAAAGCGATTGACGAGCTGACTGCCGCATCTCACAAAATAGCGGAAGAGATGTATAAAACGGGCGCTGCCGGCGCACAGCAGTCCGCTGGAGGGCCTTCGGAAGGAGCACAAAAGGAAAAAGAAGATGTTGTGGAAGCTGAATTTGAGGAGACAGACAAAAAAGAGAGTTGAAAAAAAGCGAACAGCTATCAGCAGTCAGCGATCAGCATAACTAAATGAAATGCAGATCAAAGCTGACTGCCGACCGCTGATTGCCGACCGCTATTTTATGAAAGACTATTACCAGACATTAGGCGTTGAAAGGAACGCAACCGAGGCAGACCTGAAAAAGGCTTACCGGCAACTTGCCCTGAAATATCACCCGGACAGGAATCCGGGCGACAAGGCCGGCGAAGAAAAGTTCAAAGAGATCAACGAGGCTTACGCATGCCTGAGCGACCCGCAAAAAAGGGCCAACTATGACAATTTCGGGACAGCCGAAGGCGCGGGCGCGGGGTTCGGACACGAAGGCTTCGGAGGGTTTTCGTCCAATTTCGGAGACATTTTCGGAGATGTATTCGGAGATATTTTCGGCGAGTTCACTGGAAGGAGGAAGACGCGGGCCTCAAAGGGACAAGACCTGCGTTATGACCTTGATATTACGCTTCAGGAATCCGTATTCGGCGTTGATAAAGAAATAAATATCCCAAGATGGGAAGACTGCCCTGACTGTGAAGGGACCGGTTCAAAGCCGGGAAAAGGGCCTGTTGTCTGTTCAGTATGCAAGGGCGCCGGGCAAACACGAATTCAGCAGGGTTTCTTTACAATTTCAAAGACCTGCGGCAAATGCGGCGGCCACGGCAAGATAATTACCGACCCGTGCACAAAATGCAAAGGGCAGGCAAAAGTAAGAAGAGAGAGGACAGTTTCTCTGAAAATCCCGGCCGGCGTCGATACCGGCATAAGGCTGAAAGTTACGGGTGAAGGAGAGGCGGGATCATTCGGAGGTCCGCCCGGCGACCTGTATGTCGTAATGAATGTTACTCCACATCCCTTCTTTAAAAGAAAAGGGAATGATCTTCTCTGTGAAGTCCCGATCTCGTTTGTGCAGGCGGCCCTCGGCGCGGACATCGAAGTGCCGACGATCGACGGCTCGGCAGCCATTAAAATCCCCGCCGGAACACCCTCCGGCAGGGTCTTCCATCTCAAAGGCAAAGGAGTTCCGAAGCTCGGCGGCTACGGCAAGGGAGATCAATTTATAACCATCTTTATCGATGTTCCCAAAAAACTCACGCCCAGACAGAAAGAGCTGCTCAAAGAGTTTGCCGAATTGAGCGGTGAAGACACCTCAAAGAACTTCATGGACAAGGTCAAGGACTTCTTCAATCACAAAGAGCAGGCAAAGTAGTTGTGACCCGGTTATTCCTGCCGCCGGAAAGACTTGCCGAAGAGAAAATCACCATTTCCGGAGAAGAAGCGCGATATCTGTCGCTCGTGCTTCGCGCAAGACCGGGTGAACAACTCATGATTTTTGACGGCACCGGAAGCAGATACATTTGCAGGATTTTCAAGGTCCATAAGAAAGAAGTAGTCGTAGAGAAGATAAAAAAGGAACCCTACTGCGCGGAATCCCCGGTTTCAATCACACTTGCGCAGGGGCTGCCCAAGGCCGACAAAATGGACCTCATTGTGCAGAAGTCAACAGAACTCGGTGTTCACAGAATTATTCCGCTTATAACGGAACGTTCACAAGTGCGGCATACGGAGAAGACGGGGAGATGGCGAAAAATTGCCATGTCCGCCTCGCAGCAGTGCGGGAGGGACGCTATCCCGGAGATTGAGGAGCCGGTGAAGTTTGAGGAGTTTGTAATCCAGCCCGCCCTCCCGTTAGATAAGGGGAGGACCGGGGAGGGGCCATTAAAAATCATCTTCTCTGAAGAGCGGGAAAAAAGTAATCTGAAAAAAATATTTGCCGATTATAAGGACATAAGAAAAATCAGCATCATGATAGGGCCCGAAGGAGGATTTACACATGAAGAAGCAGGGACGGCGGTTGATAACGGATTCATCGAAGTTTCACTCGGTCCCCGCATTCTCCGCACCGAAACCGCGCCGATAGCGGCAATAAGCATCATTGAGTACATGCTGGGCGACATGGGATAAAAAACGTCCGGCAAAGCTCCGGGGGATTTCCGGCCTGATCAGCCCGCCGCCCTTACGTCAACCACCTTGTCTACAGGCACCATTATCCATCCCCCTTCAGCTTTCAGGTAAATCTCGGTCTCCCCGATTTCAATCAGGACGCCGCTGTAGACCGTGTCTGTGGTGACAACTTCAACCTGTTTTCCGATTAACTCATTCATCAGGATTTTCCACCCAGATTCTTCACAAACTCTCCCCCGAGGAGAAAGATACATGAAATATAATACATCCACATGAGGAAAAGAATAAACGTGGTCAGGGAGCCGTATATCGCGCCTATGTAAGATGCATTTCTGACCACCCATGTAAATACATATTTGGCGAATTCCCATAATACAGTCACGAGAAGCGCTCCCGAAACGGCATTTCCCAGCGGGACTTTCACCTTGGGCACAATTTTGTAAATTGCCGAGAAGATTGCCAGTTCAAGGAGAAACGGGGCGATATATTTTATAAATATTCCCGCCTTGCTGCCGAGCGCGACCCCAAAGACATTGAGGGGATGTTCCCTGAAGGCGCCGGACAATGAGCTCAATGTAAAAGAGAGGAACAAGAAAAATATGACGAGGGTAACGATTAGAACAGTCCCTAATATGAAAAGCAGAAAGTGTCTCCTCCGGGGAATCTTGAAGATCACGTCCATAGCGCGTTCAATTGAATAAAAAAGCTGAAGGGAGAGAAATCCGTAAACAATAATCGTTATCCAGCTTATGCCCCTGAAGGTGATGATGTTTTTGAGTTCATTGGTTATTCCCTCTGTTACGGAAGGGAAGAAACTGATGAGCCTCGACAGGGAGAAGCGATAGATATCCTCATTTCCGCCGATTATATGCCCATAGAGCGATATAATCAGGAGGCTTAAAGGCACGAGGGACATGATCAGAAAGTATGCTATGGACGCGGCAAGATAAAAGCAATCATCCCTGAAAAATGCCGTCAGGCTTCTGCCGAAGACTTTCAGGTGATTCATTTACCTTTTTTTCTCTGCCTGATAAAAAATTCCACGGGGACCCCCCTGAAGGAGAAACGTTCTCTCAACCGTCCTTCCATAAACTTTATATACTGCTCCTTTATCCCCTCCTTGTAGTTCGTGAAGACCACAAAACCCGGCGGGTTTGTCCTGATCTGGGTCAGGTAATATATTTTAACCTTCTTCCCCTTATACATCGGCAGTTCCTTCCTTGCAAGAACGCCGGCGAGAAATTCATTTAATTCATGCGTGTCAATCCTCCTGGCCCCCTCGGCAATGATCTTGTCGGTCAGAGGGAAGAGGTTCGTGACCCTCTGCCTGCTTATGGCCGATATGGTCAGCAGCGGCGCATACCGCATGAACCATAGTTTCTGATACACCTGTTCTTCGACCTCTTTCATGGACAGCAGGCCCTTATCAACGAGGTCCCACTTATTAAAAAGAATGACCGCCCCTTTCTTTGCCTGAAAAATAAGTCCCGCGATTTTCTGATCCAGCTCGACGACCCCTGCGGACGCGTCAAGCACAAGAAGGGCGACATCGCAGTCCTCGATATTCTTCACCGTCCTCATAAACGAATACCTCTCAACAGTTTCGGCCATTCTTCCCTTCCTGCGTATCCCTGCAGTATCGACGATAATGTACTTCTTTTTGTAATATGAACAGACTGAATCCACGGCGTCTCTTGTTGTGCCGGCGACAGGACTGACGATCATCCTTTCCTTGCCCAGGAGGGAATTGACGAGTGTTGACTTGCCCACATTCGGCCTCCCTACAATTGCAATCCTGGGGTATGCGGAGACTTCCGTTTCAGCCTCGGGGAGCAGGGCGGAGATGCCGTCCATAAGCTCTTCATACCCTTTTCCGCTCAGGGCGGAAAGGGGGAACAGGTCAAGGCCTAATGAGTAGAAATCATACAGCAGCTTTTCATCGTTCAGGCCGTCGATCTTGTTGACGGCATAAAAGACCCTTTTGCCGGACGCCCTGAGCTTATCTATCAACCCGGTATCAGAAGGATGCACGCCGCCTTCGGCGTCCATCAGCAGGATAATAATATCCGCCTCTTCAACCGCGATAAGCGCCTGCTTGTTCACCTGCCGGCTTATATCTTCATCAGGCGCAATCTGAAATCCGCCGGTATCGACAACAAGGAAAGTTTTGTCATTCCACTCAGCAGTACCATACAGCCTGTCACGGGTGATGCCGGGAACGTCTTCTATTACGGCTCGTCGCTCGCGCACAATTCTGTTAAACAGCGTGGACTTACCGACATTCGGCCTTCCGACAATTGCGATGACTGGTTTTGACATAATGTTTAAGACTAAAGACTTTTGCTACGGATAACCGCGGGTTATCACAGAGTTATTGATACGTTAAGAAAATTCATACATCCGGGGTAAACCTTCAGTTACGTGGACAAGGCAGCCTGTACGACCTCATAGAACTGTCATGCCCGAGGTTCTTAATCGGGCATCCATGGATCGACAAGTTCACCTGTCAACCTGAGCCTATCGAAGTGTGGATTCCCGCTTACTGACTGCGGGAATGACAAGCTTACAGGTAGATATAACTTGTATCCACATAACTGAGCGGATACCATCCGTGCTCATCCGTGTTTATCCGTGGCTGATTCTTTTTAAATTATATTATACGGTAATGTGATTTATTTCACTTTAAAAATTGCGGGAAAAGCCGATAATCTATATAAAATGGCAGGAAGAACGCAAATATATAAATTGACCGGGTCGCCCTTTGCGTGTTATATTTTTCTTATGGCAAGGATGCTTTCCCCGATCATGCTTTTATTGCTGATACTTCTCGTACCCGACTCGCGCGCGGATATATACAAATACGTTGACGACAACGGCGTCATCTATTTCACCAATGTCCCTGAAGGCGACAGTTACAGCAGGGTAATGACTGAAAAAAAGAAACTTCAGACCAGGGAAGACTACAATGAAATAATCCAGACCCTGTCGTCTCAATATAATATAGAGCCTTCCCTCGTAAAAGCCATGATCACGGTCGAATCCAACTGGAATTATAATGCCGTCTCTCACAAGGGGGCCATGGGGCTGATGCAGCTTATGCCCTCGACGGCAAAAGACCTGGAGGTAGGCAATCCGTTTGACCCCGAAGAAAATATCGAAGGGGGCATCAGATATATGCGCTTCCTGCTTGATAAATTCAATGATCTCCCTCTCGCCCTTGCTGCATATAATGCAGGTCCCCGCAGGGTGGAATCCTCCGGAGGGATTCCGTCCATCACCGAAACAAAACAGTATGTAAAGAAGGTGCTCTCCATTTACAAGGAAAAAACCTACAATATTGCCGAGACGAGGATTTACAAAGTCACTCTGGATGACGGGACAGTCCTTTTTACCAATACGCCGTTTGCCTACCAGAATTTTAAAGTATCAAGCTTCTGACCGCCTGCTGAATTTAGGCTTAATCAAGGGCCGGTTATAAACCCATCTATCGAGCCGTCATTCCCGTGCCTAAAGCACCTACTGTTGGCAGTCAGTTGGGCGGGAATCCAGCCATGGTGAGCCTGTCGAACCATGAGCCTGTCGAATTATATAAGCAGACTTTATAATGAGATACTAATTAACCGCAGAGATCACCGGGCGTTTTATGTATAATATTAAATCCTGTGTATGCCCAGGGTCTTATTTCTCCGTGGACACTGTGTTTTAATAAACGACTATGAGTGAAAAAGATATCCTTCGCGAAAAGATCTTACGTCTCAAGGAAAAGATAAACGCAATTATCCTGGCCCATAATTACCAGCGGGAAGAGGTGCAGGAAATCGCGGATTATGCGGGCGATTCCCTGGAGCTTTCACGCACCGCCGCCTCCATTAAATGCGACGTCATCGTGTTCTGCGGGGTAAATTTCATGGCTGAGAGCGCCTCGATCCTCTCTCCGGAAAAGACCGTCATCCTGCCGGAGATAAGCGCATGCTGCCCGATGGCCGACATGATAACCGTCAGCGGCCCAAGGCGCCTTAAAACGCAATTCCCCGGCTACCACTATACCGGGGGATACAGATATTCTTCCGATTTCACGTTAAAAGACATCAAGGCCCTGCATCCCGGGGCGCCCGTTGTAGCGTACGTCAACACCACGGCGGAAGTAAAAGCAGAGAGCGATATCTGCTGCACCTCGGCAAATGGAGTGAAGATAGTAGAGTCCCTCGACTCCGACAAGGTGATTTGCATCCCCGACAGAAACCTCTCGGCATGGATAGCAAAGAACACAAAAAAAGAGGTGATCGCCTGGGACGGTTTCTGCCACGTCCACGACAGGGTAACGCCCGACGACGTGCTCAGGGCAAGAACGGAGCATCCGAACGCGGTGCTGATCGCTCACCCGGAATGCAGGATAGAAATCTGCGAAATGGCCGACCACGTTACGAGCACATCGGGGATGGTCAGGTTTGCTAAGGCGTCCGAAGCAAAGGAATTTGTCATAGGCACGGAAACAGGTCTCCTTTATAAACTCAGGAAGGACAATCCCGACAAGACCTTTTACCCTTTGCGAAAAGATATGGTATGTCCCAATATGAAAAAAACGACCCTCAGCAGCGTGTTTCACGCTATGGAGACAATGACCTATAAGATTAAAGTGCCTGAAGAAATAAGGGTCCCCGCAAAAAGGGCGCTCGACAGGATGCTGGCAGTAAAATAAACGTAAGCTATTTATCCACAGATTAAGCAGATTAAAGATAAATCTGTGCAATCTGCGAAATCTGCGGATGAAATTCTGTGATGACATGCTGAAAAAAATCATCAATTTCATCACCTTTGTAAACCAGCCCATAAGAAAGAAATTCGCCCTCTTTTCTCTCGGCGTCTTCTTCTGGTTTATCGTGATATTCCTTATAAGTATTACGTCTTACCTGAACGTCAGATGG
>JACRHD010000022.1 GCA_016234115.1 Nitrospirota bacterium
AAGACTTTTTTGCGCCCTGCTTTTCTTTGTGCGTCCATTACTTCTCTTTGTTGACGGTGGTGATTGTTCAGGACTTTCTTCAATCCCCTCTTGAGAGGTGTCAGGGGTGTGTTGCTCCTCCACCGGCATACTCACAATATTCAAGCTATAGTCTTCTTTACCGAATTCGCAGCGTCCTAAAAGCAGATTTGGTATTTTCTTGACTGTAATATTTGGATAACGATTACCGCATGCCTTTGAAAATGATTTACAACAGATAAGCAGGCTTTCGTCCGGCTGCATTTCATCATGGATTTTATCAAGAAACTCAACTGTGACAAAATTCGTTGTAGTGAAGATATAATCCTTTTCCGTTGACTTGCCCTGCTTCCAGTAAACAGTCTCATCCGGGCTGTATTTAAACCCCTCATGCTTTGCCATAGCCGCCGCAAGCATGTCGGCGTTGTAGCGCTCGTCAATAATCCAGTGTCCGTATTTGTCTTCTTTCAGCAGGCTCGGAGCAAGATAGTAATATTTAAATCCGCCGCCGCCCTGCCAACCCACCCCTCCCTCCCAGGAGGGGACTTTTGTTATTCCCCTCTTGAGAGAGGTTACTCTTCAAATTCCCCTCTTGGGAGGGGTTAGGGGTGGGTACTGTCTTCGATATACCTCCCTGATCCGTCCCGTCAATGACCTTGTTTAGACGAGGGATGATGTGCGTATGGCAGTGTTCACCCAATTTTTAAATTCCCCTCTTGGGAGGGGTTAGGGGTGTGTCCGTTAGACCTCTCCGGGTCTTCAATCAATATCCTCGGCTGCTCATCCTTGCCTATCCATGTGAGTTCGACTTTTTGGGGTTCAGCCCTTCACTATCTCCCAATGTCCGCCTTTATCCGGGCCGATGCGTCTGAGTAAACCTCTCTTTTGTCTCTGTAAATAATCGGACACCAGATCATAAAGCTCCATGAGGGTATTTTGAAGGGGTGTTGCTGTCAGCAGAAGCTTGGGCGCATGTGCTATGGCAACTTTGATCGCATTAGCGATCTTGTTAGTGTTCTTATAGACATTCCGTAAATGATGTGCCTCGTCGATGACTATCAAATCCCAGTCGATCTGTTTGATATAAACATCTTTCGCTCTTGAAAAGTGATAAGAGCAGATGATAATGTCATTTTGATTGAATGGATTCAGATTTCCATTCTTGATTCCCTGATTAAATGATTTTGACTCAAGAATAATCGAGGGAAGAAAAAACTTATCCGCCAATTCCTGGTTCCACTGCTTTCGGAGGCTGGAAGGAACTATAATTAAGATCTTCCTTTTGCGTTCTGCCCATTTCTGGGAAATGACAATCCCGGCCTCGATTGTCTTTCCTAATCCAACTTCATCTGCAAGGATCGCACCTTTTGAAAGAGGGGAACGAAAGGCAAAAAGGGCGGCTTCTACCTGATGGGGATTTAGATCAACCTGTGCATCGGATAATGATGCTGCGAGTTTCTGTAAACTGTCTGACGAATACCGGCGGGTAAGTTCATAGGCAAAATATTTAGCATGGTAAGCAGTGATTTCCATTAAGCCATCTAAAATATAATGGGTTGCAGAATGCTATGAATTATAGCTTACGATGTTAGTAAAGATAAATAGACTCTGTTCACCCCCACCTCTTCTTTTCCCACTCCATCGCTCTTGAATAATGCTTAAACATCTTTTCCCGCTCTCTGAATTCCCTTGAATGCACGGAGCGCCTGCCTCCGACTGTCCCGACTCCCATATCGGCATGGAGCATTTCATGATAAACAACGTGCTCCAGAAAATATTGCGGGACTTTATGCGTATCGAGAAGGGGGCTGATCCTTATCAGTTTATTATGATGACTGTAACTGCCTAACGTCCTTTTCCTTGCCGCGCGCCTTAAACACCCCCTGCCCCACGTGATAGAGGCGGTGGTCCTGCCTTCGAAGTATTCTTCATTCAGGGCATTGAAAATTCCGGACAGGTCATAGCGCTTCCCCTTTGTATTTATCGTCACCTTTGCGGGGGGCTTCCTTCTCATCAGGTGGGAATTCCGGTCAATAAAATGTCTGATGCGCGGGGCACTTCCTCTCCTGGTCTTAATGAAGTCCGCCATTTCCTGCAGCACCTCCGCGTCCGCTGAGAGAAAAATCCTGTGGAGTCTGACGCAAACGGAATTCCCCCTGTTCCTGACCGAGAGCATGCAGGTAGAGTTATCGGTGACGATGAGAGATATGCTGTAGTCCGTCTTCATCTCAAGGTATTTCCTGAGAGTATCTTCATCATGCCGGAACTCAAGGGTCAACTGCCGCATATGTAACTATAATACAGTGACCGGCTAAATATCATCGGGAAAATATTCAAAGCTGTCATTCCCGTCCCGAGGTATCGGGATAAGCGGGAAGTCATCCTGAGCCTGTCGAAGGATAAACTGAACCATGGATGCCCGATTAAGAACCTCGGGCATGACGGCTACGACCGCTGCCTTTCATGAACAGTCTCATTTTATATATAATAAGGCTGCGCATGAAAAAAGCATTTGTCCTCGATACCAACGTATTGATCCACGATCCGGAAGCCATTCTCCATTTTGAAGACAATGACGTAGTGCTGCCTATTACCGTTATCGAAGAGCTGGACAAACTGAAAAAAGGCAACGGTGAAATCCCCTATTCCGCCCGCCACGCCCTACGCCTGATTGATTCCTTCAGGGAAACGGGGAACCTGTCCGCGGGCGTAGCAATGTCAAGCGGCGGCGCCCTTCGTGTCATGATCGAAGAGGCCTCCCATCTGCCGGCCCATTCAAACGACAACCGTATTATTTCAGCCGCCGTCTCCCTTGCAAGAAGGCAGGAAAATACCCTGCCTGTAGTGCTCGTGTCAAAAGATACCTCGGTCAGGATAAAGGCCGACGCGCTCGGTCTTGTCACACAGGACTATCTGAAAGACAAGACGACGGTATTCCAGAAGTACGGGAATATTGCGGAAGGGGAGACTATGGCCGGTGAAATCAGGTCAGTGAGGTACCTGAAGGCGGGAGACAAGATATTCAGGGTCTATGGTGAAAACAAGATGGAGCTCATCCGGAGGCAGCGTTCGGTCATGAATATTGCGCCCCGGAATGTCGAACAGGAATGCGCGATCGACGCCCTGCTTTCACCCCAGATAAATGTCATCGCGCTTACCGGACGAGCCGGGACCGGTAAGACCCTTCTCGCTATCGCTGCCGGACTTCATTTCTGCACAAAAACTCCCCAGAAGGGATTGCCGGAGTACGCGAGGAGGTACGAGCAGGTCGTTGTCGCAAGACCGATCGTCCCGTTAGGCAATGACCTCGGATTTCTCCCCGGCGATGTGAAGGAAAAACTGCACCCGTGGATGCAGCCGATCTATGACAACCTCGACGTCATTATAGGCACACCGAATGACCGGGGCGACGACAAGGACGTTACTTACAGGAGCTCTGACTACCTGATTGAATCGGAAATCATCCACATCGAGCCGCTGACTTATATAAGGGGCAGGAGCCTGCCGAGACGGTTTCTTATTATTGACGAGTCCCAGAACCTCAGACCCCTCGACGTCAAGACGATCATAACCCGCTGCGGCGAAGGCACCAAGGTGGTCTTTACCGGCGATCTCGAACAGATAGATTCTCCATTCCTTGACGCGGCGTCAAACGGCCTGTCCCACCTGATAAACAAGTTTATCCAGGAAGAAAATTTCTGCTACCTCAACCTGAAACACGGCGCGAGGTCCGCCCTCGCAGAGCGCGCCGCTGAGCTCCTGTAAGCCGGAATTTAACGGTTAAAGATTTAATTTATTCTGCCGAATACATATTAGTATGCTCGAGGAAAATCCCAATGACAGTACCCCGGAGGAATTGCCGCCTGACGAAAGAGACCTGAAGGACGAAGATGACGACCACGGCGCTGCCGGCGAAGGCGTTCTGAATGACATAGACGCAGGCCGGGACGAGGCCGATGAAGAGGACAGGCGGAAGTATCCGCGTTCTGAATTTACCTATCCCGCTGAATTCAAACTTTTTTCCCAGAAACCCGATCATGCGTCTTTCAATGGTTACCTGAAGGACATATCTTTAAACGGGGCCTGTCTGCAATTTGAGGACAGGTACGGCAGACTTGACCATAAGGAGCTGAATAACGCGAAGATAAAAATCCTGCTCAGTATCCCGCGCGGAGAGAAGGTCAGTATTTTTGCGCTTATCAGGCGGATACATAAAGTCAGTCCCAAAAGTTTTTCATATAACATGAGGATTGAATTTCAGGACATCGAGGCCTGGCAACTCAATATTATAGAAGAATTAATCTGTATGAGGAACAAGGACCACAATATGATGTGGAACCTTTGGGAACAATATGAAAATAACCGGCGGTAACCGGAAATGGATGAAATAAAAAATAAATTATGGGCGGTAGGGGGCGGCAAGGGCGGTGTCGGCAAAAGCATTGTCACGCTGATGACCGGCGTCTCGCTTGCCAGGCTCGGCAATAAAGTAATCCTCGTCGATGCCGACCTGGGCGGAAGCAACCTCCACACCCTTGTAGGCATACGCTATCCTAAATATACCCTGGCCGATTTTATCAGTAAAAAGGTGGAAACGATTAATGAAGTCATATTAAGCACCCCGATAGAAAATATGAATATCATCTGCGGGGCGGACGACATACTGGGTATGGCCAATCCTAAATATACGCAGAAAACACGCCTGCTCAACCACCTGAAAAAACTGGACGCGGACTTTATCCTCCTGGACCTGGGCGCCGGGACTTCTTTTACTACAATCGATTTTTTCCTCTATGCCCCTAACAAAATAGTCGTGCTTACCCCCCAGATCACGTCCATTCAGAACGCATACGGATTTATCAAGGCCAGTCTCTTCCGCTATCTCAATGACGTGTTCAGTAAAGATGATCAGGCGCTGGCGCTGATCAAAAGCACGAGCGCGCCTGTCGATGGAGAAGGCCTTGACTCCATAGGAAAGCTGTTTGAGGCGTTTAAGGCCCTGGATGAGGGCCGGCGGGAAATGCTGCTCAACTGTATTAATGATCTGAAGATAAAGCTGATCGTCAATATGTTAAAAGACGCAAGGGAGAAAAATGTAAGCAATATCGTAAAGTCGGTTGCAAAGAACTACCTCGGAATAACAATTGAAGACCTGGGCGTCGTGCAATTTGATAACATCTTAAGCTCGTCCATTAATAACATGGCCGCCTTTCTGACCAGGAAACGGGAAGGGTTGGCGGGTATCAATTTTTACGGCATTGCCCAGGACATAATAAAAAGCAGTCAGAAAGCAACTCCCCTCTCCGCAGGCGCCCCTGAAACCCCGGCGGCACGTTAACGTGCCGCAGTGACAAGTAACATGTGACATGTAACGAGTGACGGGTAACTACAGGCAACTACTCGTCACTTGTTACCTGTTACTTGTTACTCTTCACAATCTCCTCCACTGCATTTTTCAGGTTGCGGTAAGTTACAATATCCGTATATCACATGGAGGACAAAAAACTGAAGATATTCTTCTCGGGCATCGCGGGAAGCGGCGTGTCGGCCCTGGCGGGATTTGCGGCCGACAAAGGACACATAGTCTATGGATCGGACAGGGCTTTTGACTCTGATCCGCGTCATCCCCTCAAAAGGACGTTCGAGCTGAAGGGGATCGTTATTGTCCCCCAGGACGGCAGCGGGCTCGACGACACCTTTGATTTTGCCGTCTTCAGCACCGCCGTGGAGTCCGACAAGCCTGAATTCATAAAGGCAAAACTGCTTGGAATTCCCGTAAAGACCAGGCCGCAGTACCTTGCGGAAATAACCTCCTCATTCCATACGATTGCCGTAGCAGGTACGAGCGGTAAATCCACGACCTCGGGACTGTTGACATTCCTTATGAACAGGCTCGGGCTCGGGCCGAATTTTTTAGGCGGCGGCAGGGTGAAGCAGTTTAAATCGGTTTCGAATCCCGGCAATTCGCTTACCGGCAGCTCGGATTATCTGGTCATCGAGGCCTGTGAATCCGACGGCACCATTGTGAAATATAAGCCGCGACACTCCATCATTTTAAACCTCGACCTCGACCACCACACAGTTGCTGAGACCGCGCGGATGTTCAAGGTCCTGATGGACAATACCTCGCAAAAGATCATAGTGAATGCGGACGATGGAAACCTGAAGAAGATATCCCCGGAAAATGCCGTCGCTTTTTCAATACATTCCCCTTCACAATACACGGCTGAAGATGTAGCTCATGCCCCCTTCAGCACGGACTTTTCATTGCGCGGTACAAGGTTCACCCTCTCTTTGCCCGGAGAATATAACCTGTATAACGCCCTGTCGTGCATTGCTTTGCTCATGGAGACCGGCATATCGCCCGGCGACATTACAAAGGTATTGCACGAATTCAGGGGGATCGATAGGCGCTTCGACATTCACCTTGATGACGGCGAGAGACTTGTGATCGACGACTACGCGCACAACCCGCACAAGATAGCGGCGCTTATGCAGACCGTGAAAAAAACAAGAGACAATATCTGTTACATATTCCAGCCCCACGGGTTCGGACCGACAAGGCTGATGAAAAAGGAATATATCGGGGCCTTCGCGAATAATCTCAGGGAGTCCGACCATCTGATACTCCTGCCTGTTTACTATGTCGGCGGCACGTCCGCCCGGGACATCTCAAGCCAGGACCTTGCCGACGGGGTCAGGGAGCACGGCAAGTCCGCCGAAGTGGTCCGTGAGCGAGAGACGGTCCTGAAGAAAGTACGTCAATATAAGACCTGCATCATCTTCGGGGCGAGAGATGAAACGCTCGCGGATTTTGCAGAAGACGTGGCATACGAATTGAAATCATCGGACCTTGAAGACGCAAAGGACGCCGGATGATTTGGAATAAACTATAAATGCGGCTGTTCTCGGCGCCCTTCGCGCCTTTGCGGTGATATTTGAAAAGGTAAAGGGCCGGCTTAGGGTTTCTTTCGATGCTTCTTGTTTCTGATTCGCCTGTTACCGTGCAGAAAACGTCTTGCAATCCGCATGGCTTGAATGCATTCCAACCATTATGTTGCCTGCGGTGCATTCCAGCGATTTATTGTACTTGCAGTTGTCCGCCCTGCAGGCCCCAACGGCGCCGGTGACGCCGATATCTCCCCCTTTTTTGCTCATCTTCGTGAAGGTGTCGCACATCGCGCAGGATTGATCACCTACGGTTATAGCCATCGTATGGCATTTTTTATCTGAATTATACGAGCAGTCCGTGACCTCACAGCTCGATATCTTGGGCATTGACATAGCCATAATCCAAACCTCCTTTTCTAAGTCAACCCTTTACCATAAATAAAAGGGTATCACAATATCCCTGGAAGTCAAGCCCCCGGCTTATCGATCCACCTGATCTCCGTCTTGCCGTAATGGCCGTGGATGCGCTCGATCTCCTCCACGCTGTCATATATCTCTATAGACGGGACATCGGATATCCAGGAGAAAGCGCACTTGCCTGAGGAGAACTGCGCGCCTTCGGCTACTATCCCGGTGCCGGAGACGCCGGTCTCGTCTTCTTTCCGGTACAGGATAAATCTCCTGAATGTCTTGAGATCATGCAACATCAACTGATTGAACACCAACTCAAAAAATGGATTGTGACAAGTAACGAGTAACAAGTAACAGGAATTTAATATTGTTACCCGTCACTTGTTACTCGTTACCCGTTACTCTTATTTATACGGATTAGTATATCATCTGTAGAGTATCTCTGCCGTCTGTAGCCTCCTTTCTTTGCGTTGAATCGTCTTAAGCAGCGCCGGTCACTTCTATTCTTTTCGTCCTGGCACTCTCGGCCTTGGGCAATACAAGTCTTAATACCCCTTCCTTTACGGTCGCCTTTATGTTGTTGCTGTCGATCTCATCAGTCAGGCTGAATATCCTCTGATAATCTCCAACGCCGTATTCGGCTGTTGAACCTTCAAGGTCGCCTGATACCGAAGTATCGGTCATCCCGTAAATCGTCAGCAGGTTCTTTTCAAGGGTTATATTCACCGACTTCTCATCGACGCCGGGCATATCGGCTATCACGAGGATATTATTATTTGTCTCAATAATATCCACCGCGGGGGAATATATTTTTCTCGTCCTGTCGTGCATGCCCTCCCGGGTTTCTTTTATGTCTTTTACAGTCTCCGCCATGATTCATGTCTCCTTTCTTTCTTTTGCGTTGGGTCAACGGCTATTCAGATGAAACAGTAATTTTCCTGGGTTTCTCGTCCTCTGCGCGCTGTAATTCAATATGGAGGACCCCCTTCCTGTATTTCGCTTCCACCCTGTCAAGGTCAATACTGAAAGGGAGTTCAATTGTCCGGCTGAACTCGCCATACCAGCGTTCCTTTCTCGTATAGACCTCGCCTTCCTTCAGCTCTTCGGGCTTGCGCTGGAATTTGATCGTCAGGGTCTTTCCGGTCATATTGAGGTCTACACCCGCAGGGTCAATCCCCGGCAGTTCTGTGGAAATAACGACTTTCTCCTCATTCCTCCACATATTCACCGGCGGGAATTCACTGCTGTCCGGACGGAAGCGACCAAACAGTTCAAGGTTCATACGGTTGAGTTCCCTAAACGGGTCCCTCCAGATGTCCCACTTTTCCAATTCTCTTTCAATTTCTCTGAGTAACATTGTTCATCCCTCCTTTTAAAATATAGATGTTATGAGTTGTTTTTTTGTTGACTCTGCCTTAGTAATTGCAAATGAGATGCCTGAATTTAAAACATCAATAAATCGGGTGGTTGGCTAAATATATTGTTAAAGATGGAACAAAAGTAGGACACAATGACCTATGGACGGCAGGACCATTTGACCTATATAGGACATATTGGCCTAATAATGTAGCGAGAGTTAGTAGTTAAGGGAAGGCTTAAAAAAATATTTCTCCTTAACTACTTACTACTAACTGCTTGCTGCTTTTTGTTTTACATTGAGTTTCCGTCTCAGGGTCCGAACGCTGATGCCAAGCAACCCGGCAGCCATCGTCCTGTTTCCGCCGGTTTGCCTTAACGCCTCCTGAATGATCGTTTCTTCCGCTTTTTCAAGAGACATACCAGCGGGAATAACTATTCCCGGAGAAGGCCGCTGTGTATCAGGGCCTCTCTCTGCTCGTTTTGCTTCACCGAGATGAGGAATAACATGTGAGGGGAATACACGCCTTATATCAGCAGGAAGCAAGGTCGCCACACGCGTCATGGCATTTCTCAGTTCCCGGACATTGCCGTTCCACGGGTACTGCTGAAGCATATAAACAGTCTCAGGCGAGAACCCGGGATACGGCATGGGACGCCCCATTTCATCGAAGGCCCTCTCAAGAAAGTGCAGCGCCAGCACAGGGATATCGTCAATACGGTCCCTGAGGGGCGGCAGGTGAATACGCAGCACGTTTAACCGGTAGTAGAGGTCTTCCCTGAAGAGTTTGTTCCTTACCGCGCTTTCAAGGTCCATATGAGTTGCGGTGATGACCCTGACATTGACCGGGACACCCTTGTCGCTGCCGACCCTGTAAATTTCCCTGTCTTCAAGCACGCGGAGCAGGCGAATCTGAAGTATAAGAGGCATATCGCCGATCTCATCAAGAAACAGTGTCCCGTTGTGAGCGGCCTCGAACTTGCCTTTCCTGCTTTTGAAGGCCCCGGTGAAGGCCCCTTTTTCGTGTCCGAACAGCTCGCTCTCAATAAGACTTTCAGGGATGGCGCCGCAGTTTATGGGCACAAACGGCCCGTTTGAGCGTGAGCTCAACATATGAATTGCGCGGGCCACCAGCTCTTTCCCGGTGCCTGTCTCGCCTGAAATAAGGACCGTCTGGTCCGAAGCGGAAATCCGGGGAAGATTTGACAGCGCAAGGCGCATCGGATATGAGCGGAAGATAAAGTACGGCTTGGCCCTGACGCTTAACGGTTCGATGACGGACAGCGACGTAGAGGTCGGGGGACGGCCGAAGCTTGCGCCTATGACACCCGCAATTCTGCGCATATCGGGGGGCTTCTGAAAAAAGTCGTCGAGGACCTGACTGACGGACTCCTCTACCGGTTCCACAGAGCCGCAATTACGATCGGTCATCAGATAGAAAAGGGTATCCGGATATTTCGACTTGTATTCTTTTACAAGATTCAGACATTCCTCATCGGCGAGCGGCAGGGAGACCAGGATTGCATGAATTCTGTGCAGTGACAGGACGTCCGGCGCCTTCGCGGGGCCGGCAGCGGTAAAAACCTCAGCCCCGAAGGATTTCAGGTCCCTCTCGATGGTGTTCAATAAAGATGCATCGTCTTCGATTACGAGTACCGCGAGGTCCCTGAGATCGGGGCTCCTGTCAAGTATTTCGTTTTTCATCGGGGGACTATTCCCGGAGCAGGACCTTCAGCCTCTCCATACTCTTCTTTACATCCTCGATAGTGTGGGCTTCAAGCGTATAGACGCAATCTTTCCCCTTCAGCTCCCTGAAGAGCGCGGGAAAATCAAAGTCTCCTTCGCCGATGGCAAGATGATGGTCGGCATACCGTGAGTTATCATGGAGGTGGAGCTCCACGATGTATGATTTTATCATTCCGAGCCATGCCGTAAGCGTCAATTTTGAGAAGAGATTGAAGTGCCCGGTGTCAAAGCACAATCCGAAATTTTCCGATTTCATTTCCGCCGCTAAGAGACGGAGGTTCTCCGGCTCATCTTCGAAAATATTCTCGATGCCTATCTTGACGCCCATGCCGGAGGCCCGCTCATTTATCGGCCTCCATGTCTCAAGGCTTCGCTCAAGCCATATGTCCACGCGCTGATCATATTTCCATTTTTCATACCCTGAATGAAAAACAACCGCCGTGGGAAGAAGTATCTCCGCAAAATCCATGACGGCGTTGAACCTCTTCATAGTCACTTCCCTGATTTTCAGATCAACCGCGCCCGGGGACAGGTCCATAAAGGGGGCGTGGACCGAGAGCCTGGGCTTGTAGTCAAGAATGCGCAGCAGGCCGGTCATATCATCTCTTGATAAAGAGTCAAAACTTCCGGTGCCGAAATAAATCTCGAGGTCGGGTCTCTCTTTTCTGATAAATGGAAGATACCTGTTCAGCGAGTCGTAAGGGACATGTACGTGCGGTCTTATCTCTGCGGGGCCGTTACGCAATGTTATCACTATGCGCCGACGGCTTCTTTCCTGGTTTCAGTTGCGGGAGCGGTCCCGCCGTCCCCGGAGGAGCAGGCCGGCTTTTCGGAGTCCATCGCCTTTTTCCTGTCGGATGAAGGGTAATCGGAGACATACCAGCCGCTGCCTTTGAGGACAAACGACGTGCCGGTTATGAGTTTTTTCAGTCCTCCGCCGCAGGCCTTACAGACTGAAAGGGGCGGGTCCGACATCTTTTGCATTACCTCAACCGTCTGTTCGCATTTCGTGCATTTATATTCATATACCGGCATAATGAACCTCCGTAATCCTGATTGAAATGATGCTTCCTCACGACGGGAAAGCAGAAATCGATATATAGACAGGCTCCATCTCGCCATTTAATTTATCATAATTGTCGGTCCCTTTACAATCCGCGCCGGGACCCGGAATCCACCACCTAACCACAGAGGTCACAGAGAAGAGATTTATTTATCCGCAGATTTCACAGATTTCACAGATTGAAAAATTATTTCTAAATACATCTGTGTTAATCAGTGTAATCTGTGGATTAATATTTATTTTTTTCCTCTGTGGTCTCTGTGGTTTGTCTTTTGATGGTGAATCCATAACGTAAACGGGGTATTGACAAATAACTAAAACTGTTATATAGTTTTTACAGTTCTTCTTATTTGACAATTCCCGTTTGAGTTGAAAGGGTAAAACCTACCAAACGTAATTTCATTAGCATTTAAATCCCGCTGAAAAGGAAGCAATAATTTCATGGCAAACAAGAACAAGGACCAAGGAGATAAAAATAGTATGCATATTACCGACCTTAAGGACAAAACCATCGACGAGTTGTCGAAGATGGCTAAAGGTCTCAGTGTTGAAGGCGCAAGAGGGCTCAGGAAGCAGGACCTCATCTTTGCGATACTGCAGGCGCAGACTGAAAAAACCGGATTGATATTTGGAGAGGGTGTGCTCGAAATACTGCCTGACGGGTTCGGTTTTCTGCGGTCCCCCAATTACAGTTATCTGCCGGGCCCCGACGACATATACGTCTCCCCTTCCCAGATAAGAAGGTTCAACCTGCGCACCGGAGACCTTGTGACCGGACAGATACGCCCTCCCAAAGAGAGCGAGAGGTATTTCGCGCTTCTTAAAGTCGAGGCGATCAACCACGAACCGCCTGATGAAAACATTGAAAGGGCGCTCTTTGACAATCTTATTCCTTACTATCCGACAGAGGCCATAAACCTCGATTACAACAAAGACGATTACTCCACGAGGATCATGTCTCTTGTCACCCCCATTGGAATGGGCCAAAGGGGCATGATCGTAGCTGCGCCCAGAACGGGCAAGACGATGCTGCTGCAGTCCATAGCAAAGTCCATAAAGAAGAACCACCCCGATATTCATTTGATAATACTCCTGATCGATGAAAGACCCGAGGAGGTCACGGACTGGAAGCGGCAGGTGAGCGCGGAGATAATCAGCTCCACGTTTGACGAGCCCCCGCAGAGACATATCCAGGTGGCTGAAATGGTCATCGAAAGATCAAAGAGGCTGGTCGAATCCAAGAGAAACGTTGTAATACTTCTTGACTCCATAACGAGGCTCGCGAGGGCCTACAATGCCGTAATTCCCGCCAGCGGAAAGGTGCTGTCGGGCGGGCTTGATTCCAATGCCCTCCAGAAGCCGAAGAGGTTCTTCGGGACCGCCAGAAACATCGAGGACGGCGGCAGTCTGACGATCCTCGCCACTGCCCTCGTAGACACGGGCAGCAGGATGGATGACGTCATCTTCGAGGAGTTCAAAGGCACAGGCAACATGGAGCTGCATCTTGACAGGAAACTGGTTGACAAGCGTATATTCCCGAGCATCAACATCAATGCTTCCGGCACACGTAAGGAAGAGCTCCTTGTGGAGAAGACCGTTCTTCAGAGGATGTGGATTCTAAGGAAAGTGCTCCATTCGCTCAGCACGGTCGAGAGCATGGAGTTTCTGCTTGACAAGATTACCGGGACGAAGAACAACAAAGAATTCCTCGACATGATGAATAAATAAAGACCGTAAACGCGTACGGCCGGAAGGTCATACGAAACAATCACTGCGGTCCCACGAAGGGTCTACGATTTCCAGACCTATACGGCTTGTCAAACGGTGAGGCAAGGTCTTTCTGGCCCACATTATTCTGCATTTCAGAATGACTGTTTCGCCGGGACAGGCATCAAACATCAACTCAGCGGCTTCCAGCGGTTTAAAATCCGCTTCGACCGGCGATGTGATGATATATGCGCCGGTTGCGGAGAGGTTTTCTATGACACAGTCGTAAACCTTGCCGCTGTAACTGAGCTCCGCTTTATATCCGACGTTTATTCTCTTCTGACGCCTTTGCTCCATGAGATGATTATATTAACATATTTTCATACTGACTAAGAGACCGGAATCCACCACCTAACCACAGAGGTCACAGAGAAAAGATTTATCTATCCGCAGATTACACAGATTACACAGATTGAAAAATTATTTCTAAATACATCTGTGTTAATCAGTGTAATCCGTGGATTAATATTTATTTTTTCCCTCTGTGGTCTCTGTGGTTTGTCTCTTGATGGTGAATCCCAGGAGAGAAGCCGTGTCTTATAAAAACAGCTCCCCGGAATCATGCTTCAAGAATAGAATAGTCGATATTCCTTACTAACTGTAAATTTTACTTACATTATTTATGCGGCCCCCAAGATGAAATTCATTTTAAATCAAGCTGTTCTATTTAGGCATAAGATTTGCAACAAATTAAAGGGCTGGAAATTTACCACCTTTACAAGCGGAATACAATTTAAATTCAGGACCAAACCGGGAGGGATGAGATGAAAGTGACTGCCTTGAAGAGTCTTATGAAAAAGGGAATTTTGACCGCTATTTGTTTGTTGATTGCCGCATTCCTTGCTGCGCACCGTGCAGACGCTACAAGCCTGGCGCAATTAACCACCGACCCTGCCGGCGATGAACACCCGTACTATAGTCCTGACGGGACAAAGATTGTGTTTCATTCCAACAGGGCAGGCAGCCCCGATATATGGGTCATGAACTCCGATGGCGCCGATCAGCAGCAACTGACTCTTGATCCGGGAAACGACACACACCCGGCCTGGGGTCCCGACGGCGCCAGGATTGTATTCAAGTCAAACAGGAGCGGCAATTCGGATATATGGGTAATGAATGCGGACGGCTCCGGTCAGCAGCAGCTTACTACCGACCCTGTGAGAGACGACCGGCCTAACTGGAGTCCGGACGGGACAAAGATAGCCTTTGAATCCGAAAGGGCCGGCAATTACGATATATGGGTGATGAACGCAGACGGCTCCGACCAGCATCAGATAACAAGCGGTCCGGATGATGATTTCCATCCCATGTGGAGTCCTGACGGGACAAAGATCGCTTTTCACAGGGGCACGGCGGGAGTGCAGCGAAACATATGGGTGATGAATTCAGACGGCTCCAGCCAGACGCAGCTTACGTTTAATACGGGAGATAACAAACATGCCGCCTGGAGCCGTGATGGACAGAAGATCGCCTTTGAATCGAATATGAGCGGCAATTTCGATGTATGGGTGATAAACGCGGACGGCTCCGGCCAGCAGCAGATCACCACCGAACCGTCGAACGACCTTAACCCCGACTGGGACCCGAATGGGCCGAAATTAATTTTCATATCCGACAGGGCAGGCAACGACGACATATGGGTATACTCTTTTGCGTTTTCATTGACGGTTGATCCCGCCTTCCCGTCATGTGTCCCGGCTGATTCGACTGTCGGATTAAAATTCACTACTCAGGCCGTATCCGCGGGCGAGAGCGTGTTATTTGATTATTACGGCGACTTCAACAACGACGGAGTGGTCAATGGAGATGAATGGTCGCTTTTTTCACAATACATCGTCGATAACGGACCCGCGGGAGCTGACAACCCCCTGACCGCGGATTCCAATCCCTCAAGCCCGGAAATCGAGACCCTTTTCAGCCCTCTTTATTTTACGCCTAATCCTTCCGCTTATATGCCTGCCGGTAACGGCATTATGCGCGTTCAGAATTCATTAGGCGAAACCGCAACCGCCCGGTTCTGTATAACGCCTGTTGAGGCGGCCCAGAAAGTGACCGGCGCCGTATATCTGAAAGACACGACAACAGTAGTTCCTAATGCCTTCGTTATGGCCGAGGATCTCGCAACGGAGAATTATATTTCTTCTGCTTTTTCGGACTCTGAAGGCAATTACACCCTTCAAATCCCGCAGGCAGCGGCGTCAATGGATATTAGAATATGGGTCGGTAAAAGGGGTTATCTGGAAGGTCCGTCCGTAATTGTCAATGTGCCTGCGGGCGGCACCATTTCACAAAACCTTTATCTTATCCTTTCCGACTCGCAGATAACGGGCACTGTAACCGAATACGGCACAGGCATGCCTTTGAATGGAGTAAATGTCTGGGCTGAAACCATGGACGGGTATGGGAGCGACAGCAATACCGCCCCGGACGGCAGCTTTGCCATTGCGGTCCTCTCCGGGATGGAGTGGTCGGTGGAGGCCGAAAACGTCCCGGGGTATTTCGGCATGCTGGCTCCTTCTTACGGTTATGATGATAATCCTGTTGTTTACCCTCCGGCTATTGTTAACTTCACGGCCCATAAAGAGACCGCATGGATTGAGGGGACAGTTGTCGATGAATATGGAACAAACCCGGTGGAAGGCGTTTTGTTCGGGGCAAGAAGGACCAACACGGACGATCCGGCCCTCTGGAACCTGAGCAATGGACATTTTACCGGGGCCTCCGGACAGGTAACGATAGGACTTGAGGCCGGCGACTGGAGGACGGAACTCTGCATGAACTGTCATGATACCCCCGTAAAAGTCAATGGGGTTGTCAGAGAAATGGTCCCCCAGCCTAATGTAGAAATTCCGGGCCTTGCAACCGGGGAGCACAGGCACGTGACAATGAAAGTCTATTACGCGGACGGGGCGATTCAGGGCACGGTTTATAAAGAAGACGGCGTAACGCCGGCCCCACAGGAGGTAAGGGTATGGGCAAGTACAAACGACGCCCTCAACGGCCCCGGACAGACATCAATAGGTTATGTATACACCCAGTCTGAAACCGACAATAACGGCTTTTTCCGTCTGCCGCTCCTTGGAGGCACATGGACTGTCGGAGCTGAGATCTATGACTGGAACAAGAGATCGGATACCCAGGTAATAACAATTACTTCGGACGGCGATGAGGTTATCGAGCCCGGAGAAGAGATATCGGGCATTACCCTTGTCCTTGATCTGCCTTTGTCGGCGACTCTGAATGTGGCAAAGTCCGGCACGGGAAGCGGCACAGTCACCAGCGCCGACTGGACTATAAATTGCGGCGCGGACTGTTCTGAAACTTATTATTGGGTCTCGTCCGTTACGCTGAATGCTGTTGCCGATGCGGGTTCGAAATTTGTCGGCTGGACAGGCTGCGATTCACCTTCGGGAAGCTCCTGCACAGTGGACCTCAACGCCGACACGAAAACGGTCTACGCCGACTTCACCAGGGTCCGGCCTGATTTAATTGTCTCCTCCCTGGCGGCCCCGGCAGTCACCTGCGGCGGCTCGACCATTTCAGTAAGCGATTCGACAAAGAACCAGGGCCCAGGGGCGGCGGCCGCGTCCTCAACGAACTTCTATCTCTCAATTAATACGGCACTTGACGCGGGGGATGTGCCCCTGGGAGGCAGAGCGGTCCCCTCGCTTATATCCGGGGCAGTGAGTTCAGCAATGACATCGGTAACCATCCCTGCAGCGACGGCAGCGGGGAAATACTACGTCCTTGCAAAGGCCGACGGAGCAAACTCTGTTACTGAGAGTAATGAGACCAATAATATAAAAGGCAAAGTAATATATATCGGGCCCGACCTGCTGATAACCGCCCTGAATGCTCCTGCTTCGGCAGCGGCAGGCGCGGCAATCCCGGTGGCGGACACAACGAAGAACCAGGGCGGATGCGCCGCGGCGGCGTCAACGACAAAGTTCTATCTCTCAACAGATACGGCGCTCGGCGCGGGTGACAGATATCTCGGCAGCAGGGCAGTGCCGGCGCTGACAGGAGGGGTTGCAAGCTCCGTGGTAACGTCCGTGACAATACCGGCGAATGTCACTGCCGGGACCTATTACATAATAGGCGCGGCAGACGCGGGCAAGGCAGTTGCCGAATTCAACGAGAATAATAATAACAAAGCGAGGGCGATAACGGTAACGCCTTAGCCTGAATTATTAGCCCGGATTATTCATAAACTCCGGGAGGTATGATTCAAAAACATGTTGCTGCAATACCTTATCCGGAATTTTCGCGCGGTGTAAAAAGTACACTCTGTAAAGGCACTAACTTAAAGAGCGAAAAGTCCTTACAAATAATCTCATTGCTTTCAAGATGTTTTTGAATCATGCCTCCCGGGGTACGATATTTGTGAATAATCGGTTGACGAGTTCATAAGTAATCGTCATGACCATCCATGCGCATGGACGGGCATGACGACGCTGTTTCGGCAGGTCACATCAATTCCGTGAAATCGTGGATGGTCCGGAACTCCTCTGTCTTTTTAGGTTCGAGTTTCGAGCTTGCCCTCGCCTTGAAAAGCAGGTGCTTGATACCGTAATCCCTCGCCGTCTTAAGCACATCCTCCGTATCGTCTATAAAAAGCGATTCTTCTTTTTCAAATCTGAGTTTCTTCTCCGCCCTCTCCCAGAATTCGATAAACTCCTTGGGATATCCGACGTTAAAAGAACAGAGCACTTCGTCGAAATATTCCCCGATCTGCGTCTTGTTGAATTTTATCTTTACGGTCTTGTAATGGGCGTTTGTCAGAAGGAATATCTTTTTCTTTCTTTTCCTCATGAGCTTCAGAAAATCAATGACGTGAGGATGGACCTCGATGAGGTGCCGGATTTGCTCCTTGAGCGCCGGGATGTCGAGATGCAGCTCCCCGGACCAGAAATCTATGTCGCACCAATTCAGGGTCCGCTCGTGCTGCTTGTACGTTTTATACAGCAATTCCTTCGCGGCCCCGAAGGTCATATCATGTTTTTCAGCGTATTTTTCCGGGACCAGGTGCCCCCAGAAATAGTCGTCGAAATAGAGGTCCAGCAGGGTCCCGTCCATATCGAGCAGGACATACTTGATTTCATCAAGAGGTATTTTTTTGAGCATTGTTTTTCCTTAAGCGATATTTTATGATGGAAATTATTGTAACATTTTTGAAAGGGAACCACAGAACCCGGGTCTGCGACAAAAAAGTTGGGGCCTTCAACTAATTCCCCTCTTTGGAAAAAACCAACAGTAGGTGCCTTAAGCAGGGGTCAGGGGAGATTTGTTGAAAACGATTATTCCAAAAAATCCCCCTTCATCCCCCTTTGCCAAAGGGGGAATATGGCTTTACCAATAAATTTGTCGCACACCCATAACCCTCAAAGAGATTGCGCTTGGAGAGGCTACAGAGTAAAATAGACTGATTGAGTCAGCCATGAGACTTCCTGTGAAAAGACTACTCGTTACAGGCGCCAGCGGTTTCCTGGGATGGAATGTCTGCAATCTCGCAAAGAGAGAATGGGACACCTTCGGGACGGTCTGTTCCCATCCCGTAGAAATCGGGGGCGTCAACATCATCAATACCGACCTGACGGACCCGGCAGGGCTCAGGAAGCTGTTTTCGGAAGTCCGTCCCGACGCGGTCATCCATACGGCGGCGGCGGCCAAGCCCGATTACTGCCAGACGCATAAGGAGGAGTCGCATAAGATAAATGTGGAGGCCGTCCTCCTTATTGCCTCCTTATGCGCGGATTCAAAAATTCCATGTGTCTTTACCTCGACCGATCTTGTCTTTGACGGGATGAACGCTCCCTATCGTGAGGAAGACCCTGTTTCCCCGGTGAACATTTACGGAGAGCAGAAGGCCCTGGCGGAAGAGGGCATGCTGAAAATTTATCCCGACGCCGCCGTCTGCCGGATGGTCCTTATGTTCGGCGTCCCTGGGCCGGCATCCGGGAGTTTCATCCAGCCGATGCTGAAGGCGATGCATGAAGCAAGAGAAATCCGCCTCTTTACCGATGAATTCAGAAACCCGATCAGCGCGCGGACCGCGGTTGACGGACTGTTCACCGCCCTGAACAAGGTAAAAGGCATACTCCACCTCGGCGGCAGGGAACGGATATCGCGGTATGATTTCGGGAGGTTGCTGGCTGAGATTTCAGGACATAAGGACGCGCGGTTGACGCCGTGCCTTCAAAAAGATGCGCGCCAGTCGGCGCCGAGACCGCCGGACGTCACGCTTGAAAGCTCGAAGGCCGTGTCTTTAGGCTTCAATCCCCTGCCCCTAAGGGATGAATTGGAGAAATGCGTTTGAGCCGGATTTGCAGCGGCGTTTAATCCTTGTCATCGTCCTGCCCCAGGTTGATGCCCATGATCGACAGGTTTAAATCTCTAAGGAGCTCTCTCGCGTCTTGGGCTTCCTCTTTGTCCACCATCAGCCGCGCCGGCTCCACCAAGGGCCTCACATGCATGAAGTTTTCTCCATGGAAAAAATATGTAATCTCCTCAGCGTCCAGAATACTCTTGATAATCGCCACGTCCGCCGGATTATAGGTGACCATTATCTCCTCATATTCGACATATTCGGAAAACGGCTCAGACGGAAGCTCATCGACCAGACCGATATTGCAGTCGGCGCAGACAGAAAAGCCTTCGCGGTATTCGGTTTTACATCCTGGGCAGAACATGGTTCCTTCGGACAAGTTGAGGGCGACTCTATGCCTTCCTGATCCTTTTGATAATCTTCTCTTTTATCTCAAATGATAAATCTTTCCCGTAGAATCTTTCAAAGATGGCTACCTTTATATCGTTGTCCGAGGCTTGAGGATGTACCTGCAGGTAAGACGCGGTCACCAATCGGCGCGCCGTCTCGCACATGTCAAAACCCATGCTGAGCCGTTCCTCGCCGGTCTTTTCCATTATCATCCGCAGGAACCGCTCTTTTATATCAGGGTGAGTGTCTTTCACTGCTTCACCTTCTGATAAATCTCCCCGACTCCAAGATAGCCGGCCCACTTCTTCAGATAAGCCTCATTGAAATCCTTTACGGATTCAAGCAGGTTCCTGACGTCATTTATTTGCATCTCCGACATGGATTCTTTTGCCCAGTATAATTTGGAAAGTATCAGGTCCTCCGGAGCCGCGATATAAAGCTCGACATTTTCAAACATTACCTTTCTTCTTCTTTCGAATTCCTCCAGACGGTACTGATTATCCTTCCTGATAATAAAGTCTATCTTAAAAACAGATTCGTAATGAATCACATTGAACATGCCTTCTTCGTTTATGGCTGACAATACCATATCTTTATCAATATAGAAATCCTTCTCAAATATACTGTATATTCGCAGCGCGTCATCCGCTTTCAGATTAACGACAATATCAATGTCCCTCGTCATCCTCGGGACCGCATAAAAATTTGTCGCTATCGATCCCGTGAACATATACTGAATGCCCGCATTGCCGAGTCGTCCTGCTACTTCTTTGATGACGTCAGATTCGGTAATCATAGTGTTTTATTATTGACTGTATACAACCTGCGCCGTTTCATTCCAAGCAGATGCGCATTGAATTAAGCCGATGAACCGATGATTTAATATACCCCTTTCGATCATGATTGTAAAATTATAAGTTCATGGAAAAACCAGAGGTTGATTCGGGGTGCTGGCGCCTCCTGAGATGTTGATTTAAACAAGAGTGGACCGTTGTAGGGGCGATCCGGTGGATCGCCCTCGGGTAAGACGCCATCTTGCCGCTTGCCGCATCCTGGGCGACCCGCCGGGTCGCCCCTACAAACAAAAACCCCGTTAAAAATTTTCATTCTTAACGGGGTTAAAATTGTAAATTCAGTTAAGCTAATGAAGCTCAGGCCATGAAGCGGTCCGCTCTCTTACGGCGATTGCGATCTTGTACAGGACCGTAAGGATCAGGAAGCCGATTGACCAGATTCCAAGCGTGACCAGTGACTCGGGAAGAGACGGCCAGTACTCGGTTATTCTCTCAAACGGGTTCGGGACAAAGCCGCCGACCACAAGTCCGAATCCCTTGTCTATCCACAGCGATATAAAGACCGAGACGCACGCAAGGGCTAACATGCCTTCTTTCCTGCGGGTATTCGGATTCACCAGCATGATGAGGGCGAAGACCGCGAGTATGGTGGAAGTCCACATGAGCGGAACGAGTTTGCCGTAGCCGTCAATACCTGCATAGAGATACTGGAAGGCATGCATGTGGCCGGGTATCTGGCTGTAGAAGGCCGTAAAGAACTCAAGGCCCAGGAGAAAGACGTTGGCAAACATTGCATAGGTAACCGTCTTGCCTAATGACTGTATCGCCTCTTTGCCGGGATCGAATTTGCTGACCTTTCTCACTATCAGGCAAAGGATGATTAGAAGCGAAGGGCCTGATGCAAAGGCCGACGCAAGGAACCTCGCCGCCATGACAGCGGTAAGCCAGAAGTGCCTTCCAGGAAGACCGGCATACAGAAACGCTGTAACCGTATGAATACTGACTGCCCACGGTATGGAAAGGTATATGAAGGGTTTTACCCACTGCGGCGGCGGTGTGCCTTTGCGGTCCGCCGTCAGGGTAGTCCAGCCTACTATAAGGTTAATGAAAAGATAACCATTCAGAACAGTCGCGTCCCAGAAGAGGATCGAATTCGGCGTCGGATGCAGTATGACGTTCATGACCCTCATCGGCTGTCCCAAGTCCACAAAAATAAACAGGATGCACATGGTGACGGCCGCAATGGCCAGGAACTCTCCGAGGATGACGATCTTTCCGTATTTCTTATAGTCATGGAGATAATATGGAATAACAAGCATCACCGCCGAGGCCGCGACCCCGACGAGGAATGTAAACTGCGAGATGTAAAATCCCCAGGAAACGTCCCTGCTCATGCCGGTCACCCCAAGTCCGTAATCAAACTGATGGAGGTAAGCGAGCACTCCCGCCACTATAAAAGCGAGCAGGAATGTTATCCACGTCCAGTATCTTTTACTTCCGGTAAGCGCTTTCTCAAGCATGTTCGGTACCTCCTCCTATCACGTAATAAACACTGGGTCCCGTCCCGAGTTCAGGTTTGCGTCTGAGCGTATAGTGTGTGCTGAGGACATGCCTTACCTCTGAATTGGGGTCTTCAAGATCGCCGAATACCAGCGCCCCGCCTGAGGCCTCGACGCATGCCGGCTTTTGTCCCCGTGCAAGCCTTTCGGAACAGAAGGTGCATTTCTCAACGACCCCCTTCATCCTGGTAGGGAACTCCTTGTTCTCTTCTTTGATAAACGGTCTGGGGTCCCTCCAGTTGAAACTCCTTGCGCCGAAGGGGCAGGCCGCCATACAGAAGCGGCAGCCGATGCAGCGATGGTAATCCATGGCTACGATGCCGTCAGGCCGCTTGAATGTGGCCTTTGTGGGGCAGACCCTCACGCACGGCGGTTTCGCGCAGTGATTACAGAGAAGGAGAAAGGGTTTGTGCATTATGTGCGCCGGCACGAATTCATCCGATACTCCCGGAAACGAGTTTTCATACTCTTCTTCCCATATCCATTTCACCTCGTCCTTCTGGTTGCCGATGTCGGGGACATTATGGATGCTGTGACAGGCGTGAATGATCTTTTCGTATTCCTCTTTCGATCTGATTTTATTGACATCGATTGTCATGGCCCATCTCTTCGCCGAGAGGGCGTCGGCGCCCTTTAAAACAGAGGCGTCGGCGCTTGTCTTGAGTATCTCCTCGACAGCCGCTGTGCCTGTCAGTCCGAACAGGGTGGATGCGCCGGCAATTTTTAGAAACTCTCTCCTGTTTATACTCATATCTCTTTCTCCTTTGGCGCGATATGGCAAGTCCAGCAGTAAGGTGTTACATTGGCATAAGTGTGGCACTTGTCGCAGAACTCTTTCTTGTTTGAATGGCAGCGCATGCAGGTATTCTGAAGGCTCATTATGTACTTCTTCCCGTCAGTGCTGCTGACATACTCCAGGTTGCCGTCGCGCAGGACGGAATCTCTCCACTGGTCCAGCATCTGCATGTGATTGGCCTTCATCCATTCCTTCGACTCCACACACTGTTTCTTCTCCATCTTGTTGATCTCGGGGGTGTCGATGTTCGGTTTGGGCGCTTCGGCCGTCTTTCCCATATTGTAGAAAATGGGAAACGTAAACAAACCGACAAAAATGATCAGCCCGACTATTATCTTTCCTCCGTTGTACATTATTCCTGTCCCTCCATTCCGGGTAGAGGTTCGCCGCGCAGATTGGTTGTCCTCTCTTTCTCACCCTTCATGATCAGAGCGTTTGCCACGAGCTCGTGGACCCCGGTAACTTTTACGCTGGGGACCCAGTAATCCATCGAGGCGGTCAGCACCGCCCTGTCGATCGCGCAGACATTTGCTAACATATTGACGCCGTATTTCTCCGCGACGTCTTTTACGGCATTGGCCCTCGGCAGCCCGCCTCTCATCCTGAGCTCCATGTTCTCACCCGCGTTCAGACCGGAGCCGCTTCCGCAGCAGAAGGTCTTCTCCCTGGTCGTGAGCTCGTCCATTTCGTAGAAATTATTGCATACGTTGTCGATGATGTAACGGGGCTCTTCGAAAAGTCCCATTCCCCTTGACGTATTGCAGGAATCGTGAAAAGTCACCTTCAGGTTGTCATTGCGCTTTTTGTCCAGCTTGAGCTTCCCGTGCTTTATGAGGTCCGCCGTAAACTCGGCGATGTGTACCATCTTGGTGGATTTCGCGTTCTCGAATACCGTGCCGGTAATCGGGGACTTCGGCACCTCAAGGAAGTCGGCCGGGCCGTTCCATGTGTCCATGTACTGGTTGAGGACCCTCCACATATGACCGCATTCCCCGCCCAATATCCACTTTACCCCGAGCCTCTTTGCCTCGGCATATATCTTGGAGTTGAGGCGTTTCGCTAACTCATTGGAAGTGAAGAAGCCGAAGTTTCCGCCCTCGGAGGCGTATGTGCTCCACGTGTAGTCAAGTCCTAATTCATGTAAAAGCATGAGATATCCCATGCAGGTATATGTGCCGGGGTCCGCGAAGAGATCGCCGGAAGGCGTCACAAAAAGTATCTCGGCCCCTTTCCTGTTGAAGGACGGCGTGATTTTAATACCGGTTACGGTTTCAATATCATCCAGCATGTATTCAAGGTTGCCCACTATCGTGTGGGGCTCAAGGCCAAGGTGATTGCCCTTCATGTAACAGTTTGCGGCCGGGCCGGCAATCCAGTCGATGTTCAAGCCCAGGAGATTGAGCAACTCCCTGCCCATCATGGTGATCTCGGCGGTATCTATCCCGTAAGGGCAGAATACCGAACAGCGGCGGCACTCGGTGCACTGGAAGAAATAGTACCACCATTCTTTCAGTACTTCCAAAGTCAACGGTCTGGCCCCGTTGATCTTTCCGAGTATCTTGCCTGCCAATGTAAAATTCCCTCTGTAGACCGAACGAAGCAGCTCGGCCCTGAGCACAGGCATGTTCTTGGGGTCCCCGGAGCCTATAAAGAAGTGACACTTGTCCGCGCAGGCGCCGCATCTTACGCAGCTATCCATGAAGACCCTGAAGGAACGATACTTGTCAAGCCGCTCCTTCATTCCATTCAGGACAATCTCCTGCCAGTTTTCCGGCAGCTTCCAGTCCTCGTCCACCACCCTCCATTCTCTCGGGTTGGGGAAGTGAAGTGTTTCAAGATTTTTGGGCTTTGCCCCAAAACACCAGACCCCCTCCTTGTATACAGTGGGAGTTTCCGTCCAGGCGGTTTGAGGAGGCGTATAATCTATTTTGCTCAGCTCATCTGGTTTCGGCGTCTTTGCCATAATTACTCCTTCTCAACTGGAATTCCAGCCTTTTTCATTTTTTCTCTGAAATCATTCTCGTACTCTTCATATGTGTGAACGTCAACGGGATAATTCCAGGGATTAATGTGTCTTACCATGCGGCTGTTATTTGCGAGGTTCCTTGTAGGGCTCAGGAAGACCCCTCCAAGGTGCATTATTTTACTGAACGGAATATAGGCAAACAATGTGCTCACAAGAAATAAATGGATATAGAAAACAACGCTTATCCCTTCAGGCAGACCAGGGCTGAAAGTCATAAGGCCCATGGTCAGTTTCTTTACGCCGACTATGTCCACCCTCAAAACGTACCTCATGAGTATTCCGCTCAAAGCTACGCCCATGATAAGGAAGAGAGGGAAATAATCGGCTGCAAGGGAGATATAACGGACATTAGGTATAAGGACCCTTCTCAGAAAGAGATAGGTCACTGCCCCCAGGAGGACCACGCCGCTTATCATGATCCCCGGTATCCCTACCTGTAAAAATCCGTCCAGGGCCTCGATGCCCTTCAGAAATCCCGGCACGGGATCGGTGAACAGTCTCAAGTGTCTGATAAGGACTATAAAGAACGTCCAGTGGAAGGCCAGCCCGCCAAGCCACAGCCACTTCGCAGAGCTGTAAGCGAGCTTGGGACCTTCTCTTAACTCAAATTTAACATTGCTGAAAAGCGAACGGAACAGGAACACCTCTAACAGCATCCTTACGATGACGCCTCCGCCTGTTGACGGGTTGTCGAATTTTGCCTGCTTGATCCACGGAAAAGACTGCTGCTGCCCGCAGGTGGTCGGTATACGGAACGGCACCGGGGTGCGGCCCCATTTTACCACGCGGGAAATCACCCCGATCAGGAACACGGCCAATGCAACATACGGCACCACTACCCCGAACAGGAACTGCAGGCCCGCCGCACTGACCCCTATATAAGCGATCAGGGCAAGACCCGCGACAGCTATGAGAGAAAGAATGGCATTCATTTGTCTACCTCTTTTCTTCCAAATTCAATTACTTCATTATGGATGTCTTTATAGACACATTCCTCTTTGTATATTTCGTCGGCCTTCTGCAATCTCCTGTACGTCCACCTCTGCAGCTCGGTGGCCTTGAGCTGATAGAGCTTTTCACGGCATTTCATGTAGATATCAAACGCGAGGAGCGACAGTTCGTCTATCCTCGATTCAAATTCCAGCAGCTCGTACTGAAGGCCGTGGACTGAAATTTCGTCTTTCAGCTCCTCTCTGACTGTTTCTTTCAGGGACAGAATAAAACGGACACACTGGGCGGGTGTGAAGTCCTGGACCGCCCGGATCCTGATGATGTTGTCGAGAAACAGAGGGACCTCGTCTTTTCCTTCTCCGTGAACGAGATATTCGTAGAGGCTCTCTATCGCGTGAAACGTCGTTGAACCCACGGGGTTCATGAAGGGGTTTTTCTGCCCCTTGAGAAACTTCGAGGTATCGGATGGGTAGGTGTTGAGGATGGCATCATACCATCTGTTCATGACAGCAGTTTTTTTCTCTGACAGAAAACTGTATAACTTCATCTCATGTCCCTGTTCACAGGGCGGTATGTTGCCACCCATCCCCACATCTAAAAAAAAGGTTTATCAAGGAATATGTGTTTTACCCGGAAATCTTTATACGCAACCGGTCGGCTTCGGAAGACCGGCATACCTGCAGGCCTGTTTTGCGGGACCTGCCGGATACAGCTCATAAAGATATTTGGTATTGCCCTTTTCAGGACCCATGGTCTTTCCGATTTCCTTGGTAAGGATCTTGATCATCGGTGCGATCTGATATTTCTCGAAATAGTCCCTGAGAAATCTGATTACCTCCCAGTGTGAGTCTGACAGGTCAAGCCCGTCATCCAGCGCCATTTTCTTGGCAACGCCCTCATTCCATTCCTGCCAGTCCTGCAAATACCCTTCTTCATCGACATCGAAATTTTTCCCATCGACTTCTATTGATGGCATAGTTTTCTCCTTTCTAAGTTGAGTTTTGTTGGTATCTTCTATGTAAAGTGGAAGATATTAATATGACAATCCCGGAAAATAGGCTAAAACTATAATACAAAAGACCGGCCATGGTCAAATAAATAAATTTAATAAATCGATTTACCTTTATAGCACGGCCCCATTAATAAATGACCTCCTGCGCAGGCAGGACATGATAACTTTTCTTTACTGATTTTTCAACCTCACGAAAAGCAACTTGCCGCCCCTGCCCCTTCCTCTGCTTCTTGGCTTTAACGAATTTGTATGGATATCGTAATCGGAGGTCTCCGCCTCGTAGTCCTCCGGCATTAACGCCATCGCCCTGTCGATATCGCCCTTGACGGCAAATGTCAGGGCGTCCAGGAACACCTCGCCGAGATTATGCCCGGCGCGGTCAAGCGTGAACACCGCCCCGCAGGAGCAGATACCTCCCGTAATCTCCAGCGACTTCATTTTGATATCGACCGGAGGCGACAGGTAATTGTCGCAAAAAGGACATTGTAAGGGTCGGTTTCTCATGAGTTTAGAGTTTAGAGTTTAGAGCTTAGTAAAGAAGACTGTCCCTAAACTCTGAACTCCGGACTCTAAAATCTCTATTTCGTCAGCACGCTGAAGACCTTGCCTGCTATGAAGCCGCAGACCGAGCCTATTGCAGCGCCGATTAAACCAATCCCTGAAATTACAACCACCGTTCCAGAATTAATGACCCATTCCTTTGCCGCCCAGTCTGCCCCTAACAGGGAACGGACGTCGTTCCTGACGGCGTCGTGCCAGCTTCCGCCGGGAGCGCCCCCCATCATAAAGTCCATTGAAAGGGCCACCGCAAGACCTGCCACACCGCCGAAAATACAACCGCTCATAACAGATATTTTCACTATGGACTTCACAGTCAATCATATTACCATAGATGGTATAAGTCTTCAAAGAGCTAAAAAAGCGGTCAGCCATCAGCCATGAGCCATAAGTAAAAATAAAAACAATCTGCCTTAGCTGATCGCTGATCGCTTTTTTAACTTTTACCACATTTCAAACGGTATATGATAGAATTTTTCATCTGTTAAAATGAAAATCGACATGAAGAAAAAACTTAAGGCCCTGATCGAATTTATCGTAAGACATATCGAAACGGACAAGCCGCTGATCGTTGTCCTTATGCTCACTGTCGTAATACTCGCGATCCTTACCGGCAATAAATACTATCAGTTCTCCAGAAACGATCCGCAGTTCTGTGAGCTCTGTCATCTTATGAAGGAAGCTTACAAGGCAGTGGACAACAGCTCTCACAGAAACACAAAGTGTCAGGCCTGCCATTCCATGACCCTTATCGGGCAAAACAGGCTTCTCCTTTCGTACATCTTCGCCGGAGGCAAGAGCGAATTCACACAGGAGCACAGCAAAATAACTCCTTGGCAAACATGTAATTCCTGCCACCTGGAATCTGTAAAACAGGGGGCCGTTACCATGAGGAAATCCTACGGACACGCAAGACATGTGTTCATGGAAAAGATAGAATGCAGTAAATGCCACAAGTCGGACATGCATAATTTTCCGCCTGATGAGAAGAACTGCCTGTCATGCCATGAAGACAAGGGAGTGCACGGGATGGGAATGGAGAGCTTCGCATGCCTGAACTGTCACGCTTATGGTGAAGTGACCGCGATGCCGACAAAGGAAAAGTGTATGAATTGCCATAAGGAAATCCCTCAAAAGGGCCCCATGAGCAGCGTGAATTGCCAGAGCTGTCACAAACCCCACGGCAGGATAAGGCCGACGGCGGGTGACTGCATGACCAACTGCCATACAAATCAGAAGTCGATAGGAAGACATGACAGGCATACGGGTATATCCTGCCTGGAATGTCATGAAGCACACAGTTGGACGGTGGGGAAGGACAAGTCGCTGACATTATGCTCGAAGTGCCATGCGTACAAGAACCCGGCGACTTTTATTTTTTAGGGCACTAACGGATAAACGGCAATTCTAAAAGTGACAAGTGACGGGTAATTTTTTAACCACCCGTCACTCGTAACTTGTCACTTGTTACTATGCTTTTTCAGCTCTTTACTGTAGCTTTTGCGGTTTCTCCGGATTCCCTGGGGGCTGCGACGGCCTCGAGGAGATAACCTATGCCTGTGCCGACTATTGCGCCGGTGACTATGCTTACGGACGCGACACACACTATGCCCAGAA
>JACRHD010000025.1 GCA_016234115.1 Nitrospirota bacterium
CCGTTATGCCGGCCACGTCATTGTCGTTGTTGGTCACCTGGACGTCCTGGGCATTCAGATTGTTGTAGTTCGAGTCTTCGCTGGTTGCAGACGACGTCAGTATCGTGTAGGCGATGTCTCCATCATCCGTGTAATCGTCCATTCCCTCTACCGTAACGATCTGAGGCAGGTCCCAGTCTGCCGCCGTGAATGTCAGGCTCACAGGCGATACCGTGCCCTCGGTTGTGTCAGTGCTGCTGAGGGCAATCGTGACATCCGCTACAGGCTGACTGTTAAGCGCCACTGTAAATGTTGCCGTAGCTCCTCCCTCAGTTGTCAGCAGTCCTCCGGCAGACGTCACTGTTATGCCTGCAGGCATTATCGTTATCATACCGGTAGAATATGCGCTGACCTGCCTGTTTCCATCTCCTGCGACGCCGTAAACGTAGTAAGCGCCCGGTTGCACGCCGGAGGTGTCCCATGAGCACGTTATATTCGAGCCTTCAGCAGCGGAGGCGCATGCCCCGGGGATTGCGGTTCCGTTAAGACCCTGCTTATCAATGTCATAATAAAATGCCGCGGTCACGGCACTATCAGGATCGCTCAGGGAATATCGAACGGAATACGGATTGCCCCTGGTCCACACGCCCTGTGTCCCGTCCGGCCTGGAAATACTCAGGGACGGAGGCACATTGGTTGTATACGAAAATACATACTTTGACGTCATCGGGTTCCCTGCGGTATCAGTCACCGAAGCCGCAACGGTTACCGTATATGTGGTCGAGTCCGCCTGCCCGGCGGGTGTAAAGACGGCCTTTTTGTTGCTGCAGGAGGTCCTCGTCCATCCGACCGAAGGGGCAATTGTTACAGTAGTCCCATTGACGGATGCGCAATCTATTTGCATATTCCAGTTAATCGTCACGGCGCTGTCCGGAATGACGGCTGTCGCGCCGCCGGCCGGACTGGTGGAGCTGACCGAAGGGCTGCCCCTGTCAACGGTGACATCTATTCCGGCCCAGTCGGTTTCCGGGACCCCCGTGTTGTCAACAGCCTTACTCCTTATGTTATAAACTCCGTTTCTGGGCAATGTCCAACTGTAAGTCCAGGTCACGTCGGCGCCGGGACATCCCTGACAGTTTGCCGTGTGCCAGGTCTGTCCGCCGTCTGTAGACACCTCTATGCGGTCCACACGTTCATTATCGCTTGCAGCGCCGGTAATCAGGTATGGATTCGGCGCGCTTGCGCTTATGGTCGCGCCGTCGGATGGAGCTGTTATCGATGACACTGGAGAATGGTCCAGACTGAACGTGAACGTATCGATTGCCGCCGGAAGCGGGGTCTGACACGAGGCATCGACTCCGGTCACTTCCAGGATCTTCGGGCCCTCGGTCCAGCCTGAAGTATCAACGGAGCGCGCCTCGCTGTGACTCCCCGTAAAGATGGTGACCGCGTTGTCGGACCCGATTACGAGTTCTCCGTCGAATACGAGGTCCGAGCTGAGGTTGTCCGAATTATAGACCCCGACGGCAATTACGTTTGAACCGTTGACCAGTGCGCCTATGTAAGGGTCCAGATTGAACGTCTGATATGTCCGGCCCGATTCATGCAGCGTCGAGCCCCCGTCCCACGGCGGGGGGTCGCCCGACACGCCTGCAACGGCGACCCGTGTCCCGTTAATATAGACTGCCAGCCCGTCATCATACGTTGCGTTAAAACTCAGAGAGGTCACGGCTCCGGCATTACTTACTGCAAAAGTCTTGCGGAAATAGACGGCCATCTGGCCCGGAGCGCCGACGGGCGTATCGATGTAGGATTCGCCGTATCCGAAGATGCCGCTGCCCGTGCTCCAACTGCCGTCATTGAATCCCGTGTTCTTCCAGGAAGTGCCGATATTGCCGTTGTTGGCGCCGTTATATTTCCAGGAGTCCTGCTTAGTGATGACTGCCTCTTCGGCGGCCGTGCTGATTACGAGTTCTCCGTCGAATACGAGGTCCGAGCTGAGGTTGTCCGAATTATAGACCCCGACGGCAATTACGTTTGTGCCGTTGACCAGTGCGCCTATGTAAGGGTCCAGATTGAACGTCTGATATGTCCGGCCCGATTCATGCAGCGTCGAGCCCCCGTCCCACGGCGGGGGGTCGCCCGACACGCCTGCAACGGCGACCCGTGTCCCGTTGATATAGACTGCCAGCCCGTCATCATACGTTGCGTTAAAACTCAGAGAGGTCACCGCGGCCGCATCGCATATGGTAAACGTCTTGCGAAAGTAGACGGCCATCTGGCCCGGAGCGCCGATGGGCGTATCGATGTAGGATTCGCCGTATCCGAAGATGCCGCTGCCCGTGCTCCAACTGCCGTCATCGAATCCCGTGTTCTTCCAGGAAGCGCCGATATTGCCGTTGTTGGCGCCGTTATATTTCCAGGTGTCCTGCTTAGTGATGATCGCCTTGTCGGACTGCGCCGGACATGCTGCCGCTTCTTTCACGGAATAAACGAGGTCTGTAGCGTCCGAGTAACTGGTGATCGTCGTGAGGTCGATGGGATTCCCCTGCAGGGTCTGCCCCGACTCGACCGAAATGGACCCGCTTTGAGAGCATCCTCCGGCAATCGACTGACTCATGACGTCGAAGACATCCGTATTATCAAGATATGGGCCGCGGACCGGGTCGGTCGCATTTTCATGGAGAGAAATCAGTTCCGCGCCTGCCCCGCGGACATACAGGGGGATCAGCATATTCGTATGCGCTCCGGTATTCCAGTACCAGTAGACAGTCTCACCGGCATCGATGTCGCCGTCGCTGTCGGCATCGTTCCAGCTTGCGCGACGCCCTCCGCTGCCGGAAACGGTCCCTTCATCCGACAGGGTGGAGGGATTGACCGCGCCGATCGGCTGGTCCGGGAAGACACCCGGACCGGCAGTGAGGTAGCCGCAGGAGTGATCACCGGTGACAATTGCCAGAGTATTGTCCCAATTACTGTCGTTGCCCGGGTCTTCTACCCACTCAATAACGGTCCGGACGGCCTCGTCAAAGTCCTTTTGTTCACCGATAAGGTTGTCCATATTATTCGCATGTCCGGCCCAGTCGATGGCCCCGCCTTCGATCAGGAGCACGAAACCGTTGGGGTTGCGGTTCAATACCTTGAGGGCGGCTGCGGCGCTTTCGCTGAGGGTCGGATTCTCATGGTCGTACCCTGAACCGTCGGCATTATGGTACTCGTGGTCGAACAGACCGACGAGCTTTTTCGTGGAAGACTTGTTCGCCTCGGCCATAAGGGCATTGCCGGCGTCACTGCCGGATTCCTTCTCAACGAGGACGTGCCTGCCGGGCTGACCGCTTTCGTTCCTAAGCCTGACAAGGGATTGAGAGCTGATGTAATCGGGGCCCCCCGCGCCGATAAGGACGTCCACGGGGACCCATGGATTCGCGGGGTCATAGTAGCCTCCGTCCCATTTCTCGTCTGTCGCTGTTGTCCCGTTAGCGTTGGGATTTCCGTAAAGGCCCTCGTCCAGTATCGCGAAAGTGTTTGACCGGCTGTCGTTATGTGCCATCCATCCCCCTGGAGACGCATGGGAAACGGGCACGGTACTGATGGCGCCTGATGCCGCGCCGCGGGCCTGGGCCATCTCAGATATCGTGGTAAAGACCGTCGAGGCGCTGCCTGATACATTAATGCGCCCCGAGGCAGTCTTGGACCCGGAAAAAAGGCCGGTCGAGGCGCAGGCGCTTTCCTGGACGGCGTTACTCACATATTCAAAATCGGACCAGGCCTCATTTGCGTTATAGCCGTCTCCCTTGCAGAAGGTGGATATCCAGTGCAATGTCCATTCGTCCGGCCCGGGCGACGCGCCGGCCTGCTGGTATTGCGGCGTATTGCCGGTGTACTTATTGGTCGCCTTAAGTTGGTTCTCTTCCAGACCGTCAGCCAGTAAAAATATAATGTATTTCGCATCGCCTCCGTATACTGTCGAACTGCATGGCAATATCAGCAGGCAGAGCGCCAGTGCGAAAATGCAGCATGAGATCCTTGAAAAACGGTTTGTGAGCTTCGCGTTACAATATTTGTTTGTCAGCATTATTGCACCTCCCCTTTCTCTGAGGCTTCAGAGACAGGAACGAATGAAAAAATTTGACTGTTTATATCATCCTTGCCTCGCTCGTGAGACTTCTCCATAGTTTCCTCCTTTATTTTTTTAAGTTGCTTGTTTTGTTAAGGTCGGATTCGGCGAAACCGTATATCGGACAGGCTGTTTACCGGAAAAGGTCAGGGGTGCCGGGATTGAAATTGGATTAGAATGCTATTTCAGAGTTCATTTAATAATTCTTTGTCCTGCAAGTATCTGATTATCTTATTCACGCACTCCCTTAAGTCGGTCTGCCCGGTGTCGACAACAAGCTCCGGATTATCAGGCACTTCATAAGGCGATGATATCCCTGTAAATTCGGATATCTCTCCCCTTCTCGCTTTTGCATAAATCCCCTTCACGTCTCTTGCCTCGCAGACCTGAAGACCGGCGTTACAGTAGATCTCGATGAAGTCGCCGCTGCCGACCATCCGCCTCAGATAATCTCTGTCTTCCCTGAAGGGTGATATAAACGCTGTAAGGGCGATGACCCCCGCTTCAATGAACAGCTTGCACATCTCGCCGATGCGCCTTAAGTTTTCCTTCCGGTCTTCTCGTGAAAAGCCCAGGTCCCTGCAAAGTCCGTGACGCACATTGTCTCCGTCGAATACAAAGGTCCTGCATCCATGTTCATGCAGTTTTTCTTCAAGGGCATGGGCAAGGGTGGATTTCCCGGCCCCCGAAAGGCCGGTAAACCAGAGTATGACGCTCTTGTGGCCGTTCTGCCGTTGACGCCTTTGCCGCGTTACTGAGGCGCTGTGCCACGAAATCACATGTTCCTGCCTTCTCATGTTCTTACACACTCATGTCTTGAGGATCGGTCGGGATTTTTTTCCCGTTGGGGTCAAACCGGGTCTCCCACTTCAGCAGAGGCCTTATTACGCCGCCGAGGTCATACGCGCAATCAACTCTTGCCGAATCGCCGTCCATACTGTCGATGACCTGAAAGGCCACCGCGTCATCCACCCTGAAGCGGCGGACTTCGGGGTCCTGGGTCCTCAGCGCGGGTGTGACGTAGAAGATCCCTTCTGCCAGAAAATTTCCCGGGATCCGCGCGGCGGCCGTATACCTTCCGGCGGCGCGCCTGCGCCTGCGCCATTCGGGGTCGTTCTCAAAGGACTCAAAGAGCTCCAGGCCTTCTTCATTGACAAGATGAAAATACGCAAACAGGGCGTGCCCCGGCTCGAGGACTTCGTATTCCATCTCGATGACGACCGGTTTCCGGATGTCTACCGCGTCCGCAGTCTTCCCGTTCTCTGTTCGCACGCGCACCGCGAGCAGGCGCGCAATATCATCACCCGGCGCGTCTTCCGGGTCCGGCCACAGGCGTTCAGCCCTCGTTCCCTTTTCAGAATCCATGTAATAACCGACAACCTTGTGGGACGGTCCGTCCGCGTGGATCGCCCCCCCTCTCAACAGGACAGTCCTTGGACAGAGTCTCGTAACCGCCTGCATATTATGAGAAACAAAAAGCACTGTTCTCCCCTGCTGTCTGACGGCGTCCATTTTGTTAAGGCATTTCTTCTGGAACTGCGCGTCACCTACGGCAAGCACTTCATCGATGAGGAGAATGTCCGGCTCCAGATGCGCCGCTACCGAGAAGGCGAGCCTGACCTTCATCCCGCTGGAATAACGCTTGACCGGAGTGTCGATGAACTTTTCAACTCCTGAAAAATCCACGATGGCGTCGAATTTACGGTTGATCTCCTTATTCTTCATCCCCAGTATCGTCCCGTTGAGATAGACATTTTCCCTCCCGGTAAGCTCGGGATGAAAACCCGTTCCCACTTCGAGCAGACTGGATATCCTCCCGTGAATCTCGGCGCGTCCCCTGGTAGGCCCGGTGATCCTCGAAAGTATTTTAAGGAGAGTGGATTTTCCGGCGCCGTTGGTCCCTATGATCCCCACGATCTCTCCCTTTTTTACTTCGAAGGAAACGTCCCTCAGCGCCCAGATAATATCGGACGGGCAGCGGTCCTTTTCAAATATCGAGTCGTCGAATCTGTAAAGCGAGCGGTGCCTGCGATAATTACTGACCGGATTGCCGATGAAGGAAATTATATTTTTCAGAAGACTGTCGTGCATGTTCTCCTTAAGCCCGATGCGATAGCACTTGCTCAGATTCTGCACCTTGATTGCGGTTTCCCTATCGTCCATCCCTTTTCCTCCTGTCTCTCCGACGCCTGTCTTCTGATACCCCGGCCGCCCTCTTCATCATATTACATCCGCGAATATGCGCTCCATCCGTTTGAAGTAGAAGGCCCCGCTTACAATAATAATGATTTCAGTGACTGCGCCGGGTATGATATAGACCCAGGGGACCGGGGCGCCCAGCAGACAGGCCCTGAACCCTTCTATTACTCCGACAATGGGGTTCAGTGAATAGAAGATTCGGTATTGTTCACTTATCGATGAAGCCGAATAAACTATGGGGGCCGAATAGATCAGCATCTGTATTATGAACGGCATGGCATGTTTTACATCGCGAAACCGTATTGCAAGAGACGACAGCCACAGGCCGATGCCGGCCGGCACGGCCATCATCATTATTGTCAGACAGGGAAATAAAAGGAGGTTCCATGTTGGACTGACGCGATAATATAAACAGACCCCTAATATAATGATCATGGAGATGCCGAAATCAACCAGCCTTGACAATACGGGAGTCAGCGGAAATACCAGTCTGGGGAAATAGACCTTTCCAAGCATTGCATGTCCCGTGACAAGGCTCTCGCTCGATTCGGTCATGGCCTGTGACATATAGGTCCACGGGATGATGGCGACACTCGAAAACAGAATGTAGGGAATTCCGTCCGACGACACCCCGGCCACCTTGCCGAATATGACGGAAAAAACCACGATCTGGAAAAGGGGTTTGATCAATGCCCACGAAAAGCCGAGGATAGTCTGGGCGTACAGGACCTTTACCTGCCGGGTGACAAAGGACAAAAACAGGTCGCGGTACTCCTTCAGCTCCCTGAGATCGACGAATTGCCGGCCGGGGCCAGGCTCGATAACGGTTATGAAACTTTTTTTTGTTTTCATGCCTGCTCCTCCGGATCATACCAGTCAAAGCCGTCAACGCATGCCATCCATTTGCCGTCCCTCAGCCGGCAGGCGTCTATATGATGCATGCCCCCGTTGTTCCATCCGTAACTGCCGGGCGCCACTATGGGTCTTTCATTAAGCCTGACCTCCCTGTATTTCGTGGGTGAGAGCTCGGCGATCTCAAAGGCATAAACCTGCTTTCCGTAAACGGGAACAACATCCTGCGTAAAGCGAACGGGCCGCCCGTTCATGATAATTACCCGGCCCCCGGGCCTTGCAATGTGAGGGTCGGATTTGACGACGGGACTGAGAGGATGTTCGACCCACGGACCCGGCAGCTCTTTGGAATAATACAGACTGAGCACGGGAGACATGTAATTTTTTCCCGTGTCCGTCAATATCCACCACATGTCGGCATACCTGAAGATGGAACTGTCCACGATGCGACGGCCGCTTATTAATTTGCCCATGCATGACCATTTTTCAGGGAAACTTTCAGCCCTGTAAAGGCTTACTCCTCCGCTTTTCCACGCTTCAGGCAGCATGTAGTATTCTCCCTGCCATTCAAATACATACGGGTAGGACAAATGAAAAGGCTCGGCAAGAACGATCCGTTGATACCCCCATCTCAGTCCGTCGGCGCTCACGGCCAATCCTATCTCGCCTTTATTATTGTCCCGGCGTTTTACTTCGAAAAACATATACCAGGCATTGTCCTTTAAAAACATGAACGGATCGGCAATGTAATACGCCTTAATATCGGATATGTCTTCATGTGTAAGCACCGGATTTGCCGCGCCCTCCGCCGGGGTAATGGAAAGAGGCGAGTCTCCGCAATAAATCCCGATCGACCACCTCTGCTTCCTTTCGGCAACGGGAGGCCGCTTATTATTTTTTCCCCATAAAAGTCTTCTTAGACGTCTGCCTGCCATTTTCAGAATGTCTTGCATTCCCGGGGCCTTCTGCATTGTGAGGAAGGAGCTGTAAAAAAGTTTGAGCATACTTTAATGAATTATCGACTCGCACATCCGGGTAAATCTTCGGACCCACAAATTTATGTCGTATCCCGTGACTGCATTTTCACGACAATTACCGGCCATCGACTCGTGCAGGGCGCTTTCTTTAAGGAGCCTGAGAATGCCGTTGCGGAAATCTTCCGCGCTCTCGGGCTCGGCAAGATATCCGGTAATGCCGTGGCGGACGTGGTCTGTAACTCCGCCGACCCGAAATGATACCACCGGTGTGCCGCATGCCTGGCTTTCGATCGATACCAGACCCAGGGTTTCAGCCCTTGTCGGGAACAGCAACAGGTCGGCAGCGGAAAAACAGGCCGCTTTCTTCTTATGTTCGCCTATGTATCCAAGGGTCAATGTCGGGACCTCGAGGCATTGAGAGATAGTTTCATCGCCTCTTCCCATAACCAGGAGCAAAATTTCAGCTTTCAATGATCGGGGCAGACCGTTCAGGGCTCTTATCAGAATATCACCGCCTTTCAGGCGGTCATTGAGCCTGTCGGCCACAAATAGAAGGACCTTCTTGCCAGGATGGATTCCAAGCTCGGCGCGGCATTGTTCCTTGTCAAGAGGTTTATAAGTTTCCGTGTCTATCCCGTGAGGGATCTGATATATTGGGAAACGGTTGAGAATACTGTGCCTTACCTGTTCCGTCAGCCACCTGCTTGTAGTGACGATCGTAAGGTTTGAGTTACGATACGCGCGCTTCTTAAGGAGCCATTCCAGACGTGTCGCGTCTCTTCTTATCGCGGGCTGGATATCGGGTTTCGGACATTTACCGCAACCGGTCTTCCAGCGTTCGCAATCCAGACTGTGAAAACAATGTCCGGTAAAACTCCACATACTGCATATCGTAAATACCGCCGGCCTTGTCCGCGACAACTCGGGAAAGGCAAAATATGAAGCAGTGCCGCGCGCAGTATTGAAATGAAGTATATCAAAATCCATTTGTTTCACATTTCTGACAAATGCCGCCGAAATCAGGCCCGGCGAGTGACTTAATCCGATGAGCTGCGCGATTTTTTGAGACAATCCGAAATATGCCTGTCCGAGCTTATTGCGCCTTAAATCCAGTCTGATAATTTCATTGGGCCCTTTTATCAGGGCGGAGTGTTCTCCATTGCACGCGGCAAGAATATTTGAATTAATGCCCGCCTTTCTCAGGGCGCGGTGGGCATCTATAAAAATAGAATCAGCGCCCAGAATTCCCGGAAGTATGTGCAGTATCCTCAAGCTCTATACCCCTGCGTCATCCCGGCGTCACATTAAGCGCACGGTTGCCCGTCTTTTAATAACCCGGCCTTCAGTAAGGCATCCGAGGCCGCGTGTATGATATTGAATTCCATTCCCGCTCTCTCCGCAATATCCAGCAGACTGTGCCGCCCGTCCGACATGTTCAGCAGCCACAGCAGGGCCATCCGGTCCGCAGCCGCGTGACTCTGTCCGCCTGTTGAGGCATACAGCCCCCTGCTGCCCAGTTGCGGTTCGCATTTGGGATTTGTATTGATATATCTCCTGTTGTTCTCAAGCACGTTGAGGACCGACAGATATTTAAGGAATGAGTCCGTAAGGTGCTCGGGCCTGACAAGATCGCAGTTGTCGGCCGAGGTGTGATATTCAGGATACTCCCCATGCGGTGTACGCTGCAGGCACCCGACGGGGAGGTTGAAACCGGGCGAGCAGTATTGCCTCTCGTCATAACCGTACGGCGAAAAATCGACCACGCGGTACAGGCCGCCTGAATGCTTCAGCACGTGTTCGACGGCCCTGTCGATCTCCGCGTTCCCCTGTCGGCTCCTTTTGTATGTGGACATGCCGGGGTCGCCGGCGGCAGTGACTACCAGGCCGTGCCGGATGTTTTTTACGGCCTCTTCGTTCAGGGAAAGCCAGGTTATGGAGCCTATGGTGCCCGGTATGAAGAGGATACGGTATGAATAACGCAAAGACAGAGAGCTCAGTCGCCTGCCGAGTAACGCCGTCAGGACCATGCCGGAAACGTTGTCGTTGCACAGCGACGGATGGCAGGCATGGCATGACAGCAGAAATTCTTCCGGCGTTTGTCCCCTGAGATAATATTCCCCGTAGGTAAGATGACCGTCCCTGAGAGAGGAGTCGATATGCACTTCATACATGTCTTCCCGGAGCCCGGAGAATTTCCTGTGAGTCATGCAGAAGCCCCAATCCTCCTTGTAGTATGAAGTCCTGTACGGTATCCAGTCCGGGCGTTCAGGCAATGTGTGCAGATGTTCTCTCAATTTCGACAAAGGCATCTTTTCATGGACAGGGACGCTGTAGCCCATAACGTGCAGGTTGGACTCATTGAAATCTATTACCTTCTCGCCGCTTGAATTCCTGACGTATGCGTCCCTGATATTCCACTCCCTGGGCACTGTCCAGTCAAACACCCTGGTGCCGGTCGGCACTTCATGCACTGTCAGCGGCATATATTCGGAGATGATTTTCAGGCTCTCCCTGAAACCGTCTCCGGTGATGCTCCTGCAGATGGGGAACAGCCTTGTCATCAGTGCGGTCATTTCCCTGAAAAGCCCCTGCATGTCGGGGACCTTTCCGGTCCCGTTTCCAGTGAAGGCAATTTTATTCATAGCGCAAAGGGCAGAGAGTTTCGCCTACGGCAATTTGTAATCCGGATAGTGACGGTCCCGTTCCGACATGACCTTCACCTCGGCAGGCCACTCAACGGACAGGGCCGGATCATTCCACCTCACCCCGCGCGCCCGCTCGGGGTGATAAAACTCGGACATCTGATAGAAGACTTCGGTATCGTCTTCGAGGGTAAGAAAGCCGTGCGCGAACCCTTCGGGCACATACAGCATCGTCCTGTTTTCTCCGGAAAGCACCACGGGGAGCCACTGCCTGAAGGTCGCCGAGGCGGGCCGCAGATCTACGATCACGTCATAAACGCTCCCCCTCGTGCACCTGATCAGTTTTGTTTCCGCATTTGGAGCGGCCTGGTAATGCATCCCCCTTAAGGTCCCTCGCTCCTTATTAAATGATATGCTGCATTGCGCCGGGGTCGTGACCAGACCATGCATTTCAAACTCCTTCCAGCACCACGTGCGCGCAAAAAACCCCCGCTCGTCCTCGAGTCTCTCCGGCTCGATTATATAAGCCCCTTTTAATTTCGTCTCCGTGAAAAGCATCCTGTTAAAGGACCGCCACCTCGGGAATTAGGACCACGAACTTCCCGCCCCACGCGCGAATATGAGACATCTGCCTCATGATCTCATCCTTGATGTTCCATGGAAGAAGGACCAGATAATCGGGTCTGCTCTCGCTGATTTTGTCCGGATGATATATCGGTATGCGCACGCCCGGCAGGAAGCGCCCCTGCTTGTGGGGGCTGCGGTCTACGGTATAATCGATGAAGTCCGTTCCGACGCCGCAGTAGTTCAGGAGGGTGTTGCCTTTGGCGGGCGCCCCGTATCCGGCCATGCTTTTCCCCCGCCGATTGTCGTCGATCATGAAATTCAGGATGTTCCTCTTTGTCTCCTTCACCTTTTCGCCGAACGACAGATAGCTCTCCAGCTTCAAAAACCCTTTTCCCCTTTCCCGTTCGGCAAGGTCGCCTACCCGTGCCTCGACGGGCCTTGAGCCGTCCTCCGCATGACATGCGTATATTCTCAGTGAGCCGCCGTGTGTCGGCAGCTCCTCAACGTCGAATATCTTCAGACCGTGCGCCGCAAATATTCTTCCTGCGGTCATAAAGGAAAAGTATGAGAAATGCTCATGATAGATGGTGTCGAACTGGTTCTCCTCCATGAGCTGCATCAGATGCGGAAACTCCATCGTCACAATCCCGCGCGGCTTCAGGATGATCTTCATGCCTCTGACAAAGTCGTTCAGATCAGGCACGTGGGCAAGCACATTGTTGCCCACAAGGAGGTCCGCCCGGACGCCCTCCGTAAGCGCCAGCTCTGCGGCGGTCTTCGCGCCGAAAAATTTGACCACTGTCGGGATCCCCGCCCTTTCGGCGGCGCAGGCTACATTTACCGCAGGCTCGACCCCGAGGACCGGGACCCCTCTTTGTTTAAAGTATTGAAGGAGATACCCGTCGTTGCTTGCGATCTCGACAATCAGGCTGCTCCCGTCAAACCCGAAACGCTCGGTCACCATGCCGGCATAGTCTTCAGCGTGCCTGAGCCAGGATTCGGAATAAGAGGAGAAGTAAGCGTAATCGCTGAAGATGGCTTCAGGGGATTCGAACACGGGCAACTGGACCAGAAAACATTTCCCGCAGACATACGTGTGCAAAGGATAATAAGGCTCCATTTGACAAAGCTGTCCCGCTTCCAGATATGAATTCGCCATCGGCGACATGCCGAGGTCCACGAAGGTCGTCTCCAGCGCGGACCCGCAAAATCTGCACTTATGATTATTGCCGTTCATAACTGTCCGGAAATTAATAACATAGACCTATACATTATGAGGCTGAAAAACATGACAACTCCACAAAGGGATGAGGCATGGTCCCTTTAACGGCCTGGAAATATCTGTCCTGCAGGGCGCGCAGGACCGGCGGTTCTTTATGAAGCGGCAGGCCCTCGACCTCCCTGATCAACGTCACTTCGGCCAGGGTCCCGCAAATTGCGATCTCGTCGGCCACAAGCAGTTCGGTCCGGTCAATCGGGCGGCGGAAAAAATCGATTCCGAGCGAATGCGCCAGGGCTTCCACTATGTCGACGGTTATGCTTTCAAGCGCTCCTTCAGTCGCAGGAGGCGTATAAACGGCCCCGTCGCGGACGATAAGTACGCAGGAACCGGTGGCCTCGGCGACACGGCCCCACTGATTGAGAAGGACCATATCCTCGCACCCCCTGGCCCGGCCTTCGATCCTTGCGAGACGGCCTGCCTGGTAGTTGGTGCTCGTCTTGATCCTGGCGGGCAGAGACACGTCGGCGCTGCGCCGCCAGGAGCTCACGCCGAGATTGATGGATTGGGGTATCTGCTTATTCTGGTGATAAGCGGTCACGACCAGGTCGGCTACCGTGTTTTCGCCCCAATGCCCCTCGATTACATAAAGGGTCGTACGCGCCCACATGTCCCTGTCCGGCTCAAGCAGCGCCCCCATAAGGTCGCGGACGGCCTTCACGTATTCATCATAGGTCTGATTGAAGGGGATGTGCAGCAGCCGGGCGGACCGGCGGAGCCTCTCGTAATGCTGACGGAGTTTAACGATGCCGAAACTTCCGTCAGGCTGCCAGTATCCCTTGAGCCCTTCAAACACGTTCAGACCGCGGGTCACGGCCTCGCACCCCACATGCAGCGTCGCCTCATCCCAAGGTCTGAGCCTTCCTCCCATATAGACGAACTTCGGTCTTTGCAGTTGCATCACTTTTGCCTCCTGACTGTTGATTCTACTCCGGACATCCTGCCCGCCCATTCAAGGTCCTCCGTCAACAACCCCTGTTCCCTCAAACTCGTCAGCGCCTTCAGTCTCATGAAACCGGAGCTCCTGAAGTTCCCGTCCCTGAAATTCATGGCCTCCAGGCCTTCTTTCAATTCCTTAATGGCCTGCGCGAGGCCGACCGACGGCTGATATTGCGGGGCCAGACTCCTGAACAACCCGAAGCCCACCCTGTAAGAGCGCTTGTCCGGCTGTGCGTTTCCGTTTATCGAAACTTCCACGCCGGGGATGAGGGACGCCACGGCCCCGGCAAGTTCTCCGACCTGATAATTCCACTCATCGCTGCCGACGTTTACGGCCAGGAAATCCCCTCCGTTTTGCGCTTCTCCCGCAACCGCCCAGTCCACCGCCTTCGCCATGTCCTTGATATCGATCAACGGTCTCCAGGGCGTGCCGTCGCTGAGGATGGTGATCTTTCCGGTCGATACCGCCCCTGCGACAAAATCATTAAGGACCAGGTCCAGTCGAAGACGCTCGCTCATTCCGCAGGCCGTTGAAAACCTGAGAGATGTTACCCTGAAGCGGCCGTCGGCGAGCAGTTTCAGGTCTCTCTCTGTCGCGACCTTCGATTTCGCGTACGCGGTCAGAGGGTTGAGCGCGGAATCCTCAGTCCTCGGCCCGTCGTCGGCAGCCCCGTACATGCTGCAGCTCGAGGCGTAGACGAAATTCTTCACCCCCGCTTCTTTCGCCTTTTTTGCCAGGGCGATGCTCGCGACGTGATTAATGTCGTAAGTGACCTTCTCGAATGTATTGCCCATCGGATCATTGGAAATCGCGGCCAGATGCACTATGGAATCCACACCTTCAAGCACGTCGGTCGAAAGATTCCTTACGTCCATAAAATATTGAGTGTCCACCCTGCACTCGGGCAGGACCGCGGCATTCGTCAAACAGTTCGCAAAATATCCCATATCGAGTCCGGCCAGTAAAGCGTCGGGGTAAGATGACCGCAGTCTTTGTACTACTGCGGGACCGATATAACCCATATTGCCGGTAATCAGTATTTTCATGACTTTTCTCCTTTAATCCGGATTATTCATAAACTCCAGGAGGTATGATTGAAAAACATGTTGCTGCAATACCTTGGCCGGAATTTTCGCGTTGTGTAAAAAGTACACTCTGTAAAAGCAATAACTTAAATAGCGAAAAGTCCTTACAAATAATCTCATTGCTTTGAAGATGTTTTTCAATCATGCCTCCCGCAGTACGATATTCGTGAATAATCCGGGTCAATACTCAGCCGTTACCATACCTTCCAGGGCGCCCCCCCGGAATTCCACAGACCTTCAAGCTCATATTTATCTCTTAAGGTGTCCATGGGATGCCAGAACCCGTAATATTTATAAGCGGACAGATTGCCTTCGTCAGCCAGGTTCCGCATCGGTTCCTGCTCCCATACCACAGCGTCGTCCTCAATATACTCCATCACCCCCGGCTCCAGCACGAAAAAGCCCCCGTTTATCCATGCATCGTCGCCGTCGGGCTTTTCCCTGAAACTCGCTATCTTTGATCTCTCGTCATTGATTTTTATGACGCCGAACCTGCCGGGGGGCTGGACGGCCGTTACAGTGGCCAGGGTCTTTTGAGATTTATGAAACTCGACCAGTTTCACAATATTGATGTCGCTCACCCCATCTCCGTATGTGAAACAGAACGTCTCGTCTCCGACATGGTCTTTTATTCTCCTGAGACGCCCGCCGGTCATCGTCTGTTCACCCGTGTCGACCATCGTGATCTTCCACGGCTCCACCCCGTTTTTATGGATGTCGATTCTGTTGCTTTGAAGGTCGAGGGTGACGTCCGCCGCGCGCAGAAAGTAGGTGGAAAAGTATTCTTTAATCATATATCCTTTGTATCCGCAGCAGATGATAAAATCGTTGATGCCGTATGCCGAGTAGATCTTCATGATATGCCAGAGGATGGGTTTTCCGCCGATCTCCACCATCGGCTTGGGTCTGATAGTTGTTTCTTCGGAGAGTCGTGTGCCCAACCCTCCGGCAAGGATTACCGCCTTCATCTTATGCTCCTTTCGAATTTACTTTCTGTAATGGGCCCGCTCTATCCTCTCGTCTTCCCTGGCTGCCGCCGACAGGACAGCCATGACTACGATCCCGATAAAACCTCCCAAGAGAAATGCGCCAAGGATCAAAAGCCATTGCATGGTCGCCTCCCCCTCATTCATGCCCTTTGCGCAGAGGCCGGACTTACTGCTGCGCGCGGGGGAAATGATGTATTGAATTTATTAACCGGCGCTTATGTTTATATTTGCCGCCTCTCATTCAACGTCTTTCCGTTGTTAAAGTCCGGCAATATCCGCTGCAGGGCGGGGACAATGCCGTCTACCGAATAATTCCTGACTATGCGCTCAAACTCCGCAATGCAGCCGTCAAGGTCGGCTGTCGGAGCGGGCTGAGGGACCGCTATCCTGAGCTTTTCATGAATGGAGGGAATCATTGTTTCCGACTTGTCAAAAAGCTCTTCATACATTTTCTCTCCGGCCCGCAGTCCCGTACACTGGATCTTGATCTCCCTGTCCGGAATAAATCCCGCGAGTCTTATGACGTTTTCCGCAAGGTCCATTATCTTCACGGGCTTGCCCATGTCCAGCACGAATATCTCCCCCCCGTTTCCGACGGACGCCGCAAGCAGCACAAGCTGGACCGCTTCGGGAATGAGCATGAAGAACCTCTTCATATCCGGGTGCGTTACCGTCAGGGGCCCGCCCTTGCTCAGTTGCTCCTTGAACAGGGGGACGACGCTCCCGCTGCTGCCCAGGACGTTTCCGAACCTGACGGTCTTGAATTTCGTGCCGGAAGTCGAGTTTTTCATTACCGTCAGAAACTCGGCCACCCGCTTGGTCGCCCCCATGATGCTTGACGGGTTTACCGCCTTGTCGGTCGATATCATCACGAAACTCTCAGCACGATATTTCGCTGTAATATCGATAAGATTTTTTGTCCCGAGAATATTGTTCCTTACGGCTTCGACGGGGTTGTATTCCATCAGGGGCACATGTTTGTGGGCCGCGGCATGAAAGACAAGTTTGGGCCTGTATATTGAAAATATGTGATCCATCGTCGGGGCGTCGCTTACATCTCCTATAACCGGCACGACGGCGCTCCGGTGTTTCCCGTTGCCGTTGCCGTTCTCCGCCCTCAGCTCGACGTCTATGCCGAACAGGCCGTTTTCATACCGGTCAAGCATTACAAGCTCCGAGGGGCCGTACTTCAATATCTGTCTGCAAAGCTCCGAGCCTATCGAGCCCCCGGCGCCGGTCACAAGAATGGATTTGTTCTCGATATAATTTCTGACCGATTCAATATTTGTCCTGACCGGCTCTCTCTGAAGAAGGTCTTCGACTGAAATCGGTTTCATGTGAGAGATGCCGAACTGCTTCTGGAGAAATGAGACGAGCCTGTCTTCGGAAATATACCCGAGCTTTACAAGCTTGGACCCGAGCCTCCCACCTTCCTTCTTTTGCAGTTCCAGCGCCTGCTGCACTTTTTCTTCGGTCACCAGGCCGGCGTTTATCAGTTGCTGCCCGAACTTCGCGGCCGACGCTATGTTGCCGTCAATTATGTCGTTTATTCCCGGCAGCCTTTTAATCGGGATATTGTAAGACTTGCTCAATTCGTAAATCTTCCTGATATTGTCGTTGTTCCTTGAAGAGATGGTGACAAGGATTTCATCGGGATAAAATGTTTCGATAACATAGGGGATCATGCTTATGGGTCCGAATATGGGCATACCGTGTACAACGAGCCCTTTTTTATACGGGTCGTCGTCGATGAAGCCTATCGGATGATATGCCGACTTCGGATTGTTTTTTATGTCCTTCGCGATCTTCACCCCCGCGTCCCCGGCGCCGACCACAAGAATTTTCTTTCCGGAATGCCGTGAGTTCAGGTACTCTTTAAACACAGTTATAAAAAGCCTGCTGCTGCCTGAAAAGATAGTAATAAGCAGAAGGTCGATCACATATACCGAGCGGGGATATGGCGCGCTTCCCGTAAAAATTGTATTTGAAACGGCGAATATTATACTTCCGGCAGTCATGAATTCTATGATTCTGACGATGTCGCGGAGTCCCGAATAACTCCACATGTCCCTGCAGAGACCTCCCTTGATATACAGGGAAAGACGTATCGCGAGGAGAAGGGGCAGGCTGTGCAGAAACACGCCCAGATGACCGTTCAGGGTAATGGAGTCGAGCCTGATCATAAACGCCAGATAGTTGGCCAGCGCGGTTTCAAGGAGATGAACAATAGCGACCGCGACCCGCCTGTTTCCGACAATGAGATCTTTAAAAAATTGATATATGTGTTTCGAAATCTTGCTCATATGAAAACCGCCTTATTGATTCCACGATGCTGCCGGCATCCCCGTTCCGCCTTCAAATACCTTCATCCCGTGCAACGGACACAAATAATGCAGCATCGTGGAAATGCCCTTCTCCCTGAGATGTTCCTGTGATTCCATACGCCTCGGGGCGCGCACGGAATTCGTTTTTTCCCTGTCCCGAGTCATTCATAAACAGAGAAGCAAGGTAATATGGATATATCTATTTCCTGCCTGGCGGCCGCGTCTCCGGACGTCCTGAAGGCGACGGCTTTAAAAAAACGGTCTGTGAAATTATTCTCCTGAGAAGCGTATATCTCGTTTGTCAGGCCTTATGACCACGAATGGTCCGGGCGATATCTGCCGGGGGCCTATGTTCTTTCCGACCATGTCTTTGGATGCGCGGTTTTTCTGAAGCAACACAGCTCATAATTTGCGGGTGCAGGAGGCCCGTGTTCCTCTCTGCATGCTCGTTGAAGCAAAGACTCGTGAAGATTTTGTTGGAAGGATTTTTTATCTTTTCAGAGAAAGATAAAGATGATACGTATGCATTTTTATTATTCATATACATGCAATCAGATTTGTTCGGCAGGCGTCCCTTTTTCCGGCCTGCCCGGCAAATAAGCCTTATGGTAGTAGGTGTAACCATACTTCGAACCGGCGCCGACCCCGTTGATCAAAACGCCGAGGACATTCGCCTTCACCCCGTCAAGGGCCCTGTAGGTCTGCGTCAACGCGTCTCCCGGCGTGCTGCCGGCCCTGACCACTACTATTACGGATTCAACAAAGGCGGAAAGGATCAGGCTGTCGGATAGACCCAGGATCGGCGGAGAATCGATTATCACATAGTTGTATGTTGCTGACAGCGTATTTATGAGATCCTTCATACGCGATGAATTCAGGAGTTCGAAAGGATTGGGCGGCATCGGACCGCTCGTAATGACGTCCAGTCCTTTAATGGACGACTTTCTGATCGTCTCATCAAATCCCGTGAACCCGGAAAGAAATGTGGAAAGTCCTCTGGAATTATCGAGATTAAGAAGGGTATGCACATTAGGCCTTCTGAAGTCCACATCGACAATTATTCCGTTTCCGAGAAAACCCGCGAGACTCTTCGCGGTATTTACGGACAATAGCGTCTTGCCCTCTCCCGGCAACGGGCTTGTGACCAGAATCTGCTTCGGCAGGTTTGAATCTTTGGTGAAGCGTAGATACGCGCCCAGAGACCTGAAGGCTTCTGTAAAGAGATCATTGTTGTTCGACCTGACGTAGGTAATCTCCCTCGGGTTAACCTTCGAGACGGGGACCATGCCCAGCACCGGCAGCGAAGACCTCTTGACTATGTCATCGGGCGTCTTAACTGAGCGGTCGAAATATTCAACAAGGAAGGCGATGAATGCGCCGCCAAATAAACCCAGGATGACGGCCAGCGCGGCATTGACTGCTTTTTTGGGTCTGAAAGGGGACCCCGGCACCCGCGCCCTGTCAAGGACCTGTACGTTGCTTTCAGCCAGCGCCGCGCTGACGCCGACTTCTTTCAGTCTCTGCAGCAGACCGTAATAAAGTTCACTGTTCGTATCAACGTCCCTCTTCAATATCTGTATCTGGACCACCTTGTCCTGCAGGAGAGCGGCTTCCCGGCGAAGTTTTTCGATTGCGGAAGAAAGATAGTTTTCCTTTTTCAGGGCCAGCCTGTAGTCGGAACTCAGGGTATTGATCTTCTTTTGCTCCTCTGTTTCTATTCGTTTTTTCAGCGCGTCAATCTGCTCATTGAGGCGGACCATCCTGGGATATTGGGGCTTGTGTATTTGCAGGAGATTGAAATAATCCGTCTCCAGTTTTATATAGTCCCTGGTAAGCGACTGTATCAGCGGGTCCTGTATAATAACGCTGTAATCAACACCTGCCTTACTGATTTCCTGATAGACCGATTCCTTTGATATCCTTTCGGCCACCGCCGTATTCAACTCTCTGGAAAGGGCTGAAATCCTTTCTGAAATTGAATTGTCATAGACATTATCTTTACTGATCAGGTAGATTTGATTTTTAGTTATGTAGCGGTTTAACTGTTCTTCCGATGCCTCGAGTCTGGCCTTCATTTCAGCGACCTCTTTTTCAAGCCTCCGTTTTGCCTCCTGTGTCGGATTGAGTCTGTTCTCAAGCGTATATGCAATGTATTCGTCGGCGACCGTATTGGCGACAAGGGCCGCCATTACGGGATCGGGAGATTCAAAACTGACGTTGACAAGCTGGGATTTTTTTACCGGCTCGACTACGAGCTCCTTCATGAGGACTTCCGACGAAATGTCCGTATACTCTGAAGAGACAAGCATGCTGCGGTCCAATAATTCAGGGACCCTCTTTGTATTTAGAGTGGTTATGACCCGTTCCGCAAGATTTCTGCTGTTCAATATTTTGTATTGAGTTTCATCATAATCGTCGGCAGACAGGCTTTCAAGATAGAACTCCTTAGTAATGTTGGGGCTCACATTTCTTATCTGAAGGGTCGCAGTCGATTGATATACCGGATCCATCAAAAAAGATGCGAGCATTGCCGTTATGAAGACAAAGACAAGAAAAGCGAGAACAATCCATTTCCTTCTGATCAGTATCTCGATATAGTCGCTCAGGTGAGGTTGTTTGTCTTCGTCTTCAAAATAGACCTTCAGATTCGGGGCCGGAGGGATGTCTCTTTCCGTCGCCGGCAACGGCCCGGACCGCACTCTGACGGCCTTCTCCAGGCTGTCTTCGATTTTGTTCATATGATCTGCCTGATGTCCTGTCTTCAGAGGAATGCTGTTACAGTCCTGCGCCGATCTCGGCGCTTCCAAGGGATATCATCCCTCTGAAAGTCCTGACAAAGCCGCTGAAAAACTCTTTCACCCCGCTTTTGGGAACGATTATCACGTCTTTGTCCTTTAAAATAATGTCAGGTGTCTTTTTGCTTAAAATAGCATCGTAATCGACATCCATGATCTCCATAGCGTCCGTGCCGGAATTTCTATAAAGTTTCAGTTCATCGCTTATTGCCACGCTGTTAAAACCTTTCGCCATCGCAATGACCTGTGTCAGGGTGACCGTCCCCTTCATCGAGAACGCCCCGGGGCCCTTCACGGCGCCGTCCACAAATACAACACCCCCGCGCGGCACATTGATTATATCTTCGGCGAGGACCGGGATGTTGAGTTTGGGGTCGCCTTTCATGAGCAGGTCGTTCAGGTTTATCACTATAGTTTCGCTTCCCCGCCGGACATAACATATGTCCCCCGCGTCCTCCGAGAGTCCGCCCGAGGCGGACAATATGTCAAGCAGAAATTTCTGGCGCGTCACATTAATCGTCTGCGGGGTCTTGACGGCCCCGAGGACCGTGACCCTTTGACTCCTGTATTCCTTTATTACTACAGTAACTATAGGCTCCTGGAGATATTGCTCGAGCCTTCTGCTTATCTCCGCCTCAAGCTCCGCTACGGTCAATCCCGCGGCCGTTATGTCGCCCAGGAGAGGCAGTTTCAGCAGGCCGCCTAAACCGATTCTCGCGGTCCGTTTCAGTTCATCGACCTGATAAACGTCTATTTCAAGAAGGTCCTCGGGCCCGAGAATATAATCAGTTAAAGGGGCAGTCTTGATCGCCTGTTCCAGCAGCAGGGAATTACGCTTGTCGAGCCCGGACCCCTCCCCCGCATTACCCGGAATAACAGCTGGTTTTGCGGTATCGGCGCTGCTGCAGGAAAGCGCGCTGAAACAGATCAAAATTGCAGCGAGACTTGTCAGCGCCCTCGCTGACGACAATAAATGATTCCCACGGGTCGTCATCCCGGCCGTCCCGGCAAAAAAACTGTTTCGCCTTGATAACAATAATAATATTGACATCTCTATTGTTCCGTGATTAAATTAAAACAAGCCTTTAGATGCCTGGTTTCCCGACCTCATTTACTGGCTTACGCCCTTGCTTCGGCAGGGGCGTTCTTTTTTATTTACCAGGCAGCAGAAAATAAAAAAGCCCTTAGCATGTTTTGGTTTCCCGACCTCATCATTATTTTGCGTCCGCTCAGATATTGTTTAAGATTCTATTGTCCGGTCTTTACATCACGACTCCTTATACGGCACTGCTCCGCCTTTTCAGTTACATTGCGACCTTTCTGCAACCGATTCAGTCTTAAAATGTGTGCTGCTTTATGCAACAATCAGAAAAGCAGCAATCTTTCATACCCGGCCCGACAAATGTCAGCGGGTGCGGCAACTCATTTTGAAAAGAATGAACGCCCAAAAAAAATCAGCCGGACATGCCTCTCCTTCTCCTTCGGCATCCGGCTATATAATCTGATAATCCATATGCTACAAACCCTTCCACCAGCAACAGGACGCAGCTTTTCGGATATTAAATTGTTCTGAAGACTGTCTTAGGAATACTTCTTCATTAAGAAGTAATTAGCACGAAATAATGTCCGAGTCAATTTGATATTCGTTATATAAATATAATTCGACCTTATTCATGAAGCGCGTCCGGACAATATCAGTGGAAGGCCATTACGACGCAGCGGGCTTTTCGTGGAGGACGGATCTGACAGTTGCGGATAGCATCAAAGACAGGGAGCCCGGCGTCGGCAGGGCGAAAAGACAGCGGGGCTTTTGGTCGCCCCTGTCATCCCGGTTTAGATAATCGGGATTACATTGCCTTTGACTGCCACAGCCCAAAAGTCGCGCCGGCCGGGTCCGTAATTACGCTGAACCACCCCATGTCCGGGACCTCGGTAACATCCTTGCAGATCGTCGCCCCGAGAGTCAGCGCCTTTTTTGTCGAGGCCGCAACGTCATCAACCAGGATATACGGAAGCCAGATGTCGGGCATGTCCGCAACAGGCTTCTTCATTATCCCGCCGCCTGTTCCATCCCCGACTTTAATTATCGTGTAGTCCATGCCCGGGATTTCTTCAAGCGTCCAGTCGAACATGCCGGAATAGAACTTCTTTGATATTTCCGGGTCCCCGGTCTGCAATTCAACGTGTACAAACGGATTTGCCATCCTGCTCCTCCTGAAGGTAAATTTATAATTACAAGTTTAGCAGGTATATGTCTTCCGTCAAGCCGATGGAGGGGACGCGGCGGAGATGCAAAGCAGCAGCCTGAGCGGCTATATGGTCTCCAGGTACTCGTTCACTTCGGATTTGAATTTCGAGATCACGTCGTTTACCGCGTCCGAAAGGGCCTTGACGTTCTCCCATTTAACATTGAAGATGTAGTTGTAAATAAAATAATTCCTGAAAGAGAGGTAATTCGACAGGACATGGAAGAGATCGGGCGGGAGTATTCCTATCTCACTCGATTTCCTGAGCACCTTTTCGTGCCACTCGGGAGAGTCATGAACATCGAGTTTGTCGAACAGGAGCATTTGCTTTAATATCCGTTCGACCCCGCTGTAGATATTTACGATAAAGGTCGCAACCGCCGCCTGCTCGGCCAGCGTATATTCAGTTTTCTCCTCTCTGTAAAGAGAAAAGAGCTCACTGACAATTCTGTATATGTTTTCAAATTCCTGGCCGGTATGCTTCTTTAGTTCTTCGATGGTCATATCCATTACCTCCTCTGAAGATATTCAAAATTCAAGATTCAAGATAACCTTCCGGGATGCGCCCTTTTTGAATTTTGAATTTTGAATCTTTGAATTGTTAAAGCCTTCCCGATCGTAAAATCGATATCAACAGCCTCAACCCTAATATAAAGGCGACCAGAAAACCTACGGCCCCTACCGTCGGCATGCCGAGGATCTTGCTCCCGACATTGGACTGGATCAGCACGGACGACCCGACAATGATGGAGGCGACGATGATGCTGAAGGCAAGACGGTTGCTTGAACGGTCTATGTCCCTTATCAATTTATCCAGCCCTATCGGGTTTATATTGAGGTTGATTTCATCCCGCAGAGATTTCCTCAGCAACCTGTTCAACTGTTTGGGGGTATCTGTCAGAAAACGGCGCAGGTCGGACACGTTTTCCTTTGCCTTGTCAATGATGGACTTGGGGCTGAGCCTTTTCTTTACTAATTTTGAGGCGTACGGCGCCGCGGCCGTTACGGCGTTGAAATCCGGATCGAGCTGCCTGCCTATATTATCGAGTATCAGGATTGTTTTGTTAATGAGCATGAGTTCAGACGGCACCCTGAGCCCGTGTTTGATCACCAGACGGGTGAGCAGGTCGAGATATTCAGGGAAGTTCACTTCGGAAATGGTAATGTCATAGAGCGGTTCGATTATCCCGACAAGATCGGCCTTGAGCTCCCTTTTGAATTCTTCAATGTCCACATCCCCCGCAACGAGGCCGAGATCTATATACGTATCTATAAGGTCGTCGAAATTTCTGTTATACAGCGCGAGGAAGGCGCCGGCTATGTCTTCCATGAGGTCAGGCGTCAGCCAGCCCACTATCCCGAAATCCAGGAGACCTATGCTGCCGTCCGAAAAGACAAGGATATTACCCGGGTGAGGGTCCGCGTGAAAGAAGCCGTCTTCGAAGATCATCTTGAAGTAGGCGTTGACCCCTTTCTGCGCCAGTTCGCTCCTGTCTATGCCGAGGGCGTCTATCTCCGGTATGTTGTCTATCTTCACGCCCTCAAAACCTTCCATGACTATTACCTTATCCGTAGACAGATGGGAATAAATCACGGGGATGCGAATATCCTTGACGTCCGCGAAGTTTCTTTTGAAGCGCTGGGCGTTCCTTGCCTCGGCGATGAAATCCAGTTCTTTTCTTACGGTCTTTGAAAATTCGTTGACAATCCCCTCCGGGTCGAAAAGCCTGCTTTCAGGAATGTATTTCAGCATCAGCCGCGCTATGGCATTCAGAATCGTTATGTCGTCCTGGATTATCTCCCGGATATCGGGCCGCTGGACCTTCACGATCACCTTCTCGCCGGTTTTAAGTGTGGCCCTGTGCACCTGCGCTATTGAAGCGGCCGCAACCGGGACCTCCTCAAAATCCGAAAATACGTCCTTCAGGTCCATCCTGAGCTCGGACGCAATTATCTCGACCGCTTTTTCCGAAGGGAAAGGCGGGACCCTGTCCTGGAGTTTTCTGAATTCCTCCGCGTATTCGCTGGTGATCAGGTCGGGCCTTGAAGACAGGAGCTGGGCGAGTTTGATAAAGGAAGGCCCCAGCTCGCTGAACGCCATTCTCAGTCTTTCGGGGATGGTGTGCTTCTCTACTTTTTCCCCGCGGTCGGGGAATTTAAACCTTTTTCTCAGCGGGATGAAGCGCTGGAGATTGACACGCTCTACAAACTGTCTGAACCCATGCCTGATGAAGACATTGACGATATGCTTTATACGCTTGATATTTTTGTAGGTCTGCCAGTATCTGAGGAGATTGGTTATTGCCATCTAAAATTTTGTAATTAAAATTTTAAATTCAGATAATCTGTCATTCCGGCAGTCCTTAAGCCGGAATCCAGGCTTACCATGACGAGCTTGTCGAAGGGCTGGATTCCCGCTTACTGAATGCGGGAATGACGGTTCAATGGTCAGGCAACTTAGATTTACAGAATTTAATCGCTCGTTCCCGAAGCCCCTTCGAGTTTCTTCACCCGTGCTGAGAGGGCCGTCACTTTCCGTTCCAGTTTTTCAACCTCTTCTTTTGTCGGGATGTTCATCTTTTCAAGGGTCGAGTTAATAAGGTCCGTCATGCTCTTGCTGATATCATCGCCGGTCTTGCCTGCTTTTTCAGACCATTCTTTCACAAACTTTGCCCCCTGCGATTCGCTGAGCTCGCCTTTTTTCACAAGGTCGTCGATCATCTCTTTCATTTTTTCAGGCACCCCGAGCCCCGCCATCAGGGTCTTATGCCATAATTCGTTGATATTCATCATGGTCCCTCCCTTTTTAGAGTTAAGAGTCAAGAGTTACGAGTTAAGCTTTGTGGCTGCTTAACTCATGACTCTTAACTCATGACTCGTTGTTTAACTAAGTCCACTACCGACTCAATCGCCTTATCAATGCCTTCAACGTCCTTTGTCCCGCCCTGGGCCATGTCCGGCCTGCCGCCGCCTTTGCCGCCGGTGGCCGCCTTCAGGAGTTCTCCGGCGTGGAAGCGCGAAGTCAGGTCCTTTGTAACCGCTGATACGTAATACGCCTGCCCGTCAAGAGAGGAGGCAAGCATGATGATGGCGGAGCCGAGCTTGTTTTTCAGGTTGTCCGACAGGTCCCGCAGGGCCTTCATGTCGAGGCCGTCGATCTTGCGGGCCAGGACCTTTATGTTGTCTATGGATACGGCGTGTTCAAGTATGGCGTCCGCCCTGCCTTTGACCGCCTTCTGTTTGAACTTCTCAAGCTCCTTTTCCTGCTGTTTTAATTCCGTTATGATTTTCTCCACACGCTCCGCAACCTTTTGCTCAGGGATTTTCAGCAGGGCGGCGGTCTTTGTCAATTCATTGTCCCGCGCCCTGTAATAGTCAATTGCGGCAAAACCCGTGACAGCCTCTATCCTCCTGATGCCCGCGGCAACGCTCCCTTCCGATATTATCTTGAACAACCCGATCTCGCCCGTTGCGTCACTGTGGGTGCCGCCGCAAAGCTCCGCCGAGAAATCCCCGGCCCGGACGACCCTCACGGTCGAGCCGTATTTTTCGCCGAAGAGGGCGATGACTCCCCTGGACACCGCGTCGTCGAGGGTCGTGGTCGATTTATGAACAGGCAGATTTTTTATTATCTGTTCATTGATGATTTCTTCCACTTCACTGATTTCCCTCTCATTCATCGCATAAAAATGGGTAAAGTCGAACCTGAGCCTGTCGGGTGTCACAAGCGAACCGGCCTGCTTGATATGGTCGCCTAATACCGCCCTTAACGCCGACTGAAGAAGATGCGTTGCCGTATGATTGCGCATGATCGCCCTTCTTCTCTCTTCGTCCACAGTCGCGGAAACGGTCATGCCCTTTCTGATTGTTCCTTTCTTCACAGAGGCATTATGGATAAGTATATCACTGAATCTCTTTGTGTCCAGCACTTCTATCCTTAATCCGTCCGCCTTTATTGTCCCTCTATCTCCGACCTGGCCGCCTGATTCCCCGTAAAATGGGGTCCTGTCTAAAATGATTTCCACGCTCTCGCCTTCATGCGCCTCATCCGAAAGCGCGCCGTTTTTTATAATTGCGGTCACCGGGGAATCCGAATGCAATGATTCGTAGCCTGAAAAAATTGTAGCGCCGTACTGCTTTTTGATGTCGCGGTAAACGCCCGTTACTTCTTCTTCTCCGACCCATGAGGCCCGGGCGCGGGTCTTTTGAAGCTCCATTTCATCGTTAAAGCCCTTGAGGTCTATTTTGAATTTATTGTCTTCCGCGATGTCCTGAGCAAGGTCGGCGGGAAAACCGAAGGTGTCGTACAATTTAAAAAGCTCCGCCCCGGGAATAGCATCTTTGCCGGAGGCCTTCAGGTCCTCCATCATTTTATTCAATATCGCCATCCCTGAAGACAGAGTGTGCGCGAACCTCTCCTCTTCGAGCTTCAGGATTTTTTTGCTCCTCTCCGTATTGTCGGGCAGATCGGGGTACGGCCCCGACATGATTTCATTGACGGTATCGAGCAAATTGTAAAGGAAGGGCTCCGTGATGCCTAACAGGAAGCCGTGCCTTGCCGCCCTCCTGATTATCCTCCTGAGGACATAGCCCCTGCCTTCGTTTGAAGGAAACAGTCCTTCGGAAATCACAAAGGCCGCGGAGCGGATGTGGTCGGCGATTACACGCATGGATACATTCGTCGCCGGATCGATGCCGTATCGTTTGCCGGATATCTTTTCAACCGCCCTAATAATGGGCATAAAGAGGTCGGAGTCGAAATTATTGTGCTTGCCCTGAAGCACCGCGGATAATCTTTCAAGCCCCATACCGGTATCGATGCTCGGCTTGGGCAGGGGGGTAAGTTTTCCGGAAGGGTCCCTGTTAAACTGCATGAACACGAGGTTCCAAATCTCAAGGTACCTGTCGCAGTCGCAGCCGACCGCGCACGCGGGTTTGCCGCAGCCCATCTCAGGCCCCTGGTCGATCAGGATTTCGGAGCACGGCCCGCACGGCCCGGTATCGCCCATCTGCCAGAAATTGTCCTTTTCTCCCAGACGGTAAATCCTTTCCGCGGCAATACCTACATGGTCCCTCCATATCTCAGCGGCTTCATCGTCTTTTTCGTAAACGGTAATGTAGAGCTTGTCCGCGGGAAGCTTATATCTTTCCGTCAGTAATTCCCAGGCCCACTGGGCCGCCTCTTTTTTGAAATAATCGCCGAATGAGAAATTACCTAACATCTCAAAAAACGTATGATGCCGCGCCGTCCTTCCGACATTCTCAAGGTCGTTGTGCTTGCCGCCCGCGCGCAGGCACTTCTGCACAGTCACCGCCCTTTTATAAGGCCGCGTCTCCTCGCCTAAAAAAACGGACTTGAACTGGACCATCCCCGCGTTCGTAAACAAAAGTGTCGGGTCGTCCTTAGGCAGCAGGGCCGAACTGGAGACCGGCTCATGTCCCTTTTCCGTGAAGAAATCGAGAAACAGTTGTCTGACTTTTTTGCTTTCCATAATTTACTTCTAAGCCACAGAGGACACAGAGAAAATTCACTGTTCAAACTGTAACGGTGTTCCCTGAGGGTAATACATATTTAAGGCTCTTATATGATACCGTATTATAGCAATTTTATGTACAGTTTTTGAGGAAACCCCGTCCCCGCAGCGTCGGGATTTATTCCCGACGAACCCTCCCGGTGGAAGTAAGTTTACAAATCGCCCCCAGTAAATGAGGGCGCTACGACTGGCACATCCGGACCGTTTAATGGTATCTTTAAAATATCCCATGAACACAGACAATCCTGAATTCATCCCTGTCACCATCGACAAAAGCCATATCATTACAATAGGCGAAAGGCTCTACACGGAAAGCATCGAGTTTGTGCGGGAGATCGTAAACAACGCCTATGACGCCGACGCGACCCTAATTGAAATAATTGTCGGCGAAGATATTATTGAAATAAGGGACAATGGATCGGGAATGGACAGGGAGGGGCTCAGGCAGTATTTCAATATAGGCTCGCAGCAGAAGCTCTGTTCTCCGAAATCCCCGGTTTATGGCAGAGACAGGATCGGGCAGTTCGGGATAGGGAAGTTTGCTACACTGTCCGCGGCAAAGAGGTTTGAGGTGATAACGAAGAATGGTGATTTCGTGGGACGGGTCACGTTCGACAAGGAAGAATGGGAGAAGGTCAAAGACGTATGGCGGTTGCCGCTTGAGGTCCTTCCGGCTGATTTCAGGAAGATGGACGGCACAACTGTTATTTTAGCTGGGCTGAACAAGAAGTTTGATCCGAAAGATATCGAGGCAAAGATAATTGAAGGTACGCCGTTAAAAGCGCCGCATTTCAGGGTGAGACTGAACGGACACACGATTACGCCGAGGAGCCTGTCGGGGCACAGGATACCGTTTCTTGAAGGGACATCGTTTGGGCCGGTTACAGGTGAAATAATAATAATCCCCGAAACCGCTTCTTCAATCAAGGAATTAGGGATAGAGATAAAGGTAAAGCAGGTGACCGTAAGACGTGAGTATTTCGGCATGGAGACATGGGGCAAGGCAATGGCTCGGATAGCCGGAGAAGTGAATGCGGATTTCCTGCCTATTACAAGCGACAGGACGGGATTCATAAAAGACTCACCCGAGTATGAGGCATTTCAGAATGTCATGCAGCAGGTCGTAGCGGATGTCAGGAGCATCCTGCAGAAGCTGTCTGGAAAAAAGGAGGGCAGAAAGGTCAGCAGGGCGTTGAAAGAGGCGCTTCAGAAAATATACAAGGCATTGGCCGCCAATCCCGATTTATCTCCCTTTGGAGCTTTCCCCGTAGGCGAGGAAACAAAGGGTATCGGCGGGGCCGCGGCTACACCAAAAGAACCGGATGAAACCGATCAAACGGTTCAAGCGGCTCAAGCGGCTCAAGCCGAACAAAAGAAGAAGAGAAAAAAGAAACCAAAAGTAAAACAACTGACGCCGAATGCCGTGATCAAGCGGATGAAATTCGGCGACATCGGGGTTTCGATATGTGTGGACGGCTTCGGGGAGGACGGGGCGGAGGTCTTTTCAGAAGAGACGACGATTTACATAAACAGGGACCACCCTCTTTATAAGAGAGAATCTTCAAAGGTCGATACACACGTTCTCAATCTCGCGCGTCTCATCACGCAGGAGATATCCCTCATGAAAGACCCCAAAAATCCGAGGCAGGCGTTTGAGAGACAGAGCAAATTATTGAGGGACGCGTTTATTGATAAAAGCGAATGATACTTATTCACCCCCCTGTTGCAAAGCCGTGTGAACCGCCCGCCGGAATAGCTCGGCTCTCAGGCGCGCTTAAACATTATAAAGTCCGGCATGAAATCCTCGATGCGAACATGGAGGCGCTTCTCAATCTGAGAAACAATCCACGGCAGAACCGTTCTTCCTCTGACCGCTGGACAGCCCGCGCCTTCCGTAATCTTTCCCAAAACCATACTTTGCTGAAAGACTGGAAAACCTATAATAATATCGACCGCTACAAGCGCGCAGTCATTGACCTCAACCGGGCAGTTGAGATGTCCCTCAATAACGGTTTTACAGCCGGGCTTGCGGATTTCCATCATCAGGAGCTTTCTCCCCTGCGAAGCGGCGACCTCATCAGGGCCGCGGAAGAGCCGGAGCTAAATCCCTATTACCCGTATTTCAGTAAAAGACTCCGCGAGCTTGTTCACAAGGGGAGTTTCTCGGCAGCGGGATTTTCCCTGAATTATTTAAGCCAGGCGCTCTGTACATTTGCTATGATCGGTTTTCTTAAAAAAGAATTTCCCGGACTGACTATCGTAATGGGCGGAGGGCTTGTGACGTCCTGGATGAGGAACCCGGACTGGAAAGACCCGTTCAAGGGATTGATTGATCATCTCGTTGCAGGGGCCGGAGAATATCAATTGCTTTCAATCCTCGGCGTCAACGACATTAAGGAAGAATTCTTCACCCCATGTTATGACCTCCTGCCTTCAGGCGATTACCTTTCCCCCGGTCTTGCCCTGCCGTACAGCGCTTCAGGCGGGTGCTACTGGGGCCGGTGTTCCTTCTGTCCTGAAAAGGCGGAAGATAATCCGTATATTCCAATACCCGTTGATACAGTGATGAACGATCTGAATGAGCTGACTGCAAAAACAGCACCGGTTATGGTCCATCTGCTGGACAACTCCATAAGCACGGCGCTTTTGAAAAGACTCGCCTGTAATCCCGTCGGCGTTCCGTGGTATGGCTTTGCGCGGATCAGCAGCCTCCTGACTGATATCGATTTTTGCAGGGCTTTAAAAAAATCCGGATGCGTCATGCTCAAATTAGGCATTGAGTCAGCAGACCAGGGGGTGTTAGACAGTATGCAGAAGGGGATAGATATCAAGACGGCTTCCCTCGTATTGAAGACTTTGAAGGAGGCGGGGATTGCCGCATACGTCTATCTTATCTTCGGCACCCCCGCGGAGACCCTGAATGAGGCGCGGAAGACCCTTGAATTTGTCGTCAGGCACAGGGAGGAAATCAGTTTCCTGAACCTCGCGATATTCAATATGCCGGTGTGCGGGACCGGAGAGTGGAAATTTAAAACAAATACTTTTTACGAAGGGGACCTTTCACTCTATACGGACTTTATTCATCCGAAGGGGTGGGACAGGAGACAGGTCAGGGTGTTCCTCGACAGGGAGTTCAAGAGAAACAGGGCGGTCTCCGGGATATTGAAGAACGAGCCCCCCATTTTCACATCCAACCACGCGCCGCTTTTTGTGATGAAAAACGGCAATGGCCACTGATTTTTCTGTGTTTCGGGAGTCCCTCCCGAAACCGGTCCAGCGATGTGATGATTAAAATGGGGCTCTGCCCCAAGCCCCGGTTACTTATTTGCGCGGCCAAATAAGTAACCAACAAAGGCCGCCCCGGATTGTTTCTTAACGGGATAATTCAGGACTGCCCGCTAAATTCAAAAAACTCGCTTCGCTCGGACACTTTTGAATTTTAGACGCGTTCAGTCCTGAATAATCCCTGAAACAATCAAAGGGGATTACAGGCGCAAAGGTTATTTTTTTAATCGTCGTGAAAGCTGATCATGAATGAAAAGGATGATACCGCCGGTTGCGCCTCCAAGGACGGCGCCGGCGATGACGTCGGACGGGTAATGGACGCCCACATATATCCTTGAAAAGGCGACGATGAAGGCGACAACGAACGCCGGAATTGCGCCCCTTCTGAAGAGATGACCGATGATGGACGCTACCGCAAAGGAGGTAGCGGCATGGTTTGAAGGAAGCGAAAAAGATTTGCCGCACGTGACGAGGAGTCTCGCGTTTTCAAGTTCATGACAGGGTCGGGGCCTTGCGATAAGGTGTTTCAGTATGTCCCCGCTGTGGTCTGCGATGATAAAACCGAGAATGGAAAGAGTGGTAATAAGGATCCCATTCCGCCGGTCTTTAAAAAATATAGGGACCGCGATTGCGATGAAAAGGAGATATCCCCTGTGCGTCATAAAGGGCATTACAACGTCAAAGACGCCGTTCTGCAATCCCTGGTTGATGAATATGAATAATGAAGTGTCCATTATAAAATACAGTGACAAGTAACAAGTAACAAGTAACAAGTGACAAGTACAAGTGACAAGTACAAGTACAAGTGACAAGTACAAGTGACAAGTACAAGTGACAAGTACAAGTGACGACGATTGTTAGTAAGTTGCACGTTACTCGTCACTTGTCACTATATTGCCCTCCCGCGTCTTAGCATATTTAAGGTACGTATAATAACCGTACAGGGCCGCCAAAACCAACCCGTGGACCCCGTCAAGGAATCCGAGTCTCAGAAAGTACATCTTGATAAACGTTGCCGGTGGTCTTATAGCAAGAGAGAAGATCCCGGACTTCCCGGATTTTTTAATTATCTCCCGGGCGGCAAGCTCCGAATATTTTTCGCTTCTCAGGATAAAATCCGAAATGCCCCGGTAAGTATAATGCTTAAGAGGGTTCTTCAGATGTCCGACCCTGCCTTTCACCAAGACCTTCTCGTGAACTTCACGGACCTCGAAGCTTCCTTTGTCTTTCCTGAAAAGGCGCAATGTATAATCAGGCCGCCAGCCGCCGTAGCGTATCAGCTTGCCGGAAAAATAATTTTCCCTCGGGACATAAAAGCCGCTGAAGTCCGTGTCCGGCAAGGTCTTCATTATCTCCTCTCTGAGACCGGACGTGACCCTCTCGTCCGCATCGAGCACCAGGACCCACGGCCCTTCCGTATAATCCACGGCCCTCTGTTTCTGCCGGGCAAAACCCTGCCACTCATGCTGAAAGACCTTGTCCGTGTACCTTCGGCATATCTCAGCCGTCCTGTCGCTGCTGAAGGAATCGACCACGACTATCTCTCTTGCGTCGCTGACGCTTTTGAGGGCGTCTTCGATGCACTGCTCTTCGTTCTTAGTAATTATGGCAACAGAAACGGGTAACATGTGTGTCTCCGGCCTTCCAGCCCTCTTAACAGGGCAGCATCTTTTTGATTGAGTCGTAAACGTCTTCTTCCCTGATATCTTTTACGTCGCCGTCGGCAGTAATTATGGTATGCCGGGTCCTCCACGGATACCATGACAGGCTTTTTGCCTTTGTCATCAGTGCGACAGTTGTTTTTTTTAAGGCGGCGGAGATATGTAAAGAACCTGTGTCAAGTGTCAGCACCAGATCGGAACTGCCTACCGCGCATATCAGCGCTTCGAGCGTCTTTGTGGGACAGGCAATTATTGTCTCCTGAAAATGTTTAATGACCGAATCCGCGAGTTCGTCATCACCGGGGAATGTGGGATGACGTCCTGTCCCTGGCGCCCATAATAATAAAACATTTGCGATTTCTTCATCCAACATTTTTTGTATCAGATTAATAAATCTTTCCGGCGGCCATTTGTTATTTTGTATCCGGGCGCTGATGCAGACCGCTAAAAGTGGTTTACCCGGTTTTCTAATGCGGGATTTTATGAAATTCCCGACCCTGTTCAGTTCCGTGACGTCAGGCCGTAAAATCATATCGCCCGGCGCGGTATTAATGCCTAAAGGGGTCAAAAGAGAAAAAGTTCTCTCAACTTCGTGCATATCCTGCTTCGGCTCCGCGATGCGGACATCATACAGGGAATTATTGTCTTTTGAAAAACCGATTTTGACTCCGGCCCCTGTCATATATGTGTACCGTGACAGTCTCGGAGAATAAGAGCCGCAGCCGATGGCAAAATCGTGATGCTCTCTTCTTATTCTCAGGAGGACCCTGAAATTGCTCCACCACACGGACAATTTGCTTTTGTCGAGCGCATGCTTTGCCTTTTCATAGATATAAATCTCATCAATGTCCGGATTGTTTGCTATCATGGCGGCGTTATATGTATTTACCAGTATCCCGATCTTTGCCTCCGGGAACTTTTCTCTTACCGCATGAATTGCCGGGGTGGTGCAGATCAGGTCGCCGATGTTGTCGCGACGGATAAAGAGTATTTTAAGGGGCTTCGACTTTTTTGTTTGAGGCATAACACCTTTACTTGCCGATCATAAAAATAAATATATCGTCACTACTGCCGTTGAATACTTTCACCGGAGCATGGGGATTTACCGCGCTGTTCCTTTCGCCGGACTTATATATAAGAAAATCGGCGCCTTTCCCCAGGGCCTCTTTCATGCACTGTTCTATGTCGGCGCACTCCACATCGATATAAGGTTTGTCCGCGCTGAAGGGCACGGCAGGGACGTTTGTGACTATTATACTCCGGGAAGGGATGCCGTACTGCGTCCATTTTCCGGCCTCCACAATGTTTTTGTTCGAGAGGGACGAGTTCCGCATTGAATAGAATTTGATGCCGGTGGCGCAGATAATAAGCGCCCCGGCAATAATTGCAGTTACCGTGCTTTTTATCAAAAACTTCTCTTTTAAATACGTCTCCGCCCTGATATACCCTATCCCCGCCCATGGAAATAACGCGACAGCCCCCGGTATGAGATAACGGGGCTCTATGTAATTAACTTTTAAAAGGAATATATAGTTCATTACCGCATATGCCAGAAATACGGACAACAGATATGATCTTCCATAACTGTTTATCTTTTCCTTCCTCCGGAAAAGGCCTGCAACGATTAATGGAAATATGGCGTAGCCGCATGCCCTCATCAGCGCATCCGTCAGTCCGATGAGATAAATGACATGCATGTAATGACGGGCTATCTCGAAAAAATCAAAGTACCTCCCGCCCGGCGTCATCTGCTCGTACTTTCTCAGCTCTCCGGCAGTGTCATCCAGTTTGAGGAAGGAGAGGTCTTTAAAGATGTTGCTTACAAGGGTCACCTTCCAGAAAGCGTTCTGATTGTCCGCATTGTCCGTCGGCCATAAGGGTATTGCGAAGACAATCAACAGTAATATGGTGACGCCGATAACTAAGAGCCTCTTCACGTTGTTCCTGTTGAAGTAAATTGTCCAGAAGACATACAGGGGAAAGAATACTATCCCTGCAATTCTTGTCAGGACCGCCAGCGACCCCAGGAAAACAGAAAGGCCTCCATGCAGCATATTCCCTTTTTCATACGACATCCATAACAGCCATAGGGCCAGAAGTGACAAAAGGAGAAAGGACGCGTCGCTGCCGATACCCGTGGAGATAAAGTTGAGGTCCGGCGATACGATAAAAAAAAGAGAAGATATGATGGCAATTTTCTCATCGAAAATATTCCTTGTCAGCAGATAAAACGGCACGATCGCCAGCCAGCCTGAAAAAAATGAAACGAGCTGGGCGGCAGCAGTCCAGTCCTTTATCAGGACATGCGCCCCGGCAATAAGGACCGGGTAAAAAGGCAGATAGGATTTTGCGGATAGCGATAAGGCCTCGTTTATCTCCCCGCCGAAAATATGTTTTGCAATATTCATATATTGCATGGTATCGGGCCTCAGCATGACCCACCTGTTTGCAAGCAAAAAGGCCTTCACCGCAAAGGAAAATATCAGCAGCAGGATTATCGGTCCAGCGGACCTCCTGAAGGGTGACAGGTTATTCGGGGTCTTCATTTATCTTCTTTGTCCTCATGCGCGCAAAGCATATTTTAGCATAAAAATATAATGTGGCACTTTAGTTGATTTACTTTGATTGTCCCGCCTGAAAAACATCCGGAATCCACCACCTAACCACAGAGGTCCCAGAGAAAAGATTTATTTATCCGCAGATTACACAGATTTCACAGATTGAAAAAATATTTCTAAATACATCTGTGTTAATCAGTGTAATCTGCAGATTAATATTTATTTTTTTCCTCTGTGGTCTCTGTGGTTTGTCTCTTGATGGTGAATCAGGGACATGCGGGGCCGGAGCGGAGCGTCTCATTTTTTGATATAATAAGCTTTGCAAGGCCCAGGCATTTCTTTTCCGGTAGCATTGACTCGCTGGGGACATCCATGGAAGACGTACGCAGACCGATGGAAAGTAACTGATGATTAATATCCTCTACCTCTTTGTAACGCTCCCGGTAGGAGGCGCCGAAGAGCATTTACTGACCATTTTAAGGAACTTAAATCCTGAAGAATACAGGCCGACTGTTTTATGCATCAGGGACAAAGGAGAGATAGGCAGGGAAATAGAGGGCATGGGGATAGACGTAATTTCTTTGAATAGAGACAGTAAGGCAGCGGATGTACGGATCATCAAAGACATCCTGAAGGTCATGCGCAAACAGAATATAAGTCTTGTCCACACCCATCTTTATCACGCCAATATGTACGGCAGGACGGCCGCGTTCCTTGCTGAAGTCCCCGTGGTTTCAACTGAACACAATGCTTACCCCAAGTACAAATTCAAGAGAAGGATCGTGAACTGGCTTCTGGCCAAAAGAACGGGAAAAATAGTTGCCGTTTCCGATGCGGTCAAGAATCATATAGTTGCAAGAGACTGGATAACTCCCACGAAAGTTGAAGTCATTCACAACGCCGTTGATATTTCCCGGTTCGACTCTGTTACAAGAGAAACGTCGCGGCAGAAGCTTTGTATCGCCCCGGAGAGCCTGGTCATCGGGACCGTCGGGAGACTGATAGAACAGAAAGGGCATATATATCTTATCGAGGCGCTGCACGCCGTCAGGGAGGCCGTCCCGCAAATTAAACTCGTGTTAGCGGGATCGGGTACTTTGGAAACCAGTCTTAAAAATGAAGTTTCCGCGAAAGGTCTTGATGAACATGTCATGTTCCTGGGACAAAGGAGGGACATCCCTGATATTTTAAAGGCAATGGACATCTTTGTCCTGCCTTCTCTTTGGGAAGGTTTACCGATGGTTTTATTGGAGGCCATGGCCTCAGGGCTGCCGATAGTGGCTACTTCCGTCAGCGGGGTCACCGAGATTGTCAGGGACGAGATTAACGGAATTATCGTCCCCGCCCGCAACAAGACGGCGCTTGCCGGGGCAATTATCGGTCTGTCGGCAGACAGTGTCAAACGGAAGGCCTTCGGCCGCAGCGGCAGGAAGATGGTGGAGGACCGCTTTTCCTCGGTCCGGATGGCGGCAAGACTTGATTCCGTATATAAATCGCTGATACAAAATTCCTGATAAAATGATTGGTATTAATATCCGGCTTGGTGCTTTGAATAAATTTTATCCATGTAAGACGCTGTCTTTTCATGCTTTTAGAATAACGGAAAAAGGGTCTGCGACATAAGAGTTGGTGCAGCATAGCCCCCTCTTTGAAAAAGAGGGGTAAGGGGAGATTCTTTAAAAGAGATTATTCCAAAAAATCCCCCTTCATCCACCTTTGCCAGAGGGGGAATGTGGCTTTACCAATAAATTTGTCGTACACCCACGGAAAAACACTCAGTGGTAATTTATACGCGTTATGCCTAAAATTTTCTTTTCACTTCTTAAAGGGGGCTTCTCAATGGCCTTCAGGTTCGACAGAAGAAGGCCCTCGTATAAGGCTGAAGACGTAAAGAGCATTCTTCTGCTCAACACAACGGCCATTGGCGATACCCTTTTTTGCACGCCTGCCATAAGGGCATTAAGGCGGGCGTTCAGGGGGGCGAAGATTACATCCTTCGTAAGTCCCGCGGCAAAAGAAGTCTTATGGAACAATCCCCATATAGACAGATTAGTGGATTGTCCCGGCAGGGTAAATCTCCCTTTCTTCCTGAAACTTCCGTGGATACTGAGGAATTTAAGGAAAGATAAATTTGATCTCTCCATAGTCCTCGATTCCAATGATATGGAGGCCGGTCCATTTTCTTATTTGTCCGGGGCGCCGGTGAGAATCGGCTGGCGCGAAAGCAAATTTGCCTTTCTGTTTACAATCCTGATGCCAAAGAGGACCGGGGGCCTTCACGTTGTGGACAGAAGACTCAAGACACTCGAGGTGATCGGAGTAAAATCCGACGGGGGGACCCCGGAAGTATTTCTGACCGGCGAAGAGATAAACAGGGCGGACACGGTCATCAGGGAGGCGGGTCTTTCCGGGGAAACATTAGCGGGTATACACCCGTTTGGGGCCAGGAGAAACAGATGGTGGCCGGAAGAGTACGCCGTCTCCCTGTGTAATCAGCTCTCCGGGAAATACGGTCTCAGACTGATTATTTTCGGGGGGAAAAAGGAAATGCCTTTTGCACAGAGGATAGCGGAAAGGACAAAAGGCAGGGCGCTTGCGGCAGCCGGAAGGTTTAAGATCCGGGAATCGGCCGCGTTGATGAAGAAATGCGATTTCCTGGTATCGCCGGACAGCGGCCCGTTACATCTGGCCCAGGCAGTGGGTACTCCCGTAATAGCCCTTTTCGGCCCTGCCGATCCGGCCGTTACAGGGCCTTCGGGAGAGAAAAAAATCGTCTTAAGAAAAGAAACAGACTGCAGCCCCTGCAACGTTTATGACTGCGCCCATGTCTCCTGTATGAAGGCCATTGCGGTGGAAGACGTAATTGCCGCACTGGAGGAGATGAAAGCAAGGGGCTGGGTCAAGGCAAATATCTCTGTAACAAAATCCTGATTTCCTCCGGCGTTATGTCCTCAAGACACCTGCTTCTTTTACTCCTCTGACAACCGTCCTCTCCGCAGGGAACGCATTCCCACTCCCTCTGGACCACGGTATGCGCCCCGCAAATCTGAAGACCGTTCCTGTTCCGGTACGCATTTTCCGGGTCTGCCGAATTGTCCCACGGACCCCAGTTAAAGGCCCCGCTGGGGCCGAACAATGCAATGACGGGCGTTGCGACTGCCGCGGCAATATGCATGGGCGCCGAGTCCACGCCCAAAAAAAAGTCCGACTCCCCGGAAACGGCCGCAAGCTGCCCGAGGGTGGTCTTACCGCATAAGTCTATCAGCCTCGGGGAGCGGGCAGCGGTGAGTGCCGGGCAAAGGGAAAGAATTTTTTTTGCCTTCTCAAATTCTTTTTTGTCGGCGGACGAGGTCACAACGACCTTGATCCCCTGTTCAATCAGCCAATTTATTACATCTGCCATATATTTGTCGTCCCAGCATTTAAACAGCCACCTCGACGTCGGATGGATATGAACAAGCGCGTCGCCGGGCCTCTTTCCAAGGATGTCCCCGGCGTAATCCATGTCCCTCGCGTGAATACGGAAGTCCACAGAGAGGTCGCCGGTTTTTATGCCGAACGCATTGACGACCTCAAGGTTCTGAAGCACCATGTGCCTGCCGGGCCGGGGCTCGATCATATGGGTATAAATATATTTTTTCCATTCAAGCCCTTTTCCCGGCTTCCATCCAAGTTTGTATTTCGCCCCTGAGGAAGCGGATATTATCGACGCCCTGTCTCCGCCTGTCAGGTCCACGGTCATGTCGAAATCCCTCGTCCTGATGCCCTTGAGAAATTTGATTTCTCTCTGGTATCGCCTGGCCCCGGAGAGATTTTTGATCGCGCCGTCAAATACCATAATCTCATTGATATACGGCGACCCGCTCAGCGCTTCTTCAGTCCCGGAATTAACGAGGGCCGAGATGCGGGCCCCGGGGAAGGTCTCCCTGAGCGCCCTGAAAACAGGAACAGTCAGGAGGACGTCGCCGATATGGCGCAGCTTTATTACGAGGATACTGTTGACGTCTTTAAATTGACTCATCAAAAAAAAGTTTTTCGCCCAGGGCGCCTGTTTTGTTGATGACTGTTGGATAAAGTCGATTCATAACAGTTATAGGTCTTATCGACAAATACCTTTAGTGAAAAATCTTTTTCAGCCTTTTTTCTTGCCGCTGCGGAAAATTTATCGAGGGCGTCCGCGTTTTTGACGATCTCCGCGACCCTGAAAGCTATTGAACTTACGCTGAGCGTCTCGGTTATCCAGCCGTTTATTCCGTCGTCTATGTTTTCGGGCAGACCGGCATAATCGGAGATCAATACGGGTTTTCCCATAGACATCATCTCTCTGCACGCATAAGATATCGATTCAATTCTATGGGACAGGACAAACCCCACGTCCGCCAGGGCAACTACCTCTCTGACGTCCTGAAGCAGACCCGTAAAGATTACATTGTCCCTCATGTTGAATTTGTTCACATACGTTTCCATAATTTCCTTGCCGGGAAGGTTGCCCGCTATTATTATTTTAATCCTGTCTCTCAGTCTGTTGTCCAGCCTGGAAACCGCCTCTACCAATAAATGCCACCCTTTATGCAGGGCAGTCCCCGCAGTGCTTACAAAGACGATATCGGTGTTGTTGATATTGTATTTGTTCCTGAGCGCTCCGCTCTTGCGCGCGAAATAAAAATGGTCCGTATCTATCCCATTATGTATTACCGTGAACTCGTCGTTTCCATATCCATTTTCAATCATCATCCGGGTCTGAAAGTTCGACGGCAGGATTATTCCATCCGTGAAATATCTTTTGACCGATGAAAGAAGGCCTTTTTTAGGGACCAGTGAATTATGTATTGTTTTGATTACAGGTGTCTTATTACGCAGCAAAAGCTTTGAATAGATTATCATCGAGTGATCGGGCGATCCATTTACGTGTATCAAATCAAAGTCGATGTTCTTAATTATCGGGACGAGTTTGTTCAAATTGCCGGCGATATGCTTTATCTCTCTTATCTTGCCCGGGAAATCGATATCAAAGACATTATCTCCTTTTATTTCTTTTGCGAGGCGATTCAGTTTGCTGGTTTTCGGACATGCGAGATAAACGTCATTAAATGTATTCAACTCTCTAAACAGGTAAAGGAGATATGTAGTGTGCCCCCCCCCAAAATAAGGATGGAAGTTTGTAAGTAATACTTTCAAATGCCTTCTCCCGCATAGCACGCTTCAATTGCAGTCATTTTTTCCTCCGGCGCACAGCCGGCTCTTCAGGCCGCCCCGGAAAGCCCCTTGTCTTCACATTCCCTTTTTGCTTTTTAAAAGCCTTTCATACAGGGACTCGATCTTGTCCAGCATAGGACCCACGGAATAATTTTGCTCGACAAGTCTCCTGCCTTCTTTCCCGAACTTCGTCCTGAGTTCAGGGTCGTAGTAAAGTTCGCAGACCTTCCGGGCAATCTGTTCAGGGTTCTCCGGCTCGATCAAAAAGCCCGTCTTTCCATCAATTACAATTTCCCTGACGGCGCCTGCGTCGGAGGCCACAACGGGTCTTTCCATCGCCATGGCCTGAAGAACGGACTGCGGCACCCCCTCATGCCCGTACGAAGGATGGACCAGTACGTCCATGGACGCCAGGATTTCAGGGATGTCGTCCCTGTGTCCGAGCATAAGGACCTTATCTTCGAGAGATAATTCCCTGATCATGTTCCTGATGTTCTGTGACATCGGCCCGTCGCCTACTATATAAAAATTCGCCTCCGGCAGCTCTTTTAATATGGAAGGCGCGGCCTCCAAAAGGTATTTATGACCTTTCCAGCTCCTTAAGACGGAAACCATACCTATTGAAAAACCGTTTGATCGCGGCCCTGCGGTCACCTTTTCCGGATCAAACCGCTCTGTATCCACTCCTGTCGGTATCGAAACAATTTTACCTCCATCAAACCGGTTGACGTTGATCATCCTCCGCCTTATCTCTTCTCCCGTAGTGATTACCGCATCAGGCAGCCTGTTATATATCAGCCTGCTCAGAAAATTCCCGCTGATAGGTGTCGAGAGATGCCTGGTCCTGAGGACAAGCGGCGTTGACCCCGAAAACCCGGCGGCAATTGTGGCCACCCAACTGTCGGAAGAGCTGTGGGTATTGACGATGTCAACTTTTTCCCGCTTGATAATTTTACCGAGCCTGCAGATGTCCGGCAGATTTTTTTTCCTGAACGGCAATGGAAATGAGGGAATACCGGCGTCCCCGGCCTTTCGAAGGATGACACTTTGTACGGGGGCCGCAATGCAGACCCTGTGCCCCCTTTTCAGCATGCCGAGGGCCTCGTTTACTATCCGGATCTCCTGTCCTCCCCATCCGGTCGAGGATTCCGTGTGAAGTATTGTCAGTTTTATTTCCGTCATGGTCTTAAAATAAACTTATAGCTTATATTATGTTTTGTCCAGGGCGTTGATGACCTCTATGATCTCATCGACCGCCTTTTCCAGGGGGTGGCCCTCCGCCCTGGTCCTTGCCTGCCTTCCCATTTCCCCTGAGCGCCTTAAGGCGACGGAAATTTTTTCAGCAAAGTCGGGGGCGTCCACCGGATCGTCGATCTTAAATCCCTGAACGCCATTCTCAATAAGCTCTGAAGCGCCGTTTGACGACGTCGTCACAACCGGAAGCCCCGAGGCCATCGCCTCGAGGGCGGCATTACTGAAAGGGTCGTAGATGGTCGGCAGGACAAAGACATCCGCCGCTGCATATAGTTCCTCCATTCTTTTTTCAGCGCCCCGGAAAATTACCTTCCCGGAAATTCCGAGGCCCTCTGCCATCGATACGAATTCAGGCCCCGGCTGCCGCCCGGCTATTATCAGTCTGACATCCGGCTCCTTCATCAGGGCGAACGCCCGTAATAAGGTCGGAACTCCTTTTCTCCTGAAATCGGCGCCGGCAAACAGGATGACTTTTTCCGTCCCGATATTGAGTGACTTCCTTATCTCCATTCTTCGGGGACGGTCAGAAGGCCTGAATCTTTCGAGGTCCACCCCGTTATAAATGACGCGCATTTTACCGGGGTCAATCCCATAGTGTCTTATAATATCATCCCTGACCATGGCCGAATTGGCTATTATTATCCCGGAATTCGTAAGGCACTTCTTTTCAAGCAGGAGAATAAGTCGATGGTGCGGGTCAAAGGCGAAACTTGCGCCCTTCAGCAGCGGCTCAGATATGCGCCGCCTTCTCAGCCATTCCTTGTGGCAGCCGTCGCCGGCCCTGTAAATGTCCTGGAACAGGGTGCGCTCAAAACTGAGTATGCAGCCGAAGGCCCCCCTGCTGAGCCGCCTCCTGCAATTCAGGGCAAAGAGCAGGTTCGACAGCAGGGAAGGTTTGCCAACGGTGCCGACCCTCGTAACTTCAAAAGTCCGGGGCCAGGTCCCGGCGCTGAAAATACGCACGCGGTGGCCCCTTGCCGAAAGCCCGCCTGCCACGAGCCCCAGGTAAGTCTCCGCTCCGCCGTATTGAGTATAGTTCTTGCGAATAAGGGCAATATCCAAATTGTTATACCTGAGAATGAGTTTTCACTAACTATAGGAAAAAGCAGATGTTGGGAAGAAATATGTTTTTCGATACCTTAACGTAATGTCAATTAATGTTCATGTGTAAATTTTATTTAAAGTCTTATGCATAATTTAACAAAAATCTATCGAATTAAAGATATTTCTGAGCAATGTCTGCTTTTTCCGGTTCAATCACCGTCTCCTGTCCCCTGAACTGAAGCTCGTACAGCTTCTGATAAGTACCGCCGCGCGCCTGGAGCTCGGCGTGCGTGCCGGTTTCGATAATACTGCCCTTTTCCATGACGACTATCCTGTCGGCCTTTCTGACAGTAGAAAGCCTGTGCGCAATCACAATCGTGGTCCTGCTCTTCATCAACCCTTCGAGGGCGTTCTGTATCATCATCTCGGATGAGGTGTCCAGTGAAGACGTCGCTTCATCCAGGACAAGTATCGGAGGGTTTTTCAGGATGGCGCGGGCAATGGAGATCCTCTGTCTCTGTCCTCCGGAGAGCCTGAGCCCCCTCTCTCCGATGACTGTCTCGTAACCTTCGGGGAACTCCATAATGAAGTCGTGCGCGTACGCGGCCTTTGCCGCTTCAATCACCTGTTCAGCCGTGGCGCGGCGGCTGCCGAACCTGATATTTTCCATAAGGGTGTCATTAAAGAGGATCACGTCCTGGCTTACAAGTCCCAGCAGGGACCTCAGGGACTTCAGCGCAGCGTCGGAGATGTCGGCGCCGTCAATCAGTATCCGGCCCTCATCGGGTATGTAAAACCTCGGGAGCATGCTGATGAGGGTCGTTTTACCGCCGCCGCTCATGCCTACCACCGCCACCAGTTCCCCTTTTTTTATGGAAAGACTGACCTCGTTCAGGGCCCTGCTGCGTGAAGAAGGGTATGAAAATGAAACGCGGTCGAACCGTATCTCGCTGCGGAATTCCCCTATCTCGCGATGCCCGTCTTTTTCCGTGCTTATGGAAAGCACTTCCATTATCCTCTGGACCGGGGCGTGCGCCTTCTGTATCCCGGCGTTGACCTTGGCAAGCCTCCTTGCCGGGGTGAACAGAAGGATGATCGCCGTCAGGAAAGAGAAGAAATCTCCGATGGTAATGGCGCCGGCAACGATTAATTTCCCCCCATACCAAAGAACAAACGCGATACCCAGCCCTGTCACGACCTCCATCATCAGGCCCACAAGCTCCGTGACCCTGACGGAACGCATATTCTCGCGGTAGTAGTCCCTGTTGTTCTTTTTGAAGTGCTCCAGTTTCATCTGCTCCCTGCTGAAGGCCTTGATTATCCTGACCCCGGTAAAGCTTTCCTGGAGTATTTCGGTGATCACGGATATATTCTGCTGGGCGCGTTTGCTTATCTGCTTGAGGTTTTTTCCGAGTCTCGCGGCGCCGTAAAAGGCCCCTGGAAGCACCACTATGGCTATCAGCGCGAGGTCCCATCTGCGCCAGAAGGCCACAGCGGCCAGGGAAATGATAGTAGCGCTTTCTATCAGCAGGTCTTTCAATGTCAGTGAGATAACCGAATCGAGCGCATTGGCGTCGTTTATGACCTTCGATATCAGGGCGCCGCTTGAGGACTTGCTGAAAAAACCGACCGGCAGATGCATGATATGATCGTAAAGCCTGTTTCTGAGGTCCATGACCATCTTCTGGGAGGCCGATCTCATCAGGTACTCATGGATGAACGTGAAGACGCCCCTGAACGTGAAGATCAGTATGATGGCGACCGGCAGGAGTATCATCATACTGAAGTTCTTCTGTATCAGGACATCGTCCAGGGCGGGCTTTACCAGCCACGCAATGGCGGCGTTTATCCCTGAGACTATAAGGCTTATGACGCCCGCAAGGACCACCCTCTTCCAGAAGGGTCTTACGAGGCTCAGCAGGGTCCTGAAGTCTTTCATTTAGTTTTCTCTCCAGTGAGCAATGGTCCCCCCCTTTGAAAAAGGGGGGTGAGGGGGGATTTTTTGATAAGAAATAAATTTATTACAAAATCTCCCCTGACCCCTCTTTTCCAAAGAGGGGGATAAGTTGCACCAGTAACTGAATGGACACCTATGGTTAGAAATTCCGTTTGTATTTGGTTTTTTCAGTATTGTATTATAACAAATTGCTTTCTATAAGCCACATCTATCCATAACACATGAAACAGGAGGATTAATGAGGTTCAAATTTCCAGACAGCCGCATAAAAACAATCGTCGTCACGGGCTGCGCAGGCTTCATAGGGTGGAAGGTCGCACGGACGCTCCTCGATATGAAAAAGAAGGTCATAGGCATCGACAATATCAATGATTACTACGACCCGGCATTAAAACACTGGAGGCTTAAGACATTAAAGAGCAGCCCGGACTTCAGTTTCCACAAGATAGACATCGCGGATTACAAGAAACTGAAAAAGGTATTTCAGGAAAATAAGGCGGACGCGGTCATAAATCTCGCTGCAAGGGCGGGAGTTCGGGCCTCGGTCGAAGACCCCTGGGTCTATCTTGACACGAATACGAAAGGGACGCTGAACCTCCTCGAATGCTGCAAGGACCATAAAGTGAAAAAATTGGTCCTCGCGTCCACTTCAAGCCTTTATGCGTCGCTGGATATGCCGTTCAAAGAGACTTCAAAGACTGATACTCCGCTGGCGCCGTACTCTGCCACGAAGAAGGGGGCCGAGACGCTGTGCTATGCCTACCATTACCTTTACGGTCTCGATATAACGGTCCTCAGGTATTTCACTGTATACGGGCCCGCGGGCAGGCCCGACATGAGCATCTTCAAATTCGTCAAAAATATGGATGCGGGCAAACCCATTCCTCTTTTTGGAGACGGGACGCAGACACGCGATTTTACCTATATAGACGACATAGCTGACGGAACGATACGTGCGCTGAAACCCGTCGGTTATGAAATTATAAACCTCGGCAGCGACCATCCTGTTCAGTTGAATTATGTGATCGGACTTCTCGAAAAATATTTAGGCAAAAAGGCCAAAATTAAAAGGTTCAAGCTCCATCCTGCCGACGTGACTGCTACATGGGCGAATATAGACAAAGCGGAAAAGATGTTGGGCTGGAGGCCCGGGATGCCCCTTGAGCAGGGGGTTGAAAACACGGTCAGATGGTTTGTGGAGAACAAGAAGTTTCTGAAGGGCCTGAAGTGGAAGGACTAATTAAGTAGCAAGTAGTTAGTAGTAAGTAGCCAAGGGGAAAGGTTTCCTATAGTTTATCCCTTAACTACTGACTACTTGCTACTTACTACCGGTTTTTTTGTATATCGCCTTCAGCGTTTCGTTGATGTCAGTATACTTGAACCTGTACCCTGTCTTCAATATCTTTTCGGGCAGGACGCGCTGGCCGGTCAGGAGCACGTGTCCGAATTCTCCGAGGGTAAATTCAACCATGAAGGCGGGGACCGCGAAGTACGTGGGTTTGTTGAGGGTCTTGCCGAGCGCAAGGGTGAACTCTTTGTTCGTGACCGGGTTGGGGGCGGTAGCGTTCACCGGGCCGGAGATTTCTTCATGTTCGAGCGCGAATTTTATAATGCCGACTACATCGTCGCGGTGTATCCAGGAGAACCACTGTTTCCCGCTCCCTATCGGGCCGCCGAAGGAAAGTTTGAAAGGGATCACTATATGCGGAAGCATGCCTCCGTCCGCTTCAAGCACGGCGCCGAAACGCGTTATAACAACGCGGACACCATATGCCCGTGCAGCTAATGCCTCAGCCTCCCACTTAAGACATACCCCGGCAAGAAAATCAGACCCCGGCGGGGAATCCTCTGTGATAAGTTCATCACTGCGCGCCCCGTAATATCCGACTGCGGAGGCGTTGATAAGGACTCTGGGTAATCCTCCTCTGTCTTTTTTCAAAATCTCCCCTTCCCCCTCTTTTCCAAAGAGGGGAATCTTAGAAGTCTCCCCCGTTAGCAAAGGGGGATTGAGGGGGATTTGTTTTATCGACTCTACCAGTGCGTGTGTGGTGACTACGCGGCTTGAAAGGATGCGTTGCTTCTTGTCCGCTGTCCAGCGTCCGGGAGCGATCTGCTCCCCTGCGAGGTTGATGACGGCGTGAAATTTTGAAATTACATCCGGAGGAATAAGTCCGGGCGGGTTCCACGTCATAACCCCCCCTTGCCCCCCCTTATCCAAGGGGGGGCAAGGGGGGTTAGTCTTCTGCCTTGTGGTAACGACAACGGTATGTCCGGAATTCCGCAGCTCACGGCTTAATGCCGAGCCTATAAAGCCTGTGCCGCCTATGATAAGGATATTCATAGGATAATTATATCAGATGGTTTTATCCCCTTTTTGGAAAAGACCAACAGTAGGTGACTTAAGCAGGGGTCAGGGGAGTTATTCGGTAAATTATTTTATTACAGAATCCCCCTTCATCCCCCTTTTTCAAAGGGGGAATAAAGTTAATCCCCGTGGAAATTATTCCGCAGATTCGGCGTCTGCTCTGTTCTGAACCTCTCAAATTCCCCGTTGCCGATAGCCTCCCTCATCTTCCTGAAGAAATCGAGGTAGAAGTAGAGATTGTGCAGGGTATTCAGCCTCATGGAGAGGATCTCCCTGTTCATGAAGAGATGACGGAGATAGGCCCGTGAATAATTTCTGCATGTATAACATCCGCAGTCCGGATCGAGCGGACCGGGGTCATTCTTAAATTCCGCGCGCCTGATGCAGATCCTCCCCTGACTCGAAAACAGGGTCCCGTTGCGGGCGTTTCTCGTGGGCATGACGCAGTCGAACATATCGATCCCCGCTGCAACAGCCTCCAGGACGTCCATCAAATCGCCGATTCCCATGAGATAGCGGGGTTTGTCCTTCGGCAAAAGAGGGGTCGTATAGTTTATCATCTCATACATAAGCTCCTTCGGCTCCCCCACGCTGAGCCCGCCGATGGCGTAACCGTCAAAGTCCATTTCAATCAGCTCTTGCGCGCTCTGCCTGCGAAGGTCGGGATATACGCCGCCCTGGACAATGCCGAATAAAGATTGGGGGGCAAGGGGCAAGGGGCAAGGGGCAAGGGATGAGCGATTTTTTGAATTTTGAATTTTGAATTTTGAATCTTCTTCCCCCTGACCCCTGACCCCTGACCCTTGACCCTTGAATTCCCTACACCTCTTCGCCCACTTTGTCGTCAACTGCAGGGATTTCAACGCGTATTCCCTCGTTGCGGGATACGGGGTGCACTCGTCAAACGACATTGCGATGTCGGCGCCGAGGGCGGCCTGGATTTCCATTACAAGCTCCGGGGTCAGGAAGTGCAATGAGCCGTCGATGTGCGACCTGAATTCCACGCCTTCATCGCTGATTTTTCTCAAAGGCGAAAGGCTGAATACCTGGAAACCGCCGCTGTCGGTGAGAATGGGTCTTTCCCAGTTCATGAACTTATGGAGCCCGCCTAACTCCCTGATTATTTCATGCCCAGGACGCAGATAGAGGTGATAGGTATTAGAAAGAAGCACGTCCGCGCCCAGCTCCTTCATCTCATCGGGGCTCATCGCCTTCACAGTCGCGATTGTCCCAACGGGCATAAAGGCCGGGGTGTTAATTATTCCACGGGATGTGTGAACCTGGCCGAGACGTGTGTTGTTGTCCGTACTGATAATTTTAAAAATGAATTGTTTCTCCATATTAATATATGCTCTCTATTCCCGCAGGCTGAGTTATTACTAAAGCGTTCATAAATAAAGACACATGAAGTTACGTCATGCGCGAAGTTCTTAATCGGGCATCCAGTTCTTTTAATTCTCTCTGGCTTCCCGCTTACTGCCTGCGGGAATGACGAGCTATTTACAGGTTATACTTGGAAACTATAGCCTTACAGAACTTATCGAAATCGGAAAGGTGCTTTTTCCAGACAGTATGGACAATCTTCATATCCGTCTTTTCGTATTCATGAACTATCTGGTTCCTGAATCCAACCATCTGAATCATCTTTGCTGCAAGAGGTCTCGTGATGATTTTATTATCTGCGAGTATTTCAAATATATTCGCCTGCGTTGTCGGAGCATCCCAGCCGGAGTCACTGATAATATGAGCGCCGATGTCGATGCATGCCTGTACGAGCTGAATCAGATTGAAAAGGACGATGCTTTGCAAGTCTTTGTCTTTTGAAAACCGTTCAACGCCCGGATCTTTTCTCTGACGAATCTGTGTAAAGTAAGTTTCGATCCGTTCCAGTTTCTTGCTGACAAGTGTTTTATCTACCAACTGCCGCCCTCCTGAAGCGGTTTGCAACAGCCTTGTTGAAAATATCTTCTATAGGCTTGAAGTCGAGATACTCGATAATCGCCTGTGTAGTAAATCTCACCCTTAATCGCCTGTTCCTGTCAAAGAGTATCTTCCCGGTTTTGATGACCCGGTGTTTGAGGTAAGGGGAGGCGGCGTTCAGGACGGCAATGTCCACTGGGCGCAAAGAGAATGCCGGGGATGCTTTATAGTAGATGCTTTTCAATCGTTCAAAGTTTTTTCTTTGCAGCTTCTTTTCGTCGATGAGCACCGCTATATCGATATCGCTTTCCGGCAAGGCCCTGCCTTCAACGATACTGCCGAACAGGTATAATGCAGAGACCTCTTTTCTGCCTTTAAAATAGCTTATGATCCTCTTTATATCATCGCCGGTTTGCATGGAAGATTATAGCATATCGCGGGGACACCATATCCCGATGCTGCTGTCCTCTTCGCTGTCAGGAAGTTAAAGAAATTGAAATTCGTAAATGGAGGCGCTTCTCAACATTCGGAATATAGTATAATTAAAAATTAATTTATGAACCGTGAACAAATAAATACAGACAAAAGAAACATCAAATTGGCGGAAGAATGGTTTGCTCAGGCCGGCTATGATTTCAAGACTGCTGAGGCAATGTTTAATGCGAGAAGGTACATCTACACTGTTTTCATGTGCCATTTATCTATTGAAAAAGCACTTAAGGGATTATTAACTCAAAGACTTAACAATACCCCTCCGAAGGTGCATAATCTTATTTATTTAATTGAAAGAACGGGGATAACGCCGCCTGAAAATTTAATGGAATTTGTTATACAGTTAAACAAGGTCAGCGTACCCACTCGTTATCCTGAAGAATTAAAAGTCCTTATCAAGGATTATAGCAGGCAGAGAACGAACGACATTCTTAAAAGTACAGGAAGGCTGCTAAGATGGCTAAAAAAAGAATTAAAGAAGCGGTAACATACCTTAGAGATTTGCTGTATGAAAAAGGGCTTGAGATTAACAAGATAATCCTGTTTGGTTCTCATGCAAGGGGCAATTACACCAAAGACAGTGACATCGATATAGTTGTGATCTCAAGGAACTTCAGTGGGAAGGACACCTTTGAAAGGGCGAAAATGCTTGGGGACACGGAGTGGCGGCTGATAAAGAAATACTTATTCCCTTTTGATATCGTTACCATGTCTCCTGAAGAATTTAAAAAAGGCGTCTCGTCCGTTTCCCGGTTTGCCAGGGGCGGGAAGGTCGTTTACAGTAAGTAAAAGGGAATAATTGGGCGGGTTAGATTTCTGAAGTACAGATTTTTTCTATTTCTTCAAGCACGTCTGATAATTCAATCAGGCCGGACTCAACGATGTTATCGTTCAGATGCTTATGATGAGGAAAAGATTTAACTTCTTTTGCTGAGGGGTCAGGGGCATTATCATATCTGAAAATGACCAATGAGTCTGCCCGGTAGTTGTATGCTTAGTTGTACTTTTCGATACCGGCAGCGGTGTTCTCTATGAACTCCTTGAAATCAGCGAAGACCTCTTTTCCCTCTGCATTGGCAAAGGGAGGCAGGGGAGATTTTATAAGATTTCAATCAAACCTGTAATTCGGCGCTTCCCTGGTAATGATAACGTCGTGCACGTGGCTTTCCCTGAGGCCGGACGGTGTGATCCGGACAAACCGGCCGTTCCTGCGGAGTTCATCTATGCTCTTGCACCCGCAGTAGCCCATACCCGAACGGAGCCCGCCGACAAGCTGGTAAATGCTGGACGAGATCGGCCCCTTGTGGGGAACGCGGCCTTCGACGCCTTCGGGAACGAGCTTTCTGGCTTCGACGCCTTCCTGCGCGTACCTGTCCTTGCTGCCCGCCTCCATTGCTCCGAGAGAGCCCATGCCCCTGTAAACCTTGTACGTCCTGCCCTGGTAAAGCACTAATTCTCCGGGGCTTTCATCGGTACCGGCGAAGAGACCGCCGATCATGACCGAACTCGCCCCCGCGGCAATGGCCTTTGTTATATCTCCTGAATATTTGATCCCTCCGTCCGCAATTATCGGGACGCCGGCCGCGTCAGCGATTTTTGAGCATTCCTTTATTGCGGTAAGCTGCGGCACCCCGGCGCCGGCCACGATCCTTGTGGTGCAGATCGAGCCCGGCCCCACTCCGACCTTTATGGAGCTTGCGCCCGCATTGATCAGGTCCCTTGTCGCGTCGGCGGTCGCTACATTGCCCGCAATAATCTCGATGTCGGGAAACGCCTCTCTCAATGCCTTTACAGTAGAGATGACCCTTTTCGAATGTCCATGAGCGGTATCTATGGCAATGACGTCCGCGCCGGCCTTGATCAAGGCCGAGGCCCTGGCGATCGCGTCCCTGCTGACTCCGATAGCTGCCCCCACGCACAGCCTGCCGATTTTATCTTTGCAGGCATGCGGATATTTCTCCCTCTTCTCGATGTCCTTTATGGTAATCAGCCCGGCGAGGGTATAGTCTTTTTTAACGATAGGCAGCTTCTCGATCTTGTGTTCATGCAGAATCTCCTTTGCCTCATCGAGCGTTATTCCTACGTGGGCGGTGATAAGCCCCTTTTTGGTCATGACCTCGGAGGCCTTCTTCTGCAGGTTCGTCTCGAATTTCAGGTCCCTGTTCGTCAGTATGCCGACAAGCTTCTTCCCTTTTGTAATAGGGACCCCGGATATCCGGTACCTCTCCATGATAGCCAGCGCCTTCGATATCTTCTCGTCCGGCCCCATGGTAATAGGGTCGACAATCATGCCGCTTTCTGATTTCTTCACCCGATCCACTTCAGCGGCCTGGGCGTCGATGGGCATGGCGCGATGAATAATTCCGAGGCCCCCGTCCCGCGCCATTGCGATGGCAAGCCTCGCCTCGGTGACAGTGTCCATGGCGGCGCTGACAATGGGGACATTTATCCTGATGTTCCTCGTAAGCTGCGCGCTGACATCGACCTCCCCGGGAAGGATGTCGGACTTCGAAGGCACCAGAAGCACGTCGTCGAAGGTAAGACCGATCTTAATATTGTCATCTAACATTTTTTACTCCTTAAAAATAAGTTAAAAGTGTGAAGTAAGAAGCAGGAAGTTAAGAAAATGCATTTTTACTTCTCACTTCTTATTTCTCAGTTCTCACTTATAATTTGATCTCTATAAACGCCTTTTCTTTCAGACCGGCCTTCCACATGAGATATTTCGACTCAAAGGCCCTCTGGAACAGTTTTTCCTTTATCCCGTCCCTGACCTTTTCGATCCCTTCGGCTTCAACCTTTTCCTCCAGTTTTATTATATGGAGTCCTGCCGGCCCCCAGAACGGCCTGCTGACCTCTCCGGTATTAAGGGAGAAAGCCGCGTCTTCAATCTCTTTCAGCGCGCTGCCACGGACGATATGTCCCAGGTCCCCGCCGAACTGCCTGCTCCGGTCTTCGGAGAAGTCGGAAGCGAGTTTTGAGAAGTCTTCTCCGGCGCTGATTCTCTGAATAATGTCCCGGGCCTTTGCCTCAACCGCCTCTCTGCCTGAGCCGGTCTTCGGCGCGGCAAAGAATATCTGTCTTATCCTGCGCTTCTCCCTGCTCACGAGGTCGTCTTTGTTGGCCTCATAATATTCTTCGATCTCTCTGTCCGTGATTACGATATTGGTCCTGACCTCAAAATTGACGACCTTCGACAGAAGGATCTGCTCTCCAAGCCGGGTCCTGTATTCCTCCATATTCATCCCCTCCGCAGTCAGGGAATTCCGGAGCGCCTCATCCGTCAGGTTAAATTTCTTTTTAATATCCTCGATGGCGCCGTCAATCTCCGCAGGGCCGATGTCCAGTCCTGTTTTCCGCGCCTCCTGGAGCTGCAGTTTCGCCTCGATGAGACTGAATACGTAATCCTTCTCAAGCCCCCTTATCGCCTCTTCCTTCCCCTTTTCCGGGATATTTTCCAGAAACCCCTTGCCCTCGAGGGCGAGCGCGCTCCGCAGTTCGCTCCAGGTTATGACCTCGTTATTTACGACCGCGGCAATGCGGTCCAGCAGGACGGCTGCGGAAGCGCCGCTGCCTGCGAAGGTCAGAATGAAGAACATTGTAATGAGAAGTGTCTTAGACTTTTTGTTCATACACCACCTTGGTCCAACGATTATATCATTGCAACAGCAGTAGTTCAAAATTGTTCTTTACACCGGTAAACCAGCCTGAAGTGTTTTGAACGATCTTGATCTATTTCGAAAGTGTTTCCGTTATTTAGAATAACGGTCATTATGACATGGCTGAAAGAGTGAAAGCAAGCGGTATGCCTGACAAAATCGGGAAATGAGTCCCATTCCCGATAATTGGACGGCGCTCCTTTTAACCCGGATAATTTAAGGGGGAAGAGAATCGTCCCCCCCTCTTAGAATAAGAGGAGTTCAGGGGGGGCGGCAGCTCATATCCACAATCAGCATGACCCTGATTCACCATCAAAAGACAAGCCACAGAGACCACAGAGTTTTTTCTACCGGATATCAGGTGCTTATTGCGAAGAGCAAGTTTTTTTTTATAAATGCCGGGGTGTGCAGAGTTAACGCAGCTATTATGGTATTTTTTCCTGAACAACAATACTTTCTCTGTGACCTCTGTGGTCAGGTGGTGGATTTTGGATGAGTTGACTAAATTACGATTCTGTCGTAAATTAGTCATATGTATAGGAACAGGTCGCTTGAACCTTTTATAAAAGAACTCTCCCGCTCTTTTCCCGTCCTGCTGCTGACAGGTCCGAGGCAGGTCGGGAAAACGACTCTCCTTGAATACTTAGGCAAAGAAGCATCTCCCCGCAGAAACTACGTGTCGCTGGATGAGTTCGGCCCCCGGTCACTTGCAAACGAAGACCCCGAGTTGTTCCTTGAGCGTTATAAACCGCCGTTGACGATTGATGAAATCCAATACGCTCCCGGCCTGTTGCAGAGAATCAAGGTGCTTACAGACCGCTCAGGGAAGAACGGCGAATACTGGTTGACCGGTTCACAGCATTTTACATTAATGCGGGGGATTTCGGAATCACTTGCCGGAAGAGTTGCTATTGTAAAACTGATCGGGCTTTCCCAGACTGAAGAATACAGGAAGAATGATCAACCGGACCCTGTCAGACCCGACAAAAAACCATATCCCCGAATAAATAAGCTTGCCGGTCCCGAGGCCGTATTTGAGCGCATTGTTCGCGGCACATTTCCCAGGTTTATTCATAAGACCCCCCCCCCGGCGGAGACCTTTCACGGTTCTTATCTTCAAACCTACATAGAGCGCGACTTGAGGACGATTATCAGGGTCATTAATATCAGCGCCTTTGAACGGTTCCTGAAGCTTGCCGCTGCGAGGACCGGCAGTCTGTTAAATCTGTCAGAGCTTGCACGGGACGCTCAGATAGCCGTCAGCACAGCCAAAGAATGGATGGGGATTTTAGAGGCAAGTTTTCAGGTTTATCTGCTCAGGCCGTACTACCGTAATATCAGTAAACGGCAGCTGAAAACGCCAAAGCTTTATTTCCTTGACACGGGCATGGTCTGCTACCTTACCGGCTGGCGCAATGCCGAGGTAGCCTCTCACGGGGCCATGGCTGGGAACCTTCTCGAAAATTACGTTGTGAGTGAAATAATAAAAAGCTACTGGCACCATGGGCGGGAAGCCCCTTTGTGGTTCTGGCGGACTAAAGAAGGGGATGAAGTCGATTTGATTATAGAGGAGGAGGGAAAGCTGTTTCCTGTCGAGATTAAAATGTCGATGAGACCCGACCTGAACATGGCAAAGGGCATTCTGAAACTGCAGCAGTTCAGCAAAGACGTCGGGCAGGGAGCAATTATTTGCCTTTCGGAATCCGGACAACCGCTTAACAGAGAAATAAACATTGTTCCTGTTTCCTGCATATAAGAAAAAAAACTCACCGGCCCCTTAGGTTATATGGGAGAAGAGGCCGCCGGCCTTGACAAAACCGGACGAGATCATTATTGTGTTCATAGCATGAACAATTCGGAGACGGACAGGCGCGATGCTATTGCTTTAAAGATTCTCGACGAGCTGAGCCGCGAATCATCAATAACCCAGCGTACTCTCTCAAGCAGGCTCAACATCGCGCTCGGCCTTGTCAATGTCTGTATCAGAAACCTTGCCAAGAAGGGTTACATCAAGATCAGGAAAGGCCCCATGAACAGGGTAAAATACATCCTGACACCCCAGGGGTTCACCCACAGGGTCGGCCTGACTTACAATTACATGAACTCTTCCCTGCGGCACTTCAAGGACCTTCGGTCGAGGACCGACGGCGTATACCGGGAGATGGTCCGGTCGGGAGTCAGGGACCTCCTTATATGGGGCGACGGCGAGCTCGCGGAGCTGTCGTATATGTTCATGCGCGGCCTGCCGCTCAGGCTCGTCGGGGTGATCGACGGAAAGAACGAGGAAAAAGGTTTCTTCGGACACAATATTTATTCGCGCGAGGACCTTTCACAGTTGTGTTACGATGCGATACTTATCGCCTCATTCGGCAAGGAAGATATCCGGAAGGTAAAGGCCCTCGGCGTCGACGAGAAGAAGATATATTCGTTGTGAGCTTAGAGTTAAGAGTCATGAGTCAAGAGTTTAGTTTAGAGTTTTGAACCTTGATTTATTATTTTATTCTTGACTCTTGACTCGTAACTCTTAACTCTTAACTCTTAACTCTAAGACCCCAGCCGGTTGCAATCTGTAACCGAAAGGGCGGAGCAGTGTCCTGAAAACGCTATGGAGACAATGTCAACGGTATAATAGTTTCGTCGATCATACGTGAGAATTCCGGGACCACGGGAACGCGGCGGAAAAACTGATATGAATTCGATTAAAATCAACGGCAAGGAGCAATAATGAGCGTTCAAAAAAAATTTATAGCCAACATCGGCCTCGGGTACTGGGGCAAAAACATTCTGCGCAACCTTTATGAGTTAGGCGTCCTGCATACGGCGTGTGATTCGAGCGAACAGACGATAGCGCAGCGGAGACAGCAGTGTCCCGATGTAAACTTCACCACGTCCTTCGATGAAGTCCTGGAAAACCCGGACATTGCCGCGGTGGCGATTTCATCTCCTGCAGTCACGCATTACAATTTTGTTAAAAGGTCTCTCCTTGCCGGGAAGGACGTATTTGTGGAAAAACCGCTCGCCCTTACTTTCAGGGAAGGCAGGGAGCTTGTGGATATCGCGGAAAAGGGAAAAAGGATACTGATGGTGGGACATATTCTCCAGTATCATCCGGCCGTAAGAAAGCTTAAGGAGCTTGTCGCCTCGGGAGAGCTCGGAAAGATACAGTATATCTATTCCAACCGCCTGAACATCGGGAAGTTAAGGACGGAAGAAAACATCCTGTGGAGCTTTGCCCCTCATGACATATCTGTCATTCTCATGCTCCTCGGCGAGGAGCCCGTCAATGTGTCGGCCGTCGGCGGAGATTATCTTAATAAGGGGATCTTCGACACTACACTGACCACGCTGGAATTCAGAAACGGCGTAAAAGGGCATATCTTTGTCAGTTGGCTCCATCCTTATAAGGAACAGAAGTTGATCGTCGTGGGTTCAAAGGCCATGATTGTGTTTGACGATGTGAGCAAAGAAAAACTGTTTCTTTATCCTCACACCATAGAGTGGAAAGACGGAAAGATCCCGATTGTGCAAAAGGCCGATTACCAGGTGGTCCCTGTTGAGGCCGGAGAGCCGTTGAGGCTTGAGCTCGGTCACTTCGCCGACTGCGTAACCCAGAGGACAAAGCCGGTCACGGACGGCGCCGAGGGCTTACGGGTACTGAAGATACTCGAGGCCTCGGAGAATACACTCGGCGGCATACAGGCCCCTCCTGCAAAGTCTCACGCCCCGGCGTCCCCTTCATATTTTGCGCACGCGACCGCTGTTGTGGACGAGGGTGCCCGGATAGGCAAGGGGACCAGGATATGGCATTTTTCCCATATACTTAAGGGCTCAAAGATAGGCGACAACTGTATCATAGGGCAAAACGTGGTAATAGGACCCGACGGCGAGGTCGGCAACGGGTGCAAGATACAGAATAATGTGTCGGTTTATAAAGGCGTTGTCCTCGAAGACGGCGTCTTTTGCGGACCCTCATGTGTGTTTACCAATGTCTACAACCCGAGGGCGTTTATTGAACGAAAGCATGAATTCCTGCAGACGCGGGTAAAGACCGGGGCCACCATCGGCGCCAATGCCACGGTCGTCTGCGGCTCAATCATCGGCAAGTACTCGATGATAGGCGCCGGAGCGGTCGTCAAGTCGGACGTCCCCGACTACGCGGTCGTCGCGGGGGTGCCCGCCAAACAGATAGGATGGGCGTGCAGGTGCGGCACTACTTTAAAACCCGGCAACGGCCGGGCGGTCTGCGGATATTGCGGCAACGAATACGAATCGGTGGACGACAAACTCATAATCATAAAAGAGGAGATGAATTAAATGAAACAGCTTCCGATGCTTGACCTGAGGCTCCAATACGAGTACATGAAAAATGATATCGACGCCGCGTTGAAGAAATGCCTCGACCACCAGAAATGGATACTCGGTCCCGAGGTAAAGGAGCTTGAGGACAAGATAGCAGCCTACCTCGGCGTCAAGCACTGCATCGGCGCGTCATCGGGGACCGAGTCGCTGGTCATGTCTTTGCGCGCCCTCTCAATAAGTCTGACGGGACGGGAGTTCTTTGACGGGACGGACGAAATCATAACCACTCCGTTCACATTCACGGCCACGGGAGACACGATATTGAGGGCGGGCGCAACACCTGTCTTCATAGACGTCGATCCCGATACTTACAACATCGACGTCCGCAAGGTCAGGCAATATCTGACGTCCCCGCAAAAGGGCAAGGTCGTCGGCATCGTGCCGGTCCATCTTTACGGCCAGTCATGCGATATGGATGAAGTCATGAGGCTTGCCGGCGAGTTCAATCTCTTCGTCGTGGAGGATGTCGCCCAGGCCTTCGGCGGTTCGTGGAAAGGGAGAAAACTCGGCTCAATCGGGGATTTCGGTTCTTTCAGCTTTTTCCCCGCGAAGAACCTCGGCGGCTTCGGCGACGGGGGGATTATCTCCACAAATAATGATCAGACGGCGGAGCTTGTGAGGATGCTTCTCAAACACGGCGGCAAGGACAAATACAACGTGGACCACGTGGGCTATAACGGAAGACTCGATACCCTTCAGGCGGCAATACTGTTGGCCAAGTTCAAGTATATAGAAGAATTCAATGAGAGAAGAGGCAGGGTGGCCGGGCAATACGACAACGGCCTTAAAGGCCTTGACGGCATCGTGACCCCCAGGACCCTCCCGGACGCGCAGCATGTGTATCATCAGTATACGCTGAGATGCACAAGAGGAGACAGGGATGAATTTCAGAAACGGTTGAAAGACAAGGGCGTCTCCACAATGGTGTATTATCCTTATCCTCTGCACAAGATGAAGGTCTTTGGAAACGGCAGGAGCAAGACCTTCGGGAGCCTTGCAAACGCGGAAAAGGCGAGCGAGAGCGTCTTCAGCCTGCCCATAGAGCCGCTTCAGAGCGCGGAGGATACGGCTTATGTTATTGAATGTGTAAAGGGCCTTGTTTCCTGACAGCGGAATCCTTAAGTAGTTTAGAAAAGCTCATGTCCCCCTCTTTAGAAAAAGGGGGAGATATCAATTTACCCACATTATTACGAGAAGACCCAAATAAGCAACGTCTGAACACATGGATGAAGTCGATATAACTATTATCGGGGCCGGTGTTGTAGGTTTGGCCATAGCAGCCGAACTCTCAGGGCAGTATGACAATATCATCGTCCTTGAGAGGCATCCCGCTTACGGGCGGGAAACCAGCAGTCGCAACAGCGAGGTCATGCATGCCGGCATTTACTATCCCAACGGCTCCTTAAAGGCGCGCCTGTGCGTAGAAGGACTGGAGCTGCTGTATGGTTACTGCGAAAGACACTCAATCCCTCATTCAAAAATCGGGAAACTCATAGTTGCGACGGAACAATCGGAGTTTGCGCAGCTTGAAGAGCTGATGGCCCAGGGACTGCGAAACGGCGTGAGCGGACTCTCCATTATCGATGGGGCCTCCCTTACGGACCTGGAGCCGAATGTCGCCGCCCTTGCCGCGATATATTCTCCGCGCACAGGGATCATCGATTCACATTCGCTGATGAAATATCTCTATGCCGATGCGACTGCCTCGGGGGTCACTTTCTCTTTCGGCAGTGAAGTCGACCGGATAACTCCCGGCAAGGACGGAAACGTCATAGGCATCAGGGATGAAGACTATAATTTTTCCTCAAAGGTCGTGATAAATTCAGCCGGCCTTTTTGCGGACCGGATTGCCGGGCTGGCAGGAATCGATATTGAAAAGGCGGGCTATAAACTCAGTTATTACAAGGGTTCTTATTTTTCGTATTCAAAGGCGTCTCCGGTCAAAAGACTGGTATACCCGTTGCCCCATAAAGACCTTACGGGTCTGGGGGTCCACGCAACACTGGACCTTGCGGGACGGCTGCGTTTCGGTCCTGACGCCGAACACGTAGACGCGCCCGACTATACGGTAGACGCGGGAAAAGCCGACAGCTTTTATAACGGCGCTTCCCGGTTTATAAGGGGACTTGAAAAGGCGGCCTTTGTTGCCGACATGGCCGGAATCCGTCCGAAGCTTCAGGGCGGCGGCGTCAGGGACTTCATTATAAAAAATGAGATTGGCAGGGGCATGAACGGGTTCATCAACCTCATCGGGATTGAATCACCCGGTCTTACCGCCTGCCTTTCCATAGCAAAATACGTGTCCGCTTTAGTCGGGGATTCGCATTTATTAAAAAGGGTCATCGCGTAATTGTGTGGGTTGATTATAAACGGAAGCAGTGTCATTCCCGCAGTCTGTTGAGCGGGAATCCAGAGAATATAAGTACATTTCTTTTAATAAAATAAATTATAACCGTTATCGCCATAAAGCTTGTTCAGAAAGGCGGTAGTCAAAGGACGGAAATGCGGAAACAATTGCTTCTTAAGCTGCTGGATTCCCGATTAAAAACTTCGGGAATGACGTTGCCTGGAAACCATCTTGGACCCACACTCTTACACGATGAGCCTTAAATTGAAAAAGGTATCTCGACGGGAAAGGAGATTTACCGCTTTGAGATGCGATCATGAGGCATTGACCCTGTGAAAATAGTAAACATCATCGGCGCGCGTCCCCAGTTCATCAAGTATGTCCCTGTTTCAAAGGCCATAGAAAAGATAAATGCCTCGGGACATCCCGTCCGGGACGTCCTTGTCCACACCGGGCAGCACTATGATTATTCGATGTCGAAGATCTTCTTTGATGAGCTCGGCATTAAAGAGCCCGACTACCATCTGGGCGTCGGCTCGGGTCCTCACGGGATGCAGACTGCCTCGGTCCTTCAGAAGACGGAAGAGGTCTGCCTTCAGGAGAGGCCCGATATCGTCGTGGTTTATGGAGACACGAATTCGACCCTGGGCGGGGCGCTGGCCTCGGCCAAACTGCATGTCCCGATAGCGCACGTCGAGGCCGGGCTGAGGAGTTTTAATAAATGCATGCCGGAGGAGATAAACAGGATACTCACCGACCATATTTCATCCGTGCTCTTCTGTCCGACAAATGCCGCCGTAGACAATCTCTGCAGAGAAGGCTTCGAGGTCCGGGCAGTCAACGGAGGACCTCCGCATATCTCATCTCCGCTGATCATCAATACGGGCGACGTGATGTATGACGCGCTCCTTTATTCCCTTAAAATCGCGGAAGAGAAATCGTCCGTCCTGAGGGACCTCGATATCGCGCCGAAGACCTACAGGGTCCTGACTGTTCACAGGGCGGAAAACACGGACAATGAAGTCAACTTTAAAGAAATCATAGATTTTGTCAATGACACATCCTCCGGCAGCAGCATATTGTTCCCGATGCATCCGAGGACGAGAAAGGTCTACGAGAATATCAGGACAAAGTTTTCGGGCAATGTCAGGATCATCGGACCGGTGGGTTATTTCGATTTCCTGACGCTGGTGAAAAACAGTGAGCTGGTAATGACGGATTCGGGCGGGCTTCAAAAAGAGGCGTACTGGCTTAAAGTCCCCTGCGTGACCCTCAGACATGAAACAGAATGGGTGGAAACGGTGCAGAGCGGCTGGAATGTGCTTTACCGGGATTATAAAGGCAGTCACAGGCCGTCGGAAGCGGAAGGATTATTATACGGAGACGGCAGGGCCGCGGAAAGAATAGTGGAGACCCTGATCGGATCCTTCGAATGTCGGAAGTGCCCGTCCGGCGGAGCGCATGGAGGGCCTTTTTAGACAGCGGATGACTCAGGCCTTACAAGTCCATTCCTTCCCGGAGAGGATCGTTATTGAATTGACCCCACGGTGCAATCTCTCCTGCCCAATGTGTCCCGGCCGTCACATGCAGCCTCAGGACGGCAATATCAGCGGGGAGTTATGGGAGAAGCTCATCGATGAAATCGCCCGGACAAATCCGGGGTCGATAGTTATCCCTTTCTGGCGCGGTGAATCGTTGCTGCATCCGGACTTTGAAGGTCTCCTGAAATATGCCTTGAGCAGGTCGGTCAGAATCCACATATCTACCAACGGACATTCCATGACGGAGAGTCAAAGCAGGACACTGACGCGCTGCGAATTCGTCACTTTCAGCGTGCATACGCTTAAAGGATATTCCAACGCAAAACAATTCCTGTCCCTCAGGGAAGGGGCTTGTCCGCTGGTACAACTGTCGTTTGTCCGGGGAGAGGAGACAGCAGCAAGGCTTCTTGAAACCGTGCTCGCTTCCCCTGATTTGGAAGGCTTCGACAGTATCAGGCTCTATGAAGAGCATACGAAAGAAGGCGTATTCGGGAGGGCGGACGTGTCCAAAGACCCGCAGAGACGCTTTTGCAATAAATTGCAAGACACGCTGGTCATTGCGTACGACGGCTCATTTTCCCGCTGCAACCATATCTGGGTGACAGAAAATGGAATTAATCTCAACGGCTCCAGTATTGCGGAGGTATGGACTTCCGCCATGCTGGAGCGCATACGCGGCGCTTATCCTGACGACAGGTGCGGCAAATGCGACCAATGGATAGGACATACTCTGGGCGAGTCATGGCGAATGGAAGCCGGCAGACTCGATCATCGTATATTTGCGGCCGGTAATCGGAATGAGAAAAATTAATATCTCCACGCCATCTCTGGGTAAGGACGAGTGGGACGCCTTAAAGGGACCTCTGTTTAACGGGTGGGTGACCCAGGGGCCCAGGGTCGCGGAATTCGAAAGGTCTTTTGCGGAGAAACACGATGTTGCATATGCCATAGCAACAACAAGCTGCACCACTGCCCTGCATCTTGCCCTCGCTGCGTTAGGCATCGGCGCCGGCGATGAGGTAATTGTTCCTGCCTTTACCTGGATAGCAACTGCCAATGTCGTTGAATATACCGGGGCGAGACCCGTGTTTTGCGATATTGACCGGACAAGCTATAATATCGACCCCTCCCAGGCGGAAAAATTAATTACCTCAAAGACACGCGCAATAATACCTGTGCATCTTTTCGGTCTGTGCGCGGACATGGAGCGGCTGTCAGCGACCTGCAGGGCAAGGGGGATCAGAATCATCGAGGACGCAGCCTGTGCCGCAGGGGCCTCATATATGAAGCGAATGGCCGGGTCCTTCGGCGATATCGGATGTTTTTCCTTTCATCCAAGGAAGATCATAACTACGGGGGAAGGCGGCATGTGCACTACAAATGATAAGGAGCTGGCAGACCGCATGATATGCCTGAGAAACCACGGCGCCTCCGTGTCCGAGGAAGAGCGGCATGGGGGGCCAAGACCTTATTTAATGCCGGACTTCAATATGCTCGGCTTTAATTACCGGATGACGGACATACAGGGCGCAGTCGGTTCAGTCCAGCTCGGCAAGTTGTCTTCTCTTATAAAGGAACGGCAGCACTGGGCCGGCTGGTACAGGGAGCAGCTTGCTGATTTGCCGTGGCTCAGGACGCCGGTCGTCCCGGAAGGTTTTGAGCATGTATATCAGTCCTATGTCTGTTATGTCGACGAAGACAGGGCCCTTCTGTCACGCAACGCCATAATGGAAAGACTGCATGCAAAAGGGATCTCAACGAGGCCGGGGACACACGCGGTGCATATGTTGAATTACTATGCAATAAAATACGGATTGCGCCCGGAAGACTATCCCGCGGCCCGCGATTGCGACAGGAACACGCTCGCGATTCCCTTACACAACAAGATGGAAAAACAGGATTACGAGTATATCATTCAGGTCCTGAAAGGTTTGCGGTAACGGCATGTGCGGCGTGGCCGGGATATTCAATTTAAACGAAGAGGCGGCGTCACCGGACCTGCTGCGGAAAATGACCGATGCGATGGCCCATCGCGGCCCGGACGGCGAAGGGTTCTATACGGACAACGTCATCGGACTCGGCCATCGCAGGCTCGCCGTCATCGATCTTTCGCCGGCCGGCCGTCAGCCTATGCTGACCGACGACAAACGGTACGCGCTTACTTATAACGGCGAAATCTATAATTTCCGGGAATTGAGAGCGGAGCTTGAGAAACTGGGGTATGGTTTTCATTCGAGGACGGATTCGGAAGTAGTGTTGAACGCCTACGCGGAATGGGGTGAAAACTGCATAATGCGATTCAACGGCATGTTTGCCTTTGCCGTATGGGACAGGGAGAAACGGGTGCTTTTTTTAGCAAGAGACCGCTATGGCATCAAACCGTTATACTATGCCTTTCTTGGGAACACCTTCATTTTTGCTTCTGAACAAAAGGCGATATTGGCCCATCAGGATTTCAGAAAGACGGTTGATAAAGAGGCGTTACTGGAGTATTTCACATTTCAGAACATATTTACGGACAGGACTTTTTTTAAGGACATAAAACTCTTCCCCGCGGGGCATTACGGCATAGTCAGGTCCGGCGGCGGAAGCGGGCGGCTTGAGAAGGTCATGTACTGGGACTTTGATTTCGGGGAGCCCGAAGAGGCCGCCGATGACAGGGAGTACGAGGAAGAGCTTGACAGGCTCTTTATACAGGCGGTGAGAAGACAGCTCGTTTCGGACGTCGATCTGGGAACGTATCTGAGCGGCGGGATCGATTCCGGCTCCATTACGGCCATTGCCGCGACCGAGCTCCCCTACATAAAGACATTCACCTGCGGATTCGACCTCCATTCAGCTTCCGGACTTGAGCTCGGTTTCGACGAAAGAGAGAAATCCGAATTCATGTCGTATCTGTTCAGGACCGAGCATTATGAAATGGTGCTGAAGTCCGGCGACATGGAGAGGATACTCCCCATATTCGCATGGCACCTTGAAGAGCCCCGTGTGGGACAGAGCTATCCGAATTTTTACACCGCTCAACTGGCCTCCAAATTCGTCAAGGTCGTCCTTTCAGGCGCGGGAGGAGATGAGTTGTTCGGGGGTTACCCCTGGCGTTACTACCGCGCAGTCGTAAATGATGATTTTGAACACTATATAGACAAATACTACAATTACTGGCAGAGGCTTATTCCGAACGAGACCATCCGGGAAATTTTCAGTCCCATGTGGAACGAAGTCAGGCACGTGTGGACAAGGGACATTTTCAAAGACGTCTTCAAAAAGCATGAGCACAATTTAAGACAGCCCGGCGATTACGTAAACCACTCCCTGTACTTCGAGTCCAAGACGTTTCTTCACGGCTTGCTCATAGTCGAAGACAAACTCAGCATGGCCCATTCGTTGGAGACCAGGGTGCCGTTTCTCGATAACGACCTCGTCGATTTCTCCATGCGCGTCCCGGTGCGTCTGAAATTAAAGAATTTAACGGACGTGATACGGTTAAACGAAAATGAACCCGGGCCCAAGACGGCCAAATATTTTGAAAAAACGAACGACGGCAAACTCCTCCTGCGCCGTGTCATGGAACGCTATATCCCCCCGGAGGTCACAACCGCCGTCAAACAGGGCTTTTCGGCCCCCGACTCTTCCTGGTTTAAAGGTGAAAGCATGGATTATGTTCAACGGGAATTGTTCAATAAGAAAGCCCGGATATACGAATATCTGGATTATGAAACCGTACGGAATTTGGTAAAAGAACACCTCGAAGGCAGACAGAACCGGAGATTGTTCATATGGTCGCTGCTGAATTTTGAGTGGTGGTTGAGGAAGTTTTTGCTTTAATATGAGCGATAGGAAGCAACAGCAGACGAGCGAGTGTTTTGCCTATAAATGGGCAAAAAGAGAGACCTATGAAAGCGAGGCGGTAAAACAAAAAATTTACAAATGGCTCGTTGAAAGGTATTTCGGCTCAGAAGACGCGAGGGCCGTCTTCTTAGCCGGAAATAAGGGCAAAAAGATACTGGATGCCGGCTGTGGAAGCGGTTTTTCCGCGTCACTCCTGTTTGGAAGACATTTAAATGAAATGGAATATACCGGTGTGGATATTTCCGATTCAGTCGATACCGCGCGGGCAAGATTTCGGGAACAGGGTATCCGCGGGGACTTTATCAAAGACTCTATTGCGGACATGAGGCTCGGCGACAGGTTCGACGTCATAATCTCCGAAGGGGTCCTTCACCACACGTCAGTCCCCTTTGATTCATTCAGGAACCTTGTTTCTCATCTGAATAACAAGGGCGTCATTATGTTTTATGTTTACAGGAAGAAAGCCCCTGCAAGGGAGTTCGCCGATGATTTTATCAGAGAAAGGCTCAAATCACTGTCGGACGAAGAGGCGTGGGAAAAATTGCTGCCTTTGACCAAACTGGGAAAAATTATCGGGGACCTTAATATTGAGATGGAAATCGACGAAGACATCGACATGCTGGAAATTCCGAAGGGCCGGTACAACATACAGAGATTTTTTTACTGGTTCTTTCTGAAAATGTATTACGATGAGAAGTTCTCTCTTGAAGAAATGAACCATATAAACTTCGACTGGTATCGGCCGTTAAACTGCCACCGCCATACGCCCGAGGAAGTGCGGCAATGGTGCGCCGAGGCGGGAGTCGTCATAGAGCGAATGGACGTGCAGGAAGCGGGGATAACGGTCGTGGCGTCAAAAAAGTGATATGCGGCCCGACCCGGGAACAGACATAAGCGTTCCCCCGGATATCCATGTGGACACTCTGGATGATACGCGTTCAGACGCTTATACTGAATTTCTGCTTTCGATGCCGACAACGCTGTTGTACGCCTCTGACCGGTACCGCCGGCTGCTCAAAGCGTATCTGGGCGCAGAAGACCGGTACCTGCTCGCCCTGGACGGGCATGATCGCATTGTCGGCGCATTGCCGGTTTTCCTGAAAAGGAACAGGAGGCTCGGCAACGTTCTGAACTCGCTTCCCTTCTTCGGCAGCAATGGAGGAATCATAACCCATGCGAACCCGGAGGCAAAACGCCGCCTGATCGATGCGTGGCATGCCCTGACTGAAAAAGAACAATGTATCTCAGCCACCCTCATCACGTCTCCGTTTGAGCCGGACATGGACTTTTACAAACAGCATACGCATTACTCATACCTTGACCGGCGTATAGGACAATTGACGCGATTGCCGGAACTCCCGGCAGCGGAGGACCTGGAACGGCGGCTCATGGGAATTTTTCAGGACCCCCGTCCACGCAATATCCGGAAGGCATTGAAAAACGGGATTGCGGTGACCGCGGAATGCGGAAAAGACAATCTGGATTTCCTGATGGCTACCCATAAGGAAAATATGAAGGTAATCGGCGGCACTCCCAAGGACGAAAGTTTTTTCCGGCTCATACCCGAGATTTTTCGCTACGGCGAGGATTTCCTGGTTTACACGGCATATAGGGGCAGTGAACCTGTTGCGGCGTTATTGCTTTTTTATTTCAATAAAACCGTCGAATATTTCACGCCCGTCATCAAAGAGAATTATCGGACGTTCCAGCCTCTCAGCCTTATCATATTCGAGGCCATGAAAGACGCGGTGGCAAGAGGGTATCAGTGGTGGAACTGGGGCGGGACCTGGCTTTCCCAGGATGGAGTTTATGATTTCAAGAAAAAATGGGGGGCCGAAGACATGCCTTATTTTTATTATACGCGCGCAGATGAAGAGTGGCTCCTGCATCGCACGCAAGAGGAACTGAAGGAGGAATATCCATGCTTCTTCACTGTTCCTTTCAGGGCCCTACAGCCATGAGGATCGTCTTCATGAGCGGAGGCGCCCGTGAAGCGGCGCTGCGCTGTCTCTTGGAGCATGGAGAGAACGTCGCAGCGGTGATTACGCCTCTTCTTTCAAAAAGAAACAACCGGTTCGAAGGGGTGATCAAGACCGCTGCCGAGTTCGGCGTGGCAGTGTTTCCGGTGACGCCTGAATCGGTGACCGACACCCTCAAGAAAATCAGTTATGAAATATTGCTTTCCTGCGGGTTCCCATATATTCTTACCGGCGATTCCCTTGCCACCGCGCGTCATGCAATTAATGTTCACCCTACTCTTCTGCCCAAGTATCGGGGCTATCGGAGCGGACCTTATGTCATTCTGAACGGGGAGAAGGAATCCGGCGTCACGGTCCACCGGCTTACCGTGGAAATGGACAAAGGCCCCATATTGGCGCAGCGCGGCTTTGTTCTCAGCAGCTTCGATACGACAAAAAGCGTATACCGGAAGTGCCGGGAACTGGAGCCGGAATTGGTGCTCGAAACCATCCGGCAGTTGAAGAGCGGCGAGTGCCGGGAGACGCCCCAGGACGAGAGGCGCGCGACAACGTATACCCGCATCCGCACACCGGATGATTCGGAGATTAATCCTGAAAAGTCTCTCAAAGACCTGTATAACGAGATACGCGCCTGCGATCCTGATGATTATCCTGCTTTTTTTTACGTCGACGGGCAGAAAGTTTGCATAAAATTGTGGAGGCCCGCAAAGCCCCGGGCAGAGGAGGACATGATCTGAAGATGCAGCCTACCGACGTCCTTTCCTGCAAACGGTGCCGGAACTTTCTTTTCCTGAATGTGCTCGCCGAAAGAAACGGCGCAGCAGTCGACGGAGTCCTGTTTTGCAAAGACTGCGGAGCGCAGTGGGCCCTTGCGGATTCCGTGATAATAGATTCATATAGCGCGACAAATGAGCGCCGCGTAGAGGAGTTCAATCGTCAATACGGCACCAAAATAGTTCTCGACGGCCGGATCGGTCCTTACAGTAAGTTTGTCAACGAAACACAAATTCCGAAAACACAAAGATGGTTCACCGCGCCCCGAAAGACCGCGGCCTTTCTTTACTACTGCACGGCCCTGCTCTTTGTGTGGTGTTATTTATTGCTCAAAGGACGGCGAAAGACGGGCGACCGGTTGCCATGCTCCATCATTAATCAACTCGTTGAATATTATTGGTATGTCCCGGAAATGGCCCTTTTCAAAGGACTGGAATTAAGCGCCATTCTCGGTCGGCCTTTCGGCCGCAAGCCCGGCGTCGTCTGCGACATAGGAGGAGGAAACGGTTATGTCACGGACATGCTTTTAAGGGAACGGCCTGCGTCTTACAGAATAAATATCGACCTCTTTGCCGCGCCGTCAACATCTTACGATCTCATCCTGAACCAGGACATAAAGGCGTGTTTGCTGCGTGATGAAGTATGCGATACCGTCCTGAGCATTTGCGTAATGGAACATATTCCCGGGGCCTTGTCGCTTTTTCCTTCTATATATGCAAAACTCAGGAAGGGAGGCTCATTCTTCTTCACCATGCCGCGGACAGACTACACGCACGGACTTTTTCTCTATACGCTCCTGGCGCCTTTCAGCCGCCGTCTCGCGGAAAGATATGCGGCCTTCGACCTTAAAAAGGCATTCCACGTCTCACTCCACACCGGAGATGACATAAAGGCCGCGCTGCGCGGCGCGGGATTTAAAAATATTAAGGCCTGTCCCTTTTTTTCAAAAAAACTGCTGCGCCTCTACGATATGATAAACCTTCCGACAAAACTCTCTTCTCACTGGTATTTCTGGAATGAGCTCAAAAGCAAGGGGGATGCGTTTCCTGCGGTAAGGAGGGTCTTCAGCCGTTTGCTGCGTTCGGTCCTTGAGGGAATAAGCGCATTGGACGGATGTGATAATGAGGGGTGTACGCATACCCTGTATATATGCGAAAAATGAGACGCTTCGAGACAGTTTCATAATTTAAAAAGGTGGGGCCGGACCGTGACCAATAAATTAAAATCCCTTGCCGCGCGCCTCCTCCGGAACTGGAGGGGGCCGAAATCCGACGTAGGTACGGAGAAGCCTGCCGCTTCACAGGTTGTTCAGCCCGCGCAGGACGACGAGGACGTTAAAAAGATCTCTCTCCAGAAGGCATATCTTCAGCGCGGGGTTTTTCCCGCCCAGTTTTCAGTAGTTCTCGGATCGGCGCCCTGCAATCATTCGTGTTTGTTCTGCCCGCAGTCGGTAGTGAAACCCGGGAAGGCCCAATGGCTTGATATGAAAGTCCTGGAGAAGTCGCTCAACGAGATGCCGGAGGAGAATATTTCGCTGAACATGTCGAGTTATTCGGAGACCATGCAGTGCCCTGTCCTTTTTCCCGCTATAGAAATGATGAAGCGCATCCGTCCGAATCTTCCCATCGTAATGGCGACAAACGGTTCGCAAATGACGGTCCGGAAGGTAGAGAAGCTGATAGAATTGGGGCTCGATAAACTGAGCTTCAGCTTTGACGCCGCCGACAGGGAAAGTTATAAGCAATTGATGCAAAAGGACGACTTTGAACAGGTGGAGCGTAATCTCGAAATGATATGCCGGGTGCGCAATGAGCATAAGAGCAACATGCAGATACTTACTCACATAATGGGGTTTGAAAACCAGAGGGAACTTTACGAGACATTCAAACAGCGGTGGGACGGCATTGTCGATGTAGTCAGCTTTCGCTCAGTCGGGAATTGGGGTGATGAGGGCCTCGGACTGAAAAAGCGCCTTGAAGAAAGCGGCTTTGTCGCGATTTATAAAAAGCCCGAAAGAAGATTCCCCTGTACGTCGGTATTCATGCATTTCAAGCTTGCGCCTGACGGTCACTACTACCCCTGCGTTGCTTACGTCCCCCAGGATAATTACGCTGAACTCCAGTTATTGTCTTTGGGTGATGCGAGGGAGACCACCTTCAATGAAGCATGGGACCGTCTTGAAGTGATGCGTCAAAAGCACGTGGAAGGGAAATGGGATGAATGCCCCTACTGCGCAAAGTGCGACGTATGGGGGCTGTGGGAAGACATGTGGTTTGAGCGGAACGGTCTTTTTGATTTGGACGAATCAATAAAAAAGCTGAATTATTGGGAAAAGCAGGGTCCATCCGATAAATGAACAATTCCGAGCGTTATAATTTTGAAGATTTTACCCGTGAGAACTACCGCCGCCTCCTGATACTGGCAAAGAACAATTACATTTTCAGAACTTTTACGGATTTCTCACGTGATGAGAGATTTATTCTATGGCGACATGATGTGGATTTTTCTCTAAATGCTTCACTGAAGTTGGCGCAAATTGAATCCGATGAAGGCATGCCCGCTACATATTTCCTGCATCTGCATAATATCTTTTATAATCTGCTGGAGCATGATAATGCCGATATCGTTCGGCGAATTCTCTCCTGCGGGCATCACATCGGACTGCATTTCGACTCTGACTTCTACTCTATCGAAAGCGAAAACGAACTTGAGAAATATCTGCGCATAGAGAAGAAGCTCCTTGAAGATACATTCGGACAGGAAATAAAGGTGTTCTCGTTTCACAATCCCCTGCCGTTCACGATGCGATGTAATAAATGGAATTATGCCGGGATGATCAATACTTATGCCGAATATTTCCAGAAAGAAGTAGGGTATTGTTCCGATTCCAACGGATATTGGAGGCACCGGCGACTTGAAAATGTTCTCAGTGAAGCACGTGATGAAAGGCTTCAGGTTCTCACTCATCCCGCGTGGTGGCAGGATACCGTCATGTCTCCGAAAGGAAAAACCTTGTGGTGCATGACCGATCGAGAGGAAAGAACAAGACGGCGTTACGAGGAAATGCTTAAGACAGCCGGACGGGAAAATATCGATTGGGAATAAGTCAATGCGGATAGTCGTCTTTGGAGATACTCACGGCGTTCCGCAACTGCAAAGACATCTGCCGCAAGGCTTTATGGTCGCGGTAATCGCTGCCGAGATAAGACCTCAGTATTTTGAACCTCTACAAATCATTTCTGATTCCAATGAAATTCCACTCATTATACAACCCAGGCATGCATCAACAAATTATCCTGCTTTCGTAGAGGCGTTAACCGACTTGGCCCCTGATTTCATTATGGTTAACAGCTATTCCATGAAACTGCACCCTGACATTCTTGTCCTGCCTAAACACGGAGCCGTGAACATACATGGTGCGCTTTTGCCTCAGTATCGGGGAGCAAATCCCATCCAATGGGCGATCCTTAACGATGATAAAGAAACCGGCGTGACGATGCATTACATGGATGATGATTTTGACACGGGAGATCTTATTGCCCAAAAAAAAGTGCCAATCAATGTATCTGACACATGGCTTGACGTTCAAAAACGCATAACACGGGCTACAGAAGAGATGCTGAGAGCAAAAATTCCAGACTTGCTTAACGGAACAAGTGGACGTTTGCCGCAGAATGAAAACAAGGCACGACATTGGCCCCGAAGAAAACCCGAAGACGGCCTCATAGACTGGCGCAACGATGTTCATTATATTTACAACTTAATCCGATCGCTGGTGAAACCCCTTCCCGGGGCATTTTACTTTGATGAAGAGGGGCGGAAAATTGTTATTGATTACTTTCTTTCGATAGAAGATGTAAGGAGACTTCAGAATAAGCAAAATAGGGCGCGTCATTGAAGCCAAATAGAATTGTCGCCATTCATCAGCCGAATTTTTTTCCGTGGCTTGGGTACTTCAACAAAATCAACAAAGCTGATATTTTTATTCTTATGGACAATGTCCAATTCCCCAAGAAAGGCGGGATATGGACTAATCGGGTCAAAATATCAATCAACGGCTGTGCACAATGGATTACCGTTCCCGTTGTCAGAAACTATCACGGCTTCAGGTCAATAAAAGAAATGGAGATTAACGACTCAACAGGGTGGCGTGGAAAAATTCTTAAAACAATAGAACAGAATTATAAAAAATGTCCTTTCTTTGAAGAAGAATGGGAATACATAGCCGCTCTAATAAAGTTCAATACCGCTAACCTGTGTGATTTTAATATTTATTCCGTCAAGTCCCTAACAGAGCATCTTGGATTCGACTCATCAAAACTGGTTATCGGCTCTTCTTTAAAGACCGGAGGCAGCGCCACTGAACTATTAATTTCAATGACAAAGGCCGCGGGAGGCGACGCATACATGTGCGGCGGAGGCGCTGACGGTTACCAGGAAAACAGTAAGTTTGCAGAGGCAGGGCTTAAGCTGCAATATCAGAATTTTCAGCACCCTGTGTACCCCCAATTGTCAAAAGAATTCATCCCCGGACTTTCAATAATTGACGCGCTTTTCAATATAGGGGCGAAGAAATGCTCAGAAATTTTAAGAACCCGGTGAATAATTCTTCTGTTTTTTGTCATGATCACAAAAACTAATTGCGACATTACTTTTTCATCGGTTAATAAGGACTTTCTGCTTGGGAAATTCAGCGATGTTATCAAAAACATCTTCGGCTTCAACAACGGATGTCCCAAGGTAAAGGCGCTTCAGGACATCACCTTCAATATTCCGCAAGGCGAGCTGCTTGGCGTGTTAGGCCGAAACGGGGCCGGCAAAAGCACTCTTTTACGGGTTGCCGGAGGCATTTATAATCCGGACGAAGGGGAAATATATGTGCGGAAAAATCCGACTGCCATATTTGAGATGGGGCTTTTCGGGAACCAGCACCTTACCGGACGGGAATTTTGTAAGATATATTTTTCTTTCAGGAATATCCCGCGCAGCGAACAAAAAGCATTAACAGAAGACGTCCGGGAATTCTCGGAGCTTGAGGAATACTTTGAAGAGCCGATGCGGAATTATTCGAGCGGAATGCTGGCCAGGCTGCTTTTCGGCGTCATCACGGCGATACCGGCTGAAATTGTCCTTCTCGATGAGATCCTTTCCGTAGGCGACCAGCATTTTCAGGGGAAATCATATAAACGTCTGATAAAGATGATCTCTAAGGGGGCGTCAGGCATCTTTGCCACTCATGACTGGTTCAGCGCCGTGCGCCTTTGCAGCAAAATCATTGTCCTCAATAAGGGTAAAGTGGAATTCGAGGGCACGTCTCAGCAGGCTGCCAGGAAATATCTCAATATAGGATCAACGATAACCAAACGTGTCGTATTCCGGGACATAGAAAGATTGCGGGAATCGGCGTTTACATATACAAACGGCGAACCCTTCTCAATGACGTTTGATGTGGAAAGCGCCTTTGAAGGGCCCTTTTGCGCAGGTCTTGCAATTGAAATACCTAAACACGCGGTGGTGGTCATAATAGACAATAGTCATGTTGTGACGGGAGGGACAGGGACATTCCGCATATCCTTCAAATTCCCTTTGTTCCCCATCGTCTTTAATGATTGTTACCTTTCGCTCTTCCTGTCTAAACCTCGTGTCTCAGGTCAAACCGCTTCACCGGAAGTATATGATCAGATTTCCTGGACATCAGGCGACAGTATCAGACTGGTAAACAAAGCGCCTCAGCACGCGTCTGAGGCGATCATAGGACGTAAATTAGGCTGGAAAAGAATACGATAGGCTTATGAATATCTCTTTGAAAAATGTATATAAGAAATTCCCCGTCACAGGCGGCTGGAAAATTGCGGTTGACAATGTTTCACTCGATATAGACCTGGGCGAGCGTTTAGGCATTATCGGACGCAACGGGGCCGGAAAGACAACGCTCCTTCAGATAATTGCAGGGCTTGCGGAGGCAACGTCCGGGGAGGTAAACGTCGACGGGCACGTCAACTGCATTATGACCTTGGGGGTCGGCTTGAGGGAAGAGCTTTCAGGCAGAGACAACATCTATATAGACGGAGAGATTAACGGTAAGGCGCGCAAAGAGGTCGACCGGGTCATTGACGACATTATTGCCTTTGCCGACATAGGCGAATTCATAGATTATCCGGTGCGCACTTATTCGACCGGCATGAAGGCAAGGCTCGCGTTCTCCATGATCATATTCATCGAGCCGGGCGTCCTTATCATCGACGAGGCGCTTTCAGCCGGCGACGCTGAATTCGGGGCAAAGGCCGCGCAGAAAATGAAAGAGATTTGCGGCAAAGGCAAGATACTGATTCTTGTGAGCCATTCGATGAAGGCGATTACGGACATGTGCGGACGGTGCATCTGGATGGACCAGGGACGCGTTGTTATGGATGGGGACTCCGAGTCTGTCACAAAGGCATATCAGCAGGCCGTACGTGAAGCCGATGAGAGAGAGATGCAGGAGTTGTTCCATAAAAGAATCGGCCCAAAGTCTTTTGACCCGAGATACTCTATCGACAGGATTGAATTTCTTGATAAGAATAATATCGCCCGGCGCATCTGGCAATCCGACGAGGAAATGACAATACGTCTGTTCATTAAGGCAATGGAAAAACTGGAATGCCCTGATTTGAAAATTTCCATTGAACGGACCGACGGCAACGTTCTGATGGAAAACTACGCAAGCAGGGACGGCTTCCGGCTTCCCGCCATTGAAGACGAGGCTGTTTTTGAAATTGACTTCGGCGCAATATCGTTCGGGCAGAACACGTATGAGGTACACGTTGAATTGCTGGACATGGGCCGGGGACCCCAAGCGGTATTGACGGCCTGCGATGACGTAATAAAGGTCGAAAAGCCCCTGAATATTATTGACTCTCCGTCATATTTCTGTCCGATAGAATGGTCCTCGGAACGCATGAGAGGCACGGATTAGGTGGACTTGCTCGGATTCAGAAAAGACGATATTCGTCTGATCATCAATCTCTTCAAGATGAATATACGCGACCGCTATCTCGGCTCCGCCCTGGGATTGTTCTGGGCTGTTTTGCATCCGCTGCTGCTTCTTGGAATTTATACCTTTGTTTTCGGGTTTGTCCTTAAATCCAAACTCCCTGGCGCTGAGACCACCTTTGCCTATTCTATATGGATGATAAGCGGCTTTGTTCCGTACATGGCTTTTTCAGATGCGATCAACGTTTCGACCAGTTCTGTTATAGGTGGAAGCGGTCTTGTAAAAAATATTGTCTTTAAATCTGAGACACTGCCGATAGCCGCAACCCTTACAGCGGGAGTGCCGTTCACCGTCGGCATGATATTCCTCATGTTTCTTCTTTTTGCCGACGGCAACTATCCGACGTGGCATATCGTCGCGCTCGTTCCGGTAATTATCCTTCAGTTCGCGTTCTTAACAGGAGCAGCGTTCTTCCTCAGCGCCACCACTGTTTTTATCCGAGATATTGCGCAGGCTCTTCCGACATTAATTATGTTTCTACTGTTCTTCACCCCGATATTTTACCCGGTTGAAAGCATGCCTCAATTAATTGAAAAACTGACTTTCTTTAATCCGTTATACCAAATGACCCGTCCGTACCGCGATATTCTGTTTCAGCATCAACTGCCTGACTGGCGGGGGATGGCATACCTTGGATTTCTCGCGACGGTCCTGATCCTGTCGGGGCTGAAATATTTTCGCCGCCTCAAGGGATATTTCGAGATGAAATTATGAATAAACCGCTGCGAGTTTTACATGCGCCGATTGTCGCGCTATATCAGCCCTGGTTGTATGTCGAAGGCTTGCGCAGAGCGGGGTGTAATGCGGATTATATGTGTTTTTACATGTCCGATCAGGAACAATGGCTGTCGCACGATTATGACTTCAATCTGGAAATAGACTATAATCCTGTAAACAGGCCGGTCAATCTCGAAAAGGGCGTTGATTTTTTTCTTTATGCCGTAGAGAACTACGATATTTTTCATTTCCATTCCGGATTCAGCCTGTTTCGGGGGTGCGACAATTTTCTTGCCGGCAACTGCAGTGAACTGCATTTTCTCAAAAAATTGGGCAAGAAAATAATTATGCACTGGTGGGGATGCGATAGAAGGACATATGAAATTGACGCCCATTACCGGTATTCGGCCTGTCTGGAATGCGTAGATTCCAACAGACAATGGTGCGCGTCCAAGGATGAAGAAATATTCAGGAAGATCGAGCGTTATGCGGATGTGCAATTGTCCAACGGCGATATATGCTCGTCGCTTCCATATATCAAATGGTTCAACAACGCCATAGATACCGACTTATGGCGGCCTATGACAATTGATGAAATCCCGGACCGGTACAGGCTTCCACATACGGAAAATATACGCATCTTTCATTCTTTCGGAAACAGTAAAATCAGGGGGGATGTAAAAGGCACGCGCGAAGTTACGGCCGCGGTTGAAAGACTAAGGTCGGAAGGTCATCCCGTCGAATTCGTCTTCTTCGATAAAATTCCCAATAAGGAACTTCGATATTATCAGGTCCAGGCGGATATCGTGGTCGATCAGCTGCGGGCGGGGTCGCACGGAAGCACTGCAGTGGAATGCATGGCCTGCGGGAAACCCGTCATAACCTATATTCGCCCCGAAGTCGCCGCAATCGCTCCGAATGATCATCCGCTGATCCATGCCACCTTGGAAACAATTTATGAAGTCCTTAAAGAGTTGATAGAAAATGCCGAGAGGCGGAGAGCCATAGGTCAGTCCTCGCGAGAGTATGCGTTAAGGGAACATTCCTGTAAGGTCATTGGAGAGAGGCTTCTCGAATTGTACGGATCTCTTTGATCGCATATGCGGATAGATACCGTTATTGATGCCGTCGTAAAAATATTCAGGGCCGTTCTTTCGTTTATTGTCCGCGCTAATATATATTTGTGCAGGAAGATATCGGTCAGATTCAAATTAAACAACCGGATAACTATGTTTGAGGAACTGCTCCAGGACACACAGGGCAGGCTCCGCGACGCGCAGGACACGCTCCAGGACACGCGGGGCAGGCTCCAGTTTATAAGTGAACAGTATCAAAATGAAGTTAAGCGCCTAACAGATTATATTCTTGTTTCCCTTTTTGATTTTAGCGATGCTGATAAGTATGACCCGAAAGCTTGTAAGGCCGAATTTTTTTGGGACAAGCAACGCCTTTACGAAATTAAATATGTTTTTTGTGAGGTAGAATATGTGATTTTCCTGCCTCGACAACCGAGGTCAGGCAAATATTTCGGTTGTGAACGCGTTCCTGAAAATGCTAAATTGGTAATAGTCCGTTTTGTCGACCGTGAGCTTGACAGGATGTGGGTCCAGCGCGATGGTAAAATCAGTTCTTTCGGGTAAGGTATAAATTGATCATTCAATTTCTGTAACGGTAACAGTCTGTGGTCTTCCATCTCTTTTAAAACAGAGGAAATAATGAATCAGGGTTATACTCATGAAATTATAACGAATTGCAGCGTATAAATATAAGGGAATGTCAAACAATATAAAGAAAATACTCATGTTGGCGGCTCACGAACCCAATTTGGACCCTCGTATCAACTGGGAGGCGGAGTCTGCGTCGGAAAAATACGATGTCACGGTCATGGGTCTTCAAAATTTAAGCGAATTGAAGCCTCAGGAAGAGACCATAAACAACTACAAGGTGTTCCGGTTCAATCGTAATGAGCTGGACAAGAAATCCAACTTCTGCCTGATGATCATGCAGCACCTTATTCCGAGACGGCTGCAGATTGCCGGCTCTGTCGCGACGGCGCTCCTTTTGCCGTTTTATTTCATTTTAGAAATTATATTTAATTTGATACGCGTTTTGTTATTTACGTCGGCGCGCCTTTTATTTGCCGATTTAAGGAGCTTTAAACTGATCAAATATTCGGTAAAATATATCCTGAGCAAAACAGGAATATTAAATTCCATCAGGCGATATTACGATTTTATCTGGATAACCAAACACTTCTTTGCCACTTCAATGGTTTTCTGGCGTGAGCTGTGCAGGATGAGGTCCAAACCGCATATTATTCACTGCAACGATCTGGATACATTGCTGGTAGGCGTATTGGCCAAAAAGGTCTATAACTGCGGACTGGTTTACGATGCTCATGAGTTTTGGCCCTACTCGGATGTTAATGCCCCCTGGTACCAGGTTGCTATCTCCAAATTCTATGAAAAATGGCTGATACGCCACGTCGACTATGCAATAACAGTAAATCCGATGCTTGCCCGGTTGATCGGAGAGACATACGGGCTGCCGAAGGTATATTCTCTTCCCAATTGTGAGCCCTGGCGTAAACCTTCCTCCGCTGTCGTCAGAGGCAAAATGAGCGAGCTTGCCGACGGCAGAGTCAAATTTCTTTATCAGGGGAATTTTGCCCCCAAAAGAGGCCTTGAAGAAATTATACAGGCATGGAAGCATGTTGACGGCTCGAAGGCCGTCCTTTTTTTGCGCGGCCCCGACAATATCTATAAAGAGGAGTGTTTTAAAGTCGCAAACGCGACCGGCCGGTTGGGAGAAAGCATTTTTTTTCTTGAGGCCGTCGCCGAGAAGGATTTGATCGATGCCGCTATGGAGGCGGACGTCGGAATTATCCCGTACAAGCCGGTGTGCATAAATTACACTTACTGCTGCCCCAATAAACTGTCTCAATACATGCACGCAGGATTAATAATAATGGCAAACAGGCTACCGTATGTAGAGGAAGTTCTCAATAAATATTCTTGCGGGGTCCTGTATGATTCGGACGATATCAATTCTATTGTTGACGCAATTGCTGATATCATTAATAAGCCGGGATATCGGGCCGGGAAAAAGGAAAATTCCTTAAAATTTGCCGGCGAGGAATTCAACTGGCAGGTGCAGAGTTCAATTTTATTTGAGATTTACGGCAAATTGACCTCGTGTTCGTAAATCTGCACAACCTCATATATGAGATTAGCGACCTTTAAAAGCACGGGTAAGTTAATTATACTTCTACTGATCGCCGTCTTTGCGGCCTGTAAAGACGCCCCTACCGTTTCTTTACAAACAGGACAAAAACAGCCGTTTGAAATTACATTTGATAAATATTCACCTGAAGAGAAAAAAGTCATAACAACGCATGTTGACAAGGCATTATCTTTAATACCTCCGCGGTCCGGCGAATTGGAAACCGCGGCAGCCATAAATGATTACGTATTTCAATACTTCGTCAACAAAGACAATCTCGGCAACGCCGTTAAATTGTTAAATGAAGGCCATGCGATTTGCGGAGGGGCCGCTGTTACCATGGCCGAGATGCTTTACTCGGTCGATATCAAAAGCAGACTTGCGTTCCTTATAGGGATTCCGACCCAGGGGGCGCATTCTTTGGTCGAAGTGTATTTCAGAGATGGGACGCGAGGATTGTTTGATCCCTCATTTGGGATCTTTTGGTACGATTATGAAAATAAAAAGCCTGTCTCAATAGTAGATCTCCTGGCAGAGCCCGAACTGAGCGATATTTTTTTATACAAGACCATTAATGCAAAGAGAAAGAAAACGGACGAAGCGGTAAAACCATACATCGGGCTTTCTCAAACATATCAAAACAGGAAAAAATATAAAGAAGAATACTACGATCCCTATCAATGCTTTTCGAAACGCAGCGGGGGGGGGGTTTCAGGGGAGGAATATACAACATACGTAAAGATTCCCTTGGGACCGGGCAGTTCATACGGGGATAAGAAAGGAAGCAGCGAAACAACCCCCTGGAACAAATTGGCCGTACTCCAGAACAAAGAGGGAGAATATATTTCATGGGCATACATGCTTGGAAAAACAGGCGATTACAATATAACTCACGTTTACCGGTTTGCCGGCCTGCAACCCGGTGATTCATATAATCTGTCGCTCTATTACGCAAAGGCCTATAATGCCGTGTTGTCGGTTCAAATATTGAACGGACACAGGCCCAACCAGGGGAACAGCTCTACTTTTTATTATGAAGTAGAGAACTTAACGTATAAAAAAAGCGGCTCTGCGATTGAAAAGGTCCATATCCCGTTTACTGCCGATTCGCCGAATGTCGAAATAATAACATCTACTGAGGGATATCTGATTTTGACCGCTATCGAGTCGGCCCCGATGAAGACTTACAAAAATTGAGCGGCGGTAAATTCCATTGCAAACAACAGGCTGCGCCGGCCGGCAATCATCGAAGAATAGAAAAGAGGTCTGATTAATGGGTGTCAGAATTGCGCGCAGCGTCCTTATGCTCCTTTTTGTTATTGTCGCTTCAGGCTGCAAAGACGCCGGAACATTCTTTTCAAAGTGCGAAAAAAAAGAGTCCTTTGAAAGACAATATGATGATCTTACTTCGAAGGAGAAAAAGGTTGTAAACTCGCATGTCGATAGGGCGTTGTCTTTACTGCCTCCGAAGCCCGGCGAACTGGAAATTGCGGCAGCCATAAATGATTACGTATATCAGTATTATATTCGCAAAGACAACAACGGCACCACGGCAAAAATGCTGACCGAAGGCCACGCGAGCTGCGGAGGGGCCGCTGTTACCATGGCCGAAATGCTCTACTCGGTCAATATCAAAAGCAGACTCGCATATCTTGTCGGCATACCGAACCAGGGGTCCCATTCATTGGTCGAGGTCTATTTCACAAATGGGACAAGCGGGCTGTTTGATCCTACATATGGAATATTGTGGTATGACAAAGAAAACAACAGACCCGTTTCAATATTGAAACTCCTGTCGGACCCTCAATTAAGCAACCTTTTTTTATATAAGAGCATCAATAAAAAAAGGCAGGAATTAAAGGATGCCGTCAACCCGTCGCAAGGGTTTTTGCAGACATATCAAAACAAAAGGTCCTATAAAGAACAATATTATGATCCCTATTTATGTTTCCGGCAGCGCTCGGGCGGCGGGGTCGCCGGCGATGATTATAAAACGTTTGTAAAGATTCCCATGGAGCCGGGCGTTTTATACGGCGACAAGGACGGAAGCAGTAACGTCGTTACCCCGTGGAACAAGCTGGCTTTACTCCAGAATAAAGAAGGCAAATATATTTCCTGGGCGTACATGCTCGGCGAAGTCGCGGATTACAGCGTGTCCCATATTTATCAGTTCAGCAAGTTGATTACCGGCAATTCATATAACCTGTCATTATATTATGCGGAGGCAAATGCCTCCATATTATCGATTCAAATACTGAACGGGCACAGACGCGGACAGGAGAACGACTCGACTTTTTATCATCAGATAGAGAAGCTGGATTATAAAAAGGACATCCGTGAAATCAGAAAAATCGACATTCCGTTTACTGCCGAATCTCAGGACGTCCGGATTATCATAGCCACTGAAGGAAATATAATGTTGACGGCCATCGAGTCGAATCTCTTAGCGGGCGGGCCGTAATGTTTCGTCCCGACTGATACAGGCGGGCATATACGGAATGGATTTGCTCACAAAAAAAATTCAGATGTTGCTGAAAAACGGATTGAAGGCCGGGGTCCGGCATATGTTTCCGGGAAGAGGCCCGGGCCCGGTCACGTTCCATATGTCGCCCAAAAAATCAAGGCTGAAAATATTGTTTTTGGCGTGGTATGATCCTCAGGGCCTTGGCACAATCCTGGAAAATGTAAAAGAAGTATGCCGTCTGTCCAGATTTCATTTTGAAGTCCTGAACCTGTATGACGAGGCAATGGAAATCCCTTCCGGCCTGAATTATTACAAGTATGATGCGTTGATGATACACTGCACACTGTCCTACAATATCGACAACCTGAGAGCGCTCGACGGAAACCATCCCCGGAAGATAAAAGACTTCCCCGGCCTGAAAGTCATGATGAAGCAGGATGAACATTACAGGACCGACGGCATCGTTCAATATCTTCAGGATAATGCATTCGATTTGCTGTTCACATGCGTCCCCTCATCCGAGATAGAGAAAGTATATCCGAAGGAAAAATTTCCAAGGCTGAAATTTCATCAGATGCTTACCGGATACGTGACTGATGAGATGCGGAAATTCACCTTTTCCCAGGATGAGGACCGTCCTTTAGATATAGGCTATCGGGGCTCTTTGCAACCATGGTCTTTCGGAAGACTTAGCTATGAAAAACAGCAGATCGGGGACGTCTTTCTAAAGATTTGCCGCGAACGGAATCTGACGTGCGATATTTCAAGCCGGTGGGAGGACCGCTTTTTCGGCAATGAATGGTTCCGGTTTCTCGGCGGATGCAAGGCCACTCTCGGGGTCGAATCCGGGGCGAGCATTTTTGATTTTACCGGACAGGTGGAACGGGAATCCGCAGAGTACCTTAAACAAAACCCAAAGGCGGACTTTGAGGAGGTCTTCCGGAAAATATTGGAGCCGTATGAAGGAAATGTATATTACAATCAAATTTCCCCGCGTCACTTCGAAGCGGCCGCCTGCCGCACGGTCCAAATCCTGTACGAAGGACAATATTCGGACATCTTTCAGCCCTTCCGGCATTATCTGCCCCTGAAAAGGGACCTGTCAAATCTTGATGATATATTGGCGCGCCTTCAAAACGCTGAAGAGCGTAAGAGTATCGCGCAAACGGCCTTTCAGGAAATCATAATGAATGATAAATATAAATATTCAACTTTCGTCACCCGGCTTGATGAAGAAATCGATGCGTTGATTTAAATTCTGAATTGTAAGATAATAGCGGTCTAATTCCATTCTTTTTTTGCAATAGTTAAAAATAAAATGTGCGGCATAGCGGGAATTCTTAGTTTCAAATCGGAACGTTACAACAACCTGGAGGCCCATCTCCGGGTGATGAACAGGATTCAGGCCCATCGCGGCCCTGACGGAGAGGGCCTATGGACCCACAAGGGCGGACGTCTCGGTTTCGCCCATCGTCGCCTCAGCATCATTGACCTGACGACCGGGGCGCAGCCGATGAGCGCGGCTTCAGGCGATACGATCTGCTACAACGGGGAAATATACAACTATATGGAACTGAGGCAGGAATTGGGGAATGAGTTCGACTTCAGGACTACGTCCGATACCGAGGTAATCCTTGCGGCTTACCGGAAATGGGGTACGGATTGCGTCAATCATCTCAGAGGCATGTTCGCCTTTGCCGTTTGGGACGAGTCCGAGGGGGTTCTTTTCTGCGCAAGAGACCGGTTCGGGATTAAACCTTTTTACTACACAGTCATAAATGACGTATTTTATTTTGCCTCCGAGCCGAAGACGCTGCTGCCTTTTTTACCGGCAATTGAAACCGATATAGCTGCCTTGAAGGATTATCTTGTATTTCAGTTTTGTCTGGACGGCAAGACGCTTTTTCAGGGTATCAATGAGCTGCAGCCGGCGCACAGGCTCATAATAAGAGGCGGGAATATGCGGGTCGAGCGATACTGGGAAGTCTATTACAATCTCGACTTTTATCATACGCCCAGATATTTTGAGGACAAATTAAGGGCATTGATCGAAGATTCGGTAAAATATCACATCGTCAGCGACGTCCCTGTCGGGGCCTACGTCAGCGGAGGCACGGACTCAAGCATAGTCGCCTCAGTCGCTTCCCGATTGAAGCCTGATGAAGAATTTATGGCCTTCACCGGCAAGTTTTTATACGGGGAGCTGTATGATGAGAGCGCGTATGCCCGCGCCCTCACTGAAATGAGAGGCATGACGCTCCATGAAACGGCCATAACCAGCAGGGACTTTGCCGACAGCATAAGAAAGGTCATCCATCATCTGGACTATCCCGTTGCCGGCCCGGGGTCGTTCCCGCAATATCACGTTTCAAAGCTTGCCGCGCAACATCGCAAGGTGGTCCTTGGAGGGCAGGGCGGGGACGAGACATTCGGGGGCTATACGAGGTATCTTGTCGCGTACTTCGAGCAGTGCATAAAAGCCGCGGTCAACGGGACCACGCACAGCGGCAGATTTGTTGTCACCTATGAATCAATAATCCCCAATCTTGTGGCCCTGAAGAACTATAAGCCCATGCTTCAGGAATTCTGGAAGGAAGGCCTGTTTGAAGATATGGACAAGCGATATTATCGCCTGATAAACCGCGCCCCTACGCTTCACAATGAGATCAACCTGCATGAGCTCGGCGAGTATTCTCCCTTTGAAACCTTCAAGGGGATATTCAATGGGCACAATGTCAATAAGGAATCCTATTTCGACAGGATGACCCATTTTGACTTTAAGACGCTCCTGCCCGCCCTTTTGCAGGTTGAAGACCGTATGAGTATGGCGCACGGGCTTGAATCCCGCGTGCCTTTTCTGGACCATCCCCTTGTTGAATTTGCCGCCACCATGCCGGCAGACGTCAAATTCAAGGATGGCACCCTGAAGATGGCATTGACCAATGCGATGAGGCAGGAACTGCCTGACATCATCGCAAACCGAAAAAACAAGATGGGTTTCCCGGTGCCGTTAAACGAGTGGATAAAAGGCGAGCTGAAAGAATTTGTCTTTGACGTCTTTAACGCGCAGCCGGCAAGGAACAGGGCATATTTCAATCATAAAGAGATACTCAACAATCTTACATCCGAATCGAATTTCGGCAGGAAAATATGGGGCCTGCTTTCCCTTGAATTGTGGCATCAGGAATTCCACGATAAAGCGCACAAGTATAAACAATATCTAAACAAGGAGGTCTTGGTTTAATGAAAGTTCTAATAACAGGCGGGGCCGGGTTTATCGGCTCAACCCTGACTGACAAACTCTTAGAAAGGGGTGACAATGTACTTGTCATTGATAATTATGCGACAGGCAGGCGGGACAATTTGACCCCGCACAAAAACCTCACGGTCATCGAAGGCACAATAGCGGACAGGGACCTGGTGGAGAAAACCTTTAACGATTTTTCCCCTGACAAGGTTGTCCATGCCGCCGCATCATATAAAGACCCTGAAAACTGGTTTGACGATACGCTGACGAATGTTCTCGGCACTGTAAATATAGTAAAGGCGTCGAAGAAAAATAATATCAAAAGACTTATTTATTTCCAGACGTCCCTGTGTTACGGCCTGCACCCGCTTGAGCAGCCTATCACACTGAAACACCCGCTGTTTTCCGCAGGATATTCAGGCGGCAGCAGTTATGCCATAAGCAAGACCGGCGGCGAGCAGTATATTGAATTAGGCGGTTTCGATTTCATATCGTTCAGACTTGCCAATGCTTACGGGCCGAGAAACCTGAGCGGCCCGCTTCCGACATTCTACCATCGGCTTACAAATAACAAACCGTGTTTTGTAATGGACACGCGCAGGGATTTTATTTATATAGACGACCTTGTGGAAGTGGTAATAAAAGCGTTGGACGGCAGAGGCGAGAAAGGGTATTATCATATTTCTTCGGGTTCCGATTATTCAATCAAGGAATTATTTGATGCAACAATAAAGGCCCTCGACATTAAGCTCGACAAACCCGTGGAAGAGAGACAGCGGAGCGCGGATGACGTATTCACCATTCTGCTTGATCCGTCAAAGATAAATAAGGACTTTGACTGGAGGGTCTCCACCCCCCTTGAGGAGGGTATCAGAAGGACCATTGAGTGGTATAAAAAATACGGAATTACCCAGACGTATACCCACTTAAAACCTGTCGAGGGGAAAAAATGAGTCTTGACCAAAGGCATTCATTTGACGGATCACGGGTCCTTGTTGTCGGCGGCGCAGGCTTTGTCGGGAGCAATCTCGTAAAGATGGTTCTCGCATCATCTCCTCAGGTCCGGATCACTGTTGTGGACAATCTCTTGTCCTCCGAGCGTGTGAATGTGCCTGAAGACCGGAGGGTCGATTTCATCGAAGGCTCCATTACCGGCGACGGCATTTTAGGCCGCTTAGACGACGGTTACGATTATATCTTCCACCTGGCCACCTATCACGGCAATCAAAGCTCCATCCATGACCCGCTTGCAGACCATGAAAACAATACGCTGACAACGCTGAAGCTGATGAACCACGTCAGGGATTTTAGAAATATCAAAAAGCTTGTCTACTCGTCCGCCGGGTGTTCCGCTGCGGAAAAGACCTTTGATGATGCTAAGCCTACAACTGAAGAAGCGCCGATCTCCCTGATTCAGGACAGTCCATATTCCATATCGAAAATCATCGGGGAGTTCTATTCAGTGTATTTCCACAGGCAGTACAAGCTCCCTACGGTTCGCGCAAGGTTTCAGAACGTATATGGCCCTGGAGAGATATTGGGAGCAGGTAAATGGAGGGGAACTCCTGCAACGATATGGCGCAACGTCACTCCGACGTTCATATATAAGGCATTAAAAGGCACGCCGCTTCCCGTGGAAAACAACGGTATGGCCACGAGGGATTTTATTTATGTGGATGACATATGCAGAGGCTTGATCGCTTGTGCCCTCAACGGAAACCCCGGCGATGTTTACAACATCGCAAGCGGCAAAGAGACTTCAATCATGGAGCTTGCGACCGTGATTAATGAAATTGTCGGCAACAGGGCCGGGATTGAATATCTTCCCAAACGCGCGTGGGACAATTCCGGCAAAAGATTCGGCAGCACGGAAAAGGCAAAAAGAGAACTTGGATTCGAAGCTTCCACGTCAGCAAGAGATGGTTTGTCGAAAACAACTGAATGGACAAGACAAAATATGCCTTTGATTGAACGTTGCATTTCTAAGCATAAAGAGCATCTTCCGCCTGTCGCTTAATCATTAAGTTGTGAAGACCATCCTTGTTATTTCATTTACCGACCTCAATTCCGATCCCCGTGTCAACCGGCAGATACGTTTCCTGAGAGAAAAATTCAATGTCGTCGCCGCCGGAGCGGCGGACCCGGGACTGCCCGGCGTGAAGTTTATCAGGCTCGGTATGACCCCCAAGGGCCTTGCCGGCAAATTAAAGGGAGCGTTCAATCTGCTTTCCCGTCGTTTTGGAAGCTATTATCGGACAAGAAATCTCGTTATCGAGGGAATGCGTCAATTGTCCGGGACGAGGGCCGACCTCATTATAGCGAATGATATCGAAACCCTGCCGCTTGCCCTGAATCTTGCGGGCAGCGCCAAAGTACTTTTTGATGCCCATGAATACGCCCCCCGGGAATTTGAGGACAGGCTGATCTGGAAGCTCTTCAGGCAAAAATATTACGACTACCTCTGTAAGACATATCTTAAAAGGGCGGACTCCATGATAACCGTATGTGAAGGCATTGCCGGCGAATATCATAGAAACTATCAGGTCAGACCTGAGGTAATCACGAATGCCGCGCAATATCACGAGCTCACTCCGTCGCAGGTTGATGAAGAGACCATAAAAATGGTCCATCACGGCGGCGCGATTTCATCGCGAAAAATAGAGCTTATGATAAAGATGATGGACCTCCTGGATGAGAGATTCAGGCTCGATCTGATACTGGTCCCGACGGACGGAAGGTACTACGAACGCCTGAAGGCCCTGAACAGGAACAATAAGAAAATAAGGTTTATGCCTCCTCTTCCAATGCGGGAAATAATCAGTACCATTAATTCGTATGACGTGGGTCTATACCTGCTCCCCCCCAACAGCTTCAACAACAGATTCGCCCTGCCTAATAAATTCTTCGAATTCATCCAGGCAAGGCTTGCGCTCGCCGTCGCTCCATCGCCCGAGATGGCAAGGATTGTCAAAAAATATGATTGCGGCATTGTCTCCGAAAGCTTCGCCCCTGAAGATTTAGCGCGGGAGCTCAATAAACTGACAAAGGGAAAGATTGAATATTATAAAAATCAATCCCACAGGGCCGCTCGTGAATTGACACAGGAGACCAACTGCGTCAAATTTTCAAATATCGCGTCGGCGCTTCTGCAATAAACCATGTGCGGCATAGCCGGAATATTTTCTCCAGATAATTTCCCCGGCAATCCCCATATTCGCAGGATGGCCGACACGCTAAGGCATCGCGGTCCCGATGACGAAGGCTATCTCGCGGCGGATTTGAAGGCAGGGTCAGTCCATCATCTCACCGGAGATGACAGCAAGGTGGAAGACGCTCATATCGACAGCTTCAGAAGACCCGCCAATCTTTTCCTTTCCCACAGAAGACTCTCAATCATCGACCCCTCCCCCGCAGGCCATCAGCCTATGTGTAACAGTGATAAAACCTTATGGATTGTCTACAACGGTGAGATTTATAACTACCTTGAGTTGAAAGCGGAATTGAAAACGGCCGGCTATGACTTCAAGACCCATTCCGACACCGAGGTCCTTCTTGCCGCCTATGAAATGTGGGGCAAAGACTGCCTCAACAGATTCAACGGCATGTGGTCTTTTGTTATTTATGACAGGAGAAAAAACATCCTCTTCGGGGCAAGGGACAGGTTCGGCGTCAAGCCCTTTTATTACTATAAGGACAGGGATTACTTTGTTTTTGCTTCCGAGATAAAGGCCCTGGTTTCACTCCCTTTTATAGAGAAGAAGATCAACGGAAACGCCGTATTCGATTACCTCGTCCTCGGTCTGCAGGAAAATGAGGAGGAGGGTTTTTTCAGGGGCGTCTTTGAGCTGCCGCCGGCCTTTGCGTTTGAGCTCGATCTGTCAAAAAATGATTTCAGGAAATGGCGATATTACACCCTTGATTACGTCGATGCGTGGAGATCTTTTGATGAAGCCGGCTTCAATGAATATTCCGCCGGCTGCAGGGACCTAATCTTCAACGCGGTCAGGCTCCGGCTCCGTTCCGACGTCCCTGTCGGCTCGTGTCTCAGCGGCGGGATAGACAGCTCAAGCATTGTGTGCGTCATCAACAGCCTCCTTGAAAGAGAAAAATTCGAGCAGGTCGGGGAGAGACAGAAGGTATTTACCGCAAGCTATGACGACAAGGCCATCGATGAGAGCGATTGGGCAAAGACAGTGGTGGACAAAACCAGGACCGCCTGGTTTCAGGTGTTCCCGAAGTCCTCTGAGCTGATGGATGACCTTGAAGACCTGGCCTATTCGCAGGACATACCTTTCGGGACGACGAGCATCTACGCGCAATACAGGGTCATGAAACTCGCGCGTGAAAACGGCGTGACCGTCCTGCTGGACGGTCAGGGCGGCGACGAGTTGTTCACGGGATACACGGGATACTACGCGGCCTTCTTTTTCGAAATGCTGAGGAACCTCGACGTCGCGTCTTTTTTAAGGGAGAAAGAGGGGCTGAAGAATTCTCCGGTCACCATGAAATTCATTCTCGCGTCTTTATTGAAACGCTCTGCAAAATCCGTCATGCCTCCGGTAATCAGGGAAAAGCTGAAGTCAGCATATCACGGAATGAAAAACGGCAGCAAATATCTCAATGATGATTTCCGGCAGGCGAACAAAGACAGGCCGGCTTCATCCGGCGACAGACCGGCGTCGCTCAACGCCGAGCTCCATGAATTGATGTGCAGGACCAATCTCAAGAACCTCCTGCGGTACGAAGACAGGAATTCGATGCGCTTTTCCATTGAATCAAGGACGCCCTTTGCCGACGACATTAATCTGATCGAGTACCTTTTCAGGGTCCCCTCCGTTTACAAGATACACAACGGCTGGAGCAAGTATATCCTGCGCGAATCCATGAAGGGCATAATACCCGACAGGACCAGATTGAGAAAAGACAAACTCGGCTTCTCCACGCCGGAGCACCGCTGGCTGAACGATAATAAGGACGAGCTCTCAGGTTATATCGGTGCGGACCTGGACGGATTTATAGACACAAAACAGCTTTGCCGGGACTGGGACGTAATCCTGCAAAACCACACCGGCTTCGACGCGACCAATATCTGGAAGATTATAAATCTCGGCGTCTGGAAGAAGGCATTCGGGCTGCAGCGATGAAAAACATCCTGATGATCTCCTATCACTTCCCTCCTGAAAACAGCGGGGGCGTCGGCAGGCCGTATTCCCTTTACAAGTACCTGCCGGGCAGCGGATACAGGGTCATCGTTATTACCCAATCTCTTTACGGCAGGCTGCCTGATGAAAGCCATATCTACAGATTTGACGCGGAGTGGAGAAAATCAGCGCTCTTCACCGGGAAGGGGATTTCCAAGGTCTTTTCAAAGCTTCTTTACGTCGCGGGCCTCGTCCCCGTCAATAATAATTTCTGGACGGAGAATGTGCTTAGAGGCGCCGATGATATTTTAATGAAGCATAAGCCCGCCCTGATTTACGCCACTTATCCTCCCGTTCACGGGCTTGCCCTGGGCCTGAGGCTGAGCAGGGAAAATAATGTCCCCATGATTTCCGAATTCCGTGACGGGTTCCTTTTTGAGCCGGTGCTCAACCTCAATCCCCGTCAGAAGCGCCTGATGACAAGGTTCGAGGAAGATACCGTTAAACAGTCCTCCGCCGTCATAACCATCGGGGAAAACCTCTCGGAGTATTTCAGTCGTAAATACAAAAAAAAAGACGTTTACACGGTCCACAACGGCTTTGACAGGGATGATTTCGCTCTCTCAGCCGGAGACGGCAGGGTGTCGAAATGCAGGATCGTCCATTTCGGGGCCATCAATTTTTCAAGGAAAAGAAGCATCACGAATCTCCTGAAGGCAGTCAGGAGATTGAAGGATGAAAATAAAATCTCCGGGGATAATTTTGAATTGTCTTTCATAGGGCGCTATACATCGGAAGAAAGGGATTTGATTGACGGTCTGGCGCTGGGCGACGTCATAAACCTCCATGGGCCGATGGACAAGTCCGCCGGCTTTAAAAAAATATCATCGGAATACAAATACCTGCTGTTTTTCGGGGTCGAGGGAGAGACCTCGGTAATATCAAGCAAACTCCCTGAATATCTGAACCTGCAAAAACCCATCATGGGTATTTGCAGGGGGAATGAAGCCGAGCGGATAATCAAACGGACCGGGACCGGGGAAGTCTTTGATTTTGATGAAGGGTCGATCTACAGCGCGTTTCTCAAATGTCTTGACGGCAATCTGTTTTTCCGTCCCAACAGCAATGAAATCGAAAAGTTCGACAGGCAGCGCCAGTCCCGCCGGATAGCGGAGATAATCGACAGGACGCTGAAGTCATGAAGGCATGAAGATATTTCACGGCAAGGCCGCATGAGGACCTCTACCCTGCCATTAGACGGTCCCCCTGTTCAAAGGGCCGCGGTATTCGCCCATTTCGACGTCGACGGCAGGATAGACGATTATGTCGTTTATCTCCTGAAGAATATCAGGGAGGCCTGCGTGAGCGTCGTCTTTGTTACGACCTCCGACCCCGGCAAACAGGAAATCTCAAGAATCGAAGGCTTATGTGAAAAGGTCATTGTCAGAAAAAATGAAGGACATGATTTCATGAGCTACAAACATGGATTGTCCGTACTGGACAAAGATAAATATGATGAGATCGTCCTGTGCAACGACAGCGTCTACGGACCGCTCTTTCCCCTCGGGGACGTATTCAATAAGATGAGGGACAGCGAGTGCGATTTCTGGGGAATAACGGAAAACACCGATCTGGCCTACCATATCCAGAGCTATTTTATCGCCTTTAAAAGGAAGGTCATCCGGTCGGCGTCGTTCGGGGATTTCTGGCGGAATGTCTCTGTTGAAAACGACAAATCCTCTGTCATAGAAAAATATGAAGTAGGGTTGACCCGCTTTCTGGTCGAAGCAGGATTCGTCCCTGACGCGTATATCAGGATCAGGAACTCCCTGTTTAAAACCCTTCAGATAAAAATGGCCCATATGTCGATTGAAAACTATACCGATATATTTAAAATACTTGCGCGCCGTCTGAAAAACAGGTCGGCCCTGGGCGTCAACCCCACCCGTTTTTACTGGAAGAAACTGATAGCAGAATATAACATGCCTTTCATAAAGATAGACATCCTGCGCGACGGCTTCAGGAATATAGACACCGGGGACCACCTTAGCGTCCTAAGCAAAACAGATTACAATACCGGCCTCATATATAAGCACCTGGAGAGAGTAAGGGGTCGTTATACGGCAAAATGACCGGAATGGATTTTTCCATAGTAATAGTAAACTACAACACCAGGGAGTTGCTGAAGGATTGTCTGCGCTCCATCTACCGGTCAGGGGAGGATGAGATATACGAGGTCGTCGTAGTGGACAACAATTCGTCGGACGGAAGCGCGGAGATGGTACGCGACGAGTTCCCCCGTACAAGGCTCATCATCAATGAGTCGAATCTTGGATTTGCGGGCGGTTGCAATAAGGGCATAACACTCAGCCGGGGAAGATATATCATACTTCTTAACAGCGATACGGAGATGCTCCCCCGTTCTCTTGAGAGATTGAAAGTGTTCCTCGACAGCGAGCGCGCCGGACCTGAAACCGGGATCATAGGGTGCAGGATCCTGAATCCCGACGGGTCGCTTCAATTTTCCGTCGGCAAATTCCCTTCTTTATGGTCCACCGTCACGGACATGTTAAGACCTTGCCATAAAAGAAAATATTGTCTCGCGGGATATGATACGGCGCATGAGGCCGACTGGGTCACGGGGGCCTTTATCGCCATTGACAGGCGTGTCGTTGAGGATGTAGGGGGCTTCGACGAGCGGTTTTTTATGTATTATGAAGAAGTAGACTGGTGTCTGCGCGCAAAAAAAAGGGGCTGGAAGGTCTTTTATTTCCCGCACGTCTCCATCATTCACAAGACCCCGCATGCGGCAAAAAAGCACAATATAAGCCTTAAGGTGGCGCAGGAAGTGCGCCGCAGTCATCTTTACTATTTCAGAAAAAACCATCGCACCCTCAGCTTTATCTCGCTCTCGGCGGCAACGCTGGTCCTCTTGTCCATTGACGTGCTGAAGTGGTACACGGCTTTTTACATCGACAAAAAAGTCCGGCAGGACCGGCTGGCAAGATGCAGGTCGCTTCTTGCAAACGTCTGGCGCACCTTCCTGGAGCTGAGCCGATGTCGGATGGGCCCTGTAAAGACGGGGAACATCCCTAAATGACATTCACCCGCCGAAAAACCCTGAAGGCCCTTTTTTGAAGACCGCCGTAATCCATGAATGGCTCGTAAATTACGCGGGCTCCGAGCGCGTCCTTGAGCAGATCATTAATTTGTTTCCGGACGCGGAGCTCTTCTGCCAGGTCGACTTTCTGACTGAAGATGAACGATGGTTCATATTGAACAAGAAGGCGAGGACGTCTTTTATCCAGAAGCTGCCCTTCGCGAAAACCGCATACCGCAATTACCTGCCGCTGATGCCTCTCGCCGTCGGAAGGTTTGACCTTGCGGGTCATGACCTGATCATCTCGAACTCCCATTCCGTGGCAAAGGGCGTAAAGAAGAGGCCCGGGCAACTGCATATCTGTTACTGCCATACGCCCATGCGCTACGCCTGGGACTTGCGCGACCAGTACCTGAGGGAGACGGGTCTGGACTCCGGCCTCAAGGGCGCTTTTGTGAAATTCACGCTTGACCGCATCAGAAAATGGGATTTCAGTGTCGCGCAAAGGGTCGATCACTTCGTTGCCAATTCACACTACATCAGGGACAGGATAAAACGCGCGTACGGCAGGGACGCGACGGTCATCTATCCGCCCGTCGATATCGACAGTTTTAAATTGGGCGGCGGAAAAGAAGACTACTTTCTTGCCGTGTCCAGGATGGTCCCCTACAAAAAGATGGACCTGATTGTCGACGCCTTTTCACAATTGGGCCTCCCCCTTGTCGTCATAGGCGATGGCCCCGATTTCGGGAAAGTCAGGAGCGCGGCAAAAAAGAATATCGAGTTTTTAGGCCATCAGGAAGGCGGCGAACTGGTGAAATACATGCAGAAGGCGCGGGCGCTTATTTTTGCGGCAGAAGAGGATTTCGGGATTGTCCCGGTCGAGGCCCAGGCCTGCGGGACGCCTGTTATCGCGTATGGAAAAGGCGGTGTATTGGAAACGGTAGCACCGTTTGCAGGGGCGAACGGCCGTTCGCCCCTACAGAGTCGGCGGTCAGCGATTTCGGCAAAGCCTACCGGCGTCTTTTTCCATGAACAAACACCGGAAGCATTAATTAATGCCGTAGCCACATTCATAAAATTAGAAGATAAGTTTAATCCTCATGAAATAAGAAAAAATGCGGAGAGGTTCAGCATAGAAAGGTTCAGAAGGGAATTCAGAGACTTCACGGAAAAGGTCTGGAGACGATCTTTGACAAGACCCTGAAAAGTTTCTCCCGTGAAATCAGGAAATTTTGTGACTTCATTGAAGGCAAGGCCGGATAAGTCGACTATGCTATAACAAAAAAGGGGCCGTTTCCGGCCCCTTTTTTTATTTATGTGACTGATACCCCGTCAATCGTTAATCCTCGATTTCAGCCTCTGTTATTGCCATTGAATTTGTCGCGGGGTCGAACTTCCCTCTGACCTTCACGATTGTGCCGCCGGTTGCCGCCGGCGTAACAGTTGAAAAGAAGGCCTGCGAAGAGACGGCCGCGTCATCGTCACCCATCATCCCGGCCCCGGCCATGTTGCAGTTGATGCCCATGATCGTGAGGCTGGTCCCTGTCTCCGCCTCAACTCCGGACTGAAGGACATCGTCGCCGCCCTGGCTGTTTCCTGCGTTCCGGACCTCATCGGCGATTATTGTTCCCGACTTGTCCACGAACCCGCGCACCTCTACCCGCAATGCGCCTGCAACATCGGCGTCAATTTCGGTCAGGTCGTCGATTTTAACGTCCTTTCCCATCATCGTGATCTTCCTGTTCGCAAGGTCCATGGTCATATCATCGGTGATCATGCGGACCGCGTCACGCTTGAACTTGATCTCCCTCGCCTGGATCACGCCCCCGACCATGTTGCCCTCGGCTTCAACGGCCACTCCGTTTGCGAGGTCGATAGACGAGCCGCCCTTGAAATCGGCGCCCGAGGCGTCCACATCGACTGCTCCGACTTTAAATGTATCTCCCCCGGCGAATCCGATGACCAACCCCTCTACCTCCGCTTCCTCATTCTCGGCTGGCTCGAATTCGACATCTTCGATGTCCTCAAGCTCGACCTTGGTCGCGACGAGGACGCCGCCCGCGTCCAGGCCACCTTCAACCTCGACAAAATCGCCGTCTTTAAGGGCCGTTCCCGCAGGATCAATAGTTGCTCCGGCAAAATTTACCTGCTGACCGCCGACTGAAAACGTATCGCCGGCCAGGCCGGATATCGTTCCCTTCATCTCAGCCTCGTTCGGCACGCCGGCTTCGATGCGTGTCGCGTGCACGCCGTTAACGTCCTCCTGACCGTGCACTTCCACTACGTCTCCCGGGTTGATGGCGGCAAGACTTGCTCCGTTGGCAAAAACGGTGAGATCATCCACGATCACCTTATGGGCAAGGACCGTCAACGTCGGCGGATCGGCAAGCGTATCTTTCGCGCTGACGACCCCCTGAAGCGAGTCCTCGGCCTCTACCAGCTCAGCCGTGCCTGTAACTCCGTCATCATTAATTTGCCCTTTTACGTGCACCTGCATTCCGTCGTGAAGCCCGGCCTCGGCTCCGGGGTTGTCATCGATTGTAATTGAAGCGCCTGCTGCGTTGAACCTCACGCCATTAACAATTACGCTTCCCTTTGTCATCGTGCCCGTGCTTACGACAGCCTTGGGTCCCGCGCCGCCTGCTCCTGCGTCGTTGCCCCCGCCGCCGCCTCCTCCGCAGGACAGCGTCACAAGCGGAAGCGCCAGCAACAGGACCAGTATCCTTTCAAATATTTTTCCCTTCATGATAATCCTCCTTTGCTCCCCGTGCGGAGAGCTCTTTGATTTGTTTTTTATCATTAGATACCCATCTCTCTTTCAACTTTCTCAGGGTAAGAGAAACGGACATCCATGATTTCTTAATTTAAATTGTATCGCAAAAAAACGGGTTGTCAACCAGGCACGTGGAGAGTCCGGAGGTTAAGGCAGGGCAGGGGCGGATTTCAAACCCGCCCTACTGAAAACACTGACAGGAAAGGTCAGACGCCCACCAGTTCCTCGAGCGCCTTCAAATGTCTCGTCTCGCCCATGGCCACAAGGGTATCGCCCTTTCTTATCACGCTGGTAGACTTCGGATTGAATTCCATCTCCCCTGTTTCCCTCTTTATGGCCACTACGATAATACCGAGGTCCTTTCTTATCCCGCATTCGTCGAGGGTCTTGTCCACAATGCAGGAGTCCCCCTTTACCCTGACCTCCTCCATCTGCAATTCGATATTTCCGCTCTTTGTGGCGAACTCGATGAAATCGACGACAGCGGGCTTCAGAATCGTATGGGCTATCCTCAGTCCTCCGATGAAATAAGGAGAAACGACATTGTCCGCCCCAGCCCTGAAGAGTTTCTGTTCCGCCCCCTCATCGCTGGCCCTCGCCACGATCCGGAGCTTTGGATTGAGCCCCCTTGCGGACAACACGACATACAGATTGTCCGCGTCGGTGGAAAGCACGGAGATCAGCCCTCTCGCCTTCTCAATACCGGCTTCCTTCAGTACAATGTCCTGAGTCGCGTCTCCCTGCACCGACAGGACGTCTTTATCAAGGGAAGAGAAGACCTCCGGTCCTTTTTCAATAATAACGAAGGGGGCATTGTACTGCGACAGTTCCCTGCATATTATCCTCCCCATCCTGCCGTAGCCGCATACGATGTAATGATTATCCAGCTTCTCAATTTTCTTGCTCAATTTTCTCCTCCCTAAAATTTCTCTTATCTCGCCCTCAAGGAGTATCTTCGCGCCAACACTCAGCGAATATAACATTGTCCCTACCCCGGTCAATATCAGGACGGTGGTAAATGCCCTTCCGGTCTTTGACAGCGCATGCACCTCCATGTACCCGACGGTCGTAAGGGTAATGACGGTCATGTAGAAAGAATCAAACAGGTCCCATCCTTCCACAAGCGAATATCCAAAGGTCCCGAACGATATGACCCCGAGGATAAGGGCGGTCAAAAGTATTATCTCCTGTTTCTTTATCATGGTCAATTATAGAAAATCAGCAGCTTCTTCGCCAGCTCCAGCGCCTCTTCCCGGCTGCCGACTTCTCCCGCATCCTGGGCGTCCCTTATCTCCTTGAGGATACGTCCCATCTCAGGTCCCGGCTCCATGCCCATTGCGATCAGGTCATTGCCGGTGACAAGGTTAGGGCCCTCGACCCTCGCCTTGACGGTTTCGAAATATTCCTTTACGCCCCTTTTTGCCCAGTCGATATGTCGCTCCCTGATGAAGTCGCTCGAATCGGGACCAAGGCTGCTCATCGTGTCCGCCATACTCAGGATGATCGCCGGGACCGCATCGTCCCCGAGTTTGCGGAACCATTTCGTCACGGTGTTTGCTTTGACATCCCCGGAGGCGAGCTGGAACGCGCGCAGGTGTTCCGCTGTCAGAAGGACCATAAAGTCCCTGTTCCGTCCCGACAGTTTCAGCCTTTCCGAAATAAGTCCGACGGTCCTTGCGCCCTCTTCATTGTGTCCGTAAAAAGTAATACGGCCCGTATCCGGATTTGTCCCGCGGGTTGCGGGCTTGCCCGTGTCATGAAGCAGGGCCGTCAGCTTCAAAAGAGGAAGGCGGTTTTCACTGTCGAGCACGTCTGCGACCTTGCCGCTCCATTGCCCGAAATAGTCATCGGGACGGTTGATTATGCGCTCGGTATTTTCCATAACGAGCATGGAATGGCCCCATACATTGAGGTGGTGAAATCCGTTTTGAGCGCAGCCTTTCAAGGCCCTTATTTCCGGGAAGATGACCTCGACAACGCCGAGCCCGTCCATCTGTCTGAAAAAGTCCGCGCTCCGCACGGTATTAAGTATGAGCAGCAGCTCCGCTGTTATGCGCTCTGAAGACACCTTCGTCAGCAGGGCGGCCCTCTGTGCCATCTCTTTCAGGGTCGCCTCTTCTATCGAAAAGCCGAGGGCGGCGGCAATGCGGACGGCGCGTAAAATCCTGAGCGGGTCGGAAACTATGGCCCTGTCACCCGCTTGCCTGATAATCCCGTCCCTTATATCCTCAGCGCCATTCAGGGGATCAAGGACCGGCCCGGGGGAGCCGTCCCCCTTCACTTCAACGGCGATTGCGTTGATCGTGAAATCCCTGTGACTGAGGTCCTCGAATATCGTCATGCCCCTCATCTCCGCGATATCCAGGAAATTATTGCCGTCCGTCCTGTCAACTACGCGATAGCAGGGCTCGTCCGGCTTTTTTTCCATAGAAATCAGTGCCGCGTCTTTGCACCGCGCAAGGGCGCCGGCGAATACCTTTGCCCCCTTGCAGACAAGGTCGATATCTTTGGCCGGCTTGCCGAGCAACATATCGCGGACTGTCCCGCCGACAAGATATAACCGGGGGATTTCAATGCCTTTACAGGCCAGCCAGTTTTTCAGTGAGACGGCGTGCATGTTCATTTGGACAATAGTTTAGTTAAATAAATAGTTAGTAGCAAGTAGTCAGTAGTTAAGGGATACACTTCAGGAACGTTTCCCCCTTAACTACTTACTACCAACTACTTGCTGCTTAATTATGGAGGTGACTCAACTTTTCAATGAGTCGGCTTGCATGTTCATTTGGACAATAGTTTAGTTAAAGTAGTTAGTAGTTAAGGGATACACTTCAGGAATGTTTCCCCCTTAACTACTTACTACCAACTACTTGCTACTTAATTATGGGGGTGACTCAACTTTCATGCCTGATTATCCGATAATTATACAGACTCGAACTGGTGGGTTATGAAAGCAGGATTCTTGACTGTAATTCTATTATTTATTTTTTTTACCGTATTCAGCGCTGGCATGCCCGCCGCGCATTCGGAGACCCTTACGGGAAGCGGCTGTTCTGTCAGCAACATGGGGTACCTGACGGAACTCGCTGAAGATTATGAGAAACTTACAGGGGTGAAGATGTTCGTGCGCAGCGGAGGCAGTGTCGTAGGTATAGAAGACCTGCGGAGCGGTAAAGTGGATTTCGCGGCTTCCTGCAGACACAGGATGGACGCCGACCCCGGAGACATCGACTTTATTCAGGTTGCCTGGGACGCCCTGGTATTTATCGTCCATAAATCAAATCCTGTCGACAATATATCTCTTGAGGAGGTAAGGGGTATATATGAAGGCAGAATAACCAACTGGGGCCAACTCAAAGGCCGTGACTTGCCCGTCATGGTCTTTATTTCAAGACCTCAAAAAGGACATGGTCTCAGCGGCGTCGAGACATCTACCAAGGAAATGATTTTAAAAGGTAAAGAGCCCGTCAAAACACAAAACGCCACATTCCTGGCGTCAACAGGCATTGTTGATCAGATGGTTGAAAAGACCGCAGGGGGCTTCGCGACGTCCGGCTTCTCCAGCGCGATCAAACGGGACGTCAAGATATTAAAGGTGAACGGAGTTTATCCCGACAAAGGGAAAATCTCAGAGCATAAATATCCTCTGAAACGGCCCCTCTTTCTGCTTTTGCCAAAAAACCCCAAACCGGAGGCCAGGAAATTTCTTGACTTTGCGTTGAGCAGGAAAGGACAGGAGCTTATCAGCTCTTACGGCGCCATATCCCTTTCGGACGTCAGATGAAACAACATACGCGCTACAGGAAGACTTCATTAAAAACAAAAGTGTCCTTCTCTGTCGCGCTGGCAATTATCCTTACCAGCGCCGTCGGGACATATTTCATCATAGCCGACCGTCACCTCGGCATCGAAAAAGGGCTGATTGCCAGAGGAGAGGCCCTGAGTCATTCTCTTGCGCGCGCCACTGAAGAAGGACTTATCGCAGAAAATCTGGATCTCATAAAGAAGGCTGAATATGTCGTGCGCGCGGAAGATGTTACATTGGCGCAGGTATACTCAACCATATGGGACTCAATCGACTCCTATCCCATCGAAGGCCTGAAAGTACCACCCGACAATGAAGCAGTAAACCACTTCAGAGTTTCAGTCAAGCCCTTTTATAAAGAAATTTCCGGCGGATTTGACTTTTACTCGCCCATCCTCTTCAACCCCGGGGGAAGTCCGGAGATACCCATAGGCTTTATCAGACTGACCCTGTCGTCTACGGCCATAAATGAAGAACTGCTCAGGGACATGATTAACGCACTGGCAAGCTCTGCGGCCCTTACCCTCATAATCATCATTGCCGTCAATATGCTTGTCAACCGCCTCGTAATCGATCCCGTAACTGCGCTTCAGCAATCCATGACAAAGTTCAAAAACAGCGGTCAGCCTGAGCCCGTTCCTGTGCGCTCCGGAGATGAAATCGGCAAACTGATCACGGAATTCAACCTGATGGCTGAAACCATACACAGGAATTCCGCCGAGTTGAAAGCTGCGGACAAAAAGATCCGCGAGGCGATGGAGGACTGGAGAGATACCTTTGACACTATTACCGATATGATAACGATCCATGACAGCGACTACAATATCATCCGCTCAAACAAGGCCGCGGAAAAGATCCTCGGCCTGCCCTTCCTTGACGCCCCAGGTACAAAATGCTTTAAACATTACCACGGCACTGACGCGCCGCCGCAGGGCTGTCCGAGCTGCAATTGTCTCAAGACGGGGAAATCTGCCGCCTTCGAGGTCTTCGAACCCCATCTGGGAAGATATATCGAAATAAGGGCGATGCCCCGCCTGGACGGCAACAACCGGGTCACAGGTATGATCCATGTCGTCAGGGACATATCCGACAAGAAAAAGAGCGAAGAGAAGATCAGAAAACAGTTTAATTATATAAATTCACTCCATACCATCGATAAGGCCATCTCTTCAAACCTGGACCTGAGCATAACCCTGAACGTCCTGCTTGAGCAGGTCCTCACGCAGCTCCGCGTCGACGCGGCGAGCGTGCTCCTTCTGAATGCGGATTCACAACATCTCGAATACGCGGCGGCAAAAGGCTTCAGGACCGAGATAATCAAGAGCTCATCGCTGCGGCTTGGTCAGGGCTTTGCGGGCCGCGCCGCCATAGAGCGCATGCCTTTTGTCATTGAGGACTTCGCCAATCCTCCTGAAGGGGTCGCCGCCACTTCGCTTATCCGGGCGGAAGGATTCAGGGTCTATCTGGCCGTGCCCCTCGTCGCCAGGGGAAGCGTCAAGGGCGTACTCGAAATCTACCACCGCTCCGCCATGGAGCTGGACGGGGAATGGATGGATTTCCTCAATACCCTCGCGGGGCAGGCGGCCGTCGCAATAGACAATGCCGGAATGGTAGTGGACCTTCACCGAACGTATGAGAAACTTGTAATGGCTTATGACTCCACCATTGAGGGCTGGTCGCGCGCCCTTGATTATCGCGATAAAGAGACCGAGGGCCACTCCGAGCGCGTTACCGAATTGACCCTGGAGATAGCCCGCGAGATGGGGATAAGAGATGAAGAGCTGGTGCACATCCGCCGGGGGGCGCTGCTGCACGACATAGGGAAATTAGGCGTGCCCGACAGCATCCTCATGAAGGCCGACAAATTGACCGACGAAGAATGGAAAATCATGAAGCGCCACCCTGTTATCGCGTATGAGATCATATCCCCCATTTCATTTCTCAGGCCCGCTATTTCCATCCCGTTCTACCACCATGAGAAATGGGACGGGACCGGATATCCTACCGGGCTGAAAGGTAAGCAGATACCCATACCGGCGCGCATATTCGCGCCTGTTGATATATTTGACGCCCTGACGCATGCCAGGCCCTACAGACCCGCCTGGCCGGAAGACAAAGTGATCGAGTATCTCCGCTCGATTTCCGGCGCCCACCTGGACCCTGAAGTTGTCGAGGTCCTGATCAGGATGAGGGCCGGGACCCTGACACACTGAAGGGCCGAAAGCCGCCAGGCCGGGGCCGAATTGCCCTGTTCTGATAGCTTGACTATTCCTATCCTTCACGTTATATTCATGCATGCCGGGGAAAAGCTATAAACCCATATCTCTGGACAGGGTAAGGACCTGTAAATTAAAGACGAGGAAGAGCAAAGTCCGGCTCGATAAGGTCGGCAGGCCATTCAGCGGAGGGAGTTTCAGGGATTTTCTCGGAGGACTTCCCGATATCCTCGCCGCGAGAGATTTTAAGTCCGTGGTAAGCGCAATAGTAAATGCCCGGAATAAGCAACGCCCCGTGGTCCTCGGCATGGGCGCGCATCCGGTAAAGGTCGGCCTCTCTCCCATAATCATCAACCTGATGGAAACCGGAGTCATCACTGCCGTGGCCATGAACGGCGCATGCATAGTGCATGACTTTGAGCTCAGCCTGATGGGGCATACGTCCGAAGACGTTGATACCGAATTGTGCAAGGGCACATTCGGCATGGCAGAGGAGACGGGCAGGGAATTGAACATGGCGATAAGGGACGGGGTAAGGAGAGGGTACGGCATCGGCAGGGCGGTCGGCAGGCATATTCTCAAAGGCGCGTCTTCCTTTAAACAGTTGAGCATCCTGGCTGCTGCCGCAAGGTTAAATATACCGGCAACCGTACATGTCGCCGTAGGCACCGATATCATACACATGCACCCCGAGGCTGACGGCGCTGCCATAGGGAAGGGCAGCCTTGAGGATTTCAGACTCCTGTCCTCAGTCGTCTCGGACCTCAAAGGCGGCGTTTATATTAACCTCGGCTCCGCGGTAATATTGCCGGAGGTATTTTTAAAGGCGATAGCGGTTACGAGGAACCTGAAGTACGATGTCAGGAATTTCACGACCGTGAACATGGACTTCATCCAGCACTACCGGGCGCGTGAAAATGTTCTCAGGCGCCCCGTCCTTTCAGGAGGCAATTCATATGCCCTTACAGGCCATCATGAAATAATGTTCCCCCTTCTGGCGGCGGCTGTTATGGAGAAGGTTTGACCCGCTCCGGTTATTCAAACCTGATCTGAAATCCCTTCATGCCGTGTCTTTCCGGCGCATTTCCCTTTCGGCCCGACAAGTTTTTCCTTGCCGGGATACCTGAAAACGAGCCTTGACAACTCCAGTCAACGTGATATTATTTAAGTAGAGAAATATACACAATCCAGACCTCTTTGTAGAGGGGACCGGCGGGGAGGGAAGGAGGCAAGTATGGTGGTATTAGAGATGAACGAAGCGGAAAAAGAGATGTTAAAACGCGCCCTTGAGAGCTTTGAAGGGGAATTGAGGAACGAGATAGTCAGGACTGACGACCGCGAACTGAAGAAGCTTCTCCATGAGGATGAAGACGTCATAAAGAAGATCCTTGACAAGGTATCGTTTTCCTGAAAACATCAAGGGGAGGACACGCCTTGGGTCTCCGGTTATTCTAAAAATCGGAGACTTTTTTGTGGTCTCTACAGGTCGATTATACTGAAGCTTGACCGACTAATCTCACATCGTGCCACACGGGCATACAATTTACAACATTCTGTAAATGTAAGCGTCTTCAACAAGGGTATTATTAAAAACGTTCTTTGTAACACGAATACCGGATATATCCTGGCCTGTTTTAATTGTGGACCTGATAATCTTAATCAGGTCATTAGAGGGACTCAAAACGGAAATCTCCTGTAAAGTGATCCCGGCAGGTTGCGAAATACTTGCCAGCACTGACTGAATAAAGGTATATGCTTTTTTCGGCCCTTCCTTTTCCACAAAAGGAGAGACAATATAAAGTCTCCATTCGTCGGATTCGGCCATGTAGAACCATAGAGCGGCCCGGACCTTAAATTTCGTTTTGTCCAGCTCTTCTATTAATCTTTTACCTTCTTCTATGTCTTTTTCTACCAACGCTGTTTTAACCATCGTAAAACCCCCTGCTTTACGTCTGCGACTGCGTAAAAGAGGTCATGCGCTTCTTTTTTGGAGTGCTTCTCATACCGGCTGGTTTCTGCCCAGTCTTTGACAATGTTCCAGTTTGTAGCAAACGCCGCATTATCGCGCACCTCTTTATCCAATTCTAAGCTAAGCCCTGCTGTCTTGACAAGGCTCGAAAGATCATGGGTATAACTTTCAATGACAGTTTTCTTGTCAGGGAAGTCAAATCTCTTGGTTTTTCCTGAAATACAGGCCTTCAGCCCGCACTCGATGACATATCCGCAAAGGTAATACGCCCCTTCATAGTTCTTATTTTTCAACAATACCCTTGCTTCTTTGAGCCTGATAAGAGAAAGCTGCTTCAAATCATTTCTGTTCATGATCCCCCGCCATGTCCCAATTGATAGAGGGAAGAAGTTGTAATAGATTACAATTGGAGAAAGAATATTTCAAGCAGATAAATGAGCGGTCCCTCTTTGAATTCACGACTCCTGTTTAAGCCGATCACGGATTGAAATCCCTTCATGCCATGCCTTACCGATGGATTCCCCTATCGACCAATACCTGTTGTCGGGCATGGTGAGCACAAAAGGGTTAATCTTCTTTACGTCGGGTTTGCCGTCGGTAAGGAACCTGTCTTCGGTGTAAATGTTCATGATCCCGGCTATGAAGAAATAGTTGGTCGGCAGCTCAACGCGCTGTGACACTTTGCATTCCATATTCACCGGGCAGTTTACAATCATGGGCGCTGACTTCAGCTCTCCGTAAAAGACATCAAAGAGCTTCGCCTTGTCAACCTTCTTCCCGGAAACAATTCCCGTATAATCCGTGATCGCCACCATTGCCGAAGAAGGGACATTGATGCTGAATTCACCTGTTGAGAGAATGGCTGAAGCAGACGCGTGCGCCCTGTTGACGCAAATGCCGATCATCGCCGGGTCATAATTGACCCTCGTCAACCAGTCAAGAGCCATGAAGTTGGCTTTGCCTTCAAGGTGAGTGCCGAGAATGGTCTGCGTCCAGGGGAGGCAGAAGAGGTTTTTTTCGATGGTTATTTTTGGCATGATGCCCTCCTTTTTTTTGTGATTCAAAATCAGGTGATGTTCCCAGTCCGCGCTTATTTAGAATCGATTCCATTCATCAGCATTAATTTCGCGTCCTAATATATCTTCAACCTCTCGAATCATCATGCGAAGCTGTGGAGTGGAATATTCCGCATTTGAAGGGATTGTCAAACGGTGTTGCTTGTACACCATGAACTGATGTCTTGTTCCGGAGAACGGTCCGTCAAAGCCAAGCGCTCGTAACTTTTTAACGAAGTCCCGACGCTTACACGGCGTCCACTGGCTCACGAGACGGCTCCTTGTTTAAATCAATGCCTGCAATTATCGGCAAAGGATGTCCAAGTTTTAATCCTACGAGTATCCAGTCTTCAAGCGTCGAGCGCAATTCATCCTCGCACTCACGCAATGTGGTCCCGAAAGCCACCACACCTTTACATGAAGGGATCTTACCGGAAAAGGACCCGTCCTCAAGCTTATCATACGCAGCCTGAGCCATAGCTTGCTGTACATACTCACTCAAAATATATCGAATTGCAGGCATCGCACACCTCCTCTTTGGCCGAATCCCTAACAAAATTATAGCAAATTAAAGTCGTTAAAAGGGAATGATTTTATGACTCGTTAAGCGTCAGGAAATGTTGATAGAAGCGTATGTCCGGGAGAAAATAGAAATTCAGGGATGTCTCCCTCTGGACCAAAAACTAACGCACTGGATTTCAGGAATATATTTTTTGAAGCAGGGAAGCTTTAAGAATCTTTCAAGGCACTGCTATATATTCGGCAAATGAAGTGGATTCGGGGATAGGGAGATTGTCTTCGATGAGTCCCTGGATATGCATTTTAACTGCCTCATGCATATTGAGTTCTGTCTCCTCCCGTGTTGCGCCAGTCGCAATACATCCCGGCAGGTCCGGGGAATATGCTGAATAGTTGCCGTTGGCTTTTTCGATGACCACAAGAAAACGGTGCATATCTACTTTGCCTCCTTTAATTTCGCCTGTTTTAAAATACTGTTTAGAGTTCCAGGCGCTAAATCATCATTCGGATGACCCGCAATTGTTACCCTACCTGACTTTATCAAGTGCTTGTATTGTCTGTGACTCCCTTTCGTAGCAACAATATACCAGCCATCCAATTCAAGTAGTTTTATAATATCACGCACCTTCATATAATTCATCCCCTCAGATTAAAAAGCCCTTCTATCATAAGCAACGCATGGCGGGGAATTCAAGCATAAAAACGTGGCCTGTCGAAAGCGCAACCTGGTGAGTAACCATTCAGTGAAACAAGCGAACCCACCCCCTGCCCCCTCCCGAGAGGGGAATATAAACCCCTACCATTTCTCCCAATGAATATTCTCTTCCTTAAACTTGTCCTTCGGGGCTTCGTCTTTTTTCACGGGAACGCCGACGGGTATGACATTCAATGGGATAATATTTTCCGGAATGGAGAGGATATCCCTGACGGAATTCATCCTGTCCTTCTCCGGGAATACGGCTGTCCATAGCGCGCCGCAGCCGAGGGCGTGGGCGGCGAGCAGGATATTTTCAGACGCAAGAGAGCAATCCATGACCCAGTATTTCTTTGCGTATGTGTTGTCCTTATCGGGAATAACGGAAGGGCGGTTCGTGAAACGTTCCTGCGACGTGGAAATAAAGAAACAAAAAGGGCGATCCACCGGATCGCCCCTATATGATAAAAAATGAACGCCCTATTTTTTCTCAGCTACGTGTATTCTTGTGATGGCGCGTTCGAGGGCCGACGTTGCGCGGGCCTGGTCGAACTTCTCGGCCTGTTTGAGTCTTTCCTCCGCCCTTTTCATCGCGGCCTTCGCCCTCTCAACATCGATGGAATCAGATCTCTCAGCGCTGTCGGCAAGTATCGTAACTCTGTCAGGGCCGACTTCAGAATAGCCTCCTCCGACAAAAAAGTATCCGGTCTGGCCGCCTTTTTTATAGGTCAGCATCCCGATCTTGAGGGTGGTAAGAAACGGCACATGGTCCGGCAGTACCCCGAACTCCCCCTCGCTGCCGGCTGCGACTATCTCGTCTACGTCATCAGTAAAGACGTGACCATAAGGTGTAACAATATCCAATTTCAGTTTTTCTGCCATATATAATCCTCTTCCTATCAGCAAGTAAGAAGTAGGAAGTGGGAAGTAAGAAGTGAACAATCTTTTTCTTTACTTCTCACTTCTGACTTTTAACTTCTCACTTGTCTTTTATTATGCTCCGGCCAGCTTTTTCGCCTTTTCAACAACTTCCTCTATGCCGCCGACCATGTAAAATGCCTGTTCCGGCAGATCATCGTATTGGCCTTCGACAACGGCCTTAAAGCCCTTGATAGTATCCGCAAGTTTCACATACTTGCCCGGGGTCCCTGTAAATGTCTCTGCAACGTGGAAGGGCTGGCTGAGGAACCTCTGAAGCTTCCTTGCGCGCGCGACCAGTATTTTATCGTCTTCAGAAAGCTCTTCCATGCCAAGAATGGCAATGATGTCCTGAAGTTCCTTATATCTCTGCAGGACCATCTGCACCTGTCTCGCGACCTTATAGTGCTCTTCACCGAGAATAAGCGGATCGAGAATCCTGGATGTTGAATCCAGGGGATCGACCGCGGGGTAAATACCGAGCTCTGAAATACCTCTTGAAAGAACGACTGTTCCATCAAGGTGCGTAAATGCCGTGGCAACAGCCGGGTCGGTAAGGTCGTCGGCAGGTACGTAAATCGCCTGCATCGACGTGATAGCGCCTTTGTTGGTCGATGTAATTCTTTCCTGAAGCACGCCCATGTCCGTACCGAGAGTAGGCTGGTATCCGACCGCTGAAGGCATTCTTCCAAGAAGCGCTGAAAGCTCCGCGCCCGCCAGTGTATATCTGAATATATTGTCCAGGAAGATAAGAACGTCCTGTCCCTCGTCTCTGAAGTATTCGGCAACCGTAAGCGCCGACAGCGCGACCCTGGCCCTTGCTCCGGGCGGCTCATTCATCTGGCCGTAAATCAGGGCTGTTTTTTCAAGGACGCCTCCCTCCTTCATTTCAAGATAGAGGTCATTCCCTTCTCTCGTTCTCTCGCCTACGCCTGCAAACACCGACACGCCGCCGTGGACCATGGCAATATTATGGATCATCTCCATGATAACGACTGTCTTGCCGACGCCCGCGCCGCCGAACATACCCATCTTTCCGCCTTTAACGAACGGAACAAGAAGATCAAAAACCTTAACGCCGGTCTCGAAGACCTGGGTCGAGGTGTCCTGCTGGGTGAAATGAGGGGATTCCCTGTGGATCGGCAGCCTGTCCTTTGATTCTATCGGCCCCAACTGGTCCACAGAATCGCCGATAACATTCATAATCCTGCCTAAAGTCTTTGCCCCGACGGGAACGGTGATCGGTTGTCCTGTATCAACAGCCTTGGTCCCTCTGACAAGTCCGTCGGTTGCCGACATTGCAACGGTCCTCACCACGTTATCACCCAGGTGGGCCGCGACCTCAAGCGTGATATTGATATCGGGAATGCCTTTTGCAGCGTCACCCGGCTGCGAAATCTTGAGTGCGTTTAATATTTCAGGCATTTTATCTTCAAATTCAACATCAACAACTGCGCCGATGACCTGTGCAACTTTACCTTCATTCATGATCAATACCTCCATTTATAAGTAGCAAGTAGTTAGTAGTTAGTAGTTAAGGGGAACAGGAAAAGCCGACCTCCCTTAACTACTAACTACTCGCTACTGACTACTATCCTTTCAGCGCCTCAACGCCGCCTACGATGTCCATGAGCTCGCCTGTGATCGAGGCCTGCCTGGCCTTGTTGAACTGGAGCGTGAGTTTGCCTACCATTTCACTGCAGCTCTTTGTCGCGTTCTCCATAGCAGACATCCTTGCGGCCTCTTCAGCAGCGGAGCTCTCAAGCAGCGCCCTGTATATCTGGATATCGACATTCCTTGGAATAAGCCTGTCGAAGATCGCCTCCATGGAAGGTTCATAAATAAAGTCGGCGGTTTCGGGAGCGGCCCCTTCTTTCCCCTCTTCTATCGGGGCCAACGGGAGAAGCTGCGCCACTGTCACTGTCTGCGCCACCATGGATTTGAACGCGTTATATACGACTACCACTTCATCAATTGTCTCATTCATAAAATTTTCTTTGACGTCATCGGCAATCTCCTGGGCGTTTGTAAAGCTTACGTTCCCTGAAATGCCGATCCATGAGTTTCGCGCGGCGACCCCTCTTCTTTTGAAGTAATCCCTTGCCTTCTTGCCGACCGTGCTGATGCTAACATGGAACCCGTCTTTTGTGTAACCGTCTATAGTTTTTTGCGCGGCCTTAAGGATATTTGTATTAAAGGCGCCGCAAAGCCCCCTGTCGGAAGTGACCACTACGACTTCCACGGTCTTCCTGGGCCTGAATGCGAGCAATGGATGCGATTCCCTGTCAGCGCCTTTGGCGAGGCTCATGAGGACATCATGCATCTTGTCCGCATAAGGCCTCAGGTCCAGCATCCTGTTCTGCACCTTTCTCAGCTTTGCAGCGGACACCATCTTCATGGCCTTGGTGATCTTCTGGGTATTCTGAACTGCCTTTATTCTTTTTTTAATGTCTCTTAAGGTAGCCATAATTTTTAAGTATCGGTAGTTAGTAGCTGGTAGTTAGTAGTTAGGGGGGAAAAGTAGACTTCCTGGTAGTTCCCTTAATTACTTAGCTACTAACTACTTGCTACTGTTCTTTATGCTTGAAATCCTTTCTTGAATTCCTCAATAGCCTGGACCAATTTGGCCTTCAGGCTGTCGTCGATCGCCTTTTTCTCCCCAAGCTCCGAACGGAGATCATCTTTTGTTCCGCGCATGAATTTCACGAATTCCTCTTCGAACTTCTTAATGGCCTCGACCGGGACATCATCGAGGTAACCCTGTGTGCCGGCGAACAGGACGATGACCTGGTCCTGCATGGTCATCGGGACATACTGTCCCTGCTTCAGGAGCTCAACCATTCTCTTGCCTCTCTCTATCTGTTTGAGGGTCGCTTTATCGAGGTCTGAACCGAACTGGGCGAATGCCGCCATTTCCCGGAACTGCGCGAGGTCAAGTCTCAGGGTCCCGGCAACCTGTTTCATCGCCTTTGTCTGTGCAGCGCCGCCGACGCGGCTGACAGAAAGACCGACGTTGACTGCAGGTCTGACGCCGGCGTAAAAAAGCTCCGGCTCAAGGTATATCTGACCGTCGGTGATTGAAATAACATTTGTCGGAATATAACCGGAAACGTCGCCGGCCTGTGTCTCGATGATCGGGAGCGCTGTAAGGGAGCCGCCGCCCAATTTGTCGGAGAGCTTTGCGGCCCTTTCAAGGAGCCTCGAATGTAAATAGAAAACGTCTCCGGGGAAGGCCTCACGTCCCGGCGGACGCCTGAGCAGGAGCGAGAGCTGCCTGTATGCAGTCGCCTGTTTACTGAGGTCGTCATATATTATCAGCGCGTGTTTGCCCTTGTCCCTGAAATATTCTCCCATTGCGCAGCCTGTATAGGGAGCGATATACTGCAAAGGAGAGGGTTCACTCGCTGTCGCGGAAACAATGATTGTATGCGCCAGTGCGCCTTCTTCTTCGAGTTTCTTGGCAACGCGGACAACGTTGGAGCGCTTCTGCCCGACTGCGACATATATACATAAAACGTCTCCGCCTTTCTGGTTGATAATGGCGTCGATGCCTATCGCTGTTTTACCTGTCTGACGGTCGCCGATGATAAGCTCTCTCTGCCCTCTTCCAACCGGGATCATCGCGTCAACCGCCATAAGACCTGTCTGAAGGGGCTGGCGGACCGGCTGTCTGTCGATGATACCGGGGGCCACGACGTCGACTATCCTGCTCTCCGTCGAGTTGATCGGTCCTTTTCCATCAATAGGCTGTCCGATGGCGTTGACAACTCTTCCGAGCAGGGCTTCGCCGACGGGCACCGACATGATCTTGCCTGTGCGCTTTACTATGTCGCCTTCCTTGATAAGCGTGTCCTCGCCGAATAAAACGGCGCCGACGGAATCCGTCTCAAGGTTGAGCGCCATCCCGAACACATTATTGGGAAATTCGAGAAGCTCGGAAGCCATGCACTTGTCAAGGCCGTATATCTTTGCGATACCGTCGCCGACCTTGATGACCGTGCCTACTTCACTGACATCGACGCGCTTCTCAAAATCGCTGATCTGTTTTTTAATCAGCTCGCTTATTTCTTCAGCTTTAAGCTCCGTAATTGCCATCAAACACCCCCGTATTTTAGAGTTAAGAGTAAAGAGTTATGACTTAAGAAAATTACCTGACTCTTAACTCTTTACTCATGACTCTAATGTTATTTAATCAATTCCGCTCTCAGGAGGCGGATCTGTCCTTTAACGCTGTTATCGTAAATGGTGCTGCCGACTTTCACAACAAAACCGCCTAACAACGACGGGTCCACCTGGCTCTCGATATCGATCTCTTTCTGTGTCATTGACTTGAGGGCGGCCTTAAGCCTCTCGGTGTAATTCCTGTCAAGAGGCACGGAAGATATCACTACCGCCGTGGCCTTCTTCTGCCTTTCGTTGTACGCGGTGAGCGACGCTGAAATGATCTCCCTGATCGCCGCAAGGTGGCCCTGCATGACGATGAGCTTCAGAAATTTCTCCGCCTGGGGAGAAAATTTCATGCCCGGCAGCAGCGCGCCCAGCGCCTTGCCTTTTTCATCGTCGGAGAATATCTGCCCCGCAAACAGCAGTTTGAGCTTTCTGTTCGCGTCAATGATTTTTGAGAAGGCCTTAAATTCCCCGATGACCGAAGGTATAGTGGAGAGTTCGACGCTGGTGACCAATGCCCTGCTGTATTTTTTTCCTATTTGATGTTTATTCATAATCTTAAACCACAGAGACCACAGAGTTAAGTAGAAAAAGTATTATTTTTTTCTCTGCGCCCTCTGTGGCAAATCTGTTCCTTTTCAATTTTTGGCCTCGAGTCTTTTTATATAACCGTCTATCAATGCTTCCTGTTCCTTCTGTCCCAGTTTTTCCTTTATCTGCTTTTCGGCGAGTTCAAGCGCCATCATGGCCGCCTCGGTCTTGATCTGGTCTTTTGCCTTCTGCAGCTCGAAATCGATGTTCGCCTTCGCCTGCTCCAATATCTTCTCCTTCAACTGCTCGCCCTCTGCTATAATAGTCTCTTTTTCTTTTTCCCCGGCCTTTCTTGCCGACGCGAGAATTTCCTCTATTTCAGGGTCCGTGTTCCCGACCCGGGCCTTTACTTCGTTAAGGGCCTTCAGCGCCAGTTCTTTTGCCTCGGTCGCTTCCTTGAGGGATTTCTCGATGAGCGCCGTCCTGTTTTTGAAGAACTCCGCAAAGGGTTTGCGCGCTGCAAAGACAAGGACAGCTACGAGGACCAGGAAATTTACTACAGGCCAGAGCCAGTCCTTCCAGGTGAACCCGGCGTGTTCTGCGCCGTGCCCCCCGCCTTCCTCTGCTGCAAAGACCAGGGCGACAAACGCAAAATTCAGAATCGCCGCTGCAAGAATTTGAAATTTGAAATTTGAAATTTGAAATTTTCTTTTCACGCCTTCACCAGCTTTTCCACGATCTGTCTTGAAAAATTCTCGACGTCCGATCTCAATGACATTCTTGCCTTCTCCATCGCGGACTCAAGCTCCGCCTTCGCCTTTTTGTTTAACTCCGCGGCTTCGTTGCGGGCAGAGTCAAGCGACTGTTTTTGCGCCTCCGCGCCTTCTTTGCTCAGACCCTCGAACACCGCCTTCGCCTTCGCCCGTCCCTCCACCAGTTTTGCTTCAATGCCGGTGATCAGATTGTCCTTTTCCTGACCCAGGGCCTTAGCGGTATTGAGGGCCCCGTTGATTCCGGTGTCCCTCTCTTTAAAGAGGCGGAGGAGGGGCCTGAACAGGATTACATTCAGAAATATCAGCAGCAGCAGGAAATTGGCGAGCTGCGCAAAAAACCACTTATTCAGTTCTAACATTTTATCTCCTACTTATTAAATAAAGTGAAGAATCGTCGAAAGACAAAGTGCGGGTAAAATTACCACAGGAGGGATTTTTTGTCAATAACTGAATAAATATATTTGTGGAATTTATAAATCACGGGGAAATCGCAGCGGAAAATGACTGATTCCAAGGCTTTACTTTTTGGAGACTTTCTTTTAAACTTCAACTAAATTATATAACCTAAAAAACGTTAACCTTAATGAGCCGCACTGTTTGTCATTCCCAACCCGATGAATCGGGATAAGCGGGAATCCACCCTTCGACAGGCTCAGGGCGACACGGCTTGTCATGGCGAGCTTGTCGAACCATGGATGCCCGATTGAAGACTTCGGGCATGACGGGCAAAGTTTACGCGGCTTTACAAATGACCTGCAACTTATTATGAAGAGCGGTTTAATACTTTCTGCGTAATCTGTGGATACCGGAAGTATTTTAATATGAGCGGCGACACGGTCTTGACATTAATTTTCAAGGCGGGACTGGTTGTAAAATTTGTCCTCCTGATACTGCTTGCCTTTTCCGTATTTTCGTGGGCGATCATATTCTTTAAATTCAGGCTGCTCTCAAAGGCCGAAAAGGAGTCCCATGAATTTTACGAGTCCTTTATAAAGGGAAAGAAGTGGGACGCCCTTTATCAGTCCACAAAGAGATTGACGGTCAGTCCCCTGGCCAGCCTGTTCAGGGCGGCATACTCAATAGAGGACGCAAGTATGGATGAAATAAAGACTACGCTGAGAAAGGTCGCGACCATGGAGGCGGCCCGTCTCGAAAAATATCTCGTCTTTCTTGCGACGACCGGCTCTACCGCGCCCTTTATCGGGCTGTTCGGGACCGTCTGGGGGATAATGAATTCATTCATGGGCATCGGCCGGATAGGCGCCGCCTCGCTTGCCGTGGTGGCTCCCGGCATCGCCGAGGCCCTTATAGCGACCGCAGCCGGGCTGGCCGCTGCAATCCCTGCCGTAGTGGCGTATAATTATTTCCTGAACAGGACGCGCAGGAACACGGACATGATAGATGATTTTTCCAGGGAGCTGGTCGATTATCTCGCGAGGAAACATGGAGAGACGCAGGCGGGCCCTTTCTGAAATCAACGTAACGCCTTTTGTGGACGTGATGCTCGTCCTTCTCATCATATTCATGGTGACCGCGCCCTTATTGCAGCAGGGCATAGATGTCAATCTCCCCCAGGCAAAGGGCAAGGAGATGGCCCCGTCAGAGAGGGTCGTCATCACCATTAAAAGAGACGGCAAACTGTACGTGGACAAGGCGGCTGTGACCATCGAGAAGCTCAGGTCCGATCTGGTGAAGACGCCGAACAGGGAGGTCTTCCTCAAGGCCGACAAGGACGTCCCTTACGGACTTGTCGTAGCGGTCATGGGTGAACTGCGTGAGATCGGCATAGAAAAATTAGGGATGGTGACGGAGCCGAAAGCTCGTATCAAATGAAGTATGCCCCGCATATCGGCAGAGAACCGAATTTTCAGACAGTCGTAATCGCTTCCGCTGTAATTCATCTTGTCCTGGTTACGCTCATAGTCGTCCCCCTGAAGACAAGGGAGAATGAATACAAGAGCTATTTCGTCGACCTTGTCGGGCCTGTTGAAGCGCCCGCAAGGCATACTCCTTCCTCTGCTGCCGCGGCCAAAGTAAAAGAAGAAGGGGCGGTCGCATCAGAAGGGCCGGGAAGCATTGTGGGACCAAAAGCAGATATGTCCATTGAGACTGCTGAAAGGGTATCAAACGAAATAGAGAGGATACGTTCAATCGCAGCCTTGTCGAAACTGAAAACCATAAAAGAAGAAAAGAAGTCCCGGGATATAGAAGTAATAAAACAGAAGATACTGGGAAGGTCCCCTGGGGGCGCGGGCAAATCTGCCGGGGCGCAGCCATTGGCTCCTGATTCATATTATGCCATGATTTACCGGAAGATATGGAGTGAATGGGTCTATCCCGACTCCGGTTCCTCGGGGCTTGAGACGGTCATAAGCATAAAAATCGACAGGGACGGCAGGATCATTTCTCAGGAAATCGAAAAGGCCTCGGGCAACGCCCTCTTTGACCGCTCGGCTGTAAAGGCGGTAACAAAAGCCGGTCCGCTGCCGCCCCCTCCTTATGAAATGGAAATAGGGGTGAGGTTTTATTTATGAAAATGAAATTCAAGATTCAAAATTCAAAATTCAAGAAATTCTTTCCGTTACTCGTCGCTTGTCACTTGTTACTTGTCACTGTTTCAAACGCCAAGGTTTACATCGACATCACATCCCCTGCTGTTCGGAAACTCCCGATATCCATAACCTCTGAAGGGCCTTCAGCGGCAAAAGAGATAGAAGGAATCATTAGGAACGATCTCGAATCGACCGGCTTATTTTCCTTTGTGTCGCCGGACGTCCCCGGCGCAGAGATGACCGTGCAGCTTAAGGTCGATGCAGTTGAAGAAATAAAGGCGCTCTGGTCGCTCAACGATTTGATTGAAAACAGGGAAATAATTATGAAGCAATATTCCGCCCCGCCAAAAAACATTCGTACAATAGCGCACCAGATATCAAACGACATCTATAAAATTGTAACGGAAAAAGAAGGCGTCTTCAGGACCAAGATAACATACCTTTCATACGCCTCGCCGGACAACAAGGAACTGCACTTGACGGACTGGGACGGTCATAACGGAATCAAGGTAATCCCTCTCGGTCTGACCTCCAGCCATTCGTGGCACCATGACAGCCGTTTTCTCATTTATTCCTCGGAGAGGTACAGGGGCTGGAAGATATATCTCTTCGATCTCGGGGAGTTCCGGGAGAAACTGCTGTTCTCCTCGAAGGGTCTGAACCTTGCGGGAAACGCCTCGCCGTCAGGAGACGTGACCTTCTCATCATCCCAGGACGGCAATTCCGAGATATACGTTATGGATACAAGCGGGGGCAAGCCGAGGAAGCTGACCGCGTCTTTCGGCATCGACGTCTCGCCTTCCTTTTCTCCTGACGGGATGAATATCGCCTTTGTATCGGACAGGGGCGGCACTCCCCAGATCTATTTAATGGATTCAAATGGAAGGGGCATAAGAAGGCTGACCTTTGAAGGTTCATACAATACCTCCCCTGCGTGGTCTCCCGACGGAAAATGGCTTGCATACGTCGGTCAAAGGAGTGGTAAAAATCAGATTTTCGTGATACAATTTGACGGAACAGGGCAGAGGCAGATAACGTTCAGCGGAAACAATGAGGGTCCGTCGTTTTCTCCCGACGGCCTGTTCCTGGCCTTCGACTCCGACAGGGACGGCAGCCGTGGTATTTATATTATGCGCGTCAATGGGGAGGACCAGAGAAGGATTACGCCGAAAAATATAAAAGCGATGTCGCCGAAGTGGTCGCCGTTTTTTAAATAGAAATTAAATCAATCTTAATTTTTTATATAAGGAGGAGATGGTATCATGAAAAAAATACTTATCGTACTTTTAATGGTATTGACTGTTGGCTGCGCGAAAAAATTGCCTCCGCCGGCCGGGACTACCCCGGGAGAAACGAAAGAATCCGTGACGCCCGACAGCAGGGCGGCAAAAGAGACCGTGAAGGAATCTATTGAGCAGAGAGAGGCGAAACTGCACGAGGAGGCGAAATTGCGGGAAGAGGCCAAACGGCGGGAAGAGGCGACGGAAGCCGCGCGGTCCGTCCTCAAGGATGTGCTGTTCGATTATGACAAGTACGATATACGTGAGGACGCCCGCCCCACACTGGATACCATCGCCGCTTATATGAAGAAAAATGAAGCGCTTAGCCTCGTTGTCGAAGGACACTGCGACGAAAGGGGTACGAATGAATATAACCTTGCCCTGGGAGAAAGAAGGGCCAAGGCTGTAAGGGATTATCTCTCTTCCCTCGGGGTCCCGTCTTCAAGGATGTCTACGGTAACGTACGGGGAGGAAAAGCCCATTTGCACGGAGCAGGACGAGACCTGCCGGCAGAAAAACCGGCGCGCGCACTTCACTGTGCAATAAATTTTAAAAACAGGGTTCGAGGGGCCAAGGGGCCGAGGGCAAGGGTATACTGACTTGCTCCCTCGAATCCTTGAACCCTTGAACCCTTGAATCCTTTTTGTATGATTTTTAAAAGACCCATAAACATTTATTTCAATCTCCGTCCGCTGTTTTTCATCCTGCTTTCTTCCTTAATCCTCTCCGGCTGCGTCGCCACAACGGACGACATGGGCCGGATGCAGTGGCATATCAATGAACTGAGAACAGAGATAAAAAACATTAAAGAAAAAACACCCGAACAGCTCCAGCTCCAGCGTGAAAAGCTTGATAAGGATATCAGGGAGATACAGAAGGCCCAGGAATCAGCGACGAAGTCCGTCTCCGACCTGCTGTTGCAGCTCCAGTCGCTCACTTCGGAATTCCGCACGCTTACAGGCCGATTTGAAGAGGCCCGTTACTATTCCGAAAAAAATTCAGCGGAAATGAAAGCTGAAAGAGAAGAACTGACCTCGAAGCTCAGGGACATGGAAACGGCCCTGGACGATTTAAAGAAGAAGATGTCCCAACTGGAGACGGCGGAGCCTTCCGCAAAGCAGGACGAAGCGAAACAGGAAGAAGGATTGAAAGGGCCTGACGCCGGCAAGACCACTGAAGCCGATACAGCCTCCGGGGAAGGCAAGGCTGCCGAAGACATAAGCGCAACTCAGGGACCTGAAAAAGCAGAAGGCCCGGCTGAAACCCCGAAACCGGACGTGAAAGATATTTATATGACAGGCTACCAGGCATTTAAGGACGGCAAGACCGGCGAGGCGAGAGAAAAGTTAGCTTCAGTCCTGAAAGATTATCCTGACAATGAATATGCGGACAATGCGCGGTTCTGGATCGCGGAAAGCTACTTTAAAGATGGAAATTACGAAGACGCCATCCTTGCCTACGAAGAGCTCCTTAAAAAGAACCCCAGGAGCGCCAAGGTCCCCGATGCCCTGCTGAAGCAGGGACTGTCTTTTTACTCTCTCAAAGACGAAAAGACCGGCAAAATAATCCTCGAAAAACTCATACAGGACTACCCCGATTCCGACCAGGCTGCCGCCGCGAAAAAGAAGATCGGCAAGCCCGCCCCCTCGAAAAAGAAGAAGTAATAACAAGCCTGGAAGGCAAAACCATAAGTTACAAAAATCCCCCTTTATCCCCCTTTTACAAAGGGGGAAATTTTCTTCCCCTCAATCAAGAGGGGTGAGGTGTGTGTTCCCCTCTTTGGCAAAGAGGAGTCAGGGGAGATTTTATAAACCTTCACTTTTGCGGCAGACCTTAAGGCTTGTCGATCCGGACGACTGAGTATCCGGCGGTGTCGGGATCAGCTATGCCGAAGCGGGCATTGACCAGGTAGAGGCTTCCGTCAGTGGCTGCCACTGTTGTCGGCACGTCAAAGGCGGGGTCGGCAACCTCCAGTATCACCGCGCCTGTTTCGAAGTCTCCGGAAAGCGCGATCACAGCGAGCCGGTTCAGCCGGTTCCGCACTACGAAAAGTTTCCGGTCCTGCAGGAGTATCCCGTCTCCGTTTACTAAGCTGTCTCCTCCCAAAGATATTTCCCGCGCCAATCCGCCTGGCGGGGTCACCTTGAAGAGTTTCCCCGTGTTGCTCTGGACAATGATAAGAACACCTCCGTCAGGAGTCGCAGCAATCCCGTTGGCGTTGGTCGCGCCCGCTACGTTCAGGAAGTCGCCGGTCAACGTCAGCGATGTGACCGTCTCCTGCGCTCCGAGAGAGCCGTCTCCTCCGATCGGCACACGGTAGAGTACCGGGTTACGTGAGTCCGTAAACCAGGCGGAATCGGGCGTAACGATTACGTCGTTTATGAACGTGGTCCCTGAAGCCAGATTGAACACCGCGATGTCGTTCCCCGTCTGTACGTCATATACATATGCCTGACCGGTCTGCCCCCCTGCCACAAAGAGCCGGTCCCTGCCGTCCACTTTCATGCCGATGGCGCTGCGTCCCGCTGCTCCCGGATCAATAATTACCTCCCCCAGACCTGTACTGATATCGGCGCGAAATATCCTGCCGGTTGGGATCGAACCCGTAAACAGCGACGTGCCGGAGATAGCCACCCCCTCAGGCCGGAACCCGTCAGGAAGCGTTATTGTATTTACAGAATTCTCCCCTTCATTGTCGTCATTGTTCCCGCAGGCAGTTAGGAGCACGATACTGAAAAGCGGTATGAGTAATAAAGACTTGCAATTCATGATTCCTCCCCTTCAACGCGAAACAGCGAGCGTCATGATTCAATTATATCGCTGTTTGGGGAGGCGGGGAAGGGAGGAGTTATGAAATCAAAAAGTACAAGGTCAAGCATGGACACCCTCTATCCCCCTCGCTTAACCTTCACCAGCCTCTTATCAACTCTGAGCCTCTTCGCCAGCGACTCGACCCTTGCCATATCGAGATCCTCGATTTGCAGCAGCTCATGCGCATCGAGCAGGTCCATGGGACCACCGGCCTTTAATTTAATGGCAATCAGGTATTCCGCGGAAACGACTTGTATCTTTACCCCCTGGAAATCAATCGCAGCCGCATTTGATATCGCCTCGTCTTCCCACTTTCTGGTCGAGACGATTATGTCCACAGGTACTCCTTTGTGCGACAATTTTATGAGATAGGGAACCGGATCACCGACACCCCCTTTAAGGACCTCAGGATCAAGGCCTTCCGCTTCAAGGGCCTTGCAGAATTTATTGATATGTTCAGGCGGGTCCAATGATACCAGAAGGTCTATGTCACGAGTGCCCCTCGGAGCTTTCCATACAGAAACCGACAGCCCTCCTATGAGGGCATACCCCTTTATCTCCCCCCGGTCCGAAAACCTGTTCATGATAGCGGCAATTTTCTTAAGGCTTTCGTGCAGTCCCATGCCTCACCTTTTTCCCTGCCTTCCCCAGATCACGGCAGAGATCGGAAAGCTCACACGCAATCCGGAGCCTCTCTGCCGGAGAGAGTTTCGCAACGGCTGCGGCCTCTCTTTTTTTATTTGATCGCATGACCTTCGATTTTGCCAAAATGTCTCTCCTATGCTGAGACCGTTCTTTCATAAAATCGTTGTTGAATTATAACACAGCAATGAAAGTAGGGGTGGGCGGTCCTGCCGAAAGAGGGATGTCCCTTACATGTGGTATCTGATACTCTTAAACGGCTTTCGAATATGCTCTTACTTCCAGCTCTAAACGGTTCCCAATCTCATCGGCTGTAACATCTAAATCATACTGAGACTGTAATCCAAGCCAAAATTCCGCAGACATTTCGAAAAACTTTGCCAGTCTAAGAGCCGTATCTGCCGTAATTCTTCGCTTCCCAAGAACAATTTCGTTAATACGTCGAGCTGGTACACCGATACTTAAAGCAAGCTTATTTTGAGACAGCCCCATCGGTTTGAGAAACTCTTCCATAAGCACTTCACCGGGATGTACTGGATGCAACTTATTATTTTTTATGTCCCTGTCACCTCTAATGATAATCTATTATTTCTAATTCATAAGCATCTCTGTCTTTCCAGATAAAACAGATGCGCCATTGATCATTAATTCTAATACTATATTGCCCTTTTCTTTCACCGTCAAACTTTATATTCAATACCCCTCAATCTCCCACCTCTCATAAACCTTCTCCGGCAGCTCCTGCAGAAAGAGGGAAGGCCTTTTCACGATGGAGCCGTCGTGCCATCTGTCGTCCATGACGGGATAGCAGAGATAAAGCTCGTCCTTGGCCCTTGTCACGGCGACATAGAACACCCTGCGCTCCTCTTCCTCGCCTTCAAGACTGCCCATGGATTTCGCGGAGGGAAAGCTGCCGTCGGTAAGTCCGATTATAAATACTCTCGACCATTCAAGCCCCTTGGCCCTGTGAATCGTGGAGAGCACGATTGCCTCGCTCTCCTCTGCCGGCTCGACCACGTCTTCGGCCTGCACGTTTGTCAGCAGGGCGAGGTCGCTCAGGAAGTCTTTTGTGGATTTGAAATGCTCGGAGTAATTTGAAAGCTGCTCGATGTCCTCAAGCCTGTCTTCGTAGTTTTCGTAATTGTTTTGCAGATAGGCGATATAACCCTTTTCGAGTATTTCCCTTATCGCCTCTGACGGGTGGGCCAGGACGGATTCGTCTTTCAGGGTCTCCATGCTGCTTCTGTATCTCTGCCAGTTGTCCCTCGCCCTCTTTGAAAAGAGCTTGGAGACCCCTTCGGACACCGCCGTCTCAAGCGGCTTATCAGAGGTCCTGATACATTCCCAGATTTTCTTCGCGGTTATATTGCCGATGCCGGGGTTGAGCTTGAGTATACGCGTCCAGGAAATCTCATCCATGGGGTTTAACGCGGCCCTCAGGTAGGAGATCACGTCCTTTATATGCGCCTGCTCAAAAAACCGCAAACCCGAGCGGACTTCATACGGTATCCGCCGCCTTGTCAGCTCCATCTGCAGGTCCATCGACTGGTAATGCGACCTGTACAGCGCCGCAAGCTCCCTCATGGGCACACCTTCATCGATCAGGTCGAGTATCCGCTGGGCGACAAACTCCGCCTCCTGCGAGCGGTTTTTCAGAGGGACAATCGCGGGCAGCGGGCCTCTTCGTTGAAGGGAATTCAATACCTTCGGGAACTGCCTTTTATTGCAGGCAATGCTCTCATTGGCCAGCGAGAGGATTTCTTCAGTGCTTCTGTAGTTGGTTGTGAGTTTATATATCTTCGCGTCGGGATATCTTTCGGGGAAGTTTATAATGTTGTCGAAGCAGGCCCCCCGGAACGAGTAAATCGATTGGGCGTCGTCACCGACCACCATGAGGTTCCTGTGCGCCGAGGCCATGAGATCGACTATCTCCGCCTGCATCCTGTTGGTGTCCTGGTACTCATCCACAAGGATGTGGAGGAATTTCTGAGATAGCTTCTCTTTGACAGCCGGGACTTCGAGCAGGACCTTCCTCCAGAAATATAAAAGGTCATCAAAGTCGACGAGGTTCATCTCCCTCTTCTTTTTTGTATACAACTGATGGACCTTCTCTATCTCTTCCGCAAACACGAGCAGGTAAGGGAAATCATTTCCAATTACGTCGATGATGCGCTTTTCGTTCGCGGTCGAGTGGTTAATGACTTCAAGGACGATCTTGCTTTTAGGAAACATGCTCTGCGTCCTCAGGTTGAGCTCTGCGATACACGAATCAATAAGGTCTTTCGTGTCCTCACTGTCGAGGATCGTGAAATTGGCGTTCAGCCCGACACTGGCTCCATGCTGCCGCAGAATAATATTCCCCGTGTGATGAAACGTCCCTCCCCATACCCTTCTGGCCTCACCCTTTATCAGGAGCTCCACACGATGCAACATCTCCCGCGCGGCCCTGTTGGTGAATGTCAGCAGCATTATCCTCGAAGGATATACTCCGCTTTCCATGAGATAGGCCACCCTGTAGGTCACGACCCTTGTCTTCCCTGAGCCGGCGCCCGCTATAACAAGTGAAGGGCCTTCCCCGGAGGTCACCGCTTCGATCTGTTCGGGATTGAGATAGGAAGCGTAATCAATAGAGGGCTTAAAGTGCGGGGATGATTTAAGGTGGTATTTCATGATCTAACTTATTTCAAATTAATTCATCAATGACACGAAAGAAAATCTCAGCACGTCATTCCCGAGGTCTTTATCGGGAATCCAGTTATTTAATATTCTGTTCCCCGCTTCATGCATGCCGTGACAGCCCCTGGATTTCCGCTCAACAGACTGCCAACAGTAGGTGCTTTAGGCACGGGAATGACGGCGCTGTCTTAACAACACTCTTCCCGGTAGAGCCATTTTATTATAGTTCATCCAACAAATTCTCAACGGCCTTCTTCATTTCAGGCGAGCTCACCTTTTCCAACAATACATCAAAACTCTTTATGTCCTTCAGATGCACGGTGATATCGACATTCCTGTTCTCAAGGGTCCTGTCCCAGTCCAGGGATATTTCCCCCGGGAGCTTCAGGCCCTCAACCGTTTTATCCATCTTTGCCTGCACCCCTGATAAGATCGGGAACCTCTTGCTGCGGACCAGCTCCCGCAGCCTCTCTGTCTTGTCCCTTGGACTGAGCGCCGACTGAAAGATTTCCGCAAGGCCCTCCTCATTCATAAAATCGCCTAAGGTTTCATTCTGCGCCCGCAGATGGTCTTTCAGGTTTGAAGCGATCTCGTCCATTATCGAAGCGGTCAACTGGATGTCCGCCCTCCACGCCATCAACTGCGAAAGTATCTCCTCAGGATAATGGGTCAGATTAAGTATCTGCTTCAGGGAAAACTTCTTTTCATGGCAGAATAATTTCAATTCAACTGACAAGGCGTCTATCCTCCGGCAATCCTTCAGAAAATCACTGTACGGTCTGAACCCAAAGGCGGCGCAGAGGTGGTCCAATATCCACGGCTCCGGCAGGCCCGCGTCCATTGCAAAACAGATGAACCGGACTTTAGTCATGATACTCTGTTCAATCCCGGTTTTCCTGTTGACGAGTATAAGGGTCACAATGTCCGTTAAGGGAGTTGATTCCGGAAGTATTACAGCGCTGATTTCTTTAAAATGATTGCCGAGCGCATATTGAATGCGCTTTCTCCCGTCAATCAGATGAAGCGGTCCGGTGTTTCCGTCATAGACTATGACCGGATGGATTATCCCGAGGTTCCTGAACGAAGCCTCAAGACCGGGCACATCATTGTCTGATTCATATAGAAACCCGCCCGGCGAGAAACGGCTCCCTTCGACGAGTATGCCGTCAATACTTATATTCCGAACAAACATTATACGTGATATTTTACATGATACGGCGGTGTTTATGGCTGACTGCAAGGTATCTTCCCGGAGGGGATTAAGGGGAGGGTGATCATGCGCCCCAAAACACCCCCACCCTAACCCTCCCCCGTCGAGTGGGAGGGAAGACGCTTCTGCCCTGTTGACTTTCGCAGGAAGATGCGCTATTTTGATGTCATGTTCAGATTCGGCGGGTTTTTCGGACTGCTCATCATGATTGCCGACGTATGGGCGATAGTCAATATCTCCCAGAGCCGCGTCTCCAAAGGCTCCAGGGTCTTCTGGATCGTGCTCGTCCTTGCCCTGCCGATAGTGGGGTTTATTATCTGGCTGTTTGCGGGTCCGCGGGGGGAAGAGGGAACCTGACCCCTAATACTCTTCCAGGTGATACCACTCCGGATTTTCGAGCCACATCTCAGGACGCGAGACAAAGTCGATTATATTTTCAAGTATAAAGTAATGCTTTTTCTCTTCGTCGGCAATCCTGACGAATATCGCCTTCTTTGACGCCTCCACCTCATTCGCCTTTGCGAGATAAAAATCCCGGCTCTGTTTCTCGATACCCTGGGCCTTTCTGTAGAGCTCCGTCTGCGAGACGTCAACGGAAGTCTCTTTTTCCTCCCACATCTTTATAAAGACGTTTTTCACATTGGCCAATATCTCCGTGTCCGTGTCAGGAAGGCCCTCGTTCTTTTTCATGCTCTGAAACAGATTATAATGCTTCACCTCGGCGCCGGCCAGCATCGTGAGTATTCGTTTGAGCCCGGCGTTCGTCGTCTTTTGCGCAAGGTCCCGGTAATAATTTTCACCGTCTTTTTCCATCTTCATGGCGTAATCATATATGTCCATTGTGCTCCCCCTATATATTCCTCGACGGACAGATTTCATATAAAACGCACTCCCTGTGTTTCGGCTTCTTTGCCTGGCAAATCCTCCTGCCGTGAAATATCAGAAGATGAGAAAGCGTCCCCCATTCGTCCTGGGGAGTTATGCTCACAAGGTCTTTTTCGATCTTGACCGGGTCTTCGTTTTTTGTGAGTCCGAGCCTGTACGCGACCCTTTTGACATGAGTATCGACGGCCACTCCCTCATTTATGCCGAAGGCGTTAAACAGGATTATATTGGCCGTCTTCCTTGCCACGCCGGGCAATTCCACGAGCTCCTCCATAGTGCGGGGGACTTCAGAGTTGAACTTCTCTAAAATCATCTTTGCGGAGCCCTGGATGTTCTTTGCCTTGTTCCTGTAGAAATTGACGGAGCTGATGTCCTTCTGAAGCTCCTCAAGCGGGGCTTCGGCGTAGTGCCTTACGGATTTATATTTACTGAACAGCTCCTTTGTGACCTTGTTGACGTGCGCATCAGTCGTTTGGGCGGACAGGATTGTAGCGGCAAGTAGCTCAAAAGGGGTCCTGAAAGTGAGCTCGGTGCCGACGTCCGAATATTCTCCCTTCAGTCGCTCAAGGACCTCCGATACTTTTTCCTGAATTTTCATATGGCTTATGCCGGTTACCGCGCTGTCCATCGGGCCCCCGATCAATAATAAAATAATGTTACCAGAATAATCATCCTTGTCAAGGAGAGGGGGGATCCCAAATCTACCACCTAACCACAGATGTCACAGAGAAAGTAATTGTTATTCAGGAAAAATACCATAATAGCGCCTTTAACTCTGCACACACCGGTATTTATAAAAAATTGTTGCTCTTCGCAATAAGCCCCTGATATCCCGGAGAAAAAAACTCTGTGGTCTCTGTGGTTTGTCTTTTGATAATGTTGATGTTTCAAATCCAAATTCTCGGCGCATTGAGAGCAGAAAACGCATTCGACGCCGGGACACTTAACAGCTTTACAAATTTCTTTGCGGCAACAGGATGGACGATAGTGAGCCGGACTTTATCAAACCCCGTGCCCGGCAATTCCGCGCTCACAATCGTCCTGAAGAGGAATTCAGACAATTACCTTTTTTCAGATAACCACAACCATGTCCGGAAGCGCGGGCAATATCGATGTGTTTTCACTCTCCGGATATAACTGCGGCGCGAGCGCGGCTAATTGTCCATGAGAAAGACGGTAAACGGAGCTGACATGAAAAGGGCGACAATATCGATTATATGTTTCATCTTCCTGTTCATGCAGAGCGCGGAGCTGCAGGCTCGCTCTTTCCGGGAAAGGTCCCCGATATTGAAACCGGCAAAGGAAAAGGCAGAGGTCTCGAAACAGGAATCCCTGCCGAAAGAGGTCATTGATGAACTGCCGCCTCTGGACATGCAGGAAGTCAGGGAAATAATCAGCGACATAGCCGACTCATGGAACAGCGGGACCCTGTCGGAATACCTCGATGAAGGCTTTTATAATAAAGACAGGCTGCTGGACACACTTGCCGTCGAAGTGCCGCGTGACGCCGTACTCAGGATCCTGAATGTAAGGAACCTGCAGGTGCTCAGGAAATCGGTGGAGCGCGGGGGCGAAGAGACGACAGTCCTGCGCTCCAGTTCGGTGCTTGCCGTAGTGGAGACGCAGGTGGAATTCAATGACCCCCGGACCGGATTTCAGAGGCTGCCGGGCACCCTTGAAATTATCCTCCGGATCGATGAGACGTTCACTGCCGGCAGTGATGAGTAAGGCAATGCCGCTCAAATCGGGGATTAAATATTTTCAGAGAAAAATTTTGCAGAATGGTAGAATATTACAGTACATCCGTTACGCTTGCATTTCCCTTGGGAGGGAGGATAAAGATATGTTCAACATTAATGAAAAAAGAAAATATCCGCGCGTAACCATCAATGCGAACATAACATATTCAAGGTCCGGCGGAAACGGTCAGTATTCGGGATTCTGTAAAAACCTCAGTCATACGGGCATCCTCTTTGAAACCGACCAGGCCTTCACTCCGGGGGATACCGCGATCTTTACCCTGGACACAAAGAGCCACGGTTTCCGGCCGCTGACGGCGCGGATTGAAGTGGTCAGGGTGGAGCCTTCAGAGAACAGCTTCGCGGTTGCCGGCAGGATAATGGAATATCAGTAACGAAGCCTGATCTCCCCCATTTTCTAATTTCCCCCTTCCCCGCTATAATTAACCTATGGACGCCCATACCTTACGCGTGCTTGAATTCGACAAGGTCCTTGAAATGGCCGCGATTTTCGCTGTCACTGCGCCGGGGAGACTTGCCGTTGAGAAAACCGGACCGCTGAAACGCATCGAAGAAGCAAGGCAGCAGATCGGGCTTGTTTCAGAGTGCGCGCGGCTTCTTTCCGAAGGATACGCTTTCGGCATCGAGCATTTCGACGATCTCTCCCCGCTGTTTAAGAAGGTCAGGCCCGGGGATGCGGTGCTTGAGCCGTTTGAGCTGAGGTCTTTCCTCCCCCTGTTTTATTCCGCGTTCAATCTTAAGATATTGGCCGAAAACCCTTCCTGCCCCGGTCTCGGCGCGATTGTGTCGCGGCTTGCGGCCGATACCCGGACCAGAAAGGCGATTGAGAGGGCAATAGACAGGGAAGGAAAAATACGTGACGAGGCGTCGGCGGAACTCTCGCACATACGTAAAAGCATCAAGTCCTGCGAGGTCAGGATAAAGGGACTGCTTGAGGAGATATTGGGCCGTAAAGACCTGGCCCCCTACCTGCAGGATAATTATCTTGCCGAACGGAACAGCAGGTGGGTCATCCCTGTGAAGAGGGATTTCAAGGGGCGGGTCCCCGGCGTTGTTCACGACATTTCAAACACGGGAGAGACCATATATGTGGAGCCCTACGCAATCCAGAACCTCGGTAACGACCTCGAATCTCTCAGGGCGGAAGAGAAACTCGAGGAGTACAGGATACTCAGGGGGCTTTCGGGGCTTTTGAGAGAAAACCTCCGGGAGATCGGAGAAGATTACAGGATAGTCGCCCATGTAGATGCCCTGCAGTCCATGGCGGTATTTTCAAGACAGATGGAGATGTCGCCGCCTGAAATAAATGAAAAGGGCCATATGACAATAATGGGGGGACGTCATCCCCTTTTGTGGAAGACCCTCAGGAAGGAAAACCGCGAAGCCAGTCTGGTCCCCCTGGACCTTGAAATCGGCAGGGGACATTCCGGCATGGTGATGAGCGGGTCGAATGCAGGCGGAAAGACCGTTGCCCTCAAGACAATCGGCGTTTTGACCCTTATGGCGCTTTCCGGCATGCACATCCCCGCAGGGTCGGCAACAGTGGTCCCGTTTCTGAAAAATATCCTTGCGGACATCGGCGACGAACAGTCCATCGAGCAGAACCTCTCGACCTTTTCAGCTCATATTACACGTATCTCAGAGATAATCAAACAGGGCGGAGAGAGTACGCTGGTCCTTATCGATGAGCTCGGAACAGGGACCGACCCCGAACAGGGCGGGGCGCTGTCCTGCGCGATCTTGAGGAAGCTTAAACAGCAGGGCGCGCTCACGCTTGTATCGACCCACCTCGGCCTGCTCAAGGCCTTCGCCCATTCCGAACCGGGGATGATAAACGCGGCAATGGAGATGGAAGAGGTGAGCGTCAACGGTATTTCATCATACAGACCCACTTACAGACTCATCATGGGAGAACCGGGCACGTCGCATGCGTTTGAGATCGCTGAATCGCTCGGACTCGACGCTGATGTCGTCAGAGAGGCCAGGGCGATGGTCGGAGACGAAGGAGGCAGGATCGAATCGCTCATTACCGACCTCAGATACAAGACTGCGGAGCTTGAAAGCAGTCTGAAGGAGGCGGAGGGGCTGAAACAGGAATCCGAACGTCTGCGTTTAAAATTGAAAGAAGAAATCACGGTCCTTAAATCAAAAGAGAAAGAGACCCTTGCAAAGGCCCTGAGGGAGGCTGAAGACATTGTAAGAAAGACAAAGAGGGAGGCGCGTGAGCTTATTGAAAAAATAAAACAGTCGGAGCCTTCAAAGGTCGGAGAGGTCGCAAAAGAGATAGATAAAAAGCTTGCGGATATCGCGGCGGCCCGTAAAGAGTACGCGCCTGAAAAGAGACAGGCCCTTAAGGAAGTCCGGGAAGGACAGCGCGTGTTTGTCGGCACTATCGGGAAGCACGGCGTAGTCCGGGCGATAAACGAGAAGACACGAAGATGCAGAGTGGCGGTCGAGGGGAAGGAGATAGAGGTCGCTGCAGGTGACCTGTCCGAACCGTCGGAGGACCATACCGGGATGCAGGCGGGGCATGCCAAAGGTCCCGCCCCTGCTGCAGAACCCGTCGATATTGATGTGCAGCGTGAATTGATCGTTATCGGTCAGCGCGTAGACCCGGCGCTTTCCCTTATCGAACGTTACCTCAACGACGCGTCTTTGGCGGGGATAAGACAGGTAAGGATAATTCACGGGATAGGCACGGGGATACTTGCCGCAGCGATAAGGGAGTATTTGAGGGACCATCCGCTCGTTGACAGCTTCAGAAAAGGGAATGAAGAAGAGGGCGGGCCGGCTGTGACAGTGGTGATGTTATGATATCGATTATTATATATCTTAAATTCCAGTCGGCATCTTTACAGGTGCAAAGTCAAGCCTGCTCCCCTTTGCACCCGGAGTACGTCTTAGCCGGACTCTTTCACTTGCCCCTTGCCCCCTGCCCCTTGCCCCTTGTATTTCAGAGGAACTCGACATGAATCCTTCGGCCCAGGAAATAGCCGGGACAATTGCGGCGGTGCACCGCCTTTTCAGGGAAAAGGGGTTGACGCTTTCCGTTGCCGAATCGTGCACAGGCGGGCTGATCAGCCATTACATTACAAACCTCCCTGGCGCAAGTATCTTTTTTAACGCAGGCATTGTTTCCTACTCGGAGAAAATCAAGAGAGACGTACTCGGCATTTCGGACAGTACAATCTCGGACTTCGGGGTAGTGAGTGAAGAAACCGCAAGGGAGATGGCTGAAAAGACGCGTCTGCTTGCAAAGACGGATTACGCCGTGTCCTCTACAGGCAATATAGGTCCCGACTCGCTTGAAGGAAAGGAAAAGGGGCTTGTTTATATAGCCGCAAGCAGGGAGGGTGAAACCGTTTCGCGGGAGCTGAGATTAAAAGGGGACAGAGAGGAGAACAAAAAGGAGGCCGCGCTGGAGGCGCTCAGGCTTCTGATTGAACTGGCCCAACGTTAAGCGCACGAGGGGAGGGCCGGCTCCGCGCAATTCATATCTTTGTCCTTATTGTACGGGCGGGGTTACCCCGCCCCTACATCACGTTCTCCAGAATTCTTTCCCGATGTGATTACGGTCGCGGATGTATTTGAGGAGGTCGTCATAGGCGGGCGGGGTAATGAAGAAGAACTCCATGTCATCATGCGGTTCGAGCAACTGCCGGTCTTCTTCCCGCATTATGAGCAGTCCCGTCTCGCCCTCCCCTATTTTTTCCCGGAGTACTGACCGGATGTGCTCAAACCTCGCCCTGATCGTATCATCCAGGAACCCGTGGATTGTTTCATGCACCTTCGGCGTCCTCGCGATCATGAGGCAATTGCTCCAGTCGATATAGGCCCCGAATATTTCTTCGTCTTCCAAAGGGAGGAAGGCCGCTCCGGCGTCAGTCCTTTTTTTTACAATCTGTTCCAGATGCGTGTTCATGGCGCCCAAAACCTTCAGCGACTCCTCACCGCTCATGTATATGCTTTCGCAGAAAATCTTCGACACCTTCCCCGCGGCTTCAAGTTTCATCAGATGCTCCTCCGCCTCATGCCAGTACCTGTAAAATATTTCCCTGAACTTCTCGGTGGCATTTTTAGGAAGGTACAGGTTTCTGACGAAGTAAATCTTCTTTTTGTTCCTGTAGCCCGCGACATCGGGCCTCTCGATTTTTCCGATCTCGGTCATAAAATATCTCCTGTCCGATGGTTCTTATTACTAAGGAGTTCACAAGTAAAGACACATAACTCAGCGTCATGCCCGAAGTTCCCCCGACTAAGACCTTCGAGGGCAGGCTTAATCGGGCATCCACCCTTCGACAAGCTCAGGGTGACAAGCTTGTCATGGTGAGCCTGTCGAACCATGGATTCCCGCTTAAGGACTGCCGACAGTAGGTGCTTTAGGCACGGGAATGACAAGCTATGGAGCCTCACTTATGAACTCCCTTAGTAACTGCTTTGCGGATTGTATTTCGTTAATAGTTATAACGGTTATTATACTCGTGTTTCGTCTTTTGCGGAAGTCAGGCTTTACTTTTCACGGCAAGTTTCTGTATTTTACAATGTTATGATCGATTTGCATATGCATACCCTTTTAAGCGATGGGGTGCTTCTTCCGGCGGAACTTGTACAAAGGGCATACAACGCCGGATACAGGGCGTTGGCGCTTACGGACCATGTCGATATGTCGAATATCGATTTTGTGATCCCGAGAATAACCGGGGCGATACATAAACTCCGTCCATATTTTCCGTTGACGCTTGTCCCGGGCGCTGAGATAACGCACGTCCCGCCGAAACTCATTGCAGAGATGGTCGGGAAGGCGCGGGCCCTCGGCGCAAAAATAATAGTCGTGCACGGTGAAACGCTTGCCGAGCCGGTCGCTCCCGGGACCAACAGGGCCGGGATCGAGGCGGGAGCGGACATTATTTCACATCCCGGCCTGATCAGCAGGGAAGATGCCCTGATGGCGGGGAAGCGCGGCGTGATGCTGGAGATAACGTCGAGAAAGGGCCACAATATATCAAACGGTCATGTTGCAAAGATTGCCGGGGAAACCGGCGCGGCCCTTGTAATAAACACGGACTCTCACGCCCCTGAAGACCTGATCACCCTTGAGCGGGCCAGGACCATCCTGCGCGCCGCCGGGATCGCTGAAGAGGACATCCGTTCGGTTATTGAAAACTCAGAAAAGCTTGCAGATAAAATGGGGAGGGATTAAATGCCAAAGATTATCAAGAAAAGAGCCGTCAAAAAGAAGGAGTCGCAGGAGCCGGAGGTCAAGACCGCTGCGCTGGATGCGCTGGATTTACTTAAAAAGAAACAGAAGCAGGCCATAACTATTGTTTCTGTGATTGCCGCGGTCGCGCTTCTTGTCATGTTTTTCAGATATTATTCATCGTCACAGAACGAGAAAGCGTATGAATTTATGACGGAGGCCGCGCGCTATTATTATGGAGAGTCCCCCTTTAATAACATGCCGTCTACGGAAAGATGGAAAAAGGCGCTTGAGCTCTATAAAAAATCCGTTGAAGCAAAGCCGACGCCTGCCGCCCTTTTTTATTTAGGCAACAGCCATTACAATTTAGGCGATTATGAAAATGCCATAAAGCAGTATACACTGTTTGCCGATAAGTTCGGCGGGGAATACACGCTGTTGAATCCCGTATACCAGAAGCTTGCGTCCGCATATTTTAAGACCGGGAAAACCGACAAGGCCCTCGAGACCCTCGGCAAACTCGCCAAAGTCAAAAACGGGATCTTCAAAGATGCCGCCCTGTTCATGGAAGCAAAATATTTCGAGAGCATAGGAGATACCGCCAAGGCGCAGGAAAGATTCAAGGCGCTTGCGGGCGAATTCCCAGCCTCTCCCTGGACCGCGGAGGCGACCGCAAAAGTCGCTCAGAGCGGCAAAAAGGAAGTCAGGGCAACACCGGAACCGACACCGCCCGCCGAAGACGCTTCCAAAAAATAACTTGAAGCTCATGTTTCGACAGGGCCTGTCCTGAGTTTATCGAAGGGCCCACACCACGACAAGTTTGTCGCCCTGAGGCCCTGAGCTTGTCGAAACGAAGGGCGGGATGGTCTCCGGCAGGCAATCAATGGACGCCGTTATACTCCTTCACATCGAGTTTCATTTTATCGACAGCCTTGGGGTCGTGCAGGGACAAAAAAATAGAGTCATCTTCGGGCCTGTTACCTTGGACATCTGAAACGTGAACACGTTCTGTTTATGCTCACCGTTTGACAGTCTGACCACTTGCCTTCAGACGGCTCTATAAATTTTGATGCGACGCCCCGGTAGACGTCAAACCTTGGAGCTCTTTTTATCTTGGAGTTTCGGCAGATGTTTCAGGCTTCCTTCCCCCATCACAATCGGAAGGCTTGCTCACCGCATCCGACTCCCACTCCTTACCAATTTGCTTGGTCCTCCGGTTTTATTCCGCTCCAGGGTATCGCAAACTGTTCTCTCATATTTATTATAGCTCGTTTTACTGCTTTGTCAATCCCACCGGCTGCTGCGCCAGTCTCTTTGAAAGACAGGAGCCTGTCAGCGCGTCGATGCCGGCGGTAAGCTCCTGCAGGCGGAGCTCCTTATTTGTCCTCTCCGCAATATCTTCGGGAGGAGACAGGAGCATTTCGATCTGGACCCTTCTTCTCTCGAAATAAAGCCTCGTGACCTCATTCAGCACATCATCCCTGAGCTCGACCATGAGCTTTGATCTTGAATCTATCGACGTCTGATCATTGTTCCAGATAAGATCGCCCAGCTCCCACGTAACGGACACCGACCAGTCTTTGTCCCTGTCATGAGTCAAATCGTCATCGGTATATTTTTCATCTTTCGTGCTGTAGAAATATGTGCTCTTCTGCCATGACCTGTTCTTACTGTATGAAAACGACAGGTCCGGCAGCCATGCCTTATTTGCCGCGGCCTTCCTCCACTTTTCTATTTTCCCTGGCGATACCTCCGCGTAGGCTACTGCTTCGGCCCGGATTTCCTCTATAGTGGGTTCATGATCAAACCTTGAGATCACACTCTGAAAGTCAACATCGCCGCCCCGTGAATGCGGCTGTATTTTTGGGACGGTTTTGTATATGCCTTTTCCCGTTGCGGCCCAGAGGGTCGCGTGGCTGTGCCGGAGACCTGGAGAAAAGGCAAGGGCTCTCACATCGTCTGAACCCAGTCCTTCATAAATTTCATTCCAGTCGTCGGAGGCCCTGTGATATTGAAAGGCCCCTTTTTCCGTAGAGGCAAATATGCCGTCGGCGTAACCGGGGCTCATCGTAATCTGCCGTATTTCCCGGCTGAGAAGGCCCGCCTCTCCCGCGGCCTTCCATGAGGAGCCGCTGTCTTCAGAGATCAAAAGACCTTTAGAGGTTCCGAGGTATATCCTGCTGCTGTCGGACGGATCAACCGCGACGTCTCTCATCCTTGCCCCGGCGCCTGCTTCTTCATCGTCTGTTTCTTTCTCTTCAATCAGCGCACCATTTTCTTCTACGGCAGCTATGACGCCGAGTATCCTCTGCCAGCCGGTCCCGTAGTCTGCGCTTTTGTACAGTCCCGTCTCTGTGGCCGCATACAGGGTCCTCGCCGGCTGCCCCGCTATGGCGATGGATGTAACAATTGTCCCTGGTATGCCTTTTCCCCTTTCCCAGTCCTTCCCGTTATTCTCTGTCCGGTATGTCCCTGAACCGGCGCCGATAAATATCACCCCCGGTTTCCCTGGATCGACAGCGACCGAGAAAACAGAGTCTTCCGGCCCCCCGACTCCCGTGAATATCCTTGTCCAGTGTATCCCGCTGTCCCCGCTTCTGTACAGCCCTCCTGTTGTTCCGGCCAGAACTGTTCCCTCTTCAGACGCCACAAGCGCGGTTACAGTATTTCCCGTCCCCATTAACGATAAGATTTCCTCCCAGGTTTTTCCGCCGTCGGTTGTTTTATATACGGAAGTCGCGGAGCCCACATAGACGGTTTCCTGACTGTCAAACCCAACCGCCACCCTCCGGAGGTCGGAATTCCTGATGCCTCCGCTTACCTCCTTCCAGACAATGTCCTTCATCCCGGCGTTTAAAACCGCGCCTGTTACCAGATGGATCAGCAGACAGGCTGCTGCAATCAGAGAAATTCGATGTCCCCTCATACGCAAATCTCCTTTTCATTCAGAAAAATTTTTGTTAACTCCTCACTTCAGCCGGAAGCCCGCCGTACCTTATCCCCCCTTTCCCTCTGTTTATGATCTTTTCAATTAAGCAGGAACCGGCCCGTAATGTCATAGTGACGGATAACGGGTAATTAATTCCTGACCGTTGTTCCTCTTATAATTTGAATAATGCGGGCTGAGTCGACTAAAGCCATGTCCCTATGACTGGTGATATTATATGAATCGGTAAAGAGGCGGTCAAGAGAAAAATGATTTAATGATTTAAGTTGTAACCCCTTCAAGGGTCACACTCACGCTTCCCCGTCAAACAGTCTGCTCAACTCCCCTGGGTAGACCTTCCGCTCTTTTTCAGGGGCAGGATTAATTACATCAGGCCATTTGTCCGGGAAGGGGCCGGCGCCTTCCTTTGCGACAGATGAGGGCGAAGGGTCTTTCATCCTGAATTTATCACGGATATTCAACTTATCGACTCCATAGCAAAACTCAATCTGTATCCCATTGGGGTCGGTAGAAAATATGGAGTGGATGAACCCGTTGTCTATCGCCTCCGTGACCCATACGCCTGCGGCGGAGAGCCTGTCCTTCAACTGCCAGAACTGCTCCCTGTCCGCAAGCTCCATACAAACATGATCGAAGACGATAGGCCCTTTAGCGGGCCGGCCCGGGTCCTTGTCAGGCACAGGCGCGGCCTCCGGCCACTCGAAAAACGCTATCATCGAGCCTTCCGACAATTCGAAAAAATATTGCCTGTTTCCCCTTTTCCCGAGCCCCGCGATTAATTTCATACCGAGCAGGTCTCTCCAGAAACGGATGGTGGCGTCCATATCATTTGTCGCGAGCGCTATATGGTTGACTCCTTTGTATCGTATCATCGCACCTCCCACGGGCTTGTATATCAGTTATATAATAAATCATAGCATGAATTGTTCAAGGCGGTTTCCGTATTTCGGGAATCCTTCCCGAAATAAATCCTGCCTTCCGCTTCACGCATCGGACGGGTTTAGGGAGGGACTCTTTATTCCCCTCTTGAGAGGGGTGCAGGGGTGTGTTTAAACCAGTAACTTAATGAATACGCTTTCAGCTTCGATTGACTTTTTGGCCCGTCTCAAGTATGTTAATTATGTCGTTAAACATGTCGCGGGGTGGAGCAGCCTGGTAGCTCGTCGGGCTCATAACCCGAAGGTCAGAGGTTCAAATCCTCTCCCCGCTACCACTACAAATCAGGGACTCACGGGAAACCGTGGGTCCTTTTGCGTAAATGGCGCAGATACCGTCTCCAGTTAATGAAAACGAAGACCGCGATTGTCAGGACAACTATTGAATATATCAAGTAATTGATCCATCGCGGCTCATCATATCCGTAATTGATTCCCAGCCTGTCGAAGACTATCTGCAACACCGGGTAGATAATTAAAAAACCGGTCAAACCTCCGAGAAAGACACCTGACGTCAATGCGTATACAAGTAATAAATATTTGTATATTCTAATATTCATCGCCCTTGTATTATATTATTAAAATCTTCTTGATTATAATAGACGGGCATCATTTCAAGGACAAAAGGAGACGCGGGCATGAAGAGGGCCGTAGAAATTGTAAGCGACGAGCTGTTTGAATGGATGAGGAATATCAGGCGGACCATTCACCAGCGGCCGGAGCTTGCCTTTGCCGAGGGAAAAACTGCGGCGCTTATCTCCGGGGCCCTCAATGAACTCGGCATTAAACACAGGACAGGCATTGCTCAAACAGGGATCGTGGCAGAATTGATTATCGACAAAGACGCGCCCACTGTTGCGTTGCGGGCAGATATGGACGCCTTGCCCGTGGCCGAAGAAACGGGACTTCCGTTTTCATCTCAGGCAGGGGGTACGATGCACGCCTGCGGTCACGACGGTCATGTGGCGATTGTATTGGGGGCCGCGGCCATCCTGAAAAAGGACCCTCCGGCGGGAAACGCGGTATTTATTTTCCAGCCCGCTGAAGAAACGGAGGGCGGGGCGAGGCCCATGATTGAGCAGGGCGCGCTCAGCGGCGTTGATATGATCTTCGGCGGACACATAGAGACGCATTATCTTGCCGGAGAAATCGGCATCAAACCGGGCGCGCACACGGCCTATACCGATGCCTTTGAGATCAGGATTACCGGTAAAGGCGGCCACGCGGCGCGACCTCATGAGACCGTAGACGCCGTATTGATTGCCGCCCGGCTCGTCACGGACATACAGACTATAATATCGAGAAACATCGATCCCCTTTACCCGGCTGTAATTACGGTCGGCTACATCAGGGCCGGGACGGTGAATAACGCTATTGCCGAGAAGGCCGAATTAAAAGGCACCATAAGGACGACGGACGAGGCGATAAGGGCACAGGTGATCGACAGGCTCAGGAGGATGACGGCTTCTTTTTCCTCACTTCACGGCGCCGACATACAATTCCGGCTCATCCCGGGGTATCCGCCGGTGATCAATGACGAACGGGCCTGCGGATTTGCAAGACGCGTCTCTGAGGAACTCGTCGGAAAGGACAATACGATTTCAATTCCCCACCCGAGTCTCGGCGGAGAGGACTTCGCTTATTACCTGCAGGAAGTGCCCGGCTGTTTTGTAAGGCTCGGCGGAGGCATGCATGGAAGGGAGAATTTCCCTTCTCACAGCCCGAGGTTCGATTTTGACGAAGAGGTATTGAGGGTCGGCGCCGCTTACATGTCCGGGCTTGTGAGATACGCGTTAGAGGAGCTGAACGGGAAGCAATAACCGGCGCCGGATGTATTTGGGGGACCAAAGAGTATAAAATAATAATCAATGAAATCCGTATCCGGACAAAAGTCTAATCGCCTTACCAGAAAAGAAGCGTTGGCCCTCCTCAAGTCCGCCGACCTGCTGGGCCTCGGCGCGCTGGCGGACAAGGCGCGGAAGAAACTCCATCCTGAGGGCATCGTCAGTTTTATCATCGACCGGAACATTAATTATACCAACGTATGCATCAACCAGTGCAGGTTCTGCGCATTTTACCGGGATGAAGGGCATCCGGAGGCATATGTTTTAGGCAAGCGCAAACTGTTCAACAAGATCAAGGAGACTGTTTCGTCAGGCGGCACGCAGGTCCTTATCCAGGGAGGATTGCATCCGAAGATCGACATCAATTACTATGTTGAGCTGTTGAGAGACATTAAGAAAAGATTCAAAATTCATGTCCACGGCTTCTCGCCCCCTGAGGTTTGCTATATGGCGGACAAGGCGGGGCTTTCCATAAAAAAAACTCTGCATATCCTGAAAGAGGCAGGGCTTGATTCCATTCCAGGAGGGGGCGCTGAAATACTTTCAGACAGAATTCGTGAACAGGTCAGCCCCAAAAAGATCGGCAAAGACCGGTGGCTTGAGGTTATGGAGAAAGCGCACTGCATCGGCATGAAGACAACGGCAACTATGATGTTCGGAAGCGTTGAGGGGCCGGAAGACATTATCGAGCATCTTGACGCAATACGGAAGCTTCAGGACAGGACAGGCGGGTTTACAGCATTCATACCGTGGAGTTTTCAGCCGGGGAATACCGAATTAGGGGCAAGGGTCAAGGGTCAGGGGGCAAAGAAATCAAAATTCAAAATTCAAGATTCAAAACCGGACTCGTCACTCGTCACTCGTCACTCGTCACTGTCGCCTGCGACAGCAGTCGACTACCTGCGGGTGCTGGCGCTTTCACGGCTTTATCTGGACAATGTCCCGAATTTACAGGCCTCGTGGGTGACACAGGGGCTTAAACCTGCCCAGGTTGCGCTGAGGTTCGGGGCCAATGATTTCGGCTCTACAATGATTGAGGAAAATGTCGTGGCCGCCGCAGGCGTGAAATACAGGGTCACAATCAGCGATATCATAGGGGCCATAAAGACGGCGGGCTTTCAGCCGGCCCAAAGGGACATGTACTACCGTATTATCAGAAAAGAGTAGTTGGTAGCAAGTAGTTGGTAGTTAAGGGGATAGCCTTTGAAGTCTTTCCCTTAACTACCAGCTACTAACTACTTGCTGCTCGATTGCGTCCGCCTCTTGACTACTGAAGTAAGACTGTTATCATTTCAGTCAGGAGGTGTTTATATGAAATCACTCATGACATTGCTGCTCATTCTCACACTATCAGGCATTACAGTTGCGCAGGACATGAAAGTTCAGCCTGCGCCAAACGGCATAAACATACCTGAAAAGTATAAAGACTGGCGCTTGCTTGCTCCTTCGCACCGTTCGGACAACAACACCATTCGCGCAATCCTCGGCAATGATATCGCCATACAGGCCGCGAGAGAGGGGAAGACCAATCCCTGGCCTGACGGGACGACATTCGTGAAACTTGGATGGAAAAACAGGACCCATGAGAGATGGCCCGCTGCCTCTGTTCCGGGAGATTTTGTCCACGCGGAATTCATGATAAAGGATGCAAAGAAATACTCATCAACAGGCGGATGGGGTTTCGCCCGCTGGGTCGGCCTTGATCAAAAGCCTTACGGAAAGGACGCAGACTTTGTGCAGGAATGCTTCGGCTGTCATACACCTATGAAAGACAATGATTATGTATTCACGCGCCCGGTAGTACTTCCGTAAGGGGTCGGGGGGTAGGGATTAGGGGTCAGTCACCAATCCATAACCCCCAACCACTAATCCCCTGTTAATTCACGCTGCCTTCTTCATCTCTTCCTTAAAACCGAGGGCCTTTATCGGGCACGCGGCGACACAGGATGAACACTTGATGCAGTCGCCGTCGGTCATCGTGCCGGCCTTGTCTTCATAAGGCTTAAGCTGCATGGGACATACCTTTGCGCACAGTTTACAGTCCTTGCACTGCTCACTGACGTGAAGCGGCTTCTTCCCCTTTGAAATCCAGTTTCCCAATGTCCCCATCGGACAGATCTGGCACCACGCCCTTGGTTTAAACACGGCTCCGAGAATAATACCGGCAGTCGTTGTTATTGTCAGAACGGTCAAAAAGGCGCGACCAATATTGTACGCACTGCCCCATGCGAAATAGACCTGGGTCCCAAGCGCGATTATGAGCATCGCGAGGATGCCGGTCCGGAAGGCATTAGTCTTGAAAAAAGAGGGTATCGATACCTTCCTGCTCAATTTACTTAAAAACAGGTCATAGAAACTCCCTCTCGGGCACATCCAGTCACACCAGGACCTTCCCCTGTAAAAAGCCAGTCCCACGGCCCCGACCAGAAAACAGGGTCAAGGGGCAGGGGTCATGGGTCAAGGGTTAACAACAGGAAAAAAACAGAGGGAGGCCCGGGCTGAGAGGGTCTTTACTTGACCCTTGCCCCCTGACCCTTGCCCCTATCTTTTTGGCCAGAACCTGGCCTCTATCGCGTCGAGCAGCTTTTGAAACGTCTCCGGCTGCTTCGCCGAGATGGATATCCCACCGTACCTCTTGCAGACATTTGCGACCTCTTCGTTATCCACAAGGTCTTCCTTGTTGAAGACCATCAACTGGGGCTTTTGGGAAAGCCCCAGGTCGCTCAGTATCTTTTCAACGGACTTTATATGCTGATCAAATCTCGGGTTCGATACGTCCGCCACGTGAAGGAGGAGGTCGGCGTCCTCAAGCTCCTCAAGCGTGGCCCTGAATGCCGCGAAGAGGTCTTTAGGAAGGTCCCTGATGAAACCTACGGTATCGGTTATGATGACGTCCCTTTCGCGCGGGAACCTGAGTCTTCGGCTTGCCGTGTCCAGTGTTGCAAACATCTTGTCTTCAACGGCCATCGCGCTCCTGGTGAGGTTATTGAGGAGGGTCGATTTCCCCGCGTTCGTATATCCTATGATCGATATTATCGGTATCCCAAGCGAGACCCTGCGCGCTTTTCTCTGCTGTCTGGCGCGGCTTAGGGATTCAAGCTCTTTTTCCAGAATAGTGATCCGGTCCCTCACCCGCCTTCTGTCGACTTCAAGCTTCATTTCACCCGGCCCCCTGCCGCCGATGCCGCCCATAAGTCTCGACATGGCTGTGCCTTTTCCCGTGAGCCTCGGCAGCCTGTATTTAAGCTGGGCCAGCTCCACCTGCACCTTGCCGTCCCTGCTGTGCGCCCGTTTTGCGAAGATATCGAGTATAAGCTGTGAACGGTCGATGACCTTTAATTCCGTCAGATCGCCGATGGCCTTGATCTGCGAAGGGTTCAAATCCTGATCGAAGATGAGCAGGGTGGCGCCCCGGTTTAATGCATTGATGACAAGCTCTTTTATTTTCCCCTGACCCATGAGAAATTTCGGATTGATCTGTTTGGGCCTTTGAAGGGCGGCGTCAAGCACAACCACATCGCCCGACCTGGCAAGCTCCTTCAGCTCTTCGACCGACTCTTCCTGTTCATGCCGCGGTCCAGTGGAAACACTGACGAGGATGGCGCGCTCACGCCTGTCTTTTACATCAAACCCGGTCCTCTGGGACTGTAAGCCTTCCTCAATTGAAAGGAGCATTTTGTCGAAGTCTTCAAACGAGCTCTCAAGCCTCTGAAAAGGCAACGGCCCGATTATTTCATGAGATATTTTTGAATCGTGAGAATAGAGATGAACGAGTGAAACATTATCGGGCTGACCGTCTATTAACCCGATAATGACGAGGGCGTCAAGCCTCAGAAGCGAAAGGTCGGTAATGTCGTCCTGGCTGACAGGCTCGCTCTTGAGATGCGTATGAATAAGCCTCAGCCCGCGAAGCACTTTTCTGCCTAACGGGTAATTGTCGAGTTCCGGTATAAATATGCCCCTTGCGTCTCCAACGATTACGTGACTGATGTTGCCGCCCCTGTCCGCAAGCACACCAAGCTGGCGTCCGAGCGCACCCGACCATTCAGCCATGTACCGCGCAAGCTCCGAAGTCACCGGCCTGTCCTTAGGGATGCGCCGCCTGTATATCCGTTCAAGAGCTTTGATCTCGCTGCCTTTTAAGCCGGATATGTTGCCGAAGATGGATGGAATGGGTTCCTCCGTTTAACTTTCTTTTTTGCCATTGCTATCAATCGCGCCTTCCCCTCTTGAGAGGGGATCAAGGGTTCTCCAATTTCCCCTCTTGAGAGGGGATCAAGGGTTCTCCAATTTCCCCTCTTGAGAGGGGATCAAGGGTTCTCCAATTTCCCCTCTTGAGAGGGGATCAAGGGGTGTGTTTCCTTATCCATTCTTCAATCTCAAACAAAACCCCTTCCATATTATTCATCACATCATCGTCTTTAAATCTTATCATCCTTACGCCCAACTCTCTCAGTCTTTGCTCCTTCCTCTCATCTCTATCCGCAACTTCTTCAAAGGTATGAGTATAACCGTCCAGCTCTATTGCAAGCATCAGGTCTTTACAGAAGAAATCTACAATAAAATTATCAATTGGTTTTTGTCTATGGAAATCATATCCCATCATCTGTCTGCCTTTTAGAAACACCCAGAGTTCTATTTCCGCTTTTGTGCTGTTACTTCTTAGTTGCCGTGCCTTTTCCTTTAGGTCTGGATTGTATGGTAGTATTTGCATAATCAACACACCCCTGCACCCCTCTCAAGAGGGGAATTCAGTTTTGCAATGCCTTTATCCGTCTTCATCACCCTGCGGCACGTAATGTCGTTGCTGATGTTTGCCTGAAAACAATGACAAAGGAAACCAGGACCCTACAACGTCCCCTTTGAAAAAGGATGACGTCCCCCGCGATTTCCCCTCTTGAGAGGGGATTAAGGGGTGTGTTTTCTTTTCCATTCTTCTCCCTCACCATCCCGCCCCGTGCGGTATTTGATGACTCACGCCAAAACTCTCTTCATGCTTCATTGTGGATGTTTCGGGAAATGGATGGGATAATGTCCTCCGTGTAATTTTTATTTGTAAGCCGCATCAGACTTTCTCATGGGTAGCCCCAACATATTGTGTCAGAAGGACCTGAATTTTAGTATTGGATCGGTCGGTGGTTTCGGGAATAAATCCAGACCGCCGCAGTGAAAGTAGATAGCGGTTCGATAATGATAACGA
>JACRHD010000024.1 GCA_016234115.1 Nitrospirota bacterium
AGGTAATCATAGTATCCGATTATTTTGCTTTTGATTAAAATGATCCGGCGGGATTGCTTTCAGGAAGGTTTAATTGATATGCCTAAAATGGCTTGCGCCACTTCCGCCATTTTTGGCTTCTTTTTTACCGGCGCTTACAACATCTCCGACAAGCAACCGGATCAGCGCATTGACGTGTCCGACGGGCCTTCCTTTTTTGTCTGTTTCCTGACCCTCTTCCGTTATGCGCTCAATCAGCAAGTCAGTGCGTTCAACCTGTAAATATATCCTTCTCAGGGTTTCCTGTTTTTCGTGGAGACTTTCTTTAAAAACCATTTCAGCATGTTTCTCTGTCAATTCCCTCTTCGTCATACCCCTGACACTCTCTTTGAAGGCGTCATATTCCTTGTCGGTCATATGGCGATATCTGTAATTCGGATTTTCAACGCGGGATTCAATCTTGTCTCTGATCTCAAGAATCTCTTTTCTTGAAAGTATTCCCTGAAATTCTTTTATTAACTTCTCGATGCATTCTGCCATTTAAACACCTCCATGCAACTGTCTTATTGATTTCAGTGCAAATATACTGGATCTGAGCCCTTTGAGGGCCTTGATATAATCGAGGACATTAATACTCACATTGCTATACAATTCCGAGAGCGCCTTATCTATATCTTCGCCTTCAACAATAAATACGACCTGTCCGTTCTGACTTTTCTCTGGGATTATTTTGAAAGGTTTTTTTGATGCTTCAAAGAATGCGGGGATTGTGGGATCTGAAAATATTCTTTTTTCCATTCGTGCTCCTTCTCTTAAGCTTTTTCGTTTTTGACTGAAATATCAGTCAACGAATTAAACCAGAAGGAAGCAAATTACAGATAGACAGGAAAAGAGGAAAAGCTTGTTTCTGTTTTTAGAGGATGGAATTTAATAGAATGGCTAATTTATCCGGAAGGGTAGATAGAGGTGGTCCAGTTTTTCCCAGGCCAGCTCTGATTGCTTAATTTTGCTTTGCAGCTTCTTCTATTTGCCGTATCGTTTCACGGGCTTTATTGTATACGGAGCGAATACCTTCATATGCACTTATTAGCCTTCTTCTGTCGATATCATTTAGATTCTTAGGTGGATTTGAGGGAGACCCCGGAATTTTTGTCTTATCGTTTGTAATTTTTTGGAGGGTCATTCCGTCCTGTTTCATTAAGTCAAAAATCTCAAGGGGATCATATGATTGTTTGCTTTTTCTTCCTTTCGGTTTATTTACATATTTCCCGAAGAATTCATAAAAGAAATTTATACCTTTGGCCACTTCGCCTTTATCGGCCGTTAGATCGATTCTTAGATCTATAAATCTCCCATCCTTAAGTAATGGTGTGAAATCAATTTCATCATTGACGATTTTCCACCCTTTCGATGTAAGTTTCGGTTTCTCTTTCAACTTCACATTCTTAGTACTTAAAATACTAACAGGATGATTTTCAAATAGAGGTGATAGATTTTTAGAATATTGTTGCTCATATTCTTTAAACTCCTTCGGCGGAAGTAGAAAAGGCATATCTATTCCCCATTTTATTCTAAAAAGTTCTTCATCATCATCAAGGCGTTCCAGTTCTTCGAAGTCTCTAAGAAATTTATCACTTCTATATACATATCTTAACCGCTCGAATTTAGTTAGTTTTAAGTTATCTTTCTTTCCCTTTTTCTTTTTCACAATATAGTACCTATCCTCTCTCAGTTGAGAAGAGCGTTAATATCTTACATAAAAGTTATGCAGCCTTGACATGGAATTTGAGGCCCAGCGCCCGGACTACCTTCATCACCGTTGCAAACTCCGGATTGCCTTCAGGCGAAAGGGCCTTGTACAAGCTCTCGCGTCCGAGCCCTGTCTTACGGGCTATCAAGGCCATACCCTTGGCGCGGGCAATGTCTCCGATTGCCGCTGCTATCAAGGCGGGATCTCCCTCCTCGATAGCAGCCTCAAGATAAGCGGCCATATCTTCTTCGGTCTTTAAATGCTCCGCTGCATCCCAGGGGATAGTTTTAATTTTTCTGCGTGCCATTTTAGCCTCCTAAATACTCTGCGCCAATTGCAGCGCGGTTTTGATGTCTTTATCCTGCGTGCGCTTGTCTCCGCCCGCCAACAGGATTACCAGTTCTTTGCCCCTCTGCTTATAATAAATTCTGTAGCCGGGACCGTAGGCGATCCGCAGTTCCGAGACGCCTTCACCTACAGGCTTAACATCGCCCGGATTGCCCAGCGACAAACGACGGATACGCGCATCGATACGTGCACGAGCTTGTCGGTCACGAAGGCGGCTAAACCATTCAGCATATATATCGGTCTGACGAATCTCTATCATGTCTTACATTAGTGTATTCTATGGGATACGGGATGTCAATAAGATGAAGTTCATAGGGTCTCTATGTTCTCATATGTGAAGGTGTTAACATGAAATTCAAGCTGAGATGTGGTACATTTAAAATGTACCATCAGGAGCCCGCCTGTAAAGCTCTGGCCCGTGCGCCAAGCACCGCCCTCCTGATCTTTATCGGGGCTGGTGTATGCAAGTGGGGCCGACTGGATCAGGGTTGGCTGAGGGTCTGCGCCCCTCCCAGGGCATTTTCCGTTATGTAGCCTGATGGCATATAAGTATATGCTCTGGCCCGAGCGCCAAGCACCGTCTTCCTGAGCGTTATTGGGGCTGGTGTCGGCAAGTGGGGCTGGCTGAGGCGGGGGGGGGGTAGCTCCCCTCCCAGAGCATTTCCCGTTATGTAGCCTAATGGCATTATATGCTCTGGCCCGTGCGCCTATCATCGCTCACCTGAGTATTTGCATCATCTGGGGCGATGCTGGCAAGTGGGGTCAACTGCTCAGGGCTGACTGAGGTGGGTTTGCTCCCCTCCCAGAGTATTTTCCTTCCCCTTCTCATTCCACAGCATTTTAAGCAATTCCTGAGCATGTTCTAATTTGCGCTTTGTCTCAAATAACACCCATTCATATTGAGTTTTTTCCGCTGCTTCCTCCAGAGCTAATATCATCTCTACCACATTCAAACTGAAACTTAAATCGATATCAAGCCCATCAAATATGTCTATTTGCGACACAGGTAAGTTTGATTGTATTAATTTTAAAGCCATATCCTTTTTCCTTTCCGTCAATCACCGGTCGGTGATTGACACTTTGAATGTTTATGCGGCCTTCTTTAAAATGTTTTTTATTGTCTGAGGATGCCAGTACCGCCCTTGCGGCATATGTCCTTGGCTCTCTAATTCAGCGCATATTGAACGAAAAGAGTATCCCTTATTATTGAGCCCCTGTATTAAGCGTATCGCGTCCTGTTCTTTTTTATGAGCTACAAGAGTATATCCATCAGGTGACAGTCTCCATCCGAAGGGTATCTGTCCGGCCCTTTCATTGTTTGCTATCTTCATCTGGAGTGCATCTTTCGTCCTCTCTGAAATCAGATCGCGTTCCATTTGCGCCAGGGATGCCGTAATATTCAGAAAGAATCTTCCCATTGCCGTTCCGGTATCAATTTTCTCATTAAGGCTGTGAAACGTGATCCCTGACCTTTCAATAGATTCTATCAGGGTAAGAGTATCAATGACCTTCCGGGAAAGCCTATCGAGCTTATACACAATAATGGCCTGTATTCCTTTACTCTTCACCCAGGATAGAAGGCCCTGAATACCATCTCGGTTGAGACTCTTTCCGCTCTTCCCTGCATCCTCGATGATCTCCACAAGGTCCAGGTCTTGAATTTCGCAATACGCCCTGATTTTTGCTTTTTGATTATCGAGCGATATTCCTTCCGTGGCTTGCTCTATGGTAGAAACTCTGACATAACCTATTGCCTTTTTCATTTTCGTTCCCCTTTCTTTTTCGTGTACTGCAAATTGTATATACAGTTTAAATAAATATCTTCCTTTTGTCAATACGTTCCTGCTATACTTTTTGTAGAACATGAAAGCTGAACATCTAAAGAAAATTTTGACCGGAAAATCTAAGACGATTAGTCTTCGGATTAATCCGGATCTTCTGAGGCTCCTGGACGAGGCACTTGCAAGAGACAAGGAATTCAACAACAGAAACGAACTTATTGAAGTGCTCATCTTGCGTTATCTTGAGTCAAGGGGAAAGTTATAATATATCGAGGCTGCGAAACGTCTCGGACGTTTGAGCGGGGGACTTCTCCCGTCGAGAAGATGCATCCGGCGTCGCTGCCTCTATTCAACATGAAGCAGGCAAAGAAAAAGAAAAGAAATATCTACCCGAAATTCCGGGAAGTTCTAATTTGGAAGCCTACATGGAAAAAAAGAAAAGGCAAGTATCCGGAACTCGTAGATGGGATTTATCAATCGTAACTGTTATCTCCGCAGTAAATTCACCAAGTTATCTTAAATAAAAGTCCCATAAAAGCGATTTTACAGTAGAGTCTATTTATAACTTCATGAAAAAAAAGGGGAAAAATGGTCGGGGCGAGCCGATTCGAACGGCCGACCTCTCGCACCCCAAGCGAGTGCGCTAAACCAGGCTGCGCTACGCCCCGTACATTTAAAAAGGGTTCAAGGGTTCAAGGGTTCGAGGGTCCGAGGGGAGCAGCATCACTTGACCCCTTGGACCCTTGACACCTTGAACCCTATTTTAATATATTCAGTATCTCCTTCAACTTCCGTCTGACGTCCTGGATTGTCCGGATCGAGACACTGTTTTTCTTTGGAGCACTCTCCCCGAATTTCTTCCTGACGCCGGCTATAGTGTACCTTTCCTTGTAGAGGAGGTCCTTGATCTGGAGGACCGTCTCAAGGTCCTTCCGTGTATAAACTCTCTGCCCCGTCTTGTTTTTCCTGGGCTTAAGGAATGGAAACTCGGTTTCCCAGTATCTTAATACATACGGCTCTAAATCCGCCAGCTCACTGATTTCGCCGATTTTATAAAAGAGTCTGTCGGAGCTGAGGTTCTTTCGGGATAAAGCCCCCATCGGATGTTATACCTTTTCAACAACATCTTTGAACTGAAGGCTGGGTTTAAAGGTAACGACCCGTCTCTGTTCTATTTCAAGCTCCGAGCCTGTCTTGGGGTTTCTCCCTCTGCGGGAACCCTTTTTCCTGACAAGAAAGGTCCCGAATCCGGTTATCTTGATGGACTCGCCGTCCGCAAGAATGCTCTTCATGGATTCAAAAAGAGTTTCAACGATCGCGGCTGCCTCCTTTTTGGGAAGACCGATCTTCTCGTACAGCTTGTCCGCCAAATCCGCCTTAGTCATATATAACCCCCTGTTGATTTTCTTAAATTATAAAAGGACATATCTTCATTGTCAAGGAAACGGTACAGTAAAAATTATATTTTATTCTGATAATTTATGCAAACAAATCATAAAAAGGGGCAGGGGATGAAATCCCTTAGTATTGTGCATTATTCTTGTTAAAACACCAGCCAGGGCTGGGGAAGGAAAATTTTTTCATACATAATGAGCGCGAACCGGTCCGTCATCCCCGCTATAAAATCGCATACCAGCCTATCCTTGCGGTCAATGGATTCCTTGGGGAATTCCTTAAACACCTCATCGGTATGTTCCATATAATAATTGTAGAGGTCGAGGAGTATCTTGCGGGCCTTTTTGAACTCCTCTTTGGATATACCGCTCTCATATACGTTTTTATAGAGGAAGTCCCTCAGAGATGAAGTGGTTTCCTTCATGGAATCACTCATGGTGACTTCCTTCAGCCCGGTCTCAGAGGAGGTTTGTATCACATCCCTCACCATGGCGCCGATCCGCTTTGAATTCCTCTCGCCCGTCCTGAAAAATTCCGAGGGGATTCCGGAACGCTTAAGGACGCCGGCGCGCAGGGAATCATCAATGTCATGGTTCACGTATGCGATTACATCCGAAACCCTGACGATCTGACCTTCAAGCGTATCGCTGCGGATTGTTGAGGAGAAAATTTCGCCTTTGCCCTTTGAGTGTTTTACGATGCCTTCCCGGACTTCATGCGTCAGGTTAAGCCCCTGCCCGTTTCTCTCAAGCACATCGACGACCCTGAGGCTCTGCTCGTAATGCTTGAACCCGCCGGGGTAGATTTCGCGCAGGATGTCTTCTCCGGCATGACCGAAAGGCGTATGACCCAGGTCGTGTCCGATGGCGATTGCCTCGGTAAGGTCTTCGTTTAACCGGAGGGCGCGGGCGATGGTCCTTGCGATCTGCGAGACCTCCAGCGTATGCGTCAGCCTGGTCCGGTAGTGGTCACCCTTGGGCGCGAGGAAGACCTGTGTCTTATGCTTCAGTCTCCTGAAGGCCTTTGAATGGATGATCCTGTCCCTGTCCCGCTGAAAGCAGGTCCGTATGTCATCCTCCTTCTCCTTCCTGAGCCTTCCCCTGCTCTGCGAGCTCAGGCAGGCGTGAGGATGGAGGATTTTTCTTTCAATCTCTTCTGTCTGTTCGCGGATGGTCATTTTAACAAAAGTAACAAGTGACAAGTAACGGGTGACGGGTACTAGTTTTTTAAATTATCGGGTCACCTGTTACTCGTCACTGCATTATTTTACTGCGCTTATCAACACTGAATCCTCTACCATCTTCTTTCTTATACCCTTCATTCCCGCCTTCAACAGCCATCCCTTCATTTCATCCGTCGAATAACATCTTCCGCCTTCGGTGTTTACAAGCATGTTTACCGAAAAGAGCGAACCGTTTGCGGGCCGTGTCAGGTCATTGGAGATCGGAAATTCCTGGATAACGACCCTTCCGCCGCTGTTCAGGGCCTTTTTGCATTTTTTCATAAGGAGGATATTGTCCTTCTCTGAATTTGAATGCAGTATCTGGCTTGCGAATATCAGGTCATACTCCCCGCCGATATCGTCGGTGTTGAAATCACCGCGAAGGAAATTGATATTGTTGAAAAATCCCACCTGACCCCCCTTTTTCAAAGTGGGGGACACATCCCTGGCCCTTCTTGACAGAGTGGAATTTTCCCTTTTTGGCAAAGGGGGATTAAGGGGGATTTTGCCGATGAGTTTCTTCGCGATCTCGATGGTCTCCGGCCTGTCGAAGAGTGTAACGTTTATACCGTTCTTCGCCATTTCCATACTGTATGTCCCCGGCCCGCCGCCGAGGTCGAGCGCTGTCTTAACTCCTTTTAGTCCCATCGCCTCGATTACCGTCTTGACCTTCATGGACGCAAGGTCATGCATTCCGAGAATGAAGGCCTCGTGGTCATGGGCCTTACGGTAAGGCTTTCCCGTTTTTATAATCTCGTCGAGCCCCGACCAGTTCTGCCACAGGGTCTCAGCATGTCTTATTATATTGCCCTGGTAATGAGGGCTTCCGGTGACGAGGAATCGGGACGCGGTCCCGGAGTTTTGATATTTGTTATTCCGCTTTTTCAGAAGGTCCAGTCCGGCAAGGGCGTCAAGCAGGACCGTTGTCGCCCTTAAATCGGTTTTAAGCCTCGCGGAAACCGCCCCGGCCGTTTGAGGTTTGATCAGGTGATCGAATACACGGTAGTTGTTGGCGGTCAGCAGGACCCTCGCCTGCCTGAACGCCCCCCATATCTTCCGTAATTCAATGGATTGCTCGTCAATGTTCGGCATAAAATTATATCCTTTCATGAATGTCGCGCAGGCCCGTAGCGCCCTCATTTATTGGGGGCGGATTTAAACGACGGGCGATAAACGACGCATACGACGGGGATAAACCCCGTCGCTACGGGCGAGGCGCCGCCTCGTCCCTGCAAATATTTTACAGGCCCATTTTCTTCAGCGCGTCTTCTCCGGCGTCTTTCATTGCAGGCGCGTCTTCAGGCAGGTACAACATCACCCCGCCTTTAACGGGCCTGATTACTATCTTCCCTTCCGAGGCAAGCTGGTTTGTCACCTTAATGGGGTCTTCGCCGTCAAAGTATTTCTTGAACGCCGTGTTGAACCCGGAATAAACCGTGTGTATGCCTTTGTAACCCTCTTTTCTCAGGCTGACTATAGCCTTCTTTACAAATTCTTCGTGACTCAGTTTTTCTGCCATAATGCCCTCCTTTTGCGGTTAATAGAATTATTTACTGCCTCCCTCGGTTTCCACTTCCTCATTTTCCGCGTTCCCGTCGGATAGATATAATAATGATTCCTGGACCGGCAATTCCTGGATGTCCTTGAGTTTCCGCTGTATCTGCCTTGTCCTGACGCCTACAAGCTTGTCTATCTCGTCGTCCGCCTCCTTTATCTTTTCCTGCGCCTTCTTCAGGACGAGGCCGAACCTCTCAAACTCCGTCTTTACAGCTCCGAGGATATTCCAGACCTCGCTTGACCGTTTCTCAATAGCCAGCGTCCTGAAGCCCATCTGCAGACTGCTTAAAAAAGCGGACAGGGTCGTAGGCCCGGCAATCATTATTTTATGGTCTCTCTGTAACACCTCAAGCAATGCGGGCCTTCTGACAACCTCGGCGTAAAGCCCCTCAATCGGTAAAAACATAATCCCAAAATCCGTGGTATGGGGAGGGTCGATATACTTGTCCTTTATGTCTTTGGCGAATTTCCTGATATTCCCCTCAAGGAGCTTTCCCGCTTCTTCAACCGCCGCGGGGTCCCCATGTTCATAAGCATTGACCAAGGCTTCATAATTCTCCCTCGGAAATTTGGAATCCAGCGGCAGATAGACAATCTCTCCTGAAGCGTCCTTTCCGGGAAGCCTGATCGCAAATTCCACATTGTCCCTGCTGCCTTTTTTGGTGGCCACATTTTTGTCATATTGCTCGGGAGTCATAATCTGCTCCAGTATATTCCCCAACATGATTTCGCCGATTATGCCGCGGGTCTTGACATTAGACAGGACCTTCTTCAGATCGCCGACCCCTACGGCAAGGTTCTGCATTTCTCCTAATCCCTTATGGACCAGCTCCAGTCTCTCACTGACTATCCTGAAAGACTGACTGAGCCTCTCTTCGAGTGTCTTGTGGAGTTTTTCATCGACTGTGGCCCTCATCTTTTCGAGCTTCTCACTGCTGTCATCCTGAATAAGCTTCAGCCTTGCTTCGATGGTTTCTCTCATCTTGTCCAGTTTCACTTCAGTAGACTGGACCAATTCCGTCTGCCGGTTTGTCAGATTATCGAATTTCTGTTTCTGGAGGTCATTAAATTCCCTCACGCTCGCGCTGAACCTGTCTTCAAAGGACTTCAAAGCCTTGCTCAGCTCGTCCCTGCCGTCTCTGGCGCTGGAGGCGATTTGTTCCTGCATCAGCCTCAATTTCTCTTCAAACGTCCCGGCCGTTTTCCCAAGCTTGTCTTCAATAGAAGCGGTCAGGAAGGCAAGCTGTCTTGAAAAAATATCGAGCTGGTCTTTCTGGAGGTTGGCTATGTTGGTCATACTGTTGACTATCTCTTCCCTCAACTGCCGCGAGTTGACGGCGGTCTCTTCCCTGTTTTTCGCGATCTCCTCTTTCAGCGATCTTTCCATCCTCTCCTGGCTTTTCTCAAAGGAAGTCAATTGCGTTTCAAACTGCACGAACCTGTTCTCCGGTTTCCGGTTCAGCAATACGACAAGCAGGATGAGCGCCGCGCCCGCCAATAATGTCAAGACTATCAGGCCCGGTTCAATCATTATTGTCTCTCATCACCCGGCCATCTCCGGAACAATCATCCACTCCACCGCCCAGCGGCCGTCATCAGACCTTTTCAGGCATACAATGCCGCCCATTCTGAAGTCTATTATATTCGCTTCCCGGTCGCCGCAGAGGAGCAGGGCCGCGAGCCCGCCGAGGTGAGGAAGATGGCCGACAAGCATCAGGTCTTCCCGAGTTTCAGTGAGGCGGTCAAACCATATCGCCGGGTCATCCTGAGGGGCCAGCCCCTCTGCCTGTATCAGCTCGCTGCCGGATTTCAGACACTCGTCTAAAACCTGGGCGGTCTGGAGCGAGCGCATTTTTCCGCTGTGAAATATCCGGCCGACCCTGATATCATTTTTCCCGGCGTACCCGGCGACTCTCCTGATGTCCGCGACGCCTTTGTCCGAAAGACTTCGCGAAGCGTCCTCTTCCTTCGTTAGCGCCTCCGCATGCTGAACAAGATAAAGAAACATACAACGTCCTCCCTGTGTTAAATTTTCAATTTCCGGTAATGCTGATTTTTCTCACACGTCTTTTTCCAGTCGCATTCAGCGCAATATTCCCCGGACCAGCGAGGGAACAGGGCCGGGACCTTTTCCTTTATTTCGCCCCAACTGACTTTTGATCCGTTTTTGACTTCGAGTAACGCCATGGCCTCACGGTCCATTTCCCTTATCGCCTTGTCTGCGTGCGCGTCGTACTCGCACTTGCGGTCTTTGAGGCAGGGACATTTTTCACATACCATGTCCGCTCCTTCGCAGACCTCGATGTATTCACTCCCGGCCCGCTTAAGGACATCTTCAAGATTTGCGGCAAAGGCGGCATCATAACCTTCTCCATTAAAGAAATGAAGACATATGAGATGATGCCCTCTCAGTCGTATCATACATTTCCTTTCAACAGTCCTTCTTTTAACGTCATGCCCGAAGCCTTTAATCGGCATCCAATGCCTTATAATTGTCCGGATTCCCGCTTATCCGATACATCGGCCGGGAATGACAAACAAAGCGGCATTATCTACTTAATATTTACCCGCAGCGTTTCATTATATCCATTTTTACGGGCGTTATCCACGATTTTATTTTTCGCGGCAAAAAATCTTTTCACGTCTTTTATATCATGGACGATGTCCATTTCGGGAAGGGAAGCGATGACCGCGCTGCCGTAGGAGCTCTTCATGAGGCGCGCGTCAAGAATAGCCACCAGGCCGTAATCGTCGGCGCTTCTTATGAGCCTTCCGAAACCCTGCCTGAGGAGAAGGACCGCGGAGGGGAGAGCAAGATCGCTGAACCAGCGTTCTCCGAGCCGTCTGCACCGTTCATCATACACGGGGTCGCCGGGCGAGCCGAAGGGCATCTTTACGATAATAACGAGGCTGAGCTTGTCTCCCTTGATATCAATTCCCTGCCAGAAAGTGGCCGTTGCCAGGAGTACCGGGTTATCGGCCTCCCTGAACCATTCAATCAGTCTCGCGGGGGGCATCTCCCCCTGGAATTTGACGGGATATTTCAGACTGATATTGTCCCGGACAAAATTGAGATGACTGTACGACGTAAAAAGGACCAGAGCCCTGCCCGCGGACGCGTTTATAAGGGCTTCGATGACCCCGAGGCTGCTGTGCTGAAATAATCCGCTGTTCTCCCTTACGGGCGGCGGCAGTTCCCTGTCGAGATAGAGGAGCGCCTGTTTCCTGTAATCAAAGGGGGAGCCGACGATCATTTCCCTGAAATCCGCGAGGCCGAGCCTTTCCTTTATGAAGCCGAAATTCTTTCCGGCCGTCAAGGTCGCCGAGGTCATGACGATACTGTCATAAGCGTCCGAGAGACCTTTAAAAGGGGCCCTGACTTCCACGAGATTGCTCCTGAGTTCGATACCCTTTTTGTCCCTGCTCATATAATAAACCTTGTCTTCGTCAGCCTGGCCGATGAAGTCATCGATAACCGTCCCGAGGGAATTTATATAACTGATTGTCGTCGTAATCCGGTCCCTGGTCTCGTCATCGGGGGCGGAATCACTGCTGCTGTTCAGCCTTTTGATTATCTTGTCGAATGCAAATTGAGAATTCAGATTTTTCAAACTGTCTATGACGGAGTCGGGGATACCATTACCCCCTTTAACCGCCTTGACCCCCCTGTGTCCCCCCTTATCCAAGGGGGGAATCGAAGGAAGGGTAAAGAACTTATTCACATCCTCGAATATATGCTCAACGGACAGCTTTAACCCTTTCAGCCGGTAAAGCAGCCACGCAAGCCGTGAGTGGCTGAGCACATTTCCAAAGACAGCGGAGATGACATCCTCAAGCTGATGCGCCTCGTCGATGATCAACTGACCGTGAAACGGCAGGAAGTTAAACCCGGAAAGGGCGTCAAGCATGAGTACGTGATGGTTAACGACAAGGATGTCTTTTCTGTACAGGCCCTTGTAGTGGCTGTAGTAGAAGCAGTCGCTGTAAGAGGGGCACTGGTTTACGTTGCAGTCATCCGAGTCGCCGCAGACCTTTCCCCAGAATTCCGGGATAAACGGGAGCCCGTCCCTGTCTCCTGTATCCGTCTCCGAAGCCCATTCGAGAAATATCTTGTGCTCTTTGCTCAGCTCGGGTTGAAACTCCCGCGCCCTCTTCAGGCACAGGTAATTGTTCTTGCCCTTGAGGATCGCAAAGGAAAACTTCTGCGGCATGACCTTTCGCAGGAATACCAGGTCCCTGTTTACAAGCTGGTCCTGGAGGGTAATCGTGGCTGTTGAGATGACCGTCTTCTCGCCCGATAAAATAGCGGGTATAAGATACGCAAACGACTTACCCACCCCCGTCCCCGCCTCTACGAGGAGGTCCTTCTTTTCAGACAGGCAATCAAGGACCGCTTCAGCCATCTCCATTTGCTGGGGGCGATGCTCGTAGTCCGGGAATTCCTTTTTCAGGATGTTGAATGCATTTTTCAACTCATTCATAGCAAACTCTGTCCGGGTCTCCGTCATTCCCGCAATCCTTTAGCGGGAATCCAGAACCTCTAAATATTATTCTTCCTCAACAAGCTGCCATTCGGCATAGCCCGGTTTCCTCTCGTCCAACTTTTTACCCGTCAATGTCACTTTCGTTACGGTCGGATGCGTTTTAACAGTTACATACGCGCGCACCATGTTAGCGACAGCCGCCTCCTGAAAGGTTATCTCCGTCCCGTCCCGAAGGACCACCGTGGTCCTGAGATGTTTGTGCCCCTCCGGGATTTCGGCGGTAAGTTCTTTTATGTCTTCGTTATGTATGATCATCCCAAAACCCTTACACCCTCTCATACACCCACACCCGCCCGCCGTCGCGGATTTCTTCTATTCTTTTTACGAGGCGTTTTTTGTGCAGGTTCAGCAGGCGCGTGCCGCTTGTATTGGCTTCGAGCTTCATTACGTCGGAAAAGTCCCTGGCGGTGATTTTTTCCTTCTGCTCGATGAATGACAGCGTCTCTTTCAGATAATTATTGAGGTCCCCGAGGAGGGCCCTTTTCCCGTCCCTCATCTCCGCCATCACCGCGAGGTCTTTTCTCTCGAGCGCCACTTCGATGTTTTCCTTCTGGCTGTCGCTGAGTCCCGTCAGAAGGACATACCTGTCGCCGTACTCGTTGCCTAACAGGCGTGAAATAAGCTTCGCCACGATCTCATCCGCGCAGGAATAATCGATGACGCCGATCTTTGAAAAGTCGAGGGCGACGACCGCCCCGTTTTTTTCTCCGGCGATATCGCGTTCGATCCGCTCCCTTATCGCCTGTCCCGAGCGCCTGGTGACAAGGTCGGACGAGCCGTTTTTCAGTTCTTCCTTTAACAGTTTATAAATGTTGTAAGTTACCATTCTTGTTTGGAACCATGTTGTCACTGCAACTGTCACTTTATCGGGCATCCAGCGCCTTTAATCCGGATTCCCGCTTAAGGACCGCGGGAATGACGGCAAAGCTTTGCCGGTTTACCAGAGCATCTTGTTTACGAGCTGCTCAAAGCTTGTGATCGTTTCATATCCGAGATATTCGACGGCGACGCCTTCTTCGAGGGAATAGAAGAGGTTTTCGCCCACCTGTGAAAGCTCGCCCTCCCCGAAATACACTTTAAGATACTGGCTTATCTTCAGTTCGAGGTCGATCTCGTCCTTTGCGTAGAAGGCCTTCTCAAACCTGTGCTCGAAGTCTCCGCAGAGGAATTCAAATGTTGCTAAGTGGAGCTTTTGACCGTTATCAATTGTTACGTCTTTATCGCACATTCCCTGGTATCTTCCTGCCGTTTTATTGTTTCACGCCGCGACTACATGTAAAATCCGTCCCACTCGTCCTTCATTTCCTCATAGGCTTCGCAATTGATTATTTGCGCGCATTCGGGGCAGAAGCCGTCACAGCAGGTGTGATCGACATAGATGACCCCATGCTCGGCGCAGATTTCCTGTATCTGCTCCGTATTGCAGGAGCATTCACGGTATTGACTGAAAACCCCCCTGACATAAGCCCTGAAGATTTCATTATCGATATTTTTCATAAGCTACCCCCTGTCGGTTTAGGGTCCATTGATTCAATTGAATCAATTGAATCATAAAGCGAGTATGCTTGTCAAGGGGTTTTCCACGGGAGTTTACTTTACCAGCATTTCGAGCAGGGCCTTCTGGGTGTGTAACCTGTTTTCAGCCTGATCGATGACCACGCTCTGCCGCGAATCAAGGACTTCGTCGGTTATCTCTTCACCCCTGTGCGCGGGCAGGCAGTGCATTACAATTGCGTCGGGCTTTGCAAGGGACATGAGTCTGCTGTTGATCTGGAAGCCCTCGAACTTCTTTTTCTTCCGCTCGACCTCTTTCTCCTGCCCCATGCTTATCCATACATCGGTATAAAGGATATCGGCGTCCCGGGCAGCGCCTGAAGGGTCCGTCAGGATTTTCACTTTTGCGCCTCCGGCTATCGCCCTCTCATAAATCCTGCCGTCAGGCTCGTATCCCTGGGGACAGGCGAGGACCAGGTCTATTCCCGTGAGCAGAGCGGCTTCAATCAGAGAATTGGCGACGTTATTGCCGTCTCCTATGTATGCCATGCGCACGCCCTGGAGGCGGCCCTTTTTCTCCGATACCGTCAGTATGTCGGCAAGGGCCTGGCAGGGATGATGCAGGTCGGTCAGCCCGTTTACTATGGGGATCGTGGAATTGGCGGCGAGTTTTTCAATCGTGCTGTGCTCATAGGTCCGTATTACAATCCCGTGCAAATATCTTGAAAGCACCTTTGCCGTATCTTCGACGGTTTCTCCCCTGCCCAATTGCAGGTCGTTCGTGTTTATGTAGATCGCCTGAGCGCCTAACTGATAGATGCCCGTCTGGAAAGATATTCGTGTGCGCGTTGATGTCTTGTTGAACAGTAGTCCTATGCTTTTCCCTATCAGCGGACAAGACGAACTGTCTTTGCCCGCCTTCAGCTCCGACGCGCGTTTCAGAAGCGCGTTGAGCTCGTCCCGCGTTAAATCCAGCAATGTCAAGAAATCCTTTTTCATGTTTGTTTCCTCTTTAATTTATCTGCCACAGAGAACACAGAGATACAAAGAAAGATTGCTTATCCACAGATTAAACGGATTAAGGAATTTATTCCAAATAAATCTGTGTTAGTCTGTGTAATCTGTGGACTATTCATTTTGTTTTTCTCTGTGCCTCCGTGGCCCTGTGGTTTTATTTTTTACCTTCCGAGAATTTCTTCAAGCGCGTCGATCAGGTGATCGATTTCCTTTTCCGTGACAATCAGAGGGGGAGTAAAGCGCAGTACATTGCCGCTCGTGCAGTTTATGAGAATTCCCGTCCTTGCGCATGATTCGACTATGGGGTCGCCGGCTTTTGTCATTTCCATCCCTAACATCAGCCCTGCTCCCCTCACTTCGATGATATATGAAGAGTAATCTTTTTTCAGTTTCTCAAGACAGTCTTTAAAATATTGGCCGATACGGCGGCAGTGGTCCAGCATAAAGCCGTCTTCAAGGAGCGTTTCCACTGTTGCGATCGCCGAGGCGCACGCCAGAGGATTGCCTCCGAAAGTGGAGGCGTGTGAGCCCGGCTGAAAAGACGCGGCCACATGCTCTCTTGCCAGAAGCGCGCCTATCGGGACCCCCCCGCCCAGTCCCTTGGCAAGGGCCATAATATCAGGCTGTATACCGAAGTGCTCATACGCGAAGAGCTTTCCCGTCCTCCCCATTCCGGTCTGGACCTCATCGAGGACAAGCAGCAGCCTGTTTTCATCGCATATCCGGCGGACCTCTTTCAGATAATTATCGGAAGGCGCCCTTACGCCGCCTTCTCCCTGTATGGGTTCAAGCATAATGGCGCAGGTTTCGGCAGTGATCGCTTTTCTGACGGCGTCCGCGTCGTTGAACGGCACATATCTGAATCCGGGGACCAGGGGCTCAAAGCCCTTATGAAATTTTTCCTGCCCGGTTGCGCTCAACGCCGCAAGGGTCCTGCCGTGGAAGGAGCCTTGCGCGGTTATGATTTCATATTTATTGGGGGCCACATTCTCTTTCGCATATTTACGGGCAAGTTTTATCGCAGCTTCTATCGCTTCTGCCCCTGAATTACAGAAGAAGACCCTGTCCGCAAACGAATTCTCCACTAATAATTTCCCAAGCCTGATCTGGGGCTCGATATGGTACAGGTTTGAGACGTGAATGAGCCTCTGCGCCTGTTTTTGAAGGGCGATGACGACCTTGGGGTGACAGTGTCCGAGACAATTCACCGCGACCCCGCCCACAAAATCGAGGTACTCTTTCCCGGTTGAATCCCACACCTTCATCCCTCTCCCTTTTCGCAGGACGATCGGGGCGCGGTTGTAAGTGTTCATCAGATATTTCTTTGATTCATCGATGAGTTTTTTATCCATTGCATAAGAATATAACATAAATTACAGGGGTTTTGAAAAAGTGTTACAACCTCCGGCAGTAGCAATTCGCAGTTATTTGTGATTAAATTTATCTTACTGAGAGTTCATAAGGAAAGACATATAAATTACGTCATGCCCGAGGTTCTTAGTCGGGCATCCACCCTTCGACCCTTCGACAAGCTCAGGGCCTCAGGGTGACAAGCTTGTCATGGTGAGCCTGTCGAACCATAGATTCCCGCTTACTGACTTCCGACAGCAGGTGCTTTAGGCACGGGAATGACGAGCTATGGAACCCCGTCAGGAGGAGAGAATATGAAAGGACCGTTCATGAAATATGTGATTATCGGAAACGGCGTTGCGGGGACTGCGGCGGCTGCCAATATCCGCAAGCTCGACGGCGAAGGCGACATAACTGTTTTCACAGATGAGGCCGTACCTTTTTACAGCCGCATCCGGCTTATCGAATACCTGGCCGGTGACGCGGGCGCAAAAGATATTATTATTTATAAAGACGAGTGGTACGGGAAGAATAATATCAGGCTGCTGCTCGATACCTCCATTTCAGATATAGACAGCGAGAAAAAGGAAGTCGTTACATCAAAGGGCGAAAGATTTGATTATGATAAGCTGCTCCTGGCAACTGGCGGCAGTTCATTTGTGCCTCCTGTCCCCGGCGCCGACAAAAAAGGCGTCTTTACTTTACGCACGATCAGGGACGCGGACAGGATTATCGAGTATGCGAAGGGTCCAGGGAAGGTTCTCCTCATCGGGGGCGGCGTGCTGGGGTTGGAGGCGGGCAACGCGCTGAGGAAGAGGGGGTGTGAAATAACCGCCGTCGAGGTCTTTCCCCGGCTGCTGCCCAGACAAATGGACCCCGAGGGCGCGGAGATACTGAAGGCCCAGTTGGAGGTTATGGGCTTTACCTTTCACCTCGACGCAAAATCAAAAGAGATTACCGGAAATGACAGGGCAGAGGGGCTTGTGCTTGAGGGCGGGACCAGGATCGATTGTGATTTAATCATCATATCGGCGGGCGTAAGACCGGTTGCCGGACTTGCCCGGAAAATAGGTCTGACGGTAAACAAGGGATTGATCGTAAACGACAGGATGGAGACGTCTATAAATGATATCTACGCGGCAGGCGATCTTATTGAGCATAAAGGCGTTTTTTACGGCATATGGCCGGCGGCGCAGAAACAGGGGGAAATAGCGGGCACTAATATGGCCGGAGGAAATGCGCACTATGGAGGCACTATCATGTCGAATGTACTCAAGGTCGTGGGTGTCGATCTTGCCGCGGCAGGCGATATAGACGCGGAGGGAAAAGGCGGGTCCATCGTACATAAGGACAGGGAAAAATATGTCTACAGGAAGCTCGTGATAAGAGACAATATCCTTTCCGGATGCATCTTATACGGCGATATAACCGGCTACCGCAAAATTCTCAAGGCCATAGAGGAGAAGAGGGACGTATCCGGAATTAAAGACGCCCTCGCCGACTGGGATTTAAGCGGCTTATAAAGACCGTCTTCTTCGCCCTGCGAACGATGTCTCCGGATTTCAGGGCGGTGTGCGTTGAAAAAAGCGGAGTGAAACAATTAAGATAGCTTGATGGGAAAGGCCGGACCGATATTGTTGCGGAAGACAAATTTCTTTGGTCGCTCCGGCCTGCAAAATCTTATAACAGGCCTTTCTGTTTTGTTCTTTGCGGTATCATGCCTGATTACCGTTGTTGCTCTGTTTTCCCCTCATAGGAATGTCCCTTATCAGAATGGACCGGAAGATTTGCAGGCCGCGACGCCCTCGCCTGAATTAAAGGCCATGCTGGGAAAAGTCGCCAGGGAGCAGGAGGCCAACAGCGCCCTGATCGGAGAAATGCAGGCCACTATCGCAAAGCTGGAAGAAAAGCTCTCCCAAAAGGCCGGGAAGGCTTCCACAATCGCCGGGACCGCAGTGGCCCCGAAAAAGGCGCATGTGCTGGCTGTGCTGGACGGCGGGTCTTTCGGTTCAGGGCAGGCCGTGATCAGCGAAAATCTCATGGACTCAGTGAAAGCGCTGGCGCCCGACATTCTACGGTCCCCTGAGAGTCGTGTTCTTATCGAAGGGAATACCGACAACAAACCCATAAGGACTTCCGACGAAAAACAATACAGGGACAATATAGAGCTGTCCTTTCTCAGGGCAAAGGCCGTCGCGCTTATACTGGAGAAGTACGGAGTTCCCGCTGAGCGCATTTCCGTCATTGCCAACGGCGACACCCGTCCTGTGGCCCCGAATGAGACAGAGGAGGGCAGGGCGAAAAACCGCAGGGTCGAGGTAAAACTTACAGCCGGAGAAGGGGAGTTTTAGGACACAATGTATACCCGTCATTTCGGTCTCAAAATACTGCCGTTTGAAAATGTTCCCGACCCGGCGTTCTTTTTTGATCAGGGAGATTATGCGCGGATACGTAACCGTATTACGGAATCTCTGAAGGCGGGCCGGGGCCTGATAGTGGTAACCGGGCCCGTGGGCTCGGGCAAGACCACCCTGAGCCAGATGATAATCTCCTCATTCTCCGATCAAATAATGCTCATATGGATGTCCGCCCCGCCTGAAAACAGCGTGGACCTTTTTATGTTTATCGCCCAGGAGCTCGGCATGAATCCGACGGCGTCCAAGGAAACATTCGTCCTGCGGGACATCAGGAACGCCCTCCGGAAACTCAAATCCGAAGGCAGAAAATGCCTGATGATAATTGATGAATCACACCTGATGTCGCACGATCTGCTCAATGGTATTCGCCTGCTTAACAACCTCGAGGAGGGGCCTGTAAAACTGATCCAGATCCTCTTGCTGGGCCAGGAGGAATTGATGAAAACGCTTGCCGGACCGGGGATGGAGCCCTTCAAACAGCGTATTGCCGCCCTCGAGATAATCGGAAAAATGGACCCCGGAAAGACGCGCAGCTACATATCGCATCGCATCCAGGTGGCGGGGGGCGGGCCTTCCATATTTACGGACACGGGCTGGGAAGCCATTGTGCTGGCCTCTAATTCTGCAGGCGTCCCGCGCAAAATAAATTTACTGTGCGACAAGTCCCTGACCGTCGCCTTTGAGAAAGGAAAGTCAAAGGTCGACATAGACTCGGTATCGGAAGCCGCCGACGGAATGGAGCTGGGAAAAGAGGTCTTTCATTACAAGCTTGCGCAGCGCGAAGACAGCAGGACGGGAGACACTGATGCAGTTGAAAATGCCGCTGCCGAAAAACACGCGCCTCCTGCTGAAGGACCCTCGCCGGAAGGACCGGCCGGCGCCGGACTGTCCGGTAAGGACAAAAAATCGTCCTCCACTCAGGTCAGCGGTAAGATACCGGGATTGTCGGCTGTAGCGGCTGAAACAGGACCGGGCGATCTGAAAATACCGCTCCTGATGCTTTCTCTGTCAATCGTCACGCTGATACTGAGCATCATCTTTTATTGTCAAAAAACAGGCTGCTGAGAGAGGGTTTTCAGCTTACACCCCTTCGTACTTCTTCATGCGCCGGTATTCCGCGTTGACCCGGATTACTCATAAACTCCGGGAGGTATGATTCAAAAACATGTTGCATATCATCTTTTCACTTCATGGAACCCGGCGATATCAAAATCGGAACCGGACATGATCGACGGTTTGACCTCAAACACATATGTTCTGATGACTTCCTGCCCCAGTCTGTTAGTCAGCGTTACATCATAAAGGAATTCAAATTCATAACGGCGCTCATCCCTTTTAACAAGGAGCCCGTCATTCGCCTGTTTTGCTTTTTTGCCGTAAATTTTCTTCATCCCGTCTATAAACTCATCATAATTTTTGAAAGCGGTCCTGAAAGATTTTTCATACATATTCCGGTCAATGACCAATGGTTTATCTTTGACCCGTTCTCTCTTAAGCGTATCAAGGTACAAAAAAGCACGAACGTTCTCCAATATCGCCTTGACTCTCAGCACGTCCACTGTGTCATAAGGATTACCTTTTCCCGTTATGACGGCTTCCAGATGTTTTTCAACGGTGTTTCGCGCCTTTCTCTCTATTAACTTCAGATTTATAAAATAGCCTGCCGCAATAAAGATAATAATGATTGATGAGCTCAAAATAGCGAGCTTCTTTCCGTCTATTCTTCTAAGCATCTTGCCTTATATCGACTCAACGCCGCAAAAACTTCATTCGGGTATCTGTCCGCATAATCTCTCATTGCAGGAAAAATTCGCCGTAATATTCCATCCGTCGGATTTGTATAATAGACAAGGGCGATAGCAGGGCAATTAAAAGGCTCACTGAAAATCCTTTATCAATTAAGAGGGGACAATATGAACGAGATCATTCCACAGCAAGTTATCGAAAGCAAAAATCTTTTTCTCAGAGGCAAGAAGGTGATGCTGGATAGAGACTTGGCGGCTCTTTATGGAGTTGAGACATTTAATCTTAATAAAGCAGTCAAACGTAATATTGATCGTTTTCCCGAAGATTTTATGTTTCAATTAAATAATGACGAATTTAAGGACTTGATATTCCATTTTGGAATATCAAGTTGGGGAGGCACTCGCAAGCGTCCATATGTATTTACTGAGAATGGTGTCGCTATGCTTTCCAGTGTTTTGAATTCTAAGAGAGCTATTCATGCCAATATTCAAATTATGAGGACTTTCACGAAGATCAGAGAAATGCTGGAACACAATACGGAACTTGCCCGAAAAATAGAGGCCCTCGAAAAGAAATATGATGCTCAATTTACGATAGTGTTTGATGCTATACGTCAGCCTATGTCACCGCCGGAGATCCGAAAGCCGCAAATAGGGTTTAGGCCGTCGGGAGACAGAAGGTGAAAAATAATGAAGGACGAGAATTAGTTTAAGTAGTCAACAACGTTCCCCGTGGCAGTTCGGCATCCGAAGAATTCTGAACCCATTTTTAAATTGCCATGATCGACTGTTTATATTAAAATAACGACCATAAGGCATGACTAACGTAAGAGAAATTACTTCAGAATTGTGCGGCAGGCTCGAAGAGCTTTATGGTGAGAGCCTTGTGCATACAATCCTTTTCGGCTCTCACGCGCGAGGTGATGCTGAACCGGACTCTGATATCGATATACTTGTAGTGTTGCAGGGAGAGCGCGCCGTGGACCTCTATCTTGCGCAAAAAGACCAGAAAAAGGCCCTCGATAACATACGCCCGCTGAACGCAGCGCAGCGCCGGCCCTAAATCCCTTCGTACTTCTTCATGCGCCAGTATTCCGCGTTGAGCGTCTCGACTATATAATCGACCCTGCGGGTCCTCAGCAGTTTGCCGAAGGCGTCAAGGAAGACCTTCGGATGCTTGAACAGGATGCTGAACAGGATTGAATAGAAGCTGATGTTGCTCTTGCGGGTGAAGTAATTCTTCACGAAGAACGCGTTCTGCAGTTTCCTGCGGATGTCGCGGAGCTCTTCCTTCTGAAATGTTATTGCCATGAGGGGCAGCTCCGGCTGTCTGTGCGCCCATATCTCAGAGAAGGGCAGGTTGGGGTCGAGCCATCCGTTTTTGATCGCCATATCGTAAATATCGGTGCCGGGATATGGAGTGAGGAAATAAAAAGCGGTGTAATCCGCCTCGATATCTTTCGCCACCTGGAAGCTCTGTTCTATGTCCTCTTTGGTCTCTTCAGGATTGCCGATAATGAAGGTCGCGAGCGTCCTGATGTCGAGCTCCTTGCACATCTTGAAGGAATGCTTGATCTGCGCGGTCCTGTCTCCTGCGCCGCCCTTGCCCAGTACCCTGAGGATCTTTTCGGAGCCGCTTTCAACGCCGAAATCAAGCTGAACGAGTCCTGATTCCTTCATCATCTTCATCAATCCTATGTCTGTCTGGTCCACCCTGGACTGGCAGCCCCATTTGATATTCAGGTTTCTCTTCTTTAATTCCTCGCAGTATTCCTTCACCCATTTGGGGCTCAGCGTAAAGGTGTCGTCGCAGTAATATATGCCCTTCATGTCATAATTTTTAACGAGATGCTCTACCTCATCCACCACGTTTTTGACGGAGCGCCTCCTGGTGCGTCTGCCGAAGATGTTGTGGCTGCCGCAATAAATGCATTTAAAAGGACAGCCCCTGCTTGTAACGATAGTCGTCTGGTTCTTGGTCGCGTAACCTCTTATTATCCCGGGCGGCTTGAGATACGGCGTCATATCGATAAGATGGCGCGCGGGAAACGGGATGGTATCCAGGTCCTGTATCATTTCGCGCCTGCCGTTTTCAATGATGTTGCCGTCTTCAATGTACATGACGCCGTTGACTCCGGCAAGCCCTTCCTTGTTCCCCAGTTTACTGCATGCCTCGACGATTGTATCTTCACCTTCACCGACTACAATGAAGTCGAGACCGAACTCCTTCAGGGTCTCTTTCGGCTTGACGGTTGTGTGGACGCCGCCGGAACAGTATATTTTGTCCGGCAGCTCCTTCTTGAGGTCCTTCATCAGGGTAAATGCCTTCTGGTATCCTACCGTTAAGAAGCTGAGGCCTATCAGGTCCGGGTTGAAATCCTTTATCTCCCTGATCATGCTCGACTGGTATTCAGGGTCCGAGTCGTAAATCTGAACGGCATGCCCCGCCTTTTCCAGAACAGCGGCAATATACATGAGACCCAGAGGGGGCACGACATTATTGCCGTCCAATACCTGTGCATTTACCAAAGTGACTCTCATAATTCCCTTCCCCTTTTTATTGATATTTTTGTTAACCGCAGGCACAACACCCGCACTCAATTTTTGCGGGTTTGGTGCTCTTCATCGTTACTGAATAAAACTGGATATATTCGACTTTTTTGTAAAGATAATTTATTGTCAGATTGACCTCCGGGAACCCCGCTTTTTCAGCGGCCTCTTTAAACCTCTTGTCGGTGAGCGCACCGGAGAGGCAGGCGTTCCATAATTCCTTGTCTCTCTTGAGGTAACCGGGAACAGGCTTGTCGGAAACGATATCGGATATTATAAATCTGCCGCCCGGTTTCAATATCCGGTATATCTCATCGAGGACCTTAGTCTTGTCCTCCGTAAGGTTGATGACACAGTTGGATATGACAAGGTCGACCGAATTGCTTTCAACCGGGAGCTCCATGATATTTCCTTTTCGGAATTCGACGACGTTGAAACCCAGGACCTTCGCGACTTTTTCCGCGTTGGCCGTGGCCGCCTCGACCATTTCGTCAGTCATGTCCACCCCGATGACCTTGCCCTTTCTGCCTAATCTCTTTGCAGCGATAAAGCAGTCGATGCCGCCGCCCGCGCCGAGATCGACGATGGTCTCCCCTTCTTTGATGTCCGCCAGCGCTGCGGGGTTGCCGCAGCCGTAAGAGACGTCGAGGACTTCGCTGGGAATATGCTCCAGGTCTTTCGGATCATAGCCGGCAGGGCAGTAATAATCAGCCACAGGCAGGAACGCCGCCTTTGAAAATTTCTTCTTCACGGTCTTGGTCACATGCCCTTTTATCTCAGGCTTGCAAACCTCCTCGTCATCTTCCACATCCACCGACAGCACGCAGGAACAATGGTAGCAGCCTACCTCGAATTTCTTGTCGACCGGCTTGATCCCGGCCCCGAGATGGGACGGGCTTTTTGAATCCATGGCATTATATACAAGGGGCGTGGAATAGCCTTTTCCATCTGCGGCAGGGACGCCTTCGGAAGCGAGCTCCCATATGATATCTTCAAACAAGGCCTTATATGTTGAACAATAAGGGTCGCCCGCTGTTACGGAACCCTTTCCCGTAGCGACTTCACTTGCATAATAACTGTGCGAGGTGCACCCGCCGCCGCAAAAGAATTCGAGATAACAGTCCCTGCATCCGGGCTTTTGGTGCACACTTGCGGCCCTTCCCCGCTCCATTATCTTTGAATTCAGCCAGATATCTTTGAGGGACTTTTTCCTTACGGACCCGGCGTTGAAATGCGGGTCTCCGTTTAATGATGCGCATGGATACACATGGCCGTCCGAGTTTACGCAGATCTTTTCATAGCAGTTGTTGCACAGATCATTTTCCTGCCCCTCTTTGCGCGCACACGGACCTTAAGGGATTCGATGTTGTCCAGGATAACTTCCTGCTCCTTATATGTCTTTTTCAGCTTCCGCATGGTCTGCGCGATGTTTTCCGAAGGCACAAGCAATTCGTTTACATTGTCAGCGCCTCTGCCCTTAGAGTGCATCCATAGTATATTATGCTCCTGGATGCCGAGCTTCGACAGAAACCGCGACGTCTTGCCGATCTCTTTTTCATTATATCTGCTTATTGCCGTTGAAATGATGGGGACGATACCGATGCCGACAAGTCTTTTTATGCCGGCAACAGCGGCGTCAAAACTTCCCTTTCCGCGCAGCTTGTCATGTATTTCGGCATTGGGCCCCTCGAGGCTGACCTGAAGGATGAGTTTCGGGTCCATTACTTGCTTCAGCTCGGCAATTTTCTTATCGTCAAGGAGTGTGCCGTTGGTCAGTATAATGAGTTCCCGTTTCCTGACCTTTGTAATATACTTTATAAGCTCGAATATCCCTTCCTTTATAAAAGGCTCGCCGCCTGTGATATAAAAACGCTTGACGCCTAATTTGACCGCCTCATCTACGACCTTTTTAAACTCTTCAGTCGTCAATTCCTTCCTGAGCATTTTCCCGGCGTCGACCAGGCAGTGCTTGCACCGCAGGTTGCAGGCGAGGGTGTAATATAACCACAGTTCATCCAGTTTAAAGGGAGCTATGGCCTTGCCCCGGCCCGGATACGCGGGCCTCCCGATCTTTTTGTCGGCAACGAATTCAAGCAATCCGGCGGCGTTGAGGAAATCGGAGACTTCCTTCTTTACATGTTCCCTTTCCGGGGAAGGGACTTTGTATTTATTGCAGACGTCTTCCTGAATATCAGACAGCGTATGTTTGCCGTCGCAGAGTTTCAGGATATACGCGCCGCTCTGATTTACGCTGATCCAGTTGGGTAATTCAGGATCAATGAAAAGGGATATCCCGTTTTTCTTTTTTTCCAGGTAATTGGGAGTGAATAAATAATTGTTTGGACGAAATGACTTAATGGAAGGGTTTGCGACCTTCCAGTAATCAAGGCTGTATTTTTTTATCCTGTCTTCCCTGCCGGTATCACAACATGCCTGCGACATTTATAACTCCGGTGAATAGATTATGCTGAATATAAAATGAAAATATTGCATGCTCCGATTCACGATCTTTTAATTTTTAACGGAAAAAAGCTCCGAAATCTTGAGACGACAAAAAAGGTATTCTGACGGTATAAGGCAAACACATTCGGCGAACACATTCCATTATAACTATTAATATATAAATAAACAAGATTTTGCCGGCCCCCGAAAAATATGGAGATTTCATATCCGGATGTGGATAATATGCTATTAAGCCATAAAATTTGTTTGAGGTGTTTTACATATATTATTGTCATTCCCGAGGTCTTTATCGGGAATCCACCCTTCGACAGGCTCAGGGTGACATAGCTTGTCATGGTGAGCTTGTCGAACCATGGATACCCGCTTATGTAGGATTGAGATGAAGATATTTTATTCACCGAAATGTCTTGAATATTCACAACCGGGGCATCCTGAAGCCCCGGCAAGGGCCCGCTCCACGTACGAATATCTTGAAAAAAAGGGGTATGAGTTTACCGCCCCCAGGCCATGCGCGGATGAAGATATCCTGCTGGCGCATTCCCCTCAGATGCGCGACAGCGTAAGAAACGGCAGCTTCTTTGATCCTGATACGCCTGTTTTCCCCGGAATATTCGATATTGCAAAGTTGGCCGCGGGAGGCGCTATCGAGGCGGCGATGCACTGTTTAACCACCGGTGAGAAGGCCTTTTCGCTTATGAGGCCGCCGGGGCATCACGCCACGCGCAGCAATCCCGGGGGGTTCTGTTATTTCAATAATATCGCCATAGCTTCACTGAAGGTGAAAGAAAAAGCAGGGAAGATCGCGGTAGTGGATTTTGACTGCCATCACGGCAACGGCACCGAAGATATTCTGCTCGGCAGCAGGGATTTCCTTTACCTTTCGCTCCATCAGAGCCCGCTGTATCCCGGCACGGGTCTGAGGAGCAGGGAAAACTGTATCAACTACCCGCTCCCCGCCCGCACGACCCCCATTGAATACCTGTCGTTACTGAAAAAGGGACTGGAAAAGGTGACGGAATTCGCCCCGGACCTTCTTGCGATCTCCGCCGGGTTTGACACATACAAACTCGACCCTATCGCCGGGCTTTCCCTGGAACAGGAAACATACTGGGAAATCGGCCGTATGCTTAAGGCGTTGAATAAACCCACATTCGCCGTCCTTGAAGGCGGTTACAGCAGGGACCTTCCGGAATGCGTGCATCAGTTCCTTATTGGCCTTGAGGGGTAGCCGCGAACAAAGGCAAGCCCGGCTTACGGTGTAGTTAGCAGCAAGTAGTCAGTAGTTAAGGGATAGTTTAGAAAGTTTTTTCCCCCCTTAACTACTATCTACTAACTACTTGCTACTTTTTTTGTTATAATTCCCCGCATGGATATCCGGAAATTCGTAAGACCCAACATACGTTCCCTTAAGGCATATCATGCGGAAGAAATCCCATGCAAAGTGAAAGTTGACGCCAATGAGAGTCCTTATTCGGCGATCAGCAATCAGCAATCAGCGATCAGCCTGGAGAAGACACTTCAGGCCTTAAACCGCTACCCCGACCCGGAGGCCAAGGTTTTTAGAAGACTGATTGCAAAGGACCTGCACGTAAAACCTGAAAACATCCTTCACGGCAACGGCTCTGACGAGCTTATTTACTATGTAATCACAACGTTCGGCGGGCCGGTACTTTATCCTGTGCCTGCGTTCTCGATGTACGGTATCATCTCCCAGGCCCTGAATGAAAAAAAGATCGGCATACCGCTCGATGACAACTTCGATCTTGATATGGGGAAGATGCTCGGGGCCATGAAACAGCACAGGCCGAAACTGATATTTCTGAGTTCCCCCAATAACCCGACGGGAAATTGTTTTTCAACCGGGAAGATATTGGAAATAATAAAGCGCGCCTCATCCGTCCGTCACCAGTCGCTTGTAGTTGTGGATGAGGCGTACCAGCCTTTTTCAGGAAAGAATGAATTTCTTCCCATGATGGACAAATTCAATAACCTCGTTGTCATGAGGACCCTCAGCAAGATCGGGCTGGCGGGATTGAGGCTCGGTTTCCTGATTGCGGGCGAAGAGATAATAAATGAGGTGAACAAGGTCAGGCTTCCTTTTAATGTAAATGCCCTCTCGCAGGCCGTCGCAATAATGGCGCTGAAAAATAAGAACCCGGTGCGCGCGAATATAGCATCCGTTATTTCCCAAAGGGAAGCGCTCCGGACGGCCCTGGATAACATTGATGGTATAACGCCGTATCCATCTGATGCGAATTTCATACTCTTCAGCGTTGCGGGAGCGGACAGGATATATGGAAGACTTTTAAGGAAAGGCGTTCTTGTCAGGAACATGTCAGGGGTAATCAGAGACTGTCTGAGGGTGACGGTCGGGACGCCGGAAGAGAATAAGATCTTTTTGAAGGCACTTAAAGATATTCTGAGGCATTGATTTTGCCTTTACTTGGCAGACGCATAGCCATACACGTAAGAATTGTCATTCCCGAGGTAGTAATCGGGACTCCAGCCCTTCGACAAGCTCAGGTGGGTACGACTCGTTCCGAAGTGACAAACTTGTCATGGTGAGCCTGTCGAACCATGGATTCCAGCTAAAGGACTGCGGGAATGACGGCTCAAGCGCTCGAAATATATGTAAGGAAGCATTGGACGCACTATAATAACTCTATCCTCCAAACTCTAACCTCTTTCCCGCCCCCCCATGTCATGTGAGTTTACAAAATAATCTTCAATTGGGTAATATTCATATGCTGGCTGGCAGTTAGCCTGGAGAGGTGGCCGAGTCGGTCGAAGGCAGCCGCCTGCTAAGCGGTTGTGGGGGTAACACTCCACCCAGGGTTCGAATCCCTGCCTCTCCGCCAGTAAAATTTGAGTTATGAGTGAGATAGGCGGGAGTTGAAATACGCTTTGCGTTTTTAACTTTTAATTTTGACCGTTGACTTTAAACAAAAAATCAAGGAGGAAAAAATGAAAAAGACGTTATTAGCATTGACGGCTGCAATGCTGCTGCTGTCAACTGAAGCCTGCAAGAAAAAAGAGGAGCATCCGCAGCCCCCGGCGCAGCAGGCCCCGCATGGCGGACTTCCCCAGGGACCGGTTACAGGGTCTCCGCAGGCCCCGGCGCCAGGACATGGAATGCCTCAGGTACAGAAAGTTGATTTGAAGGTAGTCGTGCCCAAGGAAGTAGAAGGACGCTGGTCCGCCGTGAAATTCATAGTTGAAGACAAGTCCAAGAATAGCAAACAGGAACTCTCGGCGCCCGTCGGAGGAGAACTGAAGATCCCGGATTCAAACCTGGTAGTCAAGGTCGGTCCCTTTATGCCTGATTTCAAAATGAACGGGGACACGATTACTTCGGCCTCAAATGACGCGAACAATCCGGCTGTCGGTGTTGTCGTTTATGAAGGCGGCAAGCAGATATTCCCTCCCGACGACAAGAAGATCGGATGGATATATGTGAAGTTCCCGGCCATACATCCTTTCCAGCATGATCGGTTTACTCTGGCGCTGAAAGAGGGAGTCAAGAAGTAAAGCTTTGCCACAAATGGACACGAACAGACACGAATGGAAGAAGGAATTTGACAGGGAAAAAGGCAGATCATAAAAGGCCAAAAAAAGTTCCGACTTAATTCGCGACAATCTGTGAAGATTCGTGGTTGATTTTATTAAAACGCGCCCATAGCTCAATTGGATAGAGTGCCGGACTACGAATCCGTAGGTTGCAGGTTCGACTCCTGCTGGGCGCGCCAAAGAAAGAGTCAGGAGTTATGAGTTAAGAGTCAAGGATACATCCGGTTAACTGTTAAACAACTCTTCACATAACTCTTAACTCTTGACTCTTGACTCTTGACTCGAAGAAGCTGCCATGATACTTGAAAATATCACCATGCCGGATTTTCAGAGACATCTGAAAAAGACGAAGACGATTATTTTCCCTTTCGGTACGGTTGATGAGCACGGCAATCACCTTCCTCTCAACACAGACACCCTGATTATCTATGAAGCGCTGAAGCGCGTCGTCGGCAAAAGGAATGTGTTTCTCGCGCCCCCGGTAAATTTCGGCGTATGCACTTCGACCGGCGAGCACCCGGGGACCATAGGCATTACCCCTGAAACGCTGAGAAGGCTGGTTCTCGACCTGGTAAGGGACGCATACAGAAAAGGCCTTAGAAATTTTTTTCTTGTCACCGGCCACGGGGGAGGGCTTCATTCGGCCGCGATGAAGGAATCCGCTGAAGTCCTGATTGAAGAATTAAAGGGGGCGACTATTGCGGTCCTTTGTCCGTACGAGGTCCTGCGCAGGGAGCTTTCCGCGCTCGCGGAGACCCATAACGATTCTCATGCCGGAGAGATTGAGACTTCGCTGGTCCTGTTCCTCGCCCCGGAGCTCGTAAAGGGCCGCTCAAAGGAAGAATATCCGAAGCTGCCGAAGCCGTTTATAGTGAAAGACAAACTGAAATACTGGCGCGGCGGGGTGTGGGGAAACCCTGAAAAGGCCGGCAGGGAAAAAGGCGAAAAGGTATTGCAACTGATTGTTGACAAAATAATCGAGATCATCGATTCTATGCCCCGTCACTGAACTGTTCGACAAGCCTTTTCACGGCCACGCTAACCGGACACGGTCCACGGTAATTAAAATTATATCTCGCCCCGCCTTGATTGTTAATTGATTCCACAGTTATACTATTATTCATAAAATTTATGAGTAAAAAGCATCTCCATCTCTTTATAGGGCTCGTCATCATCGCGCTTTCCATGTATTATGCGTTCAGGGGCGTAAAACTCTCCGAGCTTTCCGACGCCCTGATGTCCGTTCGTTATATCTATCTCGTCCCGGCCGTAATCCTGGTCGTCCTCAGCTATTTGCTCAGGGCAATGCGGTGGCGTTATCTGGTGCGCCCGGTGAAAAAAGATATTAAGACGTCGGCGCTGTTTTCCCCCCTTATGGTAGGTTATATGTCAAATATGCTGCCGGCCAGGGCCGGGGAATTCATCAGGGCTTATCTCCTTGCCAGGAAAGAACGCATCAGTTTCGGTTCCGCTTTTGCAACGATCTTTATCGAGCGTCTCTTTGACCTGATCCTGCTTCTGTTCATGATCGTCTGGATACTGCTCTTTATCCCCGACGCCTTTGCCCCTAAGGGGCAGGACAGCTCATTGCAGGTAGCGGACAAGGTCAGGATCTTCGGGTTAATCAGTTTTATATTATGCCTTTTCATCCTCCTTTTTTCCGCCTTGCTGCAATTCAGGAACGACCTCGCGCTGAAGATAACAGGTTTTTTTATAAAACCGTTTCCGCTGAAGTGGAAAGAGAAGATCATCGATCTGGTCCATTCATTCAGGGAAGGGCTTAATATCATCAGAGACGGCAGGGGTTTTTTAGCGACCATTCTGCTTTCCTTTCTGATCTGGGGCATTTTTGTCGTTACTTATTACCCGATTTATCTCGCCTTCGATATAGACAAGGGACTGCCCATCGTGTCTTCCCTCCTGATACTTTGTCTGATGGTGGCGGTCTTCATTACCCTTGCCCCGACACCCGGTTTCCTGGGTTCGTATCATTTAGCCTGTGTGGCCGCGCTGCATGGAATATACGGCGTCCCGAAGGCCGTCGCATTAAGCTACGGCATTGTCGCGTGGCTCGTGGCCATGGGCTCTACCGTGGTCATAGGATCAATTTTTGCGTTAAAAGACCATGTCTCAATTTTTCAGGTCTCGGCAGAAAAAGAGAAGTCAGAGTAGTCCTTCCCGGTAAAAAAAAGAAAAATTATTGAAATGCCGCCGTGAGTTGTGATAATCTTATTACACTTGCGGAAAGAAGGACCTTTTGTTCTTCTTAAAAAAAACACACGTCCACCCAATATTCTCTCCGCGGGTGTCCCGCTGACGCGGGATGCGGAGGGAAAGGACGGAGGAAAAACTTAGGAGGTAGTTATGGTAGTAACAATGAAAGATCTGCTGGAGGCCGGGGTCCATTTCGGACACCAGGTCAAGCGCTGGAACCCCAAGATGAAAAAGTACATTTTCGGGCAGCGCAACGGTATTTACATTATCGACCTGCAAAAGACGGTCAAGATGTTTGAAGACGCCTATAATTATGTCAAGGACGCATCGAGCAGGGGAGAGACAGTCCTGTTTGTAGGCACGAAGAAGCAGGCGCAGGACGTGATAATAGAAGAAGCGCAGCGCTCGCAGTCCTATTATGTGAATCAGCGCTGGCTTGGGGGTATGCTGACGAATTTTACGACCGTCAAGCAGGGGATAGAGAAATTAAAGAGGATCGAGAAAATGAAGGAGGACGGCACCTACGAGCTCCTGACAAAGAAAGAGGTCGCAAAATATGAGACCGAGAGGCTGCGCCTCGAAAAGAACCTGAGCGGGGTAAAAGAGATGGTCAAATTGCCGGGGGTCGTGTTTATTGTCGATCCCAGGAAGGAATCGATCGCCATTGCCGAGTCGAGGAAACTGTCCATCCCTATCGTGGCGCTTGTGGACACAAACTGCGACCCCGACGACGTGGATTACGTGATCCCGGGCAATGACGACGCCATCAGGTCGATAAAGCTGATAACTTCCAAAATATCCGAGGCGATACTCGAGGGGAAAAATATCCTGAACAAGACGGCGCAGGAGAGCGCCGAAAAGACGGTTATTGAGGAAAAAGTAGCTGAAGAAGAAAAGCAGGCCAAGGAGGAAGTGGCAGGATGATAACAGCGGATGCAGTAAAAAAACTCAGAGAACAGACCGGCGCCGGAATGATGGAATGCAAGAAGGCGCTTACCGAGAGCGGCGGTGATTATGAGAAGTCCGTTGACCTGTTGCGTCAGAAAGGGCTCGCGGCGGCGGCCAAGAAGGCCGGCCGTATCGCTGCCGAAGGCGTTATTGCCCTTCACGTCGCCGGGACGACGGGAGTGCTTGTAGAGGTCAACAGCGAGACCGATTTCGTTGCCAAGAATGAAGAATTCCGGAAATTTGCGGGAGACCTTGCCGGGCTTGTTTCGGCACAGGACCCCGCCGACGTAGAAACTCTTTTAAAACTGCCTCTTGGAAGCTCTGCTGTTGAAGCGAGGCGGCAGGAGCTTATACAGAAGATAGGCGAGAACCTGTCGGTCCGCCGCTTTGTCCGGTTCAGTACCGACGGAAAGATCGCTTCATATCTGCATGGCACACGCATTGGGGTCATAGTGGATTATGCGGGAGGAGACGAGCAGTTAGGCAAGGACCTCGCCATGCAGGTAGCGGCCTCAAACCCGCTTTATCTGAACCGGGAGTCCATACCTGCCGAAGACCTCGAAAGGGAGCGCGCTATTTACGAGGCGCAGGTGAAGGAGTCCGGCAAGCCTGCCGGCATCGTCGGCAAGATAGTGGAAGGAAAACTCGAGAAATTTTTCGGGGACACCTGCCTTGTTGATCAGTTGTTCATCAAGGACCCTGAAGGGAAGCAGAAGGTAAAAGATGTTCTCAAAGGCGCCGTCATCCGCCGTTTTGCCCGGTTCCAGGTCGGCGAGGGCATAGAGAAGCGGAAGGAGAATTTTGCCGAGGAGGTTGCATCCCAGCTTAAGTAAAGCTGTCAATACCATATGGCAAGAACAGTGTACAAACGTATATTGCTCAAGTTAAGCGGCGAGGCCCTCATGGGCGGCAAGAATTTCGGGATCGACCATAAGATCGTGCAGTACATATCGCATGAACTCAAGGGGCTCTCGAAAACAGGCGTCCAGGTCGCGATCGTGATAGGGGGCGGCAATATATTCCGGGGGCTCGAGGCGAGCGCCGAAGGCATGGAGAGGACTTCCGCCGACTATATGGGTATGCTGGCAACCGCGCTGAACGCGCTGGCCCTCCAGAACGCGCTTGAAAGAAACGGGATGCCCACAAGGGTATTATCAGCCATTGAGATGCGGGAACTGGCCGAGCCTTATATCAGGAGGCGGGCTGTCAGGCATCTTGAAAAAGGGAGGATAGTCATATTCGCGTGCGGCACGGGGAACCCTTATTTTACAACTGACACCGCGGCGGCCCTGAGGGCGATGGAGATAGGCGCGGAGATAATCATGAAGGCCACGAAGGTCGACGGCGTCTATACGAGTGATCCGATGAAGGATGCGTCCGCGAAGAAATTTTCCGAAATCAGCTACCTGGATGTCCTCAAGAAGGGACTCAAGGTAATGGATTCCACGGCGATATCGCTTTGTATGGACAACAGGCTTCCGATAATAGTATTCAGCCTGATGAAGAGCGGTAATATCAAAAAAATTCTGGAAGGCAAGAAAATCGGCACGCTGGTCAAATAGGGGGGGTCATCATGCAGAAAGAGGTAAAGGCAAGACTCGCGGACAGGATGGAGAAAACGGTCGAGGCGCTTAAAAAAGACCTCGGGGGAATCAGGACGGGGCGCGCTTCACTGTCTATTTTTGAAGGGCTGCATGTCGATTATTTCGGCACTCCCACGCCGATTAACCATATAGCCACGTTAAGCGTGCCTGAAAGCAGGCTGATTACTATCCAGCCCTGGGACCCTAAACAGATATCGGATATTGAAAGGGCCATCCAGAAATCCGACCTCGGTTTAAACCCGAGCAATGACGGCAAGATCATAAGGCTGGCAATCCCGCCTCTGACTGAAGAGCGCAGAAAAGAGATTGTAAAACATGTCCATAAGCGGGGGGAAGAGGCAAAGGTTGCCGTCAGGAATATCCGGCGCGACAGCAATGAAGAAATGAAAAAACTCGAAAAGGACAAACATGTCAGTGAGGATGATACAAAACGCGCCATCGAGGAGATACAGAAAATAACGGATTCATATATAAAGAAGATCGACGAAATTGTTTCACACAAGGAAAAGGAAGTAATGGAAGTTTAAAAGACAGGGTCCGGAGTCCAGGGGCCATAGAAAAACCCCGGACTCCGGACCCCGGACCTTATTTATTTTAAAGGAGGACTTATGGCTTTACGTGTAGGTATCAATGGTTTTGGAAGGATAGGAAGGAATTTTTTGAGGACAAGCCTCGACGAGAGCGGTATTGAGATCGTCGGGATAAACGACCTGACCGACGCAAAGACGCTGGCCCATCTCCTGCGCTATGACTCTGTGCACGGCATATGTAAAGCCGATGTCCAGGTAAAGGGCAACAGTATCGCCGTAAACGGAAAAGAAATAACCGTTATCGCGCAGACGGACCCCGCCCAGCTTCCATGGAAGGACCTGAAGGTCGATGTCGTACTTGAATCAACCGGCCGTTTCGTAGACAAGCAGAGCGCGTCGAAACACCTGAGCGCAGGCGCGGGCTGGGTCATAATTTCCGCCCCTGCGAAAGACGAGGACGCCACGATATGCATGGGCGTCAACGAGGAGACCCTCGACGTCTCGAAGCACAAAGTCATATCCAATGCCTCATGCACGACAAACTGCCTTGCCCCGATTGCCAAGGTCATCGACCAGAAATTTAAAATCAAACGCGGGCTCATGACTACTATCCATTCATACACAAACGACCAGCGCATACTCGACCTTCCTCACAAGGACCTCAGAAGGGCGCGCGCCGCGGCCGTTTCGATGATACCGACTACAACAGGAGCGGCAAAGGCGGTCGGCCTGGTGCTGCCGCATTTAAAAGGCAAATTGGACGGCATGGCTATCAGGGTCCCTGCCCCGAACGTGTCTGTTGTCGACCTGGTGGCTGATCTCGAAAAAGAGGCTACGGCCGATGCGGTAAACGCGGCCCTGAAAGAAGCGGCGGACGGTCCGATGAAAGGGATCCTTCAATACTGTGACGAGCCTCTCGTCTCGATAGATTTCAACGGCAACCCGCATTCTTCCATTGTGGACGCCTCCGTCACAAAGGTGTTGGAGGGGACTATGGTAAAGGTCCTGTCATGGTATGACAACGAGTGGGGCTACAGCACCCGGCTCAAAGATTTAATGCTTTATATCGCAAAGAAGAGGTAAAAGGTCGATCATGGATAACAGCTATTCGGTTCCCATCAAAGGTGTCTTAAACAAACTCTCCATCAGGGACATGGAAATCAGCGGCAAGCGGGTCTTCATCCGCGTGGATTTCAACGTGCCGCTGGATGAAAACCTCAACATCACCGATGACAGGAGGATCCGTTCGGCGCTTCCGACGATAAATTACGCGATCGATGAAGGCGCGAAGATAATATTGGCTTCTCACCTGGGCAGGCCGAAGGGAAAACCCGACAAGAGATACAGCCTCGCCTCCGTTGCGAGGAGGCTGCAGCGCCTCATCAAGAAAGAAGTCAAATTCCTGCCCGACTGTACGGGTCCTGAAACTGAAGCCGCAGTCGCCAAGATGTCGAACGGCGACATCGTGCTCCTTGAAAACCTGAGGTTCCATACTGAGGAGGATAAAAATGACGAGGCGTTCAGCAGGAAACTTGCGAACCTTGCCGATTACTACGTAAACGACGCCTTTGGAGCGGCCCACAGGAGCCATGCCTCCATTGTAGGCATCACGAAATTCCTTCCCGCGGCCGCGGGCTTCCTCCTGCAGAAGGAGATTGAATATCTGCAGGGCGTTACGCTTCACCCCGTGCGGCCGTTTGTCGCGATACTCGGCGGGGCAAAGGTTTCAGGAAAGATAGATGTTATCAAGAACCTCGAAAAGAAGGTGGACAAGGTGATCATCGGCGGAGGAATGGCCTTCACCTTCATGAAGGCGATGGGGTACAACGTCGGCGACTCGCTTGTTGAAAACGACATGCTCCCCCTTGCCAATGAGATAAAAGACAGCGTCACGTCGAAGGGGATCAAATTCTACCTCCCCGTGGATTGCGTCATCGCCCAGAGCATCGAACCCGGCGCTGAAACAAAACTCGTCACCGCCCAGGAAATCCCTAACGGCTGGAAGGCGGTAGACATCGGCCCCGCGTCCGTGAAGCTTTTTTCCGAGGCCCTTGAAAGCGCAAAGACGATATTATGGAACGGCCCGATGGGCGTATTTGAAGTCGACGCCTTTTCACGCGGCACCTTTTCAATAGCGCATGCCGTTGCCGATGCCTATGCCCTTACCATTGTGGGCGGAGGCGATACGGACCTCGCAGTCAGCCGGGCGGGTGTTGCCGAGAGTATCTCCTTCATCTCCACCGGCGGCGGGGCCGCGCTTGAGCTCCTTGAAGGCAAAGAACTCCCGGGACTCGTGGCGCTTACGGACAAGTAAAAGATCAGAGTTGTTTCGCGCATTTTTGCTTATGCGCAATTTTTCTGCCTCTGCAGGGCGGGTTTAAAACCCGCCCTTTTGTGTTTCGGCAGTCCCTCCCGAAACATGTCCTTCACCCTCTGCCCTTTGCTCTTTGCCCTTTGCTCTTTGCCCTTCGCCCACAACCCTTGACAACGATCCAATTGTATTATAAAAGTACCATAGCGGCGAGGATGCAACAGCAGACTTGCGCGCGTTTCAAAGTAAATCAGGAGTAACCCGCTCGGTCCCCCTTAACTTAAGGGGGAAGGAATAGTTCCCCCTCTTTTGGAAAGAGGGGGTAGGGGGAGTTATTAACACATGTCCGAATTAAGGCAGGACCCTACAACATTCGACTGGGTGATAATCGCGAAGGAAAGGGCGAAGCGGCCTCATGAGTTCAGAAAGCATGGGCCCACGAAATCATCCCTGCTTTCGCACAGCGAAGAATGCCCTTTTTGCCCGGGCAATGAAGACAGGACTCCGGGGGCCGTTGCCGTATATGGGCCTCCTGATAACTGGAAGATCAGGGTCGTCCCCAATAAATTCGCCGCCCTGACCCCTGAGGGCAATACACAGAGAGACGAATGGAAGATGTTCAGAAAGACCCTCGGCTACGGCAGGCATGAAGTCGTCATCGAGTCGCCTCTTCATAACAAGTGCATCGCTTATATGGAAGACGACCATGTGGAACAACTTATCGGGGTTTACAGGGACCGGTATCTGGAATTAAAGAAGGACCCCAATATCAAAGTAATAATCATCTTCAAAAATCACGGCGAGGCAGCCGGCACTTCCCTTGAGCACCCCCATACCCAGATTGTGGCGTCGCCCGTGGTCCCTCCTTTTATCAGGAGAAGGTATGAAATCGCCACCCAGCACTTCGACAATACCGAGAGATGCCTCTACTGCGACCTGCTGTTTACTGAATTCGAGGCAAAGGAGAGGATAGTCCAGGAGAGCGAATTTTTTGTGGCATTGCATCCCTTCGCCTCCCGGTCTCCCTTTGAAACATGGATCATGCCCAAGGTCCACAGCTCGTCTTTCGGCAAGATCGCCGCGATTGAGATAGCGGACCTTTCACGCATACTGAAGGGCATTTTTCTGAAGCTGCATGTCAGTCTTGGAAACCCCGATTATAACCTGATAGTCCATACGGCCCCGGTCGATGATGAGCACAAGACGTATTACCTTTGGCACATACAGATAATCCCGCGCCTCACGCTCGCAGCGGGGTTTGAATTGGGCTCCGGCATTTTTATCAACACCTCCGTGCCGGAAGAGACCGCGGCTTTTATGAGAGAGGTGAAGGTACCGTAGAGGCGTTGCATGCAACGCCCCTGCGACATTCCGGTCGGGTCATATCCTTCAGATATTTTTTCATTTCTCCTTTCCATTTAACTTGTATATAATATTCCATTCCCTGAAAGGCAGGATGCTTTTAGCTGAATGAGAATCTCCCGATCCGAGAAGTCAGATTATTGAGGAACGTATGAATAATAGATTCTTCGAGCAGCCGATACTCAACTCTCCGTATGAATACCCTGTGCGTCACTGGGAACTCGACGCAAGCGGGCAACCGACGCAAGAAATCATTGAGCATCGCCGCCGTGCTGAGTTCATTACGCCGATACCAAAACCCAGAAAACGCAAAGGGGCGGCGACGCAGGAACAGATGGGGCGCTCTTTGCTCCAGGGACGCGGTGAAGAGCTTCACACTCTGGAAACCGAAGGGCAGATGCTTCAACGAGTAATGCCGGAACTGATGGGCATGAAGAGCATAATGGCGCTTAATGACGAAGCGCACCATTGTTACCGTGAAAAGCCCACCCACAGCGACGAGGATGAAGAACTGAAAGGTGACGAAAAGAAAGAAGCTGAGAAGAACAATGAGGCCGCCCGGCTCTGGATATCCGGCCTTGAAATCGTCAAACGCAAGCTCGGTATCAATCATGTCATTGACCTGTCGGCGACGCCTTTCTTCCTGAGTGGCTCCGGCTATGCCGAAGGGACACTGTTCCCATGGACCATGAGTGACTTCTCTCTGATGGATGCCATCGAATGCGGTATCGTTAAGCTGCCTCGCGTACCGGTGGCCGATAATATCCCCGGTAATGAAATGCCGATGTTCCGCAATCTATGGGAACATATCCGTACCAAAATGCCGAAAAAGGGGCGGGGCAAGGCCGATGCACTGAACCCGCTTGACCTGCCGCCGCAATTGCAAACAGCACTGGAAGCGCTTTACGGGCATTACGAAAAAACATACAACCTTTGGCAGCAGAGCGGAATTAAGGTGCCGCCCTGTTTCATCATTGTCTGCAATAACACCTCCACCTCCAAACTGGTGTACGATTATATCTCCGGATTTCAACGGCAGAATAAGGACGGCACAAGCCAGCTCGAATTCGGCCGTCTGCCGCTGTTTCGCAATACCGATGAACACGGCAACCCTCATGCCCGTCCTCATACACTGCTCATTGACAGTGAGCAGCTCGAATCCGGCGAAGCGCTCGATGACAATTTCCGCAGCATGGCCGCTGATGAGATTGAACGCTTCCGCCGCGAGATCGTAGAACGCGGGGGGAAGCTCGCTGATGAAATGCAACAAGGCAAACAACTCGATGACGTGACTCTTCTCCGCGAGGTTATGAATACAGTGGGCAAGCCCGGCCAGTTGGGTGGAGAGATCCGTTGTGTCGTCTCTGTCTCTATGCTTACTGAGGGTTGGGATGCCAACACCGTAACTCATGTTCTCGGCGTGCGCGCCTTTGGCACTCAGCTTCTATGCGAGCAGGTCATTGGCCGTGCCCTGCGCCGCCAGTCCTATGATCTCAACGAGGAAGGCTTGTTCAATGTCGAATATGCCGATGTGCTGGGTATTCCCTTCGACTTCACCGCGAAGCCGGTGATAGCGCCGCCGCAGCCTCCACGCGAGACCATTCAAGTCAAGGCTGTTCGTCCTGATCGTGATTCGCTGGAAATCCGCTTTCCCCGTGTTGCCGGTTATCGTGTCGAACTTCCAGAGGAACGGCTGAGCGCAAAGTTCAACGATGACTCTGTGATGGAGTTGACCCCCATCCTGGTTGGTGCAACAGAGACCAGAAATTCCGGGATCATTGGTGCATCGGTTGATCTTAACCTCATTCATACCGGCGACATAAGACCCTCACAAGTTGTCTATGAATTGACTTCACACCTGCTTATGACAAGGTGGCGCGATGCTAACGGAGAACCACAACTGCATCTGTTCGGACAGCTAAAGCGCATAGCCCGGCAATGGCTTGATAACTACCTTGTTTGCACGGGGAAAACATATCCGGCCCAGCTTAAATACAAGATGCTGGCCGACATGGCATGCGAGCGTATTATGGCGGGAATTAACAGAGAGCATATCGGCGGAAGCCCTATCAAGGCGGTACTCGATTCCTATAATCCCGTTGGCTCTACGCGCCATGTAAATTTTAATACATCGAAAACCGACCGTTGGCAGACGGATGCCCGTCGCTGTCACATCAACTGGATTATTCTCGACAGTGATTGGGAGGCCGAGTTCTGCCGCGTGGCAGAGGCGCATCCGAAGGTAAAGTGTTACGTCAAGAACCACAACCTCGGTCTGGAAGTGCCGTACCGCTATGGCTCCGAGACGCGCAGATACATTCCTGACTTCGTCGTGCTGGTAAATGACGGTCACGGTGAGGACGACCTTTTGCACCTGATCGTCGAGATCAAGGGTTATCGGCGTGAGGATGCCAAAGAGAAGAAGAACACCATGGATGTCTATTGGGTTCCGGGCGTAAACAACCTCGGCAGCTACGGCCGCTGGGCCTTTGCCGAGTTTACAGAGGTCTATCAAATCGAGTCTGACTTTGCGAAAAAGGTTGAATCCGAGTTTAATAAGATGATCGAGGTAATTTTATGTCCACCACACGCTTAAGAATATTTATCAGCAGCGTCCAAAAGGAGTTTGCACAGCAGCGTTTGGATCTGAAGGCCTTTCTGCTTGGAGATGCCGTTATGCGACGTTTCGTTTCAGAGGTTTTCCTGTTCGAGGAAATTCCAGCCAAAGACCGTCGTGCTGATCAGGTCTATCTGGAAGAAGTCGAACGTTGCGACATATACCTCGGCATCTTTGGTTATGAATATGGAACCGAAGACCCGCAGGGCTTATCTGCAACGGAACATGAATACAACCATGCAACCCGGCTTGGCAAGACCCGGCTGATTTATGTATGGGGATCCGAAGAGAAAAGGCGCGCTGCCAAGATGAAGAAGCTGGTCAGCAAGGCCGGCAGCGCCCTGGTCCGACGTCGCATTGAAGACGCTAGCGCTCTTACCTCCGAGGTCTATGCCAGCCTTGTGGACTATCTCGATACAAACGGCGTGCTGCGCGTCCCGCCCTTTGATACCGCTGCTTGTCGCGGAGCAGGACTGAAAGATCTTTCCCGAAAACGCATCGATTGGTTCCTGGAGGCAGCCCGCCGCGAGCGAGGCTTCCCCCTCAAGTCCAACACCACAACGCAGGCATTGCTCACTCATCTCAACCTTTTTGATGGCGGGAAACCGACCAATGCTGCCATACTGCTGTTTGGTACTAACCCCCAGCGCTTTCACCGTACCGCTGAAACCAAGTGCATTCACTGTCACGGCACGGAATACCGTCGTCCCTTTGCCACTATGCAGGTGTACGGCGGGGACCTCTTTGAACAGGCTGACCTGACGCAGGATTTTATCCTGGGCAAGATCAATCGCGTTATCGGTACCCGTGCCGCGAGTATCACTGCGCCTGCAACATACGAACTTCCCCCTGATGCCGTAGCGGAGGCCATTATCAACGCTATTGCGCACCGCGATTATCACAGCAATGCATCTGTTGAAGTCCGCCTGTTTGTGGACCGCCTTGAAATCTGGAACCCCGGTATACTGCCCGGTACGCTGACGCTCGATTCTCTGCGTGATGATCATCCGTCGGTACCGAACAATCCCTTAATTGCCGAGTCGCTCTACCTGACGCGCTACATCGAAAGGGTTGGTTCCGGTACTCAGACGATGATTGAGTTGTGCAGAGAAGCCGGACTGCCGGAACCTCAATTCGAGCAACGGAGTGGTTCGTTTGTCATTACACTCTGGCGCGACTGGCTGACGCCCGAGGTGCTGGCCGGATACAAGCTTAACGAGAGGCAGATGCAGGCTGTGGCTGTAGTGAAAAGCAACGGCAGGATCACCAACTCGGGTTATCAGGAAGCGACTGGGACTAGTCGGCCAACAGCTATAAGAGACTTAGCCGAGTTAGTTGGCAAAGGTGTTTTCTTGCGCATCGGTGAGGCACGAGGGGCTTTTTACGTCGTAGCAAAAAAAACGACTCGGAAATGACTCAAATGACTCAAACCCCAGGAAAAAGGAAATGACTCAGAAATGACTCAAATGACTCATCATGCGAAGAGGCAAAGGAAGAATATATACGCCAAATGCGCCACTAATGGCGCCAAACAGTAAAGAGTGAAAGAAAAATAATGGCAAAAAAGAAAACAAACAAACTGACAGTCGAGACACTAAAGCACGAAGAGGCGAGTCGCAAGAATATCCCTACCGCCGAACATCAGTCTGTCATGCACGATGCTGAGAAGAATCCAATCCGTGTGGCTTATGAACGGCGCAACCGCGACTGATTTAAGACGGAGTTGAAATACGCGACTTAAATAAGGTTGCCCCGCCCGCTTGTCAAAGCGACCTGAAAATGAGATGATTATATTGTCCGGATGAATAAAAAGAGTTCTGATATGAGATTCAAACTCTACATCTCCTTATTAATATTTATTGCGCTCCTTTGCGGGCCGGGAATTGCGGGCGCTGAGGGGCCGCTTACGCTCGGCATTCATCCCTTCCTCCCTGCCACAGAGCTGGTGGACCGGTTTACTCCTCTTGCGGAGTATCTGGGCAGAAGGATTGGTAAGCCTATCGTTATAGATATAGCGAAGGATTATACAGAGCATATAGACAAGACAGGGAACAACAAGGTCGATATCGCTTTCATGGGGCCGGTTTCCTATGTAAGGCTGGTGGAGAAGTATGGCAAGAAACCCGTCCTTGCGCGTCTGGAGATAACCGGCAAACCCACATTTATGGGCGCCATCATCACTGCAAAGGACAGCGGTATTAAAAAGTTGACCGACCTGAAGGGAAAGCGCTTCGCCTTCGTAGACCCTGAATCCACAATGGGACATCTCGTGCCGAGGTGTATGCTGTTGGAGGCGGGAATAGATGTCAAGGATTTCGCCATGTCGAAGTTTGTCTACAACCACCACAACGTCGCCCTCGGCGTTCTTGCAGGAGACTTTGACGCCGGGGCCGTCAAGGAGGACGTCTACTATGAATATGAAAAGCGCGGCATAAGGGCGCTTGCGTGGACGCCTCCCATCTCGGAACATGTGTTTGTCACAGGCTCTCATCTCCCCAAAGAGACCGTCACCGCATTGCGGGAGGCCCTGCTTCAGCTTAAAGATGATAAGGAGGGCAAGGCTATCATGCTCAGGATACAGGAGAACCTGACGGGCATTGTGCCGGCAGTTGACGGGGATTATGATAACCTGCGGACGATCCTGAAGAAACTGGAAAAAATCGGCGTTCAGCCATGACCATACCGGCGTTCAGATACAGGCGGGCAGTCCTGTCTTTTGTTGCGATATTACTGGCGTCATTAGGCGTTGTCGTTGCCGTCATTTTGTCACATGAGCGTGAGATGCTTGATGAGGCGCACAGGGACGCCTTCGGCGAGCTGGAGCTCATGGGGGCCTTTGTTCAGGATGCGATCCTGAGACACGATTATGCCTCGGTAGAACAGTTCCTGCAGCACTGGGGGGAAGTGCATCAGGAGATAATAGAGTTGAAGTCGACAGCGCCTAACGGTTTTGTTATTTCACAGTTCAGACACGGCGAGCCGTCAATGCATGCATTCCCTTTCAGAAAGACCATTCAGTATGCCGGGCGCCACCTGGTCACCCTCGAGATGGTCAAGGACTTTTCATCTATCCATGAAAGCCTGAACCGGTTCATGCTGAGGCTCATTTCCGGCTCTGTACTGTTTACGGTTTTACTGGGACTGACTCTCTGGTTCAGCGTGAGGAAACTCGCCCTGGTCCCGATGGAGAGGGAGCTCGCCATCCGTCGGGAGGCGGAGATGAAGTTCAGGATGCTTATGGAATCCGCGCCCGATGCCCTGGTATATGTCGACAGAGAAGGCAGGATAGTCCTTGTCAATGCGCAGGCGGAACGGATCTTCGGCTATTCCCGTTCAGAGCTGCAGGGGAAGGAGATAGAGATGCTGATTCCGGAGCGTTTTCGCAGTATTCACACGGAGCAGAGGAGGGGATATTATTCGATGCCCAAGGCCCGGCTCATGGGCACAGGGCTGGACCTTTACGGCCTTGCGAAGGACGGCAGGGAGTTCCCGGTAGATATAGGCTTAAGTCCCGTGGAGACGGAAGAAGGCGTCTTCGTCCTGGCCGACATCCGCGACATAACCGACCGCAAGGCAGCGGAGAAGAAGATCGAAAGGGGCTACTATTTTCAGAGCTCGATAAATTCCATGCTGCGGATATCCTTCGAACCCGTGTCTTTTGAAGAGCAATTGGGACGCATGCTCGACATTGTCCTTTCCATTCCCGTGCTTCCCCTGCTGTCAAAGGGCTGCATATACCTGGTGGACGATGAGCCTGAAGTGCTCGTGATGAAGGTCCACAGAGGGTACGACGAATCGATGCAGGCGACCTGCAAAAAGGTCCCCTTCGGATCATGCCTTTGCGGACTGGCCGCTTCACGGCATGAGGTCATATCCTGTGAATACCTCGACGACCGCCACGAAAAGCAGTACAAAGGCATGCTGCCTCACAGTAACTACTGCATCCCGATAGTGTCGGGGGAAAAGGTCCTTGGAGTGATCAGCCTCCTGTTAGAGGAAGGATATGCGCGGAATGATGAAGACGACGGTCTTATGTCATCCATAGCAGGGACAATGGCCGGGGTCATCGAAAGAAGGAGGACCGAAGAGGAAAAGAACAGGCTCCAGCAGCAGCTCGTCCAGGTCGAAAAGCTCTCCGCGCTGGGAAGGCTTACGGCGAATGTCGCGCACGAGATACGCAATCCTCTTACGTCGATCGGCGGATACGCGAGGAGACTTGGCAGGAAAACGCCTGAGGGTACCGACGAGAAGGGATACGCGGACATAATCGTTACAGAGGTTGACAGGCTTGAAAAGATATTGAGGAATGTACTGACTTATTCGAGAGAGACCCGCATGAATTTAGGGGAACATGAAGTCATTGAGATAATCAACGAGTCTCTAAAGACCTTTGAGCTCATCTGCGGGGAGCGGGGCATAAAGATAGAAAAGCTGTTTGCCGACGTCCCCCGGATGATGGTGGACATGGACAAGATCAGGGAGGTAATAAATAACATCCTCACTAACGCGATAGATGCCATGCCGCAGGGCGGGGTACTGACTGTATCAGCGCAGATGGAAGTCCGAAATGAGAAGCCGTACCTGAATATTACAATAAGCGATACGGGCGAGGGGATCCCCGAAGACAAACTCAAGATGGTGTTTGAGCCGTTCTTTACCACCAAGGTATCGGAACACGGCACGGGCCTGGGTCTTGCCATCAGCAAGAAGATTATCGAAGACCACGGCGGACGTATCAGGCTGGAAAGCAGCGTCGGCAAAGGTTCCGCCTTCAGCCTTTATATCCCTTATCGCGTATGACAAAAAAAACAGTGACAAGTAACAAGTTACAAGTGACTGATAACCTGAAAGCGCTCTCCCGTCACTTGTTACTCGTCACTCGTTACTTATTTGTATCTCCCCTCGTCGTTCTATTTCTCATTGCATGTAGTCTGCCTGCGTACGGGGGCCTAATCGAGTACGACCTTCTCATTGAATATAATACTGTAAATTTCACGGGCAAAGAGGCGCGGGCGATGACCATCAACGGCGGCATTCCCGGACCGACGCTTTACTGGACTGAGGGGGATGTTGTCAGGCTCCGTGTTCACAACAGGCTCGATGAGGAAACCTCCATCCACTGGCACGGGATACTCGTTCCCAACAAGGAAGACGGTGTTTCATATCTCACGACACCGCCGATAAAGCCCGGGACTACGCGGGAATTCAGCTTCCCCGTGAAACAGTCGGGGACCTATTGGTATCATTCACACACAAGCCTTCAGGAACAGTCCGGTGTGTACGGGCCGATTGTGATATACCCGAATGGAAAACAGACAAAGGCGGACAGGGAGTATGTCCTTGTCCTTTCCGACTGGACCGACGAAGACCCGCACGAGGTGATGAGGACCCTTAAACGGGGAAGCGATTACTACATGCTGAAGAGGGGGTCTGTGCAGAGTATTTATGATGCTTTCAGGAGAGGAGCGCTGCCGGATGTGCTGAAGCGGTCCCTTGAACGCATGCCGCCCATGGATATTTCTGATGTGGGGTATGACCTCTTTCTTATAAACGGTAAAAAAGAAGCGGTCCTCCCTGCGAAGCCGGGCGAAGATGTCCTCCTCCGCATTATCAATGCCTCGGCCGGCACATATTTCTACCTCCAGTTTGCCGGCGGTTATTTGAAAGTTTCATCAGCGGACGGGCAGGATGTTAAGCCATTTGATATTGACCGTACTCTTATTGCAATAGCCGAGACATATGATGTGATCGTCACTGTGCCCGATAAAGGCTCCTTTGAGCTCAGGGCCACTGCTCAGGATGGAAGCGGAAGTACATCCGCCTTTATCGGAGAGGGAGACCGGGTATTTGCGCCGGATGTGCCGAAACCTGATTTATACAGGATGCACGGGGCAGGGTATGAGGGGATGAACATGGATATGGATATGAAAATGGGTATGGAAGGACATGATATGCACATGATGCATGATGTTGGCAGAAAGCCGGATGAACGCCCTTTGCCGCCATATCCGTACCTTCGCTCTGAAAGGTCAACTGTCCTGCCTGAAGCAAATCCCGCCAGGACCATTACCCTCGCCCTCGACGGAGACATGGAGCGATATGTCTGGACCATAAACGGGAAGGTCCTCTCCGAGGCTGGTCCGCTGATTGTACGAAGGGGGGAAAACGTACGCCTTGTCTTTGAAAATAAATCAATGATGCATCACCCCATGCATCTTCACGGTCATTTTTTCAGGGTCCTGAATGACCAGGGTGAATATGCGCCTCTGAAGCATACTGTTGATATTCCTCCGATGGGAAAGCAGACAATAGAGTTTTATGCGGGAGAGGACAAGGACTGGCCGCTCCACTGTCATATCCTTTATCACATGAAGGCGGGGATGTTCACGGTGCTCAGTTATGAAGGCTCGGAGGTTGACCCTGAGATTGCAGAGGCAAGAAAAGACCCGGCCAATAATTTGAAAAAGGACCCATGGTTTTTCTGGGCAGAGGCGTCGCTTCTGACACAGATGAGTGATGTTTACCTCAATGCTTCAAATACCAGAAACACCTTTTCCATTTACAGCGAGGCGGACTGGCACGGAAGTTATGACTCGGAGATCCTTTACTTAAGGTATATAAACCGTTTTCTCAGCATCCTTGCCGGGGCGGATATTGCCGATGAAGAAGACAAAGGAGTGTTTGGAGTCAACTATCTCCTGCCTCTGAACATAGGCAGCAGGATTTGGGCGGACACGAAGAAAGAAGCCGGAATGTCCCTTGAGAAAAAGCTCCGGATTACAGACAGGCTCAGCGTGGCCGGGGATGTTGAATATGATACAGGGACGCAGTGGGAAGGTGTTGTAAGGGCGGAATGGACGCTGAATAAATACGCCTCTCTGGTCGGTTCTTATCATTCGGATTATAAGGGAGGGGCCGGGGTGAGTGTGAGGTTTTAAATTATCCCGATGGCCCAACCTTATCCGTGTTTTTCATTTCTCCTTTCTATTTAACTGGTATATAATATTCCATTCCCTGAAAGGCAGGATGAGTTAAGCAAAATGAGCAATCTCCCATTTCGAGAAGGTCAGATTATCGAGAGCCCGTTATTTAATGAGCTTATGCAGGTAGAAACTGTCAAGGCTCAAGGCGCAAACTCCTGGGTTGTAGGACTTGTCGGGAAGAAATCGGACGTTTTTCGCAGAGTTACCCTTACCTCGAATGACCTTAACGACATAACAATTATTCATTCTCAATACCAGTACAATGGAGACGGGCGTCTTTTAAGACTTGGGCTGCAGGCATATTCTCTCGGTATCGCTTATGAATTCGATCCTTATTTCGGTCTTTCAATTTCCCGCGTAGATCCTCTGCCGCATCAGCTTGAAGCTGTTTATGACTATCTTCTCAAGCTTGCCCGCGTGCGGTTTCTTCTTGCAGACGACGCCGGAGCAGGAAAAACAATAATGGCCGGCTTGCTTATCAGGGAGCTGAAACTCAGAGGTCTTGCCGAACGCATTCTCATAGTATGCCCTGCCAATCTTTCATTTCAGTGGCAAAGGGAATTAAAGGAAAAGTTCGATGAAAAATTCCTCGTTCTGAAAGGAAGCGACATAAGGGATCAATTCGGGGTAAATCAGTGGCTTGAGCAGAAGACAATCATTACATCCCTCGATCTTGCCAAGCGGGAGGAAATACTTCCGGGCTTGAGGCAGGTTCAGTGGGACTTGATTATCATAGACGAGGCGCATCGTATGTCATGGACACCTCCATCCCGAAAGACCTCGCGTTATGCGCTCGGTGAACTTTTAAGAGATACTTCAGATCATATGCTGCTTCTTACCGCGACCCCTCATAAGGGAGACCCTGCAAACTTCAGTCTGTTTTTACAGTTGCTCGATGCTGATGCGTATGCAGACGTGCGGTCAATACGTGAGGCAATGGACCGGCGTCGTGCTCCTTTTTATCTCCGCAGGACCAAGGAGGCAATGGTTTATTTTCCTGAAAAGCAGCCTGATGGTTCATGGGCAGCCAGGAAGATTTTCACGAAACGCATTCCTCACACAGTAAATTTTCAGATCGACGGTGAAGAATTAGACCTTTACCGTGAGATTACAAGATTTGTAAAGAGGCAGAGTGCTAAGGCGGCAGCACAGGGTGATGATCCGAGGGCAAGGGCAGTTGGGTTCCTTATGTCTCTTTATCAGCGCCGTCTTGCATCAAGCACATATGCCATGAGGCATTCTCTTGAAAACCGCGTCAAACGCCTTTCAGACGGGCTGAAGCGTGCCCAGGAGCTTTTACGTATTGCTCCCCCTGAGATTCCTACGCCAGAAGAGCTTGAAGAAATGGAAGATTCGGAACGTGAACGCCTTGAAGAGATAGTCGAAGCGATAACATTGACCGGTAATGAAGAACAAATCCGTGAAGAGATCGATGAGCTCAAACAGTTCGCGGAAAGGGCAAAGACGATAGAAGAATCCGGGATTGAATCTAAACTTTCAAGGCTTAAGGACCTCCTGCACAAGGAAGGTTTTTTTGACAATACTGAAAAACGCCTCCTGATCTTCACTGAGTTTAAGGACACCCTTGATTATTTGCTTGGATGTTTCAAAAAATGGGGTTTTCAGGTCGGATGTATTCACGGCAGAATGAAGCCGGGCTCGCGCGATGAACCCGGCACAAGGCTTTATGCAGAGCAGCAGTTCAGGGAAGGTGGAATTCAGATTCTCGTTGCAACAGAGGCTGCCGGTGAGGGTATAAACCTTCAATGCTGTAACATCCTCTTTAATTATGATATTCCGTGGAACCCGAATCGCCTTGAACAGCGAATGGGACGTATTCACCGCTACGGACAGACTCAAGACTGCCTGATTTTTAATTTCGTTGCTTCCAATACCATTGAGGGCCGTGTCCTTCAGAGGCTCCTTGAGAAACTTCAGGAGATACGCGATGCCCTTGATGATGACGCTGTATTTAATGTTGTGGGAGAAATACTTCCCTCTGCACATATTGAAAGAGTGCTTCGTGATTACTACGCAGGTATGTTGGGCGACGAGGACCTTGAAGATCGCCTTTTGAAAAATGTTGATGAGCAGCAGTTCCGGTCAATCTGTCAGAATGCCCTTGAAGGGCTTGCAACAAAAAGATTGAACCTTGAAATGCTCATTGAGCGCCGTGCATTGGCCCAGGAGCGCCGTGTTGTTCCTGAGTCGATAGTGCGATTTCTGAAAGAGTCGACAGAGTATGTTCCTTTGAACCTGAAAATGATTCCGAAGTTCCTGCACACCTTTGATATCGGCAAAACACCTTCGGTCTTGAGGCAATATGAAAGTGAGACTGACTGGAAGCTCCCGTCGCTTGCCAACAAATATCCCCGCAGTTCGACAGATCGGGACATTGCCGAAAAAAACAAATTTGAATGGATTACTCCGGGGCATCCGCTGTTTGAAGCAGTCCGGCGACATATTCTGAAACGCTCGCAAGAGACATTTGGGAAAGGGGCTTGTTTCTACTCATTGAAACATGATACCCCATCCCGTCTTGATTTCTACCGCGCCCGCATTGTGGATGGGCTTGGCCATGTCATACATGAACAGCTTTTTGTTGTGGAAATCAGGGAGAACGAAGAGCCCAGAACCCATGATCCGGGCATTTTAGGCGATCTTATGCCTGCAGAAGGAATAGATAAAATCCCTGATGTGGCAATGAGGTCGGAAGCCGAAGATTGGCTTCACAGGAATGAACTTAATCCCTTTCTTGAAAGGGTGCGTGCAGAACGTATAGATGAGGTCGACAGGGTTGCCGAGCATATTGAGCTTTCACTGACAGAGCTTTTACATAAAGTAGATGAGGAGATCGGCAAGGCAGCTTCCGATGTTGAACAAAAACTGCCCGGCGCTGAAGGACGCCTTGCACAGGCTGAGGCCCGTCACGCTGAACTGCTTAACAGAAGGGAAAAACGCAGGAAAGAGCTTGAACGCCAGCGTTCGGTATCATTACAGGCAGTAGACCGGATTGCCGGTATCCTTGTTCTTCCACACCCTGAAAAAGAATCGCCGGAAGTTCGTCGGTTAAGACCCAATCTTGAGACAGAAGCAAAGGCAATGACGTTTGTTCTTGAGCATGAGCGCTCTCAGGGTAGACAGGTCTTCGATGTGCATGAGAAAAATTTGGGTTACGATATAACAAGCCTTGATATTAATTCCGGCGAGCTCAGGTTGATTGAAGTAAAAGGTATCGGCGCATCGAAAGGCAATATCTTATTGACACCTAACGAACGCCGTGTTGCTGAAGACAGAAGGGATTGTTACTGGCTTTATGTAGTCACCGATTGTAATACAGAACCTCAATTGCAGGAGCCGATCAGAGACCCTGCGCAGTTTGAGTGGAATGAAGTTATAAAGGTCTCGCATTACTATCTGTCCATTGATTCAATGACTCAGCCGATGACGGTGAAAGAGGATCGGGCACCTTATGAGAGAGGTTAAGAGGTAATATCCATTTAAATGGGTAATGAATTAGGTAAGATAGAGCGGCGCTCTGAAAGAAAAGTGGTAATACATCTAAAAGAGGGTAATAAAAAGGGTAATGTTAAATATGCCACAGCCTGTGGCACAAAGTGTCTGAATAGTGCATGAATGTTTCAGAAAAGATAAACATGGACAACTTGCGCAGCAGCTTGCTGCATAAATAGAAATAAATTTGATATGAAATTTAAAATCTTTGTCAGCGGAGTTCAAAAGGAATTAAAAGAAGAGCGGTTTTCTGTAAAAGAAATAATCGCCGAGCATGTATTATTGAAGGAGTATTTTAAGGTCTTTTTATTTGAGGATTCCCCGGCAAAGAGTAAATCTGCCAAAACAGCTTATATTGATGAAGTTCGCAAATGCGGTATTTATCTTGGAATATTAGGAAATGAATATGGGGCTGTCAGTAAAAATGATCTTTCCGCCACAGAGCAGGAGTTTCGTGAAGCGCAGAGAACGAGCAAGGATGTCCTGATTTATATAAAAGGGAAAGATGATACGAAACGCGAAAAAAGATTGAAGAAATTAATCAGTGAAATTAAAGATGAGGATACCGGATATAAATACAAACGCTTCAATACTATCCCCGAATTAAAAAACAACATCTATGAAAGTCTCATTGATTTCTTGCGGGAAAAAGGCATTGTTGGAAGACAGACCTTTGATAGCTCTGTTTGTGAGGATGCCGATTTCAAGGATATTGATGAGGATAAAATCCGGAGGTTCCTGCGGACTGCAAAAAGCCGGCGTAATTTTCCACTGGATGTAACTTCGCCGGTCAAAGACGTTCTTACTCATCTCAACCTTTTAAAATCCGGCAAACTGACCAATGCCGCAGTTCTTTTATTTGGGAAGGAGCCTCATAAATATTTCCTTCAGGCAGAAGTAAAATGCTTGCATCTTCACGGCACTGAAATTGAAAAACCTTTTGACTCATATCACATATACAAGGGCGCTATTTTTGAGCAGATTGATAATGCATTAGGCTTCGTCCTTGACAGATTGAAACGACCGGTTATTCCTGAACCGGGTAAAGCGGCAACACTGAGACCGTTTGAAATCCCCGAATTTGCAGTCAGAGAAGCAATCGTCAATGCAGTCGCGCACAGGGATTATAATTCATCGGCAAGTGTGCAGGTCAATGTTTTCATCGACCGCATTGAAATATGGAATCCCGGTAAACTACCGCCTCAATTAACTGTTGAATTACTGAAGCAGCCGCATCCTTCATTCCCGCAAAATCCTCTGATTTGTGAACCATTTTATTTAGCTGGTTATATTGAAAGAGCCGGCTCCGGCACTATTGAGATGATAAAACAATGCAGGAAAAATAATTTGCCTGAACCGGAATTTAGTCAGAAGATGGGACATTTCATAACTGTATTATGGAAGGATATATTTACAGAAAAGTATTTGTCCGGGATCGGCCTGAATGAGCGGCAATTAAAGGCGGTCAACTATGTAAAAATCAAGGGCCGTATCAACAATGCTCAATATCGAGATATTACCGGGACATCGGCAAGAACTGCACTCCGGGAATTGCGACAGCTTACTGAAATCGGTATGTTAGACAAAATGGGTGGCACAGGACAGTCGGCACATTATGCACTTGCTAAAGCGAAGTTCGTCATTGGCAAACAAAAGGAGAACCCGTCATGAACCCGCCAAACGCGTCATCAGGGTGTAAGCCGGGAACCCGCCATGAACCCGCCAAACCCGCCACGAAAGGGATGATGACAAAGGGGCCATATATGGGCCAATTGGGCCACAAAGGGGACATTTCTCAATCGCGCCATAAATACGCCAAATACGCCACTAATGGGCTCACAAAGGACTCAAAGGGCTCATGGGAATGCAAACATAAACCCGACAAACATGACACGAAAGGGGCCATAAAGGGGACAATGGGGACACCGTGAGAATGAGACATCAATCGGCTCATAAAGGACTCAAAAGCTATGGGGCGGCAAAGAGGCATAATGTGGGAAAAAAGATTGAGGCGGAGTTGGGGAAAAAGGGAAATGTATACATAAGATATGCTTGAGAAGATAATACAAATTAAGAATGTCGGTCGCTTTCGAAATTACGGTGCAAGCGGCGATGTAACTTTTCGTAAACTGACGCTTATTTATGCTGAGAATGGGCGAGGCAAGACTACCCTCTGCGCTGTCTTACGTTCACTACAGAACGGCCAGCCGGAACTTATAGCAGAGAGGAAAACTCTGGCTGCTACAGAACCGGCGTTTGTACATATACGTCTAAACGGAACAGACTATAAGTTTACAAACGATGCGTGGATTCAGCAGTATCCCGATATCATAATTTTTGATCCGCTCTTTATAAGTGATAACGTGTATTCAGGTAACTATGTGGAGCATGAGCACAAGAAGAATTTGTATCGTATTGTCGTCGGGGACCAGGGCGTACAACTTGCCAAACAAATCGAGGAGTTTGATGGAAAAATCCGGGATGCAAATACAGACTTGAGAACAAAGAAAGAGTCTGTGTCCAGGAACCTACCGTCAGGCGTTAATTTTGAAGATTATCTTGCATGGCTGCCTGTTGAAAATATCGACATACAGATTCAGCGAAAAACCGAGGAACTGTCAAAGCGGCAGACTGTTGCTTTAAAGGCTGGTGACATCAAATCTAAAAGTGTTTTTCAGAAAGTCCAGCTTCCAGATGTCCCTCCTGAATTTACCGCAATTCTATCAAAACAATTGACAGACATCACCGCTGATGCCGAGGCAAAAGTGCGGAAGCAGATAGCCCGACACCAAATGGGGCATCAAGGAGAGTCTTGGCTTTCTAAAGGTATGGGCTTCATCAAAGATGATCGTTGCCCCTTCTGTGGACAAGACGTGACGTCAAATGACTTGCTTGCGGCATACCGTTCACATTTCAATGAAGCATATAGAACTCTTAAGGATGAAGTTGCTCAATTGGGAGAGCGCATCAATAGCGCTATCGGTGAATCGGCTCTTTTCGCTGTTCAACAAATAATTTCTGGCAACCAGTCTTTAGCAGAATTTTGGAAGCAGTTTATAACGATTGATTTGCCAGATATCTCTATGTCAACAGTTCAGGAGATATATGTCTCTCTTCGGGAATCTTGTCTGACCATCGCAGCAAGAAAAAAGAACAGTCCTGCTGAAATGGTTGCCACGGATGAAACTTTTTCTTCCGCACTCGCAGGCGTAGCGACCTTGAAACAAAGTGTAGTGCAGTACAACGAGGCTGTCGAAAAGTTAAACGTTCTTATCGGTGAACAAAAAGCCGCAGCTCAACGAGAGGGCGATCTCACGGTCCTTAAGAATGAACTATCGCGACTTCAGGCCAGGAAACGTAGGTTTGATCCGGATGTTATGCGGGTATGCCAGGCATACCGGGATGCGGTAACGGCCAAGGATAACCTCGAACAACGGAAGCTTTCGATTCGACAGGAACTCGACCTGCACTGTCAAACTATTCTTCAAAGTTACGAAAACTCCATAAATGACTTCCTCGATCAATTCAACGCTGGCTTTCGGATTACCAACACCCGACACTTATATACCGGCGGAACCCCCAGCTCACATTACAAGATTGAAATCAATAACACTGCGGTTGAGTTAGGGGACGCCAGAACACAATCAGGAACGCCTTGTTTCAAGACAACCTTAAGTTCCGGAGACAGACGTGCTTTGGCTTTAGCGTTCTTCCTCGCAGTATTAGAAAAAGACAGGGATATTGCTCGTAAGATTGTCGTGCTCGATGATCCATTCACAAGTCTTGACCGCTTTCGCCGCACTTGTACGCAGCAGATGATACAGCGCCTTTCCGAATCTGCTCGGCAGGTCATCATTCTTTCCCATGACCCCCTATTCCTTAAGCTCATCGTTGATGAATGCCCATCCGCGAATACTGATATCAAAGCACTTCAAATGAGCAAAGCGGGAGACACGACTGTTATCGGGGAGTGGGATGTTCATGCTGAGGTACAAAGTTCCTACATGAAGGATTTTGCGACTTTGCTCGGATTCTACAGGGAAAGAAGGGGTGACCTCCGCGCAGTTGCAAGAACTATACGCCCGTTCCTTGAGGGTATGTTGAGGAGCCACTTTCCAGGACATTTTCAGCAGAATGATTGGCTCGGCGAGTTTCTCGGTAAAATACGAATGGCTGATGCGACAAGCGGGTTGCAACACGCTAAGACAGACCTGTCCGAATTGGAAGCTATAAACGGATATTCTAAGAAATACCACCACCAGCAAAATGCTAATGCCGATACAGAACCAGTTAATGATGATGAACTGCATGGATACGTGAAACGAACCCTTAGGCTTGTAGGTGGATGTTGAAACTAAGGGCAATGAGATAAGGAATAATTGAAAATGATCCCAAAAGAATGCAAACGCCTTGCTGAGGTAGACTTCCCGATTGCGGTGGTATCAAAGCACTCGGCGAGAGAAAAGTCTATCCGTCACGGGCATCCGTCAACGCTGCATCTATGGTGGGCGAGACGGCCGTTGGCGGCATGCCGTGCGATGTTGTTGGGGCTTTTGCTTCCCGATCCCTGCGACAGGCATTGTCCTGAAGACTTCAAGACAAAAGCGCGTTCTTTGTTGCCGCCGGTACAGGGGGCTGTCGGATCAAATGACATAGACCTTCGTCAGGCGCTTCTTAAATTTATCGGCGATTTTGCGAACTGGGATTTATCTTCCAATCAATTGTATCTCGAAGTTTCACGGGGGCTGGTCAAGGCTGCGCATCCGGAAGAGACCCCGCTGGTAGTTGACCCGTTTGCGGGGGGAGGCTCGATTCCGCTTGAGGCATTACGTCTTGGTTGCGAGACATTTGCAAGCGATCTCAATCCGGTTGCCTGTTTGATCCAGAAAGTGATGCTGGAAGATATTCCTCGTCACGGGCCAAAACTTGCAGACGAGCTTCACAAAGTCGGAAAAGAAATCAAAGAGGCAGCGGAGAAAGAACTTGCTGAGTTCTACCCGGCTGATCCTGACGGATCAAAACCAATTGCTTATCTATGGGCGCGGACAGTCAGATGTGAAACCCCCAACTGCGGAGCAGAGATTCCGCTTATGCGGTCTTTTTGGCTATCGAAGAAAGCAGGACGTAAGCATGCTTTGAAATATAATATCGTAAGACTACAAGGGAAACCTCCCTATGTTGAGTTTGAAATATTTCAGCCCAAAAATGATAAAGAAGTTCCTGATGGCACTGTAACAAGGGCAAAAGCAACTTGTCTTTGCTGCAATACCGTGCTTTCGCCTGAGCGCGTGAGAGCACAACTCAGCGAACAAAGGGGTGGTGCTGACGTCATTTTCGATACAGGGGGAATCCGAGTTGGTGGCACGCGACTATTCGGTGTGGTAACAGTCTACCCAGGTGTGCAGGGGCGTAATTATCGTTTGCCTGTCAGAAGCGATTACTTGGCAGTCTGGAATGCACAGAACCGGCTGAAGCAAATTCTAGACGAGTGGGCTCAAGGCGACAAGAGGGTATTATATCCTGTACCTGATGAGCCACTTCCTTGGCGACATGGTCATCGAGCGATTGGTTCGCCACGAGTCTACGGCATGACTCAGTGGGGTGACCTTTTTACCATCCGGCAGAAGTTAGCCTTGATAGGCTTACAGGTATGTATTCGCGGATACAGCCAACAACTTCTCCCGTTCTTAGCTCTTGCGCTCAATCGTGTTGTAATGAGTGATATGTCGTGTACGAGATGGAATTCCACTGCTGAGAAAATGCAACATACATTTGGACGCCAAGCATTGCCTATGGTTTGGGATTTTGCAGAGGTTGCGCCACTCGCAGATGCTCCAGGAAATTGGCAAAGTGGATACATGATAATTGCCGATATTGTCGAAAAATTACCAGCCCCTTTCAAGATTGGCCAGATTCAGCAAGCCGATGCTGCGAAATCGCCATTGCCCGAAGAATCATGTGGGGTTTGGTTTACAGACCCACCTTACTACGATGCTGTGCCTTATGCCGATCTTTCAGACTTCTTTTTTGTCTGGCTCAAGCGATCGCTTCCTAATTATTCGCTGTTACTTGATCCGTTCGATCCAACAAATCCGTCGACACCAAAAGAAAAAGAGCTGACTGTTACAACAGTTGATAAACAAGACGGCCAACCCAAGACAAGGGAATTTTTTGAAGCGGGTATGTTTGATGTTTTTGCCGAAGGTAGTCGCGTTCTCAGGGCAGACGGAATCGGATCAGTTGTTTTCGCCCACAAGACCACCGAAGGGTGGGAAGCCCTACTTTCTGGGATGATTCAAGGAGGACTGACAATTACTGCATCCTGGCCTATCGCTACAGAAATGGGTAGCAGACTTAACGCTATGGAAACAGCTGCCCTTGCAACCAGCGTTCACCTCGTCTGCCGTCCGCGGCCTGAAGATGCGTCTGTTGGTGACTGGGGAGATGTTCTGCGGGAACTACCGAAGCGTGTCGGCGACTGGATGGAGCGGCTTCAAAAGGAACACATTCGCGGCGCTGATCTTGTATTCGCATGTATAGGTCCTGCGCTTGAGATATTCAGCAGATATTCAAAGGTTGAAACTGCTGAAGGGCGGGAAGTTAAGCTTGCTGAATATCTTGAAAAGGTCTGGGAAGTAGTCGGCCGCACTGCTCTTGAGCAGGTACTTGGAACTGCTGAGGCAAAGGCAAGGAATGGTGCAGGGGCCATTGAAGAGGATGCAAGGTTGACAGCATTGTTTCTGTGGACATTGCAAAGCACGAATGGGGAAAATGGAACCCCCTCACCCCAGCCCTCTCCCGCGAGGGGAGAGGGAGAACAACCTGAAGAAGACGCGGAAGATGAGGATGAATCACCGAAAGGAAAGTCAAAGGGCTTCAGTCTTGTCTTTGATGTTGTCCGTCGTTTCGCGCAACCGCTCGGCATTCATCTTCAGGAATGGGAAGGCCGGATAATTGAGACACAGAAAGGCGTTGTCCGTCTCCTCTCGGTTAGTGAACGGTCAAAACAACTCTTTGGAGAAGATTCCGCACAAGCCGGAATGACAGCAATTGCCGATCAGCTTGAAAGCGGACGGACTGCGCAATTGACTCTGTTTGCGGGAAGTCAGGAGAATGTGGCCCCAGAGATAAAAGGCAGAGGCAGGAAACCCTCACCCCGGCCCTCTCCCAGTGGGAGAGGGAGTCAGGGTGAGGGAGACGAATCACTCAAGGAACATAGAGGAGCTACAACGCTCGACAGGGTTCATGCTGCTATGCTACTTCAGGCAAGCGGCAGAGCCAATGCACTCAGGGCGCTCCTGAAAGCAGAACAGGAACGAAGCCCGGATTTTTTAAGATTGGCAAACGCCCTTTCGGCATTGTATCCTAAGGGCAGCGAGGAAAAACGATTATTGGACGCTATGCTTTTGGCTGTGCCGAGATAGGAGACTATTATGAGAAAGTTATCACAACCATCTGTACAAAAACTCATTCGGGAGATGGTCAAACGGATTGTTGCACAGTTTAATCCGGAAAAGATCATTTTATTCGGGTCACATGCCCGAGGCACAGCAGGGCCTGACAGCGACGTTGATCTGCTGGTTGTGATGCCGGTCAGCGGATCGAAACGTCGGGCCAGACTGGAAATACAAACAGCTTTACACGATATTATGATAGCTACAGATGTGATCGTGAGCGATCCTGCTGAATTTGAATGGCGCAAGGATATTGTGGGGACAATTGAGTGGCCTGCAACACATGAAGGCAAGGTGCTTTATGCAAAAAGATAAACATATAACGGAAGTTATTCGTGAATGGATAAATAAGGCTGAGAATGACCTCATTAACGCTGCGAACACCCTGAAAATGGGAGATGACTGTCCTACGGATACGGTTTGCTTTCATGCCCAGCAATGCGCTGAAAAATATGTGAAGGCACTGTTGGTTTGGAAAGGTATTCCATTCCCCAAGACTCATAACCTGTCGTTGCTTATGGCTCTTTTACCCCTGAAAACACCTGCTTTATTGTCCGTCGCAGAACAGAAATTGTTGACAGATTACGCTGTTGTGACACGTTATCCCGGAGACGAGGAAGAACCAACGCTCGGTGAGGCCAGAAAAGCTGTGAGTCTCGCCCGCAGAGTTCGCAAAAATATCAGGGGAATGCTGCCTAAAGAAGCCCTTACGCCGATACGGCGCAAGAAAACGAAGGGACAATCATAATGGAACCCTGGTACAAAGTTGCAACGCCGCGAAGTGAAGTCCGTCAAGGACGTTCATTCAATCCCGATGAATTCGCCATTGCCCTTGAGCAGGTGGTTGCGAAAACAGCTCCTGAGGATTACCGGAATCCTGTGCAGTTTTTCGCGCGCACGTATTTTACCAAGGCCCTGCGCGAACATGCGGGAATGGTTCTTCGCCGTCTCAGTGGTGACACCGAAAATACTGCGCCGGTTCTCACTCTTATAACACAATTCGGAGGCGGCAAGACGCATACATTAACCAGCTTGTACCACCTTGTGCATAATGCTAAGCAGGCGCGTGAATTTCAGGGCGTTCCGGAATTCCTCAGCGAAGCAGGTCTTTCAGAAGCTCCACAGGCAAAAGTGGGTGTGTTTGTCGGCAATGCATGGGACCCCCAGGAAGGCAAGGAAACACCATGGATAGATCTTGCCCGTCAATTAGCAGGTGATAAAGGAGTTTCGCTTCTTGGCTCATCTGCCATGAAAACGCCACCGGGGACTGAAGCATTGAGCAGGGTATTTGATGCTGCTGGAGGCTCTGTACTGGTTCTCTTTGATGAGGTGCTTAATTTCGTGAACCGTCACAGGGGAATGGCTGACCAGTTTCATGCATTCATACAAAATCTTACTGTTGCCATGACAGGCACAACAAGGAGCGCTGCGGTAATAAGTCTTCCGAGAAGTCAGGTCGAGATGACGGACTATGATATTCAATGGCAGGACAGGATAACGAAAGTTGTCCGCCGCGTTGCAAAAGACCTGATCGCTCTCGATGAAACCGAAATAAGCGAAGTTGTGAGAAGGAGATTGTTTGAAGATTTGGGCAGTGAAAAGATCAGGAAAAATGTTGCCAAGCTTTATGCAGACTGGTGTTTTGAGCGCCGTGCGCAGTTGCCTCCTCAATGGACGGCAGTTGATACGGCTTCAACCGAGGCAAAGGCAAGAGAGTACCTTCGCAGCAGGTTTGAATCCTGTTATCCTTTTCATCCTGCCACTCTTTCAGTCTTTCAAAGGAAATGGGCGATTCTTCCGCACTTCCAGCAGACCCGAGGCGCACTCGCAATGCTGGCCCAATGGATATCTCTTGTTTATAAGAAAGGGTATGAAAGTGCAAGACGGGAGCCTTTAATAACTCTTGGCTCTGCTCCCATTGAAATATCGGAATTCCGCAGCATAGTTTTAGGTCAGCTTGGAGAGACGAGGCTTATATATGCGATTGATGCCGACATTTCAGGTATGCAGTCCCATGCACGAGCTCTCGATGCTGATACAAAAGCTCCTTTACGTGACATTCACCGCAGAGTTGCAACCGCTATTTTATTTGAATCTTCAGGTGGGCAAAAGGACAAAATAGCTCACCTGCCGGAGCTGCGTTTTTCTCTTGGCGAACCGGAAATAGACACTACATCCGTTGACAGCGCCGCGCTTTCTCTTGAGTCAAAGGCCTTCTTTATCAGAAAGATCGGCACCGACGGTTTTCAAATCAGATATCAGCCGACTCTTAAGAAGGTTGTAAATGACAGGAGGGCGTCACTTGACGAGGATACGGAAATTAAACCTGCGATGAGAACACTTGTTCAGAAAGAATTTGAACGCGGAGCGAGTATCCCGATTGTATCATTCCCAACTGACAGCGCCTCTATCCAGGATTCACCCCGGTTAACTATTGTCGTTGTTGACCCTGAACTTGAGTGGAACGGCGGCAGCGCATTAAGACAGCAGATTTCCGAATGGACCAAACAGCGCGGAAAATCTCCACGGCTTTACCCGGGATCTCTCGTCTGGTGTGTAAAGAAACCGGGACGGGACATTCGGGAGAAGATAGAGCTGTGGCTTGCCTGGAAGCGTGTGATACGGGAAGTTATCGAAGGGACATTGGGAAGTGATTTTGACAATGCAGACAAGACAGAGATAAGAGTAAAGATGACAGATGCGGAAGAAGCGGCAAAGGATGAAGTCTGGGGCGGATACCGGTTTGTAATTATTTCAGATAATCAGTCGCCTGATGGGCTTAGAGTAATTGATCTCGGGGCCGGACATGCAAGCGGCTCGGAGACTCTTTGCGGCAGGATAATAACTGCCCTGAAAACAGAGGCATTGTTGAATGAATCAGTCGGAGCAGGATACATCGACCGTAACTGGCCTCCTGCCTTAAAAGAAAGCGGAGCTTGGCCGCTTACAAGTCTTAGGCAGAGTTTTTTAAATGGATCTTTAACAAGGCTTCTGGATCCGGATGCCGTGCTGAAAAATAAGATAGCAGAATTCGTTGGGAATGGCGATTTCGGCCTTGCCTCAGGACAAAAACCCGATGGTTCATATGAACGTATATGGTTTAACGAGCTGATCTCCATTGATGAAGTATCATTTGAACCGGCGGTTTTTCTTCTGACGAAAAGTAAGGCAAAAGTTCTCAAAAAAGTGATAATTACCGGTCCGTCTGTAGAACCGGAACCTCCGTCAGAACCAGTACCGCCAATAAAACCTGAAACGAAACCTCCGCTTAAGCCTGCTTCAGAGACATGCACCCTGCGACTTGTCGGAACGATCCCGCCTGAATTGTGGAACCGCCTCGGAACAAAGATTCTCCCCAAATTAAGAAGCGGCGAAAAACTATCAATCGGCATTGATTTCCGGGTATCTCTTAAAAAGGATGCCGCACGAAATATAACCACTGAACTCAATCAAATAGTGGACGACTTGGGACTGGCGGAAAAAGTGGAGATAGAGGAGATTGAATAATCCTTTCTCCGCCGGACCTCCCTTTGCGTGTTCCCTTGCCCCTTGAATTATAGTGCATTCAAGTTTCCTTCAAAGTTATGTGATAATATTTAAATCAAAAGGACGGGAGAATAAAAAGTGGATAAACAGGAACTCGACAAGGACCCTGAGAAGATCAGGGACGAGGGTGTCGCATGCCCTCTTCCGGGGCCGGTAACGGAAGCAGGCGCTGAAATTTCTGCGCGGGCCAAAAGAATCGACCTTCCCGTAACCGGCATGTCCTGCGCCTCATGCGCGGCGAGGATACAAAACGCGCTTGCGGAAATGAAGGGCGTTAACAGCGCGACACTTAATTTTGCCGCGGAACGGGCGACTATTTTTTACAATCCTTCGGAAGTGTCCTCGGATGAATTTATAAAGACAATAAAAGACCTCGGATACGGCGTTTCTACTTCCAAAACGACCATGCCGGTAAAAGGCATGACCTGCGCCTCGTGCGTAAAAAGGGTGCAGGACGCGCTGTCTTCGCTAAACGGGGTCTTGTCGGCTGAGGTCAATTTCGCGACTGAGCAGGCCGCTGTTGAATATGTCCCCGGACTTGTCGGGGTCAGGGATTTCAAGAAGGCCGTCAGGGACGCGGGCTATGACATAGTGGAGGTGAAAGAAGGAGAGGACATTGTTGAAAAAGAAAAGAGGGAAAGGGAAAGCGAATTCAGGAAACTGAAGATCAAATTGATTGCAGGGACTGCATTGACTGTCCCGCTCCTCCTGCTGGCTTTTTCGGGCATGACCGGGACCCATTTTATGGCCGGCCTGCCCATGCGGACAAATTTCATCATACAGTTAATGCTTGCCACGCCGGTCCAGTTCTGGGTAGGAAGGCAGTTTTATTCCGGGGCGATTGCCGCGGCCCGGCACAGGTCTACAAACATGAATACACTGATTGCGGTCGGGACCACGGCTGCATATGTTTACAGCGTCATCGCGACTTTTTTCCCGTCTCTGTTTGAAATAAAGGGCTATTCCGCGGAGGCTTATTTCGACACCGCCGCGACTATTATTATCCTGATACTGCTTGGAAGGTTTTTTGAGGCGAAGGCCAAGGGCAGGACCTCGGAGGCGATAAAGAAGCTGATAGGGCTTCAGCCGAAGACGGCGAGGGTAATAAAACAGGGTCAAGGGTCAGGGGGCAAGGGTCAAGGACTGGAAGAAGAGGTGGACATACCTGTGGAGGAAGTCGAGACAGGCGACATCATCATCGTCAGGCCCGGAGAGAAGGTCCCGGTAGACGGCATTGTGATTGTTGGGTATTCCTCTGTGGATGAATCCATGATCTCAGGGGAGTCTATGCCGGTGGAGAAAAAGGCCGGCGATCCCGTAATCGGGGCGACCATTAACAGGACGGGCTCCTTTAAATTCGAGGCAACGAAGGTAGGGAAAGACACCATGCTGTCCCATATAATAAGCATGGTCCAGGAGGCCCAGGGCTCGAAACCTCCCATTGCGAGGCTTGCGGACAAGATAGCGTCAGTATTTGTGCCGTCGGTCATGGCCATTGCGTCACTGACCTTTCTCATATGGTTTATATTCGGGCCGGAGCCTTCGTTTACGTATGCCATGCTCAACTTCATCGCCGTCCTGATAATAGCGTGTCCGTGCGCGCTGGGCCTTGCCACGCCTACTTCGATAATGGTGGGCACCGGCAAAGGGGCTGAAAACGGCATTTTAATCAGGAGCGGGGAGGCGCTTGAGACGGCCCATAAGATCACTGCCGTGGTCCTGGACAAGACCGGCACGCTGACAAAGGGAGAGCCGGAGGTGACGGACATAATTGAGGGTCAAGGGGCAGGGGTCAAGGGGCAGGACATAAAGGGGCCAGGGGCCAGGGGCCAGGGGCCTGAAATATTGCGGCTTGCCGCCTCTGCGGAGAAGAACTCGGAGCATCCGCTTGGGGAGGCGATTGTGAAGAAGGCGAAAGAAATCGGTGTCGAATTAAAAGACCCGTCCGAGTTCCTCGCAGTGCCGGGGCGCGGAATAATTGCGAGCATAGAGGGCAAGTCCGTTCTATTGGGGAATGAGAAACTTATGCGAAATGAGAATGTCGATATTACAGCCTTCGCGGCGGACGCTGAAAAGTTGTCAGGCAGCGGAAAGACGCCGATGTTCGTCGCGGTAGACGGCATGGCTGCGGGTATCATTGCCGTCGCCGATACATTGAAGGAAAGCTCCGTCGGGGCGGTCAGGGAGCTTCGCCGGTTGGGAATAGAAGTGGTGATGATCACGGGTGACAACGCAAGGACGGCGGAAGCGATTGCGCGGCAGGCGGGAATCGACAGGGTGCTTGCCGAGGTATTGCCGGAGGACAAGGCGAACAATGTCAGGCGGCTTCAGGAGGAAGGCAAGACAGTTGCAATGGTCGGAGACGGAATCAACGATGCGCCTGCCCTCGCCCAGGCGGATGTCGGAATAGCCATAGGGACCGGCGCCGACGTGGCAATGGAGGCGTCGGATATAACCCTGATCAGCGGCGATGTCAGGGGAGTTGCCACTGCTATCGCCCTTTCAAGGGCCACCATAAGAAACATCAGGCAAAATCTCTTCTGGGCCTTTGCCTACAATGTCATACTTGTCCCGGTTGCCGCGGGTGTGCTCTTCCCTTTTTTTGGAATACTCCTCAATCCCATGTTCGCGGCTGCCGCGATGGGCATGTCGTCGGTCACCGTCGTGACGAACGCGTTGAGGCTGAGGCGGTTCAGGGGTTAAGCTGTCAGCGATCAGCTTTCAGCGGTCAGCTTAAAAAAACAGCTCTCCTTGTTGTATTTCGGGAATCCTTCCCGAAATCGATCCCGCTGTCGACATTCTGCATCAGGACTGGTTTCGGGAGGGACTCCCGAAACACGGAGTTATCCTTAGCTGATTGCTGAATGCTGATCGCTGACAGCTTCCCTATGCCCTATGCTATTATTAATGCACTAAAAATAATTAAGGGAGGATGCTATCATGGCGGATGAACACTCATTTGACGTTGTGAGCAAGGTGGATTTGCAGGAGGTATCCAATGCCGTGCAGCAGGCCCTGAAGGAGATAGGGCAGCGGTTTGATTTCAGGGGGAGCAAGAGCGACATTCAGCTTGATAAAGTCAAAAACGAGATCCTTCTCGAATCCGATGATGAATACAAACTGAAGAGCGTCATCGATATCCTGCAGAGCAAATTCATCAAAAGGCAGGTGCCGCTGAAGTCATTGGATTACGGGAAGATCGAGCCCGCGGCATCCAATACGGTCAGGCAGATTGTAACGCTTCAGCAGGGGGTGCCGACTGAAAAGGCAAAGGAAATCGTGAAGACAATCAAGGACGCGAAACTCAAGGTGCAGGCTGAGATCCAGAAAGACCAGGTAAGGGTAAAGGCCAAGAAGATCGACGACCTCCAGACGGTCATGAAGATGCTGAAGGAAAAAGATTTCGGGATACATATTGATTTCGTGAACTACAGATAAAAATAGCTGTCAGCGATCAGCAATCAGCGGTCAGCAGCCCGGGAGCTGACCGCTGATCGCTGATAGCTGACAGCTTTTATTGTATAATACCTCCTATGGGTTTTCTGGACGATGTCAGACATGATTACCGTGCGGTTTTCAAAATGGACCCTGCCGCAAGGAGCAGGACTGAAGTCATTCTGTCGTACTCGGGATTTCACGCGGTCCTGTTTTACAGGATAAACCATGCGCTCTATAAGATGGGCGTCCCGGTGCTGCCCCGTTTCCTGTCCCAGTTTGCAAGGTTCGTCACCGGAGTAGAAATACACCCTGCCGCAAAGATCGGCAAGGGGTTTTTCGTCGATCACGGGATGGGGGTAGTGATAGGCGAGACAGCGGTAATAGGCGCAAACTGCCTCATCTATCAAGGGGTGACCCTCGGTGGAACGGGAAAGGAAAAGGGCAAGCGGCATCCTACCCTCGGCAATAACGTGGTCGTCGGGGCCGGGACGAAGATCCTAGGGGCGATTACTATCGGAGACAACGTCAAGATAGGCGCTAACTCGGTGGTGCTGAATTCCGTCCCGGACAACTCCATAGTTGTAGGGGTCCCCGGGAGGGTGATAAAAAAGCAGGTGGTCAAGATTTACAATGAGGGACTGGTGGAGATGCTGGATCTCGTGCATATGCCGGACCCGGTCGAGGAAAAATTCGAAGAGATCAAAAATTATATTTCCGAGCTTGAAAGGAGAATCTGCACATTGGAAGGCAAGGGCGAAACAATAAAGGTCTACAATACGATGAGCGGGAAGAAAGAGGATTTTGCCCCTCTTGTCCCCGGAAAGGTGAGGATGTATGTTTGCGGCATAACGGCATACGACGTATGCCACCTCGGGCATGCGCGCAGCGCCGTCGTCTTCGACATTATCAAGAGGTATCTGAGGTATAAAGGCTTTGAGGTAACGCATGTGAGAAACATTACGGACATCGACGACAAGATCATCGCGCGGGCCGCGAAGGAGAATGTTACATATGACGTGATTGCGAAAAAATATACGGATGAATATTACAGGGACATGGAGATGTTGGGAGTGGGCAGGGCGGACCTCGAACCCAATGCGACGGACCATATCAGGGAAATGATAAAGACGATACAGGGGCTGATCGACAAAGGCTTCGCTTACAGTCTGAACGGCGACGTCTATTTTGAGGTAGGCAAGTTACGTGAATACGGCAAGCTTTCCAAAAAGAACATAGAGGACCTTGTGTCCGGCGCGCGCGTTGAGGTCAATGAGCGGAAGAGGAGCCCCCTTGATTTTGCCCTGTGGAAGGCCTCAAAGGAAGGCGAGCCTTGGTGGGAGAGTCCCTGGGGCAAGGGCAGACCGGGGTGGCACATTGAATGCACCGCAATGTCTTCAAAATATTTAGGCGACAGCTTTGACATTCACGGCGGCGGGGCGGACCTTATCTTCCCGCATCACGAAAATGAGATGGCTCAGAGCGAGGCGTACACCGGCAAGCCCTTTGTGAAATATTGGGTGCACAATGGTTTTATTACAGTCGACAAAGAGAAAATGTCCAAGTCTTTAGGCAACTTTTTCACGATAAAGGAGATCCTCGAAAAATATGAACCGGAGGTAGTGCGTTACTTCCTGCTGACAGCGCATTACAGAAGCCCTATAGAATTTTCGGACGTTCAGCTTACAGAGGCGGAGCTTTCCATAGACCGGTATTATTCGACGGTGACAAGGATAAAGGATTTCCTCGAAACCGCCGGGACAACCGAAAAGCCCGGCACATCCGCTGATCTCGAAAAACTTCTTGCCGCCTTCAAGGACAAATTCCACCATGCAATGAACGACGATTTCAATACGGCGTCTTCATTGGGGTTCATCTTTGAGCTCATCCGTGAGGTCAACAGGTTCCTCGATTCAAAACCCTCAGGCAATAACGCGAAGGAGCTTGTCATTAAGACAAGTGAACTGCTTGCCGGGATAGGCGGCGTCCTGAACATATTCAACAAGACGCCTGAAGAATGGTACAGGTCCCTGATGAAGGTCAAGAAAATAGAGCTTTCCGAAGAGGAGCTTCTGCAGAAGATAGCGCAGAGGCAGGAGGCGAGGAAGGCCAAAGACTGGGCCTGCGCCGATGCCGTCAGGAAAGAGCTCGAGGCAAAGGGCATTATCCTCGAAGACAAGAAAGACGTGACCGCGTGGAAGGTCAAGGCGGGGTAAGCGGACGGCGGACAAGATCATCTTCTCTTACTCCCGATGGAACAGGGAGCAATACGGACTCATCGTTTCTGGCGGAATCAATGAGGTCTTCTTCCATGTCGTATATTTCGTTGACGTCAAAGGCCTTGTGCTCCAGTCCGTCTGACAGGAACTCTATAACGTCGCCGGTTTTCAAACTGCTCCTCAATGCTACGACCGCTTTGCCGTTTCTTACGGACTCGACTACCCCGACGAGTTCATGGCTCATCCTGTAGATATTTTCTTCATCATGATTGTATCCTTTGTCCGGATGCTTTCCGAAGAACATCCCGCAAGTATATCCCCTGCTTGAGAACATCGATAATTCCTTCAGCCATTTTTCCCTTACATGGTATGGCCTTTCCTTGAGGCTGTCGATGGCCTCCCTGTAAGTTTTAACGACCCCGGCCAGATAGTTGATGCCTTTCATCCTGCCTTCGATCTTGAAGCTGTTAATCCCGGCGTCCGCAAGTTTATCGAGATGCCCGATCATGCACAGGTCTTTTGAGCTCAGGATATATGTCCCCCTGTCATCTTCATAAACCGGGAAGTGCTGCCCCTTTCGCGTCTCCTCCATCAATGTATAATTCCACCTGCATGAGTTGGCGCATTCGCCCCTGTTGCCCTGCCTGTTCGCTAAAAAGCTGCTTATATAACACCTGCCCGAATAGGATATGCAGATGGCGCCGTGAACAAAACACTCTAATTCGAGAGAGACATGATCACGAATCGCCTTTATTTCTTCAAGCGTGAGTTCCCTCGAAAGCACGAGACGTTTCGCGCCGAGTTTCTCCCAGAACTTTGCCGCCCTGTAATTGGTGATGTTTGCCTGGGTGCTGACATGAACGGGGATTTCAGGAACGGTTTCAGCCGCCATTTCAAATACGCCCGCATCGGAGACGATGACGGCGTCGGGGGCGATCTTTTTTAAAAATGAAAGATGTTCCCTCAGAGGAGCCATGTCCCTGTTGTGAGGGAAGATGTTTACGGTGACGTAGAATTTCCTGCCTGACGCGCGAACAAACCCGGCGGCCTTTTCAAGTTCTTCGGGCGCAAAATTGTCCGCCCTGGCCCTGAGGCTGAATCCGGACAGTCCCATGTAGACGGCTTCGGCCCCGTAATGAATAGCGGTCTTGAGCTTTTCGAAATTGCCGGCGGGGGCGAGGAGTTCGGGTGTTTTCACAGGGAATATTTTACCACAGAGGAAGTGCCGAGGCACAAAGGGAAGTCCGGTAGAAATTCTTCCCCGGCCTCCCCTTTGTGCTGACATCTGCAATAGTTATGATTGATCTTTCAGCAAATTCTCCACTGCAATAGATGTCTTCAACGCCTCAACAACGTCCGGGTCAAACTGTGTGCCCGCGTTCGCCTCGATTTCGCTTAGGGCGGCCTCGTAATCAAGCTGTTTTGCAAGTGACCGGGAATATCCGCTTGTAAGCGCGTCGAAGGCGTCGGCGACCGTCAGGATGCTCGCGCTCAGCGGGATGTCCTCTTTTTTCTTCGAGAAGGGGAAACCCGTTCCGTCATACCGCTCATGGTGGTGGAGGACGGCGACCGCCGAATCCGACCACATGGATATGGGGTTGATCAGGTCGAAGCCGAGCACCGGGTGCTGCTCGATCTTTTCCTTGTCCCACTGGTCGGCATAACTGATCTTCAGCATGCCGATATCGTGAAGAAGGGAGGCATAATACAGTATTCTGAGCTCATCCTCGGACAGGCGCATCTGTTTCCCTATAAGGTTTGAGTATCTTGCTACCCGTCTGGCATGCCCGTCCCTCTTCAGGATATAATCCTGGGCGGTGACGAGCATCTCCGTAATATGGATAAAATCGGCATGCTGTCTCTCCCGCATCCTGTTCTGCACAATGGAAATGCCGGCCTGATCAGCGAGACCGTAAAGCAGCGACTCATCCTGTTTGTTGAAGGGAGAGTTCCTTTTGTTGCGCAGCTCAATCACGCCTATCGTAGAACCCGCGTAGACAAGGGGGACACACAGCGCCGACCTGGTCCCGTACCGCGAGCCGGGTTCCATCAGACAACCGGGCCCAGGAGAAACATTCTCTATGAGCGCCGTTTGACCGGTCATGGCGACCATGCCCGCTATGCCCTCTCCCTTTTTCAGGATTATGTTGTTGAATGTCTCAGCGTTCTTTCCTACGTTGACCCTGGACAGGAGATTGCCTTCATCGTCGCATATAAGCAGCGAACCTGATTCAGCGCCGGTGAGGTCAGCGGCGGATTGAACTATTTTTTTCAGAAGGATGTCCGGATAGACCGTTTCCCTGAACTGTTTAGTAATATCAAAAAGACTGTTCAGGCCGGCGTTGAAATTCTGCGCTGATGATATGGAGGAGTTCGTTGTCCTTCTCAGCAGAACCAGTCCGAGAACGGAAACGACGACGGCCAACAGAAGTATTATTACTATATCAACAGGGACCCTTGTAACATCCCCCCCGGACAAATACGGATACACATACTTGAGTGAAAAATAAACGAGCAGCGCCAAAGGGATAATGGACGCTATGAAGTGTGAAATCGTTACGGATCGGCGTATATTGTCGAAAAAATCTTTGCCTTCAAGTCCCTGCATTTTAAAACATGCTCCCTTACCGGTTGATTCTGCTTATTATTAATCGGTAAGGGGACGGGAAAACTGAAGAAGTCCGGACCAGGGGTCCCGTCATTTAACACCCGGAATCTCATTGCTTTCAGGATGTTTTTCAATCATGCCTCCCGGAGTACGATATTGGTGAGTAATCCGGGGTAAGACGAGAAAAAGGGCGATGCGATAGTCGATTTTGCCGATCAGGGATCAGGGTCTCTTTTTCTTCAGTAAATGCCTTGCGGCCAGGGCTGCGCCTCCGACTATAAAAAGTATTGAGCTCACAGGCTCCGGGGCTATGGGCGGCAAATCAGGCGGCGCTGTCGCGTTTGAAACAGAGCTGAGGCCGAGCAGTGAAAAAAGCAGCGTTGTTAATCCGGGCATTAATTTTTTCATTGGATAGCCTCCTTGATGTAAAGAATTAAAACATATACTATCAAGAAATATGCCACTTTCAGGGCAATATTCTGAAGTTATGTTTTTCATGTTTAATCAAGGAGTTGTCGTTTAATACGGACAAATCAGGAGGTGGGGAAGTGAAGTTTTACACGGTCTTGTCACCACACAAAGTGTGACATGGCACATAACTAACCAGGGTTGCCGCCCCTAAACACGTTGCTTTTGACCCACAGGTAAAAGAGGCTCTTAAACCCTGTTGCCGCAGCCTTCATGTCATGAACGCTCCTCAGGCCGAGTATCCTTTTTACTATAAAGCGCGGTCTTGAATAAAACCTCTTGAACGCAAGCTGACGCAGGTTTGAAATCTCGTCCCTTGTCATTGTATACGGAATAAATGCGGCCCCCTGGTAAGTAAAGTCCGTAAGGTCTCCGGACATGGTCCCGTATTTTTCAAGGTTGTCATAAAGCTCCGTACCGGGGAAAGGGGTGAGGGCGTGAAAGTTAGCGATGTCGGGGTCCAGCTCGCAGGCAAACTCTATGGTCTTTAACCCGTCCTCGAATGTCTGGCCGGGAAGGCCGAAAAGGAAGGGCGTGTAAACGGTCAGGCCTGCCGTCTTTGCGGCCGTGACGGCCCTGCGTATCTGATCAGTTGTTATTCCCTTTCGGATCGTGTTCAGATTTCTCTGAACGCCGCTTTCAGCCCCGAACAGTACCGCCCAGCAGCCGGCGGCTTTAAACGCCCTTAATAAGGGGCCGTCGACCTGGTGGACGCATGCGGAGGCAAACCATGTAAAATCGAATCTGCGACTTCTTATCTCCTGCGTTATCTTCATGGCCCTGTCGTAATCGGCGGCGAACGTGTCATCGATAAATTTTATTTCACGGTATCCCTGTCTCAGGCAAAGTTCGATTTCCTGCATGACGTTTTCAACGCTGCGGTAACGAATGCCGAGTTTTCTCTCTCTATCGATCTGGAAGCAGAAGATGCACCTCCTGTTGCAGCCGCGGGCGGTCATGATGACGGCCACCGGCTTTCTCTTGTAAGTCGCCGGCGGAGGTATGTAATGATTTGCGTCTCCCAGAAGTTCACGGGCGGGGAAAGGGAGAGAATCGACATCAGTTATAAGAGGTCTCGGAGGATTTTTAATTATCCTCCCGCCTTCCCTGAATACGACCCCTTCGACCCCTTCAAGGCTGTCGCCATGGGATATCCTCTCAAGCATCTCCGCAACCGTCAGCTCTCCTTCACCGGTGACAACGGCGTCGATATCAAGTGAATCCTGCAGACATTTCTCCTGCATTGCTATAGGGTAGGGGCCCCCGACGGCGATGTAGGGGGTTCTAAATCCCCCCTTGCCCCGGGGGGATTCAGGAAGCCCGCTTCCCCCTTTGACAAAGGGGGATAAAGGGGGATTTTTTGAATAATCAACCTTCATAATTCGTCTTATTTCCGACGCCGTAAAAACCGCCTTCTTCCATCCGAACGTGGTCGAGTAGATGCCGATGAAATCGGGTCTAAATTCGGAAAGGGAGCCAAGTATCTCATGGTGCTTCATGAACGCGCCGTTGAGGAACTTCACCTCGTGTCCGGCCTTCATCAGATAAGACGCGACGTAAAGCGTCCCAAGAGGCTGCCAGTAGTTGATCTGCGATGCGGCGGTCTTGCTGGAAAAAATATCTTCGGGGACCCATGAGGGGATGACGAGGGCGCACTTCATCGTTTTCTTAGTCGCGAATTTTTACGAATTGTATCGAATAAAAGTAGGACATCCAAATTATTTTCATCTTTCTTTTGTGTGATTCGTGTTCATTTGCGGCTGAGCGCTGTTTTCCGAATTATGTTATTCGCCGCTTCTCTTCCGGACTCTATCGCGTGATCTATATTGTAGTATTTAAACTTCCCTGTCCTGCCTGCTATGTGCAGGTTTTTAAACCGGTCGAGATATTCCGATATGCGGGAATAATGCTCGTTGTATCCGACTTCAAAGACGGGATATGCCTTAGGCACCCTCAATATGCAACTGTCCGAGACGTCTTCCATCCCGATAAGTCCGAGGTCCGCTAATTGCCGGGCCGTAAGTGAAGTGAGCTCATTGTCCGGGGCGTTCCAGATATTATCGTCCCGGAAACAGAAATATTCGGCAACTATGCTGGTCTTCCCCTCGGGCGCCATGTGCGGGCTCCAGTTCTTCGGCTCATGTATCCTTCCAAGGGGCATGCCCTTCTCCGGCAGGTAAAGCCATGTAAGGTCCGTGACTTTTTCACGGTTGAGCATGAGGGTTACGATCACGAGGTCTCTGTATCTCAGCTTTGAAGCTGCTTCGAGGATGTCCTGCGGGGGAAGCGGATCGAACATTGTCACGAGGCGCGTCAAAGGTATGCTGGAGACGAACTCGCTGCCTCTGACATCGTAGGTTTCGGCACAGTTCTTTGCTGTTATGCCGGTGATGACAGAGTCTTTGTGGCTTATCTTTGAGACCCGCGTATTGGTCTTCACGGTATTTTCTTTTTCAATTTCTTCCTTTAATCTGTCGGAAATCTGCCCAATCCCCAGGGGAGGGTAGATGAACCTGTCGACAAGCGTGGGGACTTTACGGCCGCTGTATTTAAAGAGGGCGTTCTTCAGGGCCACTCCAAGGGAGAGCCCTTCGATTCTTTTGGACACCCACTCTTCACTTATACTTTTGCAGTCAATTCCCCACACCTTCTCGCTGTATTCCTTAAAGTAGATGGTAAACAGGGTCCTTCCGAAATTGCTTACCACCCAGTCTTCAAGGGATATATTCTGCGGGGCGCTGAAGACGTTCCTTATTTTCTCTTTTCCGTAATCGGAAACGGCCCTTACCGTCGTCGATACGCCCAGCCCGAAGAGCGCGTTTGCCGGCTTGAGGGGGTAATCAAAAAATTTCTTCCTGAGATATATCTTGCTCTTCCGGTGGACGGTCAGATAATCTCCACGCAGGACGTCTTTTACGAAACGGTCCGTCTCCTCGTTTCTGGTAAAGAACCGGTGACCGCCGAGGTCGAATTTGAAAGCGCCGTGCTGAATGGTCCTCGACAGTCCGCCGACGCAGGAGTCGCTTTCAAACACCGAAACAGGCCGTCGGGCCCTGACGAGATTGAACCCGGCTGAAAGGCCGGCGAGTCCGCCGCCCATTATCACGATTTCTTTTTTACCGTTGTTTAAGCTCATGTCTTCTATTGTACACGGTCTGAATCGGGGAATTCCTCGACGCCTTGCTATACAGGGGGAACAGCCGTACTCTCCTCTGAAAAAAAGGACCGCCTTATTGAAAGCGGTCCTTTTGAAATTGATACATCATAGAAATCGAATCTGTTAGCTCATTTTACGACCAGCACGGGAACCGGGGCAAGGTTTGCCACTTCTCTGCTGACGCTTCCCATGAACAGGTGGGAAACCCTTTTACCCCTTGAGCCGACGATTATCATATCGGCCTCTTCCTCCTTCGCAGTATCCAGGATCTCTTCAGAGGGATTTCCTAATTTAACGAGAGGCTTTATCTGCGACTTCAGGTTCGTTTTTTCGAGATAACTCCTGTAGTAATCTATGACGGCAGCGGCCTTCCTGTCCAATGCCTCTTTATAGTCTGTTCCTTCCAACACTTCCTTCAGTGTGGACAGTTCCGAAACAGGGAGCATCTCCGTCATTAAGGTCCTGCCCTCAAACTGCTCTACGTAGAGCAATATTACTGATTCAGGATTAATGCACTTGCAAACATTGGCAAAGGTAGAGACTGCGTTTTTAGTTCCCTTTGTATCATCAACAGCAATGAGTATCTTTTTCATTTTCGTACCCGCCTGTTTTTAGGTTAACAGATTATTTCTAATGACCGTAACCGCCTGATGGGGCGCCGTAACCGCCTGTCGGCGCACCGTACCCGCCAGTTGCAGGCGCACCGTAACCGCCTGATGAAGGCGCACCGTACCCGCCTGATGACGGCGCGCCATAACCGCCGGATGGGGCTCCATAACCGCCTGCTGCAGGAGCATGACCGTAACCCCCCGCTGCCGGCGCAGAACCGTAACCGCCTGCTGCAGGGGCCTGTCCATAACCGCCTGCTGCTGCACCGTGTCCCTGGGCAGCCTGTTCCGACATGCCATGCTGCTGGCTGTAGACGACCAGAAAGCCGATTATTACCACGACAATTGCGATAGTTATCGCAAGAGGCTTATTCATGATTCCTCCTTGACTTAAGGATAAGCATTATCCTTTTTTGATCTTCATGTGTATTTTGCCGCCCTCGGTTTTCCTGTCAGATACATCATGTCCGACCTGGTCGCACATCTGTATTATTGTCTCAACGGACGACGGGTTATCAAGTATTACCTCGACGACATCTCCTTCATTCATTTTCTCGAGGGACTTCTTGCAGTATATCTGGGGATGCGGACATACGTATCCACAGACATCAAGCATATAAGTTCCATCTCCTGTTTTTTCAAATTTCATTGCCATGACTGTACTCCTCCTTGGTTTAGGTTGATTTAATTGACACAAAGCCTTCGCTTAGAAGGCTTCCATTTCCTTTGCCATTTTCCTTTCAGACCACCAGTTGAAGAATTTGACCCCGATAAAGGCCCCGCCTACCATGCCGGTTCCGTATAACCATCCGCTTGGATCGCCGCCGGCGACTCTTATGAAGAAGGCGCCGATATTGCAGCCGAGGGCGGGTCTTGAGCCGAAGCCCATCAGTAAACCGCCGAGAAGACCCCATACGATAAGCTCGCCCTTGGGCATTTTAAATTTGAATTCATTGCTCAACCGCGCCATTACCATTGCTCCGAAGATGATGCCGAAAGACATCCAGAGGGCAGGATTGCGCCATGGTTCAGGAAGTCCGTTGTTGACCCCGAAGAATATATTGTCGTGCATGTTCCATCCGAATTTTTCCAGGATCCATGCGCCGAACTGGCCTTCCTGGCTCGTGATATACCAGTATCCGGGGTCGAAGACTTTTCCGCTAATTGATACGTCCCCCGTATGCCCCATTTTTGTAAGCAGCCGTCCGAAGTTGTCAACGCCGAACCTCAACTGCATGCCTTTCATTACAAGGATATGAAGTCCTGCTACTATACCGATCAGGACGCCCATCAACGTCGTTCTCTGGGAGGCTGTTATCATGCTCCAGATGCCTGCGGCATCGTCGCCGAGGCCGGTGGCTGCGCCGCCTTTCTGCTTTGCGCGTTTCTTAAGAAACCCTTTTCTTGTATAGAAGACATAAATGACAATGAGAAGAATGACCGCCGGAATAAGGGCCGTCAGAAGCGCGTCACCGATGAAATATTTGGACGCGCCCGGCAGGGCCGCCTTGATTGCCGCCGTGTCAGACATCCGGAGAGTCGGCTTGTCCCACACGTATCCGGCGAGATATGTATCAAAAGACGAGGTCATCTTATCCGCCGGAAGTCCTTTTGCGGCGGCAGTGGCCACCCACGACTGGGGAATCAGGAAATCAAACCATTTCACATCCACGAATACCGCCTGACCGATGCAGAGTCCGAAGAACGCCGCCAGGAAGGAAGTCATGTTTCCTTCACCGATCTTATAGAGAGAACCGGATGCGCAGCCTCCTGACAGGACCATGCCTACCCCGAAGATCAGGCCCGCTATCAGGGTGTGTATCCCGAAAGGAGCCGGATGGAATGTACTCATATTGGTTGAAGCAAGGGTCGCCTGAATCAGGCTGAAGAACATAAGCGCCACAAGAATACCCACCGCCATTCTCGGCACGCCCGCGGCAAAAAGATCTCTCGATGCAGAGGCAAAACAGAATCTCCCGTACTGAAGCATCATCCCGTATGCGAAACCAAACCAGATATACGCTACGAGGTACATATAGAATACGTTCGCCTTATAATACATGAAGCTTATGAGGATCAAGGCGCCTGTGATTAAAAAAGCCCACATTTTGTTTTTCGTTCCGTTTTCTTCCACAGTTTAGGGACCTCCTTTAATAGTTTATTTTGGTTGGGAAAGTTTGGTGTTCCGTTTATTAACTGAAAATTTGGACTCTAAATACTAATATACAACAGGCTGATAGTCCAATTAAAAAAACTAATCAATTAATTATGTCTCTTTATTCCCTGACCGGTATTTCGAACACAAAGGAACGACGCGCAGCCTGCCTTGATTTTCGGGCGCATTTCCCACCGGGAATCATTGTCCACGATCATTAGAAAAACAGAACAACCGGCAAACTATAAATCAGGGGGATAAATTTCAGCTATTATTATGCATATCGAATTGATGTTTTACAAGGGGGCAGTTCAGTCTTGATTCACCATCAAAAGCAAGCCACAGAGACCACAGAGGAAAAAAATAAATATTAATCCACAGATTACACTGATTAACACAGATGTATTTAGAAATATTGTTTCAATCTGTGTAATCTGCGGATAAATTAATCTTTTCTCTGTGCCCTCTGTGGTCAGGTGGTGGATTCCGGTCAGGAAGACTGTTAACTGACTCCGGGCAGGGAAATTATGTTACAATTGACAGCAAAAAAGGTATGTATTATTTAAGAGTTTCATGAGGGTCCGGTAAATATCCCGGTCAACTTAAAGAAACGGAAGACAGCGAGCGGATGAAATACGTATTATTCATTGCTTTCATCACCCTGATTACAGCGTCCTCGTCCCAGGCTATTCCGGAGTATGCCGGACAGACAAAACAGGGCTGCAAAATCTGCCACCTCTCCGAAGCCGGCGGCGAGCTTTCCGATAAGGGCATTGAATACGCGGCTTCAGGCTATGAATGGCCGCCTGCGGGGGGCTACAGGGTGATCGGTCCCATGAAACAGTACGTGAGATTTTTTATCGGCGCATTGCATATCATATCCGCCTTCATGTGGTTCGGAACGATTCTGTATGTGCATATAATATTGAGACCGGGATATGCGTTGAGAGGTCTGCCTAAGGGTGAAATTGTTCTTGGGTTGGTTTCCATGGCTGTTGTCGGTATTACGGGACTTCTGCTTACTATATCGAAAATAAGAAGTCCTGATGTGCTGATGGAAAGCACATGGGGGGTCCTGCTTTCGACGAAAATAATATTTTATGTAATTATGGTTTCTTCCGCTCTGTTTGTTGTTGTTTTTATCGGACCGAAACTGAAAAAAGGAACCAGGAAAGCAGACTTGCCGAAGGGGGGCGTTTTTGATCCCGTGACGCTTTCAGCCTGTGACGGGAAAGAAGGGCGTCCGGCGCATATCGCATATAAGGACAAGGTTTATGACGTCTCAGGACTGAAGCTCTGGAGAAACGGCGTTCACATGAAGCATTCATCGGGATTTGACCTGACGGACATGCTTGCCAAGGCTCCGCATGGGGAGGAGAAACTTGAGGGACTGAAGATCGCCGGGTCTTTTAATTCCGCGCTCGCGCCTCCGAAGAGCTTCCAACAGAAGGCGTTTTATTTTATCGCCTATATGAACCTGACGATTGTATTTATGGTATTGTTTGTCATAGCATACTGGAGGTGGGGGTTATAGAGTCAGGAGTAAAGAGTTAAGAGTCAAGAGTCAGGCGTCTTGCAACGCCCCTTCTTAATTTTGGTGAAATTTTGTAAACTTTTAAATACGCGGGAGGTCGCTGAATGACGGAAATTACGTTGAAGATAGAAGGGATGAGCTGTCAGCATTGCGTCATGAGCGTAAGAAAGGCTGTCGGCGGCGTCGCCGGGGTCTTATCATCCGATGTGACGGTCGGTTCCGCGAAGGTAGCGTTCGATGAAACCAGAACAAACAGGGACGATATTGCAAAAGCAATACAGAAGGCCGGGTACAAAATCAAGGCTGAAGGCTGAAATCGGAACGATAGAGGCCGGCCGGGAACTGCAAGAGGAGATCAAGAATGAGTATTGAGTATTCAGTAAGCCCTGAAGGAGAGAAATTTGCTTTACCGACGCCCCAGGAATACAGGAAGGAATTCGGCCGGATAAAAAAGGAAGTCGAAAAGCAGAGGAAGCTGGACCGCGAGATTGTCGTGGTCATGGGTGTCGGGTTTGTCGGGGTCGCAATGGCCGCGGTTATTGCGGATACGGCGGACAAGAAAGGGGACCCTTCCAAATTCGTCATCGGCATGCAGAGACCCAGCCTGAGAAGTTACTGGAAAATCCCGGTGCTTAACAGGGGGATTTCCCCGGTCATCTCGGAGGACAAAGAGCTTGAGCCCATGATAAGGAGGTGCGTGCTCGATAAAAAAACGCTCATGGCGACATTTGTGTACGAAGTGCTTTCACTGGCCGATATCGTAGTTGTCGATATCCAGTGTGACTACCAGAAGGAGTCCCTCGGCAATGTCCGCGACGGTCACGCCGACATGTCCCCGCTCGAGGAGTCGCTTGGAATAATGGCTGAAAACATCTCGCCCGACGCCCTCGTCCTGATTGAAACGACCGTGGCGCCGGGGACGACCGAGCAGATAGCTTACCCGATCATCAAGAAGGCCTTTTCAAGGAGAGGCATCAAGAGTGAACCTCTCCTGGCCCACAGCTTCGAACGCGTCATGCCCGGGAAACACTATGTGGCGAGCATCCGTGATTTCTGGCGTGTTTGCAGCGGAATAAACAGGAAGGCAAAAAACAAGGTGGTAAAATTTCTCAATGAGGTGATCAACACTAAAGATTACCCCCTCACCGTGTTAGACAAACCTATTGAGTCGGAAACGGCCAAGATAATCGAGAACAGTTACCGCGCGACAATCCTTGCGTTTTTAGACGAATGGAGTCTGTTCGCGGAGCGAAACGGCGTGGACCTTTTGAAAGTCATCAATGCGATCAAGGTCCGTCCGACCCACAGCAATATTATCTTCCCCGGCCCCGGCATCGGCGGTTATTGTCTGCCGAAAGACGGCGGACTCGGCGTATGGGCATATAAACACATCCACGGTTTCGAGGACGACATATTCAAGGTGACGCCTCTTGCCATTAATATCAACGACACCCGCGCGCTGCATGTGGCGCAGCTTGTGCGCGACGCATTAAGGAACATGAGCAGGCCGATTGCCGCGGCGGACATACTTGTTTTAGGCGCTTCATACAGGGAGGATGTGGGCGACACCAGGTACAGCGGTTCGGAGCTGATCGTGAGGAGATTGACGGAGATGGGCGCGGAACTGCGCGTACACGATCCCTATCTGGCCCACTGGTGGGAATTTGAGAAACAGGACACCTACCCTCAAAAGGGCCACAGCCTCGCCAGGTTTTTCCGCAACCAGGACAAACTCCGGAACCTGAAAATGGAAACAGGCATGGACAATGCCTTCAAAGGGGCCGACGCGGTGATCTTTGCGGTGCGGCATAAACAATATCTTGATCTCGACCCCGACAGGGTCGTAAAAATGATCGGCAACTCCGCGGCGATCATAGACTGCTTCGGGATACTTGACGACCTTAATATCCGCAGGTATATTGAATTGGGCTGCGAAGTGAAGGGGTTGGGCCGGGGGCATGTCAAAAGGATCAAGGATGAAGTCAGAAGAGGGGAGAGGAAGAAATGAAAGAGACTGAAGACATTCTTATTACCCAGTCGGTCGCGATCCTGTGCGACGGCAACAATATCGAACGCAGCATCCACGAGCTCTCTCAGTCGAAAAACGCGATGATCAATTTCGACAAGCTGATACCCAAATTGCTGAATGGAAGAGGTCTGAACAGGCTGCTTTACTTCCGGGAAGGCAAGGCCATTTCTTCAAAATTCGCCGAGAGACTGTACGAAAACTATTACGGCTCTGTTATTCCATGTCATAAGTCGGCCGATATCCCGCTTTCCATAAAAGCGACGCAGCTCTCTTCAAAGGTGGATACCATCATCATTATGTCCGGCGATTCCGATTTTGTGGACCTGGTAACGCATCTGAAGGGGGAAGGCGTGAGAGTCGAAATTGCCGCTGTGAGAAAAACGGCCGCCAGGATTCTAATTGATGAAGCGGACCATTTCCACGAAATTACTGATGAAGACTGCTTTGTGTACAAGGCCCCGCATAAGCCGTCTCCGGGAAGACACTCTGGACGGTACCGGGGCTCACAGGAAGAATAGTCGGAGCGGGGGATTTTCCTCTCAAATGGTGAAATAATATTTTACGGGTCAATTCATTTTTCTCATCCAGTTATATGACCTTAGGCCATGGACTGTTTCGGCAGTTTTGTCTCCAAGGAGATGCATCATTATCTTCAGCGGATAACATCGAAACCCGGTCATGTATGAGAAAATAAAATTTCTGATTTTGAGCGCGTAACTGAATTCATTATGAATAAATTCAAGCGCATGCACATAATGAGTTTCTACGTAGTTGTTGATATCCGGGTGATTTCCGCATTCTTCAAAGGCCTGCTTTATGATCTGAGAAGCTATTTCCGCGCTCCGGTGGGAAAAGAAGATCCCTTCACCCAATAAAGGGTCGGCAAAACCCGCCGCGTCGCCTATGAGCAGGATGTTTTTATGGACCGGGCTGAGAAGGAAATTGCCGTACGGCAAATGGTAAGCATGGGATTTCAAATTTGCCGCGTTGCGATATCCGGTTTCGGCCAGGAATTCATTGAAGGAATGAAATATCGACTTTCTGTTCTCCTTATTGAGCCCGCACATGCCGATTATCATTCTGTCCCGGTTAGGGAATATCCAGGCATATCCGGACCGCAGGAAGTCAAAATAAAGAGACGGACAATATACTTGTTTATCAACTTCACTCCGGTCTACAAAGGTCTCCAGGGCTATCGCGAGGTTTCCGGTCCAGTGTTGTTTATCGATTTTGGGGAAGCTCCGTCTTACGGTGCTGTTTACTCCGTCGGCGCCTATTATGAACCGCGCCGTGAAGGTCTTTCCCGAAGCCGTCCGTATCGCGCTGCCGGATACGTCAACCGATGCGACACCGTCTCCTTCGACGATCTCGACCCCTTTCTGCCGGGCTTTCCTTAGGAGAAAATTGTCATATGAAAACCTCTCGATAAAGTAAAAAGGCGAGGGGGACCCCCTTTTCAGGACCGGCCTGTCCCTGCAGAAAATCTCGTACCGGCCTGACTCAAAATTAATTATACCTTCTCTCTTCAGGGCATCGACCGGTTCTCCGAATACCCGCCCTAAAATCTTGATTGTCTTGTCCGTGATACACCCCGCGCACAGCTTGTGTCTTGGAAAGGCGCCCTTGTCGATGAGCAGGACCTTCAGCCCGGCCTTCGCCAGGAGATATCCGGCAGTGGAACCCGCGGGCCCGCCGCCTACTACTATTACATCGTATTTATTTGGATTCGCCATTTGTTATATCAACCACAGAGGCACGGAGACAATCTCACTGTCCAAACAGAATCGATCCTCCGGTGAAGAAAGTCCCTGCTACCGCGGCCGTCATAAGGCAGGCAAGGGTGGCTGCCGCAAGCGCCCTGAGTCCGACCGACGATATGTCCCCGCTCCTTTTGGGCGCAAGGGCCGCAGTGCCTCCGACAAATATCGCGAGTGAGGCGAAGTGCGCGAAACCGTTGAGGGCATATGCAGCCAGGACAGCGGAACGCGGCTCCTTCAGCCCTCCGGTCGAAAGGAGGAGCGAAAGGTCCTGATAAGATTTGACCTCCGTAAGGACGGCGCGTTCTCCGATGATTTTTGCAATCTCAAAGGCGTCTGACGGCGGGACGCCTATTATGAGCGCGAAGGGATAGCATAAGTAACCTGAAATTCCCTTGAGAGTCCAGTCTATTTGAATACCGGTAAGGCTGTTCAGTCCGGCGCCGGCCCCTCCGATAAGGAAATCGACAAGGGCCACAAGGCCTAAAAATGCAAGGAGCAGCGCCACGATCCCTGCGACCATTTTAAGGCCTTCATGCGCGTTCGTTATAATCGCTTCCATGACAGAGGACTCCTTCCGGTAATAAGGCATTATATTCAGTCCCAGTGTTTCGGGCCTTTCAGTCTCCGGCATGATAAGCTTCGACATTACGACCGCCGCTATCGCGGACAGTACGGATGCGGACACGAGGTGCCCCGCGATTGTCGGAAAATCCTTCTGGAGAATAAAGACGTAGAGCGCCAGGACATTTGAAGCCGTAGTAGACATGCCCGCGGCCAATATTGTGCAAAACTCGGACCTTGTCATCTTGCCCAGGTAAGGCAGCACCGTCATATTTGCTTCGACGCCTACGAAGATATTGCTGGAGACACTGAGGGACTCGGCGCCGCTTATCCGCATCAACCGGGTAAACATGCGGGAGAAGATTTTTATCAGCCGGGGCATAAGCCCCACGTAATAGAGTATGCCCATAAGGCTCGCGAAAAATATTATCGTGGGGAGCGCCTGAAACGCGAGGATAAACCCCAGAGATTCTTCGCCCATTTCATTTTTTGTCCCCGGAGGCAGCGCGAGTCTCCCGAAAAGAAACCTCACACCCGCGGATGCGCTGTCAAGCACCCTTACGACGGCATCATTTATAAAGAGAAAGACTTTTGAGCCTGCCGGGACCATAAATATGAAGAGCGCCAATAAGAGCTGGAGCGCGGTCCCCCATATGATGACGCGCCAGTTGACGACCTTCCTGTCCGTGGAAAGCAGCCAGGCAAAGGCCATGAGGATGAATATCCCCGCAAAGCTCACAAGGTTGTACATGAAGCGCCCTTCCTTTCTGTTTAAAGGACTTTGAAATAATATCCAAAAGTCAGGATATTGTTCAAGAGATAAATTATTATAGATGACCCGTTTGATTTCGCAGCGTGAATCCCCGGAGCTTCGGCGTATCTTCCCCCTTATACTGGACCATGACTTTGTGCGTCTCGCCCATGCCCTGAGGAAATATCAGCCCCTTTATTTTAGCCATTTCAAAGGTGTGCTCGCCTTCCCCCGGGTATAATTCTGAAATGCCCTCGTCAATGCCCGAGGCTATAAGAAACGTCCCCTGCGGGCAATAGCCGATTGTCCTGAAGCCGGCGGCTTCTCCCCATTTTTTCAGGGATGAAAAGTTTACGTGCGCGGTAATATCCTGATCGCCGATATTCTCATACGGGTTTTCATTTGTCTGATGTTTGTGATAGCAGAGCAGTGTGCCCCTTGTACGTTCTTCACTATAGTATTCTTCAGAGGAATATCCATAGTCGATTGTCAGAATGAAACCTCTTGACAGCACGGCGCTTATTTCGCTGAGCCAGCTTCTTATTCCCGTGTTTATTTCTGTCCCGTAGCCGGGCTGCAGACTTATGGAAAATTCCCTGAGGTAATTTGTTAATTCTTCGGGAGCGGTGCTTCTGATTTCGAGGAATTCAATGCCGTTAAAATCCACGTGTATCTCTTTCAATTCGTCAGCCATCTCAACAAGGTGAACAGGGAAGGCGTCGGGCAGTTCATTTGAAAAGACGCACCCGGCGATACTTTCACCCTCCCCCTTGCTCCCTCCCGTCAAGGGTGGGGGAGATAGTGATCTGATCCACTTTATATTTTTCTCATATACCCCGACCGTTTCTCTCTGCATCCTCTCAAAATGATCATACGGCTCAACAATCACATACTTCAACGCATTCAGAAAATCACATTTGTTTTTCATAACGGAAGGGACATCTGAAGGCTTGCGCAGATAGTCAAAAATATCCTTGCAGAGATAACCCGTCCCCGCGCCCATTTCAACCGCGTGGAAAACAGGGGGCCTTTCCATTGCGTCCCACATCTCCATCAATTGCCTTGCCAGCATCGCACCGAATACAGGGTGAAGATGCGGGCCGGTATAGAAATCGCCTGCCCGGCCGATAACACGTTTCCCTGAAGAATAATATCCGAGCTCCGGACAATAGAGGGCCATGTCCATAAAGGTCTCAAAGGTGATAGGACCTTCCTGTTTTATTTTCTCGATTATTATCTGTTCAAGGGTATACATGATAAACATGTGTAGGGGCGACCGGGGGGGGTCGCCCCTATGAATCGTTAAAATTCCTTTGCCGCCCACATTTCAGAGCTGAATCTTATGACCCTGTTCCTGCCTTTTTCTTTTGCCCTGTAGAGGGCCACATCGGCGAACTTTATCGCCTGCCAGAAGCTCTCGGTATCGAGAGGGAATTCGCTTACTCCGAGGCTGATGGTCTTCTTGATTATTCCATCCGACACCTTTATTTTGGTATTTTCGACCGTCTCCCTGATCTTTTCCGCAACCTTCAGGGTCTCTTCCGCATTGATATCCAGCATCAGCACAAGAAATTCCTCTCCCCCGAACCGTATGACAAGGTCCGAGGACCTGACGCATTTCTTGATTATCTCGGAGGTCTCTCTGAGCACGCTGTCTCCGGTGTTGTGACCGTAAAGATCATTCACCTGTTTAAAAAAGTCCAGGTCGCACATCATCAGTCCCACGTTTTTTTGTCTCCTCAGGACCCCCGCAATAAGGGTTTCAGTATATTCCTGCAGGAACCTCCTGTTGTAAAGCCCGGTCAGGGGGTCTTTCAGCGCCGACTCCCTCAGGGTATGCGTCAGCCTCTTTGCCTCTATCACGGACAGGGATTCCTTGATATACTGTTTCGCCTTGAACAATTTTTTCTCTTTATTGTCGGAGCGGTAATCCTTTCTGTCAAAGAGGAACTGAACGACCCCGCCGGTCTTGCCCCCGACTACCATGGGTATGCAGATGTGAATCTTCTCTGTGCCCGGTTTGAACTGTTTGCAGATTTCCGGGAACTCTATGGAAGAGATCAGGCGTCCTGTCTTTTTGGCTTTGCACAGCTCGCAGTTGTTAAGGATCTCTTCGTGGCACAATATGTCCCTTTCATTCAGCAAAACAGGATAAGCGGGCCGCATCCTGTTGCCGCTGCCGGAGACGTCGAAGACGACAAATTCATTCAGGCCGATTTTTTCGCGAAAAACCTTGGCGAGCCTGGAGTAGATGTCTTCGAGGTCGTCGTCTTCTTCAATGACTTTTTTGAACGATGCGAGCTCGTGTATCTCATCCATGAGCGTATTGAATTCCTCTGAAAGGGTCCCTATTTCGTCTTTTGAGCCGACATCGACTTTCTTGCTCAGGTCTATCTCACCCTCTCCCAACAGCCGTATCTGCTCCGTAATCGACTTGACCGGTCTGGCAATGGCCCTTGAGATCGACATTGTAAAAATAACCAGCAGCGAGATCGCGATTACAAGGACCCCGGTAAGGGCATAAAAAGCAAGACTCGTAACCTCCAGGTTCTTTGCGACTTCCCGCGCAATTATGTCGGGTGGGACCGCCTGGTTGATAATGTCGCATGTTCTCCATCTGACGTTCAGGTAAGACGTAATACTTATAAGGAATATCACGATAAACCAGAAGAAGACGCCGAGAGAAAAGAGGGCGAATTTCTTTCTTATGGGCTGGTTTACAAAGGTGATGAAATTGATGATTTTTTTCAGCAT
>JACRHD010000026.1 GCA_016234115.1 Nitrospirota bacterium
AGAACTGACACCGAAGCGATTGAAATTGCGGCAATGGTGAAGACATTCGGCAATTAAACAAAGACGTGAAAAGTTCCTTTTCACGTAAAGGGGTGTCTTTTTGCTTGACAACAAGCCTTTAAATGGGTGACCCCATTCACGGCTACGCCTTCAGCATCTCCCGCAGCTTCTTCAGATTCAGGACATCTTCCCTGTTGTACTCAAGCAGGGTGTCAAGGGAAGCAGCGCAGCCGTTTAAACTGTAGTCGTGCCACAGACGAACGGCCATCCATCCGTCGACGCCGGTCAGTTTCCTTTCAATGCCCAGTTGTCTTTCGACCGACTTGAGGCCGCCCTTGAGGTTCCTCTGCCAGCAGGAGTACATCAGGTCTTTATGCGGGCAGTAGTCGTTTAGATCGATACGCAGTTTTTGTTTGATGAACGGCAGGTCAAACCGGCTGCCGTTATATGTATAGAGAGTATGGACGCCTTTTATAACTTCAAGAAGCGACGCCCCGGATATCTCATCTCCTATCAACTGGACGACCTCGTCGCATCCGTTTTCAAGATGTATCCCTATCACGGTCAATTCAGCGAAATCCGCGCTTAGGCCTGTGGTCTCGATATCGAGATAAGCGGCATACTCCTGCGTCTTTTTCATATTGTACATTATAACTTTTTCGCCATATGGAAGGAATAATAGCCGCTATAGCCGTAACCGATCACAGTTATGCGGATACAAGTAATAACTACCCAAGCTGTCATTCCCGTGCCTAAAGCACCTACTGTTGGCAGTCATTAAGCGGGAATCCACCCTTCTACTGGTCCATGGATGCCCGATTAAGCCTGCCCTCGAAGGCCTTAGTCGGGGGGACCTCGGGCATGACGGTTCTATGAGTTCGCTCAGACAGCGTTATCCATATAACTGAGAAGGTAACCTTGAGCCGCTGGAACCGTTTGAACAGTTCAAGCGGCTGAAACGGCTCAAGCGGTTCAAGCTATTTTCAGCGCGATTTTTCCTTTCGCGTGACCGCTTTCACTGAGGGCGAGGGCTTCTTTTGCCTGCTCTAATGGAAACACCCGGTCCATGACGACCTTTAAGCGCCCTTGCTCAATCTGCGATTTCAGCCACTTCATATCTTCTTCTTTCGGGAACATCATTACGGACACGGCCTTCTTTCCGGGAAGGACGGAGGTCATCAACTGATGCATGAGGATGCTGAAACCGGGCAGGGTATTTATATAGACGCCGCGCGGGGCCAATGCCTTCCTGCATTCGCAGAAACAGCGTTTCGACACCGCGTCGAAGATGATGTCGTACTGCGCGCCGCTTTTTGTGAAGTCTTCAAGCGTGTAATCGATGACGTGGTCTGCGCCGATATTCTTTACGAGGTCAATATTCGCGGGACCGCAAACCGCCGTGACTTCCGCCCCGAATATCTTCGCGATCTGTACCGCGAAAGTACCCACGCCCCCTGACGCGCCGTTGATCAATACCTTGCTGCCGGGGGATATATTGCCTTTCTTCCGCAGCGCCTTGTACGCCGTGATTCCCGCGACGGAGACTGAAGCGGCCTCCTCGAAGGAGATATTAACGGGTTTCTGAAAGACTGAAATATCGGGAACACACACATACTCCGCGAAGGCCCCGAGACGGAACCCGGTCGAGGCCATAACGTGGGCGCCTTTTAGAAATTTTGTAACGCGGCCCCCTGTGTCGGCGACTTCGCCCGCGCATTCGTAGCCGAGTATTTTTGGAAACTTCATGCGGGTGAGTATTCTGAGCTCGCCTTTTCTGATCTTCCAGTCAACCGGATTGACGCCTGCCGCGCGGACCCTGACCAGTATTTCGCCGGCCCTGGGTGACGGCACGGGCATGTCCCCGATCTCTACTACATCGTTACCGCCGTATGAATTGATTACCACTGCCTTCATTTTTTGGCCCAAATCAATTAACTGCAGAGGCCGATGGTCAAGTGCCCGTAACTTCGGGCAGGGCGACCCTTCATGGCCGCTTTTCCGCAAGGTCAAAGCCTTGCCCTGCTTTTCTCTGCAGCCTGAAAGTGAATATTTCAGTTACAGATATCGTAGCACAGAAAGCCCGGCAGGGCAAAAAACGGGAATCCTTATTCGTGTCCGTATTCGTGTCCGTGACCCGTTTTCGTGTTTCGGAAGTCCCTCTGGAAACCGGTCTTGCGGGGAGGGAGGATTCCCGAAATCCGGAACTCTATGCCCCATGCCCTTTGCGATTCGCGATGTACGATTTCCGGCGTGAAAATGTTATAATGCTAAGCTGATTTAAAGCGGGAAACCGTTTATTCCTTTACATAGACATCCGTATTCTTTCTGTGAATTTAAAAAGGAGACCACATGGCACGACTTACTATAAATATTGAAGAGGAAATGAGGACCTCCTATCTGGATTACGCGATGAGCGTAATAGTGGGGAGGGCCCTGCCCGAGATAAGGGACGGCTTAAAGCCTGTCCAGCGCAGGATCCTTTACGCTATGCTCAGGGAGGGGCTCCTTCCAGGTAAAAAATATTCAAAATGCGCGGGCGTAGTCGGAGAGGTGCTTAAAAAATACCACCCCCACGGCGATTCCGCGGTTTATGACGCCCTCGTGCGTCTCGCCCAGGATTTCAATATGCGGTATCCGCTCGTTGACGGACAGGGCAATTTCGGCTCTATTGACGGCGATCCCCCGGCTGCATACCGTTACACTGAATCGCGTCTTACAAGACTCGCCGAGGAGATGCTTACGGACATCGACAAGGACACCGTGGACTTTATCCTGAACTTCGACGAGACCACGGAGGAGCCCGTGGTCTTGCCGTCCAAGGTCCCGAACCTGATCATCAACGGCTCCTCAGGCATAGCCGTAGGCATGGCCACCAATATTCCCCCGCATAATCTCGGCGAGATCGTAGACGGTCTCTCTATGATGATAGATAACCCCCATGTCACCGTCAAGGATTTGATGAAGAAGATAAAAGGCCCTGATTTCCCGACGGCCGGCATCATTCACGGGCGAAAAGGGATACTCGACGCCTTCAACACGGGCAGGGGCCATTTAAAGGTCCGGGCCAGGGTGGAGATCGAACCTCTCAGGGGAGACAGGGAAAGCATAATAATAACGGAGCTTCCCTATCAGGTCAACAAGGCCCGTCTCATAGAGAAGATCGCGGAGCTCGTGCGCGATAAGAAAGTCGAAGGCATCTCCGATCTCAGGGACGAGTCCGACAGAAAAGGAATACGTGTCGTGATGGAGATCAAAAGGGGCGAAATCCCGCAGGTCATCCTCAACCAGCTTTATAAACACACGGCAATGGAGACCACTTTCGGCATAATCATGCTGGCGATCGTCAACGGGCAGCCGAAGGTCCTGAATCTCGCGCAGGTGCTGTCCCATTTCCTTCTGCACAGGCGCGACGTCATTGTCAGAAAGACGAAATTCGAGCTCAAAAAGGCCGAGGAAAAGGCGCACATACTCGAAGGACTCAAGATCGCGCTGGATAATCTCGACGCGGTCATATCATTGATACGGAAATCGAAATCTCCCGAGGAAGCGCTTGAGGGCCTGATAAGTAAATTCCCGCTCTCAAAGATACAGGCGCAGGCCATCCTCGAAATGAGACTCCAGAGACTCACGGGACTGGAAAGAGACAAGATCATCCAGGATTACTTAGATACCATAAAGGAGATCGAGAGGCTCAAGGCGATACTCGCAAGCCCCGCCCTCGTGGACAATATCATAAAAGAAGAGCTGCTCGACATAAAGAAGAAATATGCGGACAAAAGGCGCACTGAAATCGCTGATGAGGCCGAGGAGATAACGATTGAAGACCTTATACAGGAAGAGGAAATGGTGGTGACTATTTCCCATCAGGGTTATATCAAGAGAAACCCCCTCACGCTTTACAGGAGCCAGCGCAGGGGAGGTAAAGGATCGTTAGGCATGGAGACGAGGGAGGAGGATTTTGTCGAACGCCTTTTTACCGCGTCTACGCATGACCACGTGCTCTTCTTTACAAACTTCGGGAGGCTCTACTGGCTGAGGGTGTTCCAGATCCCCGAGATGGGCAGGGCGGCAAAGGGCAAGGCGATAGTCAACCTCCTGCAACTGTCACAGAATGAGAAGATATCGGCTGTCTTTCCCATAAAGGAATTTACGGAAGGGATGTGCCTTTTTATGGCTACTAAAAAAGGGGTCGTCAAGAAGACCTCTCTTGCCGCATACAGCAATCCGAGGGCCAAAGGCATTAACGCCATTAAACTCGACGAGGGCGATGAGCTCATAGCCGTAAGACTCACCGAGCGGGGTAAAGACATTAATCTCAGCACAAGAAACGGCCTGTCCATCAGGTTTAATGAAAAAGACGTAAGGGAAATGGGCAGGGTCGCTCACGGTGTAAGGGGAATCAGGCTCAAGGGCGATGATGAAGTGGTATCAGTGGATGTCCTTGATGAGGATACGACACTTTTGACCGTTACCGAGAATGGCTACGGTAAGCGGACAAAGGCGGGAGAATACCGGCTGCAGAGCAGGGGAGGGAAGGGCGTATTTACCATAAAGGTGACACCCAAAAACGGCAAGGTCGTCGGAGTGCTCCAGGTAACGAATGATGATGAAGTCATCCTAATCGCAAGCAGCGGCAAGCTTATTCGCATGAAGGCCTCGAATATCTCGACCATCGGGAGGGCGACACAGGGAGTAAGGCTGATAGACCTCGCTGAAGACGATAAGGTCGTGGGTGTCGCGCGCGTGGCTGAAAGCGATGAGGACGAGGGGAACGGGGAGAATCTGACGTAGGGGCGACCCGTTGGGTCGCCCCTACTTGAAGGTAAAATACACCGCTCCAAGTATGCAAAGGAAGGCATAGAAGTAATCCGTCTTCCACGGCTGCTTCATGTAAAACAGCGCGAACGGGATAAAGATCAGGATCGTGATTACCTCCTGCGTAATCTTCAACTGGGGCAGGTCCATGGTCGAGTATCCTATCCTGTTTGCCGGCACCTGCAGCAGGTACTCAAACAAGGCGATAATCCAGCTCAAGATTGCGGCAAGATACCACGGCTTGGTGTTCAGATGCTTTAGATGCCCATACCACGCAAAGGTCATGAAGACGTTTGAAAGTGAAAGCAGAATAACCGTAATAAACGCCGGTCTCATGAAATAAGTCTAATAAACTGCCGACGGGATTGTAAAGACACGGCGGCTTGAACAACTTGGATCGCTTGAACGGTTATTCAGAGGCCGTTTACAAATATATCCCGGCGGGAGTTTGTAATGCGGCGGCAGAATAAAAAAGGCGGACCCGGACGATCAGTCCGGATCCGCCTTTGTCAAGCCGGTTTGCCGGTCTTTCCTTAGCTGAGATGCTTGTTGACCAGCTTGGTCATCTCGAACATGGATACTTTGCTTTTTCCACCGAATATAGGTTTCAGGTTGGCGTCGGCATTGATCATCCTCTTGTTTACGCTGTCCTGAAGCTTGTTCTTCTTGATATATGCCCAGAGTTTCTTGGTGACTTCCGTCCTTGGAATCGGCTTGCTGCCCACTACCGAAGCGAGGGCATCGCTGATCTGCATGGGTTTCATAAATGCAGGGTTCGGGGTCCTCTTCTTCTTGACGGTCTTCTTCACTACTTTCTTGGCTGCAACTTTTTTCTTGGCGGGTTTTTTCGCCGCGGGCTTCTTTGCAACTTTCTTCACTGGCATATTGCCTCCTATATTGGGGTTAGGGTGTTTTAAATTACATAATAATCTGCACTTTTTTTAAAAATTTTTCAACACTTTTTTTTCAGACACGGAAAATTCCCGGCTCCCGGCTGCTTCATTGACTGTTTCCGAAACATTCTTTATACTTTTTCATATGATCAAAATAGCTGTCATAGACGGCCAGGGCGGCGGCATCGGGAGTGTGCTGGTAAAGAAAATGAGAGAGGAATTCGGCGACTCGGTGGATATTATCGCGCTCGGGACCAATGCCGTTGCGACTACGGCAATGATGAAGTCCGGCGCCGGCAAAGGGGCCAGCGGAGAGAATGCCATCGTATTGAACGCCGGCAAAGCGGACATCATCACCGGACCGATCAGCATTATGCTGCCCAACGCGATGCTGGGTGAACTGACCCCCGTGATGGCTGCCGCGCTTTCTTCGAGCCCGGCGCGAAAGGTGCTTCTTCCCCTTAACCAGGAGCAGCTCGATATCATCGGGATCGTAAAAGAACCCCTGCCGCATCTTGCGGACGCCCTTATCCGGAGATTGAAGGAGCTTATGTAGGGGCGGACCCGGCGGGTCGCCCTGCCGCGATTGATTGAAAGGAGATGAATGAAAAATGTGTGAAGCGAACGCGTATATCGAAAAAGACGGTAAGGAAGAGATGTATCTGGAAAACGTCGATATCCTGCGGCCCGAAGGCGGGAGGCTCTATCTCAAAAACCTCTTCGGTGAACAGAAGTTTTTTGAGGGCGGGATAAAAGAGATTTCTCTTATCAAACACAAGATCATTCTGGAGAAAAAATAAGGTAAGACCGTTGTCCGTGTCCGTGATACGTGACCGTTTCCCGGTCACGCTCGCGTTGACCGGAGACGGTTTACGGTTTTCTGCCATGCGATTCATGCGCTTCATAGCACAGGGGAAACAGCCCGCGGCCTTTAATATGGCGCTGGATGAAGCCGTCTCCGAGGCGGTGCGCAAGGGACTCTCCCCCCCTACGCTGAGGCTGTATCAATGGGACACGCCCTCGGTCACTATCGGATATTTCCAGAAGGTTTCGGACATCAACACCGGATACTGCGCCGACATGGGCTACCCGGTTATCAGGAGAATGACCGGGGGAAGGGCCGTCCTGCACGACGATGAGCTCACATACAGCGTTTCTTCATTGACTGATTTTCCCCCTTTCAGAGGCACGCTGATTGACAATTATACGATCATCAGCGGCGCGCTCCTGCAGGGGCTGGCCGCAGGCGGGATCAAAGCGTGTATGTCGATGTCGGTAAAAAGGCCCCGGGACCATGCAAGTCCGGCATGTTTTAAGACCGCGTCATACGGGGAGGTGACCGTGAGCGGCAAGAAAGTCATAGGCAGCGCCCAGAAGCGTTTTCACGACGGTTTCCTTCAGCAGGGCTCAGTCATGCTGGGTTTCCGCGCGAAGGAACTATGCAATGTACTGAACGGCTGCGCGGAAAAAGACTTCAGGGACATCGGGGCGATAAACAGCGCCGGCGCGGAGATGTCTTTTACTGAAATGAAACTTTTCCTGAAGGCCGCCTTTGAGAAAGATTTACATGTCACAATGATCTCCGACACTCCTAATAAATTCGAACTCAGCCTGGCGAAAGAGCTTGAAGAAAAGAAGTACGCGACGCGTGAATGGAATTTTATGCGGTAGGCGCACAAAGGGAGGGCGGCACTCAACATAAGACCCGCCCATCAGCGTCATGCCCGAAGTTTTTAATCGGGCATCCATGGTCTGATGAGCTCATGATTCGACAAGCTCACCATGACAAGCCTTGTCAACCTGAGATACTGAGCATGTCGAAGGGTGATTCCCGCTTAAGGACTGCCAACAGTAGGTGCTTTAGGCTCGGGAATGACGGACAGGAGACTGTCATGAATGATTCGCTTTATATCTCATACGGAGAGCTGTAGTCCGGGCAGGTCATCTTTAAGTAATAAACAAGCAGGCAGCTCCACGCAGCGACCGTTAGATAATTCTGCAATACGGCGCCTGCAATAAGCAGGAGGAACCCTCCCCCGAAAAACATGGGAAACGACAGCTTGATAATAATCTGGCCCGCATTCGCCGCAATCACGCCCGTCAGCAGTATGAGAGAAAACAGAAAGGCCTGAGGGTTTTTTTTCAGGAAAGCCGTTGTCTTCTTCAGAGTGTCCCGTGACCCCCTACCTTCCGTTGCGGACACTATTGCGGAGATGATCATAAAGACAAGGGAAAGGAAAAAAACGATCAGACCGAAGACCGCAATCGTAAGGAGGGCAAAGGAGTTCATAAAGACCTCGGGAAGCGACCCTGATCCCGAAAAATCGCGTGCGGCTGAGACAGCGGCCGCCCCGGCGGCTAACAGGGCCGAAACCAGCGCCCCGAACATGAGGGACTCGATAAAGACCAGCCGGAAAAGGCGCGGGAAGTTCTTGTTGGCCTCCCTGAAAAAAGATGAAAGGCTGAGTCTGTACTGTTCGGACACGGCGGAATTTCGCAGCGCGCCAAGGACGCCGCCGAGCGAGTATATGATTACAATCGACGCAAACAGCAGATAAGAAATGACAGACAGGCCGAGGAAAAACAGAAAGCCCATGTACCGGGAAAGGAAATCAAGCGGTCTGTCCGTGAAGTAAGGCAGCAGTCTGTCAACGTGCGCAAGGTCGAAACTTAGATATAATACGGCGACGACCGCCGGCAGGCCGAGGCAGAAGAGGAGCCCCAGGACATTAATCAGGCCGGCGAACATGCGGATGAACACGAGACCTATGTTCCTGTTTGCAAGACGGAAGCCTTCTTTCAGATATCCAAGCATAATAGTTGCCGGTTAGTCTAACACTATCAACTGATTACTGACAACTTGACGCGGCAAGAAGCAGAATCCACCACCTGACCACAGAGGGCACAGAGAAAAGATTAATTTATCCGCAGATTACACAGAATCTCCCCTGACCCCTGCTTAAGGCGCCTATTGTTGGTCTTTTCCAACCAACTGTAGGTGCTTTAAGCAAGAGGGGGATAAGCTGCGCCTGTAACTGAAGGGAGACGAAAAAAGAGGAAATAATCTGCCGATTTCTGCTAAATTACTTTATTATGGAGAATTCAAAGACCGCGGGAATAATTATTATCGGGAACGAGATACTTTCGGGAAAAGTGCGGGACGCCAATTCATACTTTCTCGCGGGCGAGCTGAGGGGCCTCGGGGTCGATGTCAGGCGAATATCGGTGATACCTGATGAAACGGAGATCATCGGCAGGGAGGCCGTCGAATTTTCAGGACGTTACGATTACGTGTTTACGTCCGGAGGGGTGGGGCCTACTCATGATGACGTCACAATGTCGGGCATAGCAAAGGGGTTCGGCGTGCCCCTTGTGGTCCACCCCCAAATAGAAAAATTTCTCGCGGCCCGGTTCGGGCGCTCCCTCAACGACGCGGTATTGAAAATGGCCGAAGTGCCGGAGGGCTCCGAAATCATCTTCAATGACGCGATGCGTTTCCCGGTGACGCTGTACAGGAACATTTATATCTTTCCCGGCATCCCCGAGTACCTGACGTCAAAATTCACATTGATCAGGGAGAGGTTCCGTACCTCGGCATTCTATTTGAGAAGGATTTTCCTGAGCGCCCATGAGTCTGAATTCGCGGAGAGCCTGAACCTGATCGTCTCGGAAAACCCGGAGGTGCAGTTCGGCTCCTATCCCGTTACGGGAGACGGGGAGTTCAGGGTGATAGTGACCGTGGAATCGAAATCCGAGTCGGCGCTGACCAGCGCGGTAAACGCCCTGAAGGACAGGCTCCCCCGGGAGGCCGTCGTTCGCATTGAATAAAATGGATGAGCTCTCAAAAGAGTACGTTATATCTTTTTTCGGCAAAAAACTCGGTATGCACGGCGATAAGGCGGAGACGGTCGGATGGACGGCTGCGGGGCAGCGCCGGCGTTTTGAGTGCATGCTTGACATCGGCCGGGACCTTGAAGGGAAAAGAGTGCTCGACTACGGCTGCGGCAAGGGAGACTTTTATCAATTTTTAAGAGACAGGAACATATCCGTTCAATATACGGGGATGGACATCAACGCAGGCCTTATTTCCCTCGCCAGACAGAAACATCCCGAAGGCGGTTTTCACGTATTCGACATCGAAAGCGATCAGCTCAGTGAGGACTTTGATTATATCTTTCTGTGCGGAGTTTTTAACCTCAGGGTCGGGGGGCTGACTGAAACGGTCCATAATGTTTTAATAAAGCTCTTTCATCACTGCCGGGGAGGGATGGCCTTCAACGCCCTCTCGGCGCACGATCCGAAACAGGACTATGAGCTCCATTATCTTTATCCCGGAGAGATGTTCGAATTCGCGGTAAAAAATCTCTCGCCCTTTGTCTCTCTCAGGAACGACAGATTACCATATGACTTTACGATGTTTGTTTATAAGGGATAACACAACCGGTATATGAAAAATAAAAACAGGGAAGCCGGGCAACAGACAGTTCCGGGCAATCCGGAGTTCACCGGGTCTGAGTGGAGGAAGATATTCGATTCCATCCCGGACCCTGCGTCCGTAATCAATAAACACTTCGAGATCATATGGGTCAACAAGCTCTTTGCCGGATATACGAAGACCCCCCCCGAAGCCCTCGCCGGCAGGAAATGCCATGAAGTCTTTCACGGCCTGCGGGGACCTGTTTCAGGCTGTCCCCTCTCGTCCTGCCTGCGGTTAAAGAAGGCCGTTACGCAGGAAATACTGGACCCCCTCCTTATGAAATATTTCACGGTAAGCGTTTCGCCTGTTTTCAGTGACAGCGGAGGGAACAGGTCGGTGGAATGCGTCGTCCATGTAATGAGGGACATTACCGAGAGGAAAAAAGTTGAAGAAGCGCTGATGCAGAGCGAGAACAAATTCAAGACCCTGGCCCAGAAATCTCCCAATATGATTTTTATCAACAAGGGAGGCAGGATAGTTTACACCAATGACCGGTGCACTGAAGTTATGGGTTATTCGAAAAAGGAGCTGTTCTCCGATGATTTCAACTTTTTGACCCTTATCGCCCCTGAACACAGGGATATCGTCATGGCCAATTTCCGAAGGCACATGATAAGCGGGGACATAGAGCCTTATGAATATAATCTTGTCACAAAAGACGGAAGAACACTGACGGCAATACATACCACGAAACTTATCGACTATGACGGCGGCAAGGCGATCCTGGGCATAATTACCGATATCACCGACAGAATAATCTCCGAGGAGAAATTAAAAAAGTCGCATGAAGAGCTTGAAAAACGCGTTCAGGAAAGGACCGCGGATATTGTAAAGGCGAACAGGCAGCTCCTTCTTGAGATCAACGAGCGGAAAAGGATAGAAGAGGAGCTGCGAAGCAGCGAAAGGCGTTTCCGCTCGGTCGCGACTTCTACCACCGACCTCATATGGGAGGGAGACGTAAGATATAACGTCCTCCACTGGCACGGCGACATCGACCACTATTTAGGCTATGGGCCCGGAGAGTTTCCCAGGACTATTTCAGGACACCTCGATGCGGTCCATCCGGAGGACCGGGGCGCCCTGCTTAAATCCATAGAAAGAGCGGTTGCCGCCGGTGAAGAATTTTTTGCCGAATATCGTATAAGGCGCAAGGACGGAACGTATCGTTTCTGGGACGAGAGAGGGAAGGCCGTCGGGTTTGATAACGGGAAGGCCGTGAAATGGGTAGGTTCCGTTACTGATATTACTGACCGCAGGCTGGCGGAAGAAGAGGTGCTCAGAAGCGAAGAAAGGTACAGGACGACATTTCAGGCGGCGGGACTGGGAATAGTAAATCTCGACACCGGGGGCAGGTTCATAAGTGTAAACAAAAAAACCTGCGAGATCTTCGGTTACACGGAGACAGAGATGCTGAACAGGCACTTTAATGATTTTACCCATCCTGAAGAGAGGGAGAAAAGCCTGGCGCAGTTTAAACACGCGGTTGAAGGCCGGATTGAGAAAGTGTCGTTTGAAAGAAGATATATTCACAAGAACGGCAAAACCATCTGGACGAATCTTACCGGCACCGTCCTGTGCAATCAGAACGGCGACATCCGGTTCCTTATCGGGATCATCGAGGACATTACCGAGAAAAAAAGACTCGCGGAAGAGGCAAAGCATATCCAGTCAAAATTGATTCACACCAACAAGATGACTTCTTTAGGCACCCTTGTCTCCGGGATCGCGCATGAGATAAACAACCCCAACAGTTTCATTATGTCAAATGCCGGGCTGCTGCATGAAATATGGAATGACGCCCTCAGGGTCCTGTCCGAATACGGCGCCGGCAACGGCGAATTTGTTCTGGGAGGCATTAATTTTTCGGAATTGAAAACTATAATGCCGAAGTTACTCAGTGGTATAACCGACGGCTCCGAAAGGATCAAAAACATCGTGGACAATCTGAGAAATTTCACCAGGCCCGACAGCGTAAACCATAACGGGGAGGCGGACGTAAATCAGGTTGTAAATTCCGCTGTCACGATCCTCAACGCTCAAATAAGAAAATGTACGGACGTTTTTCGTGTAGACCTTATGAATGGGCTTCCCTCTGTGCGCGGAAGCGCCCAGCAGCTTGAACAGGTAGTGATCAACCTCATGATAAACTCTTTGCAGGCCCTGCCTGACAGGGGAAAGGGAGTGAGGATTTCCACATCCCATGATAAAAAATCAGGCCATGTGGTCATTAAAGTAAGGGACCAGGGCGCAGGCATGTCTGAAGATATACTTGAACGGGCCACGGAACCGTTCTTCACCACGAAGCTTGAAAGCGGCGGGACAGGTCTCGGCCTGTCGATATCATACGCGATTATAAAGGAACACAACGGCTCCCTCGGCTTCAGGTCAAGACCCGGAGAGGGGACCACTGCGACGGTAAAACTTCCGGCATGTCCGTGAAGCCGGTTGCCGGCGTCTGAACTTTATTAAGAGGTGATGGAATGACGGGCGACAATACAGTGCTTCTCGTAGACGATGAAGAGCAGATATTGCTCAGCTACGGGCTTGTTCTGAGGACCTCCGGATTCGAGAATGTCCTGACGGTGCATGACGGCCGCAAGGTCATGCCGGTAATTGCCTCAGGTAAAATTTCCCTGGTGGTCCTGGACCTCATCATGCCGCACGTCCCGGGGGCCGAGCTTCTGGATGAAATAACGCGTGATTATCCCCATATACCCGTTATCGTAATGACGGCGACGAATGAAGTGGATATGGCTGTCGAATGTATGAAGAGAGGGGCCTTTGATTATCTTGTAAAGCCCGTCGAGAAAAGCCGTTTTGTCGCAGGCGTAAGAAGGGGGCTCGAATTGAAAGAGCTCAGGGACGAGGTGTCGTCGCTGAAAAGCCATTTCCTCAGCGACGGCCTCAGGAATGAAGCGGCCTTTTCCTCATATATCACGAAAAGCGTCAAGATGCTATCGATCTTCCGGTACGCGGAGGCAGTAGCGGCGACAACGAAGCCGGTCTGTATCTGCGGCGAGACAGGGGTGGGCAAGGAGCTGCTTGCGAAGATCGTCTACAACATCAGCGGGCTGAAGGGCAACTATGTCGCCGTGAATGCGGCCGGACTCGACGATACAATATTTTCCGATACGCTGTTCGGCCATAAGAAAGGGGCCTTTACAGGCGCCGAGGGCGACAGGGACGGCCTGATCAGGCAGGCCTCGGGAGGCGCCCTGCTGCTTGACGAAATAGGGGACATCAGGGAATCTTCACAGCTTAAGCTCCTTCGCCTCCTTGAAGAACATAAATATTACCCACTTGGTTCGGACAACGTCAGGACGAGTGACGCGCGCATAATCACGACGACCAACAGGGACATCAAAAAACTTGTCGCTTCCGGAAAATTCAGGAAAGACCTTTACTACCGTCTCTGGACCCATTCGATTCATATCCCGCCGCTCAGGGAAAGGAAAGAGGACATCCCCTTACTGTTTGAAAACTTCCTTGAAGCTGCGTCGCAAGCCGCGGGCAAAAAAAAGCCGTCCTATCCGAGGTCGCTGATAACGGCGCTGTCGAACCACCCTTTTCCGGGAAACGTGCGGGAGCTGCAGGCCATGGTTTTTGACGCCGTTGCACAGCATACAAAGGGTATGCTCACAATAAGCTATTTCGAGAAATTCATTAATAACCAGGCAGGGAAAGACAGCCGGCATGCCGCAACAGACGCCTCAGGCGAATTTGCCTTTCCGCCTGACGAAGGCATTCCTACCCTGAAAAAAATGGAAGAAGCGCTCATAAGAGAAGCTCTGAAACGCTCTGACAGCAATCAGAATATCGCCTCATCTCTTCTTGGAATATCCCGCCAGGCCCTTAACAAACGTTTACGTCGAAAATCAAAAGGTTAGAGTTTGAAACCCGGATTATTCACAAATATCGAACTCCGGGGGGCATGCTTCAAAAACATCTTGAAAGCAATGAGATTATTTGTCAGGACTTTTCGCTCTTCAGGCCATTGCTTTTCAGAGTGTACTTATTACACCACGCGAAAATTCCGGCCAGGGGATTGCAGCAATATGTTTTTGAATCATACCTCCCGAGTTTATATAATCCGGGGTGAGTATAGTGGTGCGACATTTGTTGCTTTCGAGATAATTGTTGCATATTCAGATTTAATCAATGAGTTGAGATGTTAGGACCGGCCACCCGGCGATCTTGTCAACTTTTGACGCTATGGCTTAATTCTGATGACAATCCAGACTCGACCGTACCTCATTGATTATCCACATAGTTATCTTTTTTCCCTGGCTGGCTTTTTTATTGCTAACTAATGTTACCTTGAAAAAGAAGGTTAAAAGGATAACGAATGGGCAGAAAGAGTTACGGGGCAGGGAATAACCTTAAACAGAGGCGCGGTTAAATGGCTTTTAAAATAAGCGAACAGACTATTACAGCCGCGGACAAGTGCATTTTCAGTTTTGCCTGCCTGTCAGGCGATGAAAAATGTCTCTGCGCGGTTGATGATAATTTCAACGGAAAAATTCTCTTTATCAAACCCCACAACCACGGCGCATGCAGTTACAGGATGTCCTTTGGATACTCGTATATCTGCAACTGTCCCGTCAGGAAAGAAATCTTCAAGCGTTATCAGGTGTAGGGTCAGACCTCTGTGTCTGCCCTATTTGTGTCTGCCCGCCCTTACCTTATCATCCTTCTGCGCATAAGTCTGAAAGGGTAGGGCGCCAGCAAGCCGGCCACCGCGATAAGCCAGACGATGTCCCACGTTACCATATAAAAAGAACCCGATGAAAACGCCCTGCAGATATTCACCATGTGATAGAGAGGGGTGAAGAAGGCTATTTTGGCCACAACCGGGGGGAGCGTATCAAGAGGAAAAAAGATCCCTGAAAAAAGAAAGCTCGGAGTCAGCAGGAGAGTAAAAAAATAGCTGAAGTAATCTATGCCGGGGACCAGGGCGGTCGCTATCAGCGAGATCTCGGCAAAGATTATTCCGCTGACAAAAAGCGCGGGGACGACAAAGACGATTGACGGCGAGTCAATGAGTCCGAAGAGCGATATAACCAGCGCGATGATCGAGCCGTAAAAAATGCTCTTGGTCGCGCCCCACATCATTTCGCCGGCCACAAGGTCATAGATATTGACAGGCGTGGCAAGTATCGCGTCAAACGTCTTCTGGTGGACCATCCGGATGTACGTCCCGTATGAGCATTCGGTGGCCGTAGCGAACATCGAGGAAGAAGCGATCAGTCCCGGCGCGATGAATTGCAAATAGGGCACACCGTTTACATCTTTGACCAGACCCCCGAGTCCGAGACCCATAGCCACAAGGTAAAGGACCGGCTCAACGAAGTTGAAGGCGATGCTCGACAGGTAGAGCTTTTTGTAGACGGTGAAATTTCTCTGCCAGACGCGAAAAGCCTTTTTAAGTTTCAATGACTTCATATATTGTTGTTCCTTATCATTCCGTCTTTCAGCTCATCTTTCGACAGACTCAGGATGACAAGCTTGTCATGGTGAGCCTGTCGAACCATGCTACCGTCAAACTTTCTTCATTCTCTCAGGTTTCTCCCTGCAAGTTTCAGGTACACTTCCTCAAGATTTCCGCCGTGTCTGTTCATCAGGTTTGTCGGCGTATCGATAGTCAATATCCTGCTGGTATCCATAATAGCCACCCGGTCACAGAGTTTTTCAGCTTCCTCCATATAATGAGTAGTCAGTATAAGCGTCATCCCTTTTGATCTCAGGTGGCTTAGTTGTTCCCATACGGAATGCCTGCTGTGAGGATCGAGTCCGGTGGTGGCTTCGTCAAGGACCAGCATCTCCGGGCCGTTTATCAGCGCCCTCGCAAGCAGGAGCCTGCGCTTCATGCCGCCGGAGAGGTTTGTTATCTTTACTTTCGCCTTATCTCGCAGGTCTACAAAATCAAGCAGCTCCCACGCAACGCCTGAGGCGGCTTTTTTTGAGATGTCAAAATATCCGGCATAAACAACGAGGTTTTCAAACACCGAGAGGTCCGGGTCAAGATTATTGTCCTGGGGCATTACCCCTAACCGCGCCTTTATCTCTCCGGGGCTTTCAGTGACATCCATTCCGAATACCTTTACCTCGCCGGATGTCGGGGGCATATAACAGTAGATAATGCTCATCGCCGTAGTCTTGCCCGCGCCGTTAGGTCCCAGGAAACCGAAACATTCTCCCTTTGTAATCTCAAAGCTGACCCTGTCGAGTGCGAGTAATGAGTTGTAGGACTTACTTAGGTCCCTGGCCGTAACGATATTCATAGAGGTAATTATAAACTATAAGCTATCAGCTGTCAGCAATCAGCGATCAGCTACTTGTCATTTGTTACGTGGTTAGCAGGCACAAGGTTCGATTTGACATACTCTTTTAACTAAGGGCAGCCGTCAGCAAAGCAACTATCGGCAAGGTCGAACAGGTAGCGCCCTCATTTACTGGGGGCGGGCTCTTCGTCGGGGATAAACATCGTCGGGGATAAACCCCGATGCTACTGTCAGCAGTCAGCGATCAGCATTTGTCCTTTGTCATATGGTTAGCAGGCACAAGGTTCGATTTGATATACTCTTCTTTTAACAAAGCTGAACGCTGATTGCTGATCGCTGACAGCTAATTTTTAAAAGGAGGTCTTACATGTCTAAAGTTGCAGTCATACTTGCAGACGGTTTTGAAGAAGTGGAGGCAATGGCGATTGTTGATGTCCTGAGAAGGGCTGAAATAGATGTCGTGATCGCAGGCCTGCACGAGGGCGCAGTATCGAGCGCGAGGAAGGTCCGGGTCCTGCCGGATGCGGTCATCGATACGGTAACAGCGGAGGACTTTGATATGATTGTCCTTCCGGGAGGGCAGCCGGGTTCCGATAATCTTAACGCGGACACGAGGGTGAAAGAACTTATTAAGGATTTTCACCGCAAGGGAAAACTCACCGGCGCGATATGCGCTGCGCCTTATGTCCTCGCAAACGCCGGCATACTTGAAGGGAAACGCGCCACAGCTTTTCCTTCGTTCAGGGAAAGGCTTGGCGGCGCTGTCTATGAGGAGAAGACGGTTGTCGTGGACGGTAATGTTCTTACGAGCAGGGGCCCGGGGACCGCTCTTTATTTCGGCCTTGCCATTGTTGAGAGACTTTCGGGAAAAGAAAAGGCAGAAAAGATACGCGAGGCGATGCTGGTGAAGCCGCTCTGAAGTGATTTTTATGCCGTACTTGGGCCTGCGGCTTTCTGCGGAAATTTAATGACTTCTTTACGAATTTACCGAATTACGAAGACATCCCTCTCATCAGTTTCTTCCTAATGCGAATGAGGCGGGAAGTCATCATGGTTATGTTCATTGATAAGATGATGCTGTTCGCCTGATGCATGTAATGCGTCTATGTGAATTGTAACATTTGACAGGTACCGCAGGTGGTGCAAAAGCTGATGACGCACTTCCATAGCTACGTCGTGACCCTTTTCAACAGTGAGATCGGGAGTTACCGCGACATTTACTTCCGCATGAAGCCTGTGGCCTATCCATCTCACACGCACTTCCGTAACATCCTGAACTCCCGGGGCATGGTTTACGGCATGTCTGATCTCATCGATAATTTCCGGGTCAATACCGTCAAGCATTCTGGTGAAGACAGCCTTTCCTGATTCCCAAACAATGCGGAGGATAGCCGCGCTGATCAGAAAACCTACAACAGGATCGGCAAGGGGATATCCAAGCCAGACTCCAACTGCGCCAACGAGCACTGCCAGACTGGTCAATCCGTCAACACGCGCGTGATGACCGTCTGCAACCAGGGCGACGCTGCCGATCTCCTTGCCCACTCTTATGCGGAAAATAGCGACGGCTTCATTGCCCAAAAATCCCACTATCGATGCAATAGCGACCGCCCACAAATATTCCACTTTCTGAGGATGAAGCAGGCGGTCGATTGATTGATAGCCTGCAACAACAGCACTGAATAAAATGGTAAGCACGATAGCAACTCCGGCCAGCTCTTCAACACGTCCGTACCCGTAGGTAAACCGCTTTGACGGTTTTCTTTTGGCAAGAGTAAAGGCGAACCACAGCGGAATAGCAGTTGCCGCGTCGCCGATATTATGAATTGTGTCCGCAAGAAGAGCGACACTGCCTGAGATCAGGACAATAATAACCTGGAACAGGGCCGTGGCAGAGAGTCCGGCGAACGACCATTTGACAGCCCAGATTCCCCGCTGAGTAGTTAAAATTGATGGGTCAACAACGCCATGCATATGACCGTGTGCTTCATGTGCGGGGTCATTTGCATTATGGTGATTATTTTCATGTGAGTGCCTCTTATTCATTACTTTCTACTCCCCCGGGTTCAGAGTAATCAATATCGCAGTTGCAAAAGAGCCGAGCTTGCGCCGATCAAAGCTGCATTGAGGAAATCTCTTCTGGTTATTCCCGCGTTCATTTCACTATACCTCATGACGTTCATGCCTTATAGATTGTCTAACCGGTAATTAAAGTATATATTCCGGTTTCAGAATAAGATACCCTTGAAGAAACAATAAGTTCCGATTGAAGATTTCGGTTATCCTCAGATATGATCCCCTGTGAGAAATAGAAACCGTTACCTGCTTTATTGTTAATTTGTGAGAACCTGAAAATCTATTCAATCCGGACAGGATGTATCTATCTGGTCAATCACCCCTTCAGTTACCGTATTTATTGCCCTCGAATCATGTTAGCTTGACAGCTCGTGTAACAAGTGTTACAGTTAAATTAACTGTAACACATAGGAGGTGGAGGCGATGAAAAACCTGACAAGGAAAATAGAAGATTTATTCATGGAGATAACTTTTGCGGAAGAGCCGGGGACCAATCACCTGAAGAATTCTTCAGGCCGTTTCAGTGATTGGCTTAACGACATATTTACTGCTATAACTTTTGCCGAGGCCGGTGAATTCGAGACGGCGAGGAATGTGATGGGTGGCGGTCACGGTGACGGCAGGAACGCAGTTGAATACTGTCTGCACGGCGTCTGTGAAGGCATGGCCTAAGAGTTGAAGACCAAGACAATAAAACATACAGATAGAGAGAATGCCGGCAGGGGCCGGAGCTGGCTCTTGTTCTTTTACAGTGTACCTTCGAGGCCCGTGAGCAACCGGATGAAGGTATGGCGCAAGCTTTCGAAGGCAGGGGCGGTGCAGATCAAAGGCGCTGTCTATATACTCCCGATGAATGAAGAGCACTATGAGTTTTTCCAGTGGCTTGCATCCGAAGTAACATCTATGGACGGAGAGGCGGCATTTACGAGAGTCGAGGCTATTGATTCCATGAAGGACTATGAGATCATGGATATCTTCGACGGGCACAAAGATGAGGACTATCAGGCTATCAGCCGGACTATTGAAGACCTTGAAACAAAAATGAACAGCTTCAGGAAGGGGTCCGGGTCCCAGAATCTGAAAAGCCTTTCAGGACAGGTGATCAGGGTGTCCAGGAGTTTTGAAGAGGTGCGGAAAACCGACTTCTTCTCATCAAAAAGAGGTAATGCTCTTCGATTAAGGATTGATGCACTGAATGCCGGACTGAGAGGCGTTTCCGGCGTTGTGCATGCAAAGGAAATTCTCGCCGTCACTCAGAAGAGACGTGAGGACTATCAGGGCAGGGTGTGGGTAAGTCGGAAGAGGCCCTTTGTGGACCGGATGTCTTCATCATGGCTTATCAGGCGTTTTGTCGACAAGAGCGCATCCTTCCATCTCGTGGCTGAAAAAGACCTCGCATCCATAAAGACGGGGCAGGTTACATTTGATGTGAGAGGCGGAGAATTTACTCACGTCGGCGACCTGTGCACGTTTGAGGTCCTTGTGAAGACCTTCGGGATAAAGGACAAGGCCGTCAGAAAGATCGCAGAGATTGTGCATGAGCTCGACATTAAGGATGACAAATATCAAAATGCTGATGCCAGCGGCATCGGGGAGATACTCTCAGGGTTGAGGAAAGCCGTTAAGGACGATGCGGAGCTGTTAGAGAAAGGAATCTCGGTCTTTGAAATGCTCTATCGTTCAAAAGCGGGATAATCTATGAATACACCAATATCCTTCAGAGAAGCTTTTTTTTATTGGCTAAGGCTCGGCTTCATCAGCTTCGGCGGGCCAACAGGACAGATTGCCATTATGCACAGGGATATTGTCGATAAGAAGAAGTGGATCGATGAAGACCACTTTCTTCAGGCGCTCAATTACTGCATGCTTCTTCCCGGACCCGAGGCCCAGCAGCTTGCTACATACATAGGCTGGCTCATGCACGGGAAATGGGGAGGCATTGTTGCGGGTGTGCTCTTTGTTCTCCCATCCGTTTTCATCCTCTGGCTCCTTTCGTGGATGTACGCGGCAATGGGGAATATCCCGTCCGTAGCAGCGTTCTTTTACGGGCTTAAACCGGCAGTGGTAGCCATCGTTGCCGAGGCCGTGATACGAATCGGCAGAAAATCTCTTAAAAGAGGCCTGCTTGTTTCTCTGGCTTCTCTATCGTTCATAAGTATCTATTTCCTTAAAGTGCCGTTTCCCGCAATTGTGTTTTCCGCAGGGATCATCGGATATATCGGCGCCGGTTTCTCCAATAGCAGGTCAGCAAAAGTCAATTCTGTCGCCTCATCCCGCTCGGAAAAACCTGCATGGGCCCAGTCCGTGAAGGTCCTGATTATATGGCTGTGCATCTGGTTTCTGCCGATCATCCTTATCGGCCTCTGGAGGGGTTGGGATGACACGTTTATTGATATAGGCGTCCTTTTCAGCAAGGCGTCAGTAGTGACCTTCGGCGGAGCGTATTCAGTCCTGGCGTATATAGGACAACAGGCAGTCGGCCATTACCACTGGATATCTCCGGAGCAGATGATCGACGGTCTCGGACTTGCGGAAACCACTCCCGGACCTCTTATCATGGTGAACCAGTTCGTAGGATACCTTGCCGGTTATCATCATGCAAAGGGGCTTTCCCCGGCATCAGCAGGAATGATCGGTGGTTTCATAGCAACATGGGTAACTTTTGTTCCTTCATTCCTCTGGATATTCCTTGGAGCGCCGTTCATTGAAAGACTGAGGAGCAATATCAAACTTAATTCCGCATTAGGAGCCATCACCGCGGCGGTTGTAGGAGTTGTTTTGAGTCTTGCCGTGACTTTCACAGGCCATGTCCTGTTCCCTGAAAGCAGTGTTTTCGACTGGTTCGCCCTGTCGGTTTCGCTAATAGCCTTTGCAGGAATGCAGTATGGAAAATGGCCCATGATTCCGGTGATCATAGGGTCCGCAATTGCGGGGTTTTTATGGAAAACCATTTAACAAAGGAGGCATTAAAATGAAAGAAACATCTGAGATCGCAATAAAGCTTATGGCTGCGTCTGCGCGGACAGCGCCGAAGGCGGGCGGTAAGGATTTCCTTGAAATTGCGGTGATAACAGAAGACGAGGATTTGAAGAGGATCGCAGACGCTATGAAGGATTATGCGCCGAAAAGCACCAATGAAGCCTTCTGGCTGAGGGACGCATCCAACATCGAAAATTCACAGGCGCTGCTTCTTATCGGTCTGAGTAAATCAGTCACAGCGGGTTACGACTGCGGGGCCTGCGGTTATCCCACATGCGGTGAATTTTCAAAGAACAGGCAATTAAAAGAAAAGGAAATGGGATATTCAGGCCCTCATTGTGTTATGAGGATGATAGACATTGGTGTTGCCCTTTCATCGGCTGCAAAGACCGCGAGCCTGCATAATGTCGACAACAGGGTGCAGCAGCGGGTCGGCGCAGCAGCGAGGGCGCTCGGGATCATCAAAGGTGAAGTCGTGCTGGGGATACCGGTCAGCATTACGGGAAAAAGCATTTATTATGATAGACAGACGGTGAAGCACTAAAGGCTGACAGGATGCTAAAAGTTCTTTCACCCTTCACAGCTCTCTGCACCGTGGGCTTTTTCGCAAGGCTCTCTTATGCCCTTGCGAGAAGCCCGGTGCTTCCTCTCTTTGCTCTCTATCTCGGGGCAGGCCCGGAGGCGATAGGTTTTGCGGTCGGCATTTCTACGGTGACCGGAATATTCTTCAAGCTCCCTTCCGGCGCTCTGTCGGATGTAATTGGCAGAAGGCGTACGATGCTGATAGGGCTGATCGTATTTGCGGTCATGCCTTTTACCTATCTCTTCGTTAACGATTATCATTTGCTCATCGTGATACGGTTCATCCACGGTCTGGCGACAGCGGTATACGGGCCGGTGTCAATGGCGGTTGTTGCCGACGTTGCCGGGACAAAGAAGGGTGAGATGCTTTCATGGTTTTCATCTGTGACAATTATCGGAAATCTCTTAGGCGCTCCGCTCGGAGGGTTTATCCTCCACAGGGCTCCGGGAGCAGCAGGTCCTTCACTTGGCGATTTTCAAACCGCATATTTTTTGAGCGGCGTTGCGGGTCTCATGTCGCTTGTTTTAGCCCTCGGAGTTCTCAGGGAAGGAAGTCGCGCGGAGAAGCATAACGGCTTGAGAGAGGCATACAGAAAGTTTATGTCGGGCATAAAAGAAGTGATGAGCGACAGGCGTGTAGTTATAACTTCAAGCATGGAAGGCTTACAGAATATGACTGTCGGAGCGCTGGAGGCTTTTCTGCCCATCTACGCCGTGACTGTCGCCGGACTGAACGAATTCCAGGCGGGCCTGCTCTGGGGCGTGCAGGTAGTGATTACTGTCCTTACGAAGCCGATTATGGGAAAGACTTCCGACAGATACGGCAGGAAGCCGCTGATAACCGCAGGCCTGGTCCTTTGCGCAGTATCGTTTTGGGCCATACCGCTTCTGAAAGACTTTTATCTTCTATCAGCGGCCGCCATTGTGTTCGGGCTTGGAGAGTCTTTCGTGACGTCCTCCTCCGCTGCCCTTGTCGCCGATATATGCAGGGAAAAACATTTCGGAACGGCGATGGGAACATTCGGGACTATTTTCGATATCGGCCACGCGGCAGGACCTATTGTTGCCGGGTTCCTGCTGGCAAGCCACGGTTATCTGTTTTCATTCAGCGTAATGACTGCGGTACTTTTACTGGCGGTGCCGTTATTTATTTTTACAGTAGATGCATAAGCTGGAGAGAATATCAACCACAGCCCGTAAGGGCGGCGTTGGGTTAAATTGCGAGCAGCGCCATTGATATCAGCGCGAGGACGATCCCGATGCCCTGCCTTAGTGTGATTTCCTCTTTCAGTATGATGAATGAAAGGAGTATCGTTACGACAGGGTAGAGGGCGGTCAGGGTTATTACAAGGGACGCTTTCCCCCTGTTTATCGAGTGGACAAAAAACAGTCCTCCCAGGGAACCGGCCAATCCGGCCAGCAGGGCGTAGGTGACTCCTTTGCCGTGCATCTGCACCCTGAAATTCAGGGACAGCAGAACGAGGAAGGCAACTATCAATGGCCCGATGACCGCGAACACGTAGACATTTCTGGGACTGATGTGATTAGTGGCCAGCTTCTGGAAAAACCCCCACAGTCCCCACAGGACCAGTGAGCAGAGGGCGAAAATGAACCAGTCATTTGTCTTCATTGTTGTTGGTCCCGGGGAATGCAGACATTACTCAGAAATATGTTTAACTCGATATGTTTTTTATTAAATTGTGCGTTGGCTTCGAATAATAGAATGCGCCGGTACATTCATTAAAATTACGTTGAGGTATCGAAAAACATATTTCTTCGTAACATCTGCATTCCCCTTTAGCATATTTAAAGTTAAACCGACAGCGCCGCCTTTAATGCGCTTCGAAGAGCTGTGCCTACGTTTCCGGGCTCTGCGGCGTCGCCAATGGCATAAACTTCCGGGATTTTTTCTTTAAGAGGCTGCGACAGGAAGTTTTCAGAAACTATCCCGATTGAAACTATCACGGAATCCGCGGGCAGGAATGAAAGATTGCCTCCTTTGTCTTTAATCCGCACTTTCCCGGGCTCGATGGATACCGCTTCTGTTTCGGTCATTATCTTTACGTTTCCCCTTTTCAGTCGCTTTAACAGGTCTTCTTTAGGTATATCTTTTGTTTTAGACAACGCATCAGGAAGTATTTCGACAATCGTGATGTCCCTTCCTTCACCTGCAAGCATATCGGCGGTCTCACACCCTATATCTCCTCCGCCTAAGATGACGATGCGCCTGCCGGGTGAATGTAAATAGGGCATAAGCACGGAAGATTCATACACCTCCCGGACATCGTGCACAAAGTCCAGATCAGCCCCCGGTATATCGGGCATCCTGGAACGGGAGCCCGTGGCAAGGATAACGGCGTCGGGTCCCAGCGCGGCAATTTCATGGACCCCCGCGGCGGTATTCAGTACGACATTAACGTTCGATATGGAAAGCATGTAATTGAGATAACGCAGGAGCTCCGACACCTCATCTTTAAAAGGGGCCATTGCAGCAAAAAGGAATTGTCCCCCCAGTGTGTCCTTTCTCTCATAAAGTTTCACTTCATGGCCCCGCTGACTTGCAATTAAAGCTGCCTGCATCCCGGCCGGACCGCCTCCGATTATCGCTATCTTCTTCTTTTTCTCCGCAGTCCTGATTTCAGATAAATATTCCTGCCCGGCAAAAGGGTTTACCGTACATCCCCTCCCGAACCCCGGCACTCCGGATTGAGCGCAGTCCTGGAGACAATAAATGCAGCCCCTGATTTCCTCGCGTCTTCCCTCAAGGGCCTTTTGAGGCAGACGTGGGTCGGCAACAAGCGCCCTCGCCATCGCCGCAAAATCCGCCTTTCCTTCACCGATGATCTCATTTGCCGATTCAGGTGTATTAATCTTTCCGATAGCAATGACCGGAATATCAACCGCCTTCTTTATCTCGGCGGCTATGTTCACAAGCGCGCCGGGCGGGGTATAGTGTGACGGAATAGTCATATTTTTTGTAGACTTGTTCCCGGCGTTCGCAAGTATCGCATCAGCCCCGGCAGAGACCGCCATCCTGATGGTCTCAATGGAGTCTTTGACCGTGACGCCTCCGGGGACAAATTCATCACACACGAGCTTCAGCATGACCGGGAAATCATTTCCCGCCGCTTCTTTTACCCACTTAATCAGGTCAATCAGAAAGCGCGCGCGGTTTTCCGGAGGCCCGCCGAATTCATCGGTCCTGCGATTTGTAAGCGGCGAGAGCAACTGGGAAATAAGATCGCCGTAGCTTGCCTGTATCTCCACGCCGTCGTACCCTAACTCTTTTGCCTTTGACGCGCCCTTTGCCATTGTATCGATAATCGCATACGCCTCCTCTGATGTCATGTTGTTCGCAAGGGGCAGGACCCATTTATCGCCCTTCTGTTTGGCCCCGGAGACCTCTGTATCCGACATCCTTTCTTTGGGATAATTGAGATGCATGAATGCCTTTGCGCCTTCGCCATGAATGACCTTGAGGAGCTCTTTGATTCCCTCGATATAAGAAGGTCCGTCCGCGCGCAGCTCATTCCTGCCTTTATATAAAGAAGGATAATCAAGACAGAAGCCGTCGAGAACGATCATGGCGACGCCGCCCCCGGCCCGTTCCCTGTAGAATGCCAGCATCCGGTCGTTCACACGGCTGTCGGTCGGATATTTCGTGGGATACAGCGGCATGATAACGCGGTTTCGCAGACGGCAAGCGCCGATATTTCCTTCCTGGAAAAGATGGGAGTATGGCATGGCAGACCTCCTGATCGGTTTTTAGTAATTAGTTTAGTCTAAATACCGGCAACTGACAAATGAAAACTAATCGGGGACCTTATGATAAAGAGGGGTTTAATTACTTTTCTATAATTCCGGCGAATGCGCCTCTGACCTCTTTCAGCATTTCTGCGTGAATGGAAGGGGAGGCGGCCACGATGTTGCCTGTTGTGATGTAATCACTTCCTCCGCCGAAATCGGTCACGGTCCCTCCTGCTTCCCGGATGAGAAGGCCCCCTGCCGCTATGTCCCATGGGCTGAGCGCGATCTCAAAAAAACCGTCGCATCTTCCCGCCGCGACGTTTGCAAGGTCCAGGGCCGCCGAGCCGGCGCGCCTGATATCGCTGACCCGGTTGAAGATATTCTTGAACAGCTTCAGGTAGTCGTCGATAAGGTCCCTCTTACGGAAAGGGAAGCCCGTGGCGACGAGGCTGTTTGTCATATCTCCGACGGCTGAAACGCTTATCCGCTTTCCGTTGAGGTATGAGCCTTTTCCCTTTTCAGCGGTAAAGACCTCGTTTCTCACCGGATCAAAGACGACCCCGAGAATTATTTCGTCCTTGAGCTGAAGGGCTATCGATAAAGAAAAGACCGGGTAGCCGTGAATATAATTTGTCGTGCCGTCAAGGGGATCAATGATCCAGCGATAGTGTCCGCCGCCGGGTTCTTTTAATGATTCCTCAGCAAGGAAGTGATGGTCGGGAAACTTTCCCCTGATGATTTTAATTATGATCTGCTCGGACGCCCTGTCTACATGGGTCACGAAGTCGGACGCCTCTTTGATATCGATATCTTCCTTTGATATCGACCCGAGGTTCCTGCAGATGAAGTCGCCCGCAAGCATGGCCGCCCTGAAGGCGGCGCCCATGAATTCGTTTTTTTCACTCTTCACGGGACCTGCCCCATATCACGACATGACGGTCGCTGACGACTTCGGTATTTAAAAAATCAAGTTTCCCTGCTTTGATCTGCTCCATAATCTCCCCAACGCTGTAAGCGGCCAAAAGAGAATTAAAGAAATCCTTTTGCAATACAGGAGAAGCATCGGCAGCATAACGCTGTAAGAGGCCCTCTGCTGATTCTACAGTATCGGGACGCAGTAAGTCCATAATAAAAATCGGCGCCCCGGGTATTGCGAGCTGTTTTATGGTCTTCCAGAGTATGCCGGGGTCGCAGAGGTGATGCAGGAGGCTGTTGGAAATAATCGCGTCGTACTTCTGCGATAAATCGACGTGCGGCAGCCTGCAGTTGCGCAGCCTTATCCTGCGGGCCAACCCTTTCTGATTTACCTCTCTTATTCCGATTCCAAGCATCGCGTCCGCGCCGTCGATGCCCGTAATAATTACCTCCGGGAAGGCCCTCGCAAACCTGATAATAACATCAGCCGTTCCGCACCCGAGGTCTAAAATATCGCCCCGTGAAAAATCCGGAAAACGCTCCCTGAAGCGGCTGACAAAGGCGTCATGCGGCTCTGAAAAATCGGCAGCGGCATAGGCCTCCGCCTGTTCCGCATCGTCCATTAAATCCGGTTCGGGTATTCGTTTCATTAGAAGCTGCTTTCTTTACCAGAAGAATTTTCTTGCAATAAGGCGACTGTTAAGTATAGTAAAATTATCAACTATCTCAACAATAAAAATCCAGTAAGCGGGAACCCACCCTTGGACAGTTCCATGGATGCCCGATTAAGCCTGCCCTCGAAGGTCTTAGTCGGATGAACCTCGGGCATGACAGTTCTATGAGCTCGTGCAAACAGCGTTATCCACGTAACTGAGCGGTTACTCCCAACTAAAGAATTTTCTTGACAGAAACCATAGCCGGTATGGTTTAATTAAAGCATCTTAGCAGCACGCCTTTTACTTACAAAACAGCAGTAACATTCGGGTTTGTTCATGCCTGTAGCGTTGGGGTTATCCCCAACGGTTTTGAATTTTCCGTTCCGGAGAAAGCCGGGAATTCAGTCTCCCCTCTACGAGAGGGCCTGCCTGTCCGGTAGGCAGGAATAAAGGGGTGTGTTCCCCTCTTTGACAAACGAGGGGCCGTATGATATTTAAAGTTACAGAAGAATAGATTCTATCGGTTCTGATTTTAGCTCTAAGCTCTCTGTCGCAAAGATAGTTTTTTACAGTTTTATATCGTCGTGTTGTATACTTTTTGCATCAAGACTTTTATCGTGAGAGAAGAGCTGTTTTCTGATATGAAGGAGGAGTAGAAAATGGAAATATTAAAATCAAAACTGGAAGGTCTTTTAAAGGAGCTTCCTGAGAAAGTGGATATAGAAGATGTTATTTACCGGATATATCTTTTACAGAAAATAGAGGAAGGGGAGATAGATATTAAGGACGGTAGAACTCTTTCCCATAAAGCAGCGGTTGAAAGGCTCTCGAAGAAATGGCAGAACTGATATGGTCTCAAAGGGCCATTACGGATGTGGAAAATATTTATGATTATATAGCAAATGATTCGCCGATGTATGCCCGCGTCACAACTGAAGGCGTTATTGGTTCTGTTGAGCGATTGCAGCAGTTTCCTGAGTCCGGACGCGGCTTGCCTGAATTTCCGGAATTGCCGCACAGGGAAGTCATAATCGGCAATTACAGGATAATCTACAAATATGATCAGGGAACGAATGAAGTAAAGATTGTGACTGTTGTACAGGGCAGCCGCCTTTTAACAAAAGAGATTCTTTCAGAGTAGAATTTATTTATTCTTACTGGGATGGGACGTTATGACTCGCAAGATTGTATTAATGAACACTGGCACGGAGTGGCAGATCCTGGGCATATACACGATTTATGGGTGAAAAGCTCGGCAGGTTCAGGTGGTGAATTGGCCGCCGCAACGGACGGTGCAACTTCTCACAGCTCTTTTGGACAACATTCTGGAGCGTTAACTGGAATATCAATTTATGGTAGTGTTGCTACTAACCAAACTGCGACAGCTACTAATCAAAATACTGGAGGCGGGGCAGCACATGAAAACCGTCCGCCTTATTACGCGCTGGCGTTTATTATGAAGCTGTAGGATTGTAGGGACAATTCATGAATTGCCCCTACAAATTCAAGATTGAAGATTCAAAGAACTGGATGCCCGATTAAAGACTTCGGGCATGACGGATAAATTTAGGAATATGCTTCCTCATGTGGACCGATAGTGAGAATGACTATGGTGTTTGAACCTAACTCTTTACATGTTGCCGGAGAACAGCCGACAAGGTTCTGGAATTTCCTTGCCCGGCATTCTTCACAGATGGAGAAGATGACTCTGAAGGATTTAGTGATCCTTGCGGAACGCAGCCCTTTCAGCTCTCCGACGAGGAGTTCGCTTTTACAGTTTGTGTATGGATTCTGCGCTAACAATTCTATCTTGTTGGCAAGCAATTTCTTGAGATGGCGGTATTTCTTTGCCTGCTTCAGGAATTCGGGGGTGAAGTATGGCTTATAAATTGTCCATTACCTCTTTAAGGGAAAGCAACCTGGCTTTGCCGCGAAGCTGTTTCTTTGCGCGCCTTATAGACTGCATTAATTCTTTATTGGACATGATTTTCAATGTCTCCGTTATGCGTTTCCAATCTTCTATACTGAGCACGACAGATTTGGGTTTGCCTTCCGTTGAGGTTATATATTCAACTTTCGGCAGTTCAAGCGCCTTTAACATAATTACACCTCCGATGAATCAAATTTACCATACAGGTAATCAGGCTGTCAAAGAAGTTGTGGTTTGTCCTCAAAATATGTAAAGTAGATGCAGTTGCCGTTACTGTCCTTTATCCGGTCAAGGCTCCATCGCCAGACATAGCCGGGGACAGAAGCATCACTTGTCTTAACTCTGTTCTCTGAATCAGGGTTATATCCTAAACGGTATTCAGTCCCGTCTTTTGTACTGGCTATCCAGTATTCGCCTGTCTCATTCGGAGCGCCGGCCTTTGACAGCGTGGTGCGCCTACTGTTCTTTATCAGTACAACATAGACAGAACTGCGCCGGAGCAAGTCAAGGTCTTTTGCCTGCGATGATAAATTTTGGCGGCGTTCAAATAGGGAATCAAACGGCGGATACTATAGAAATAACAAGCACGGGTAAGAATAATTTAACGATTGATCTCATTACCCTGAGCGGTACAGATGCCGCCGAGTTCGATATCCAGAGTGATAATTGCTCGACCAGGGCAATATTGCCGTCAGACAAGTGCGTGGTACAGGTTGTCTTTTCACCTGCATCAGGCTCTCCAAAGAGCGCGATATTATCTGTCCCATCCAATGACCCTGAATCACCCATTGTTGATGTGGCACTACAGGGTTTAGGAGTAGACGTTATTCCACCGACGGGATATATACTGATTGAAAACGGAGCAGATTTCACTAATTCACTAATTGTAAATTTGACAATAGGGGCCTCAGATGAAACCGGCATGAGCGAGATGTGTCTGAGCAATACATCTTCATGCTACTCGTGGGAAAGTTATCAAACAACCGCTATGTGGGCATTCCCTCTCGGCGATGGAGATAAACCCGTCTATGTATGGTTCAGGGACGTTGCAGGAAATGAAAATGCGATTCCATATTCTGATTCTATTATCATGGATACTGCTAAACCGGCTTTATCAATTACCTCGCCATTTGATAGCGCTGTCCTGATGGCTTCGACATACACAATAAACGGCACAGCGTCAGATATTGGCTCAGGAGTTCAAAATGTGGAAGTCTCATCCTCAGGTTGTGGACATACCTATCAAGATAGCTGGAGATGTAACTGGAGACGGTGTGGTCAATCTCATGGACAAGCTGCTTGTGCGGCAGCATTTCGGCCAGTCGGAAGGAGACCCTGACTGGGACCCCCGTACCGACGCGACCTGTGACGGGGTAGTAAACCTGATGGACAAGCTCAAGGTCAGGCAGCAATTCGGCCAGACCGGGGGGTGTGGGTGTCAGTAAACATTTTCAGGCGTGGCTTTCCCGCCACTGGCACTGAATATCATACGTCCCGTGGCGCTTGAAAACCTTTATCACTTTATTTAAATCATCACCCACGAGCCCGTCAAGGGAATACTCTCCCATCTTTTCTTCATTCTGAAGGTAATAAAGGTATCCGATCTCTGCGGGATCAAAACCGATCGCGCGCGCGGCTGTTCCATCGGCCTTGACAGGGTCCGCCGATGCGACGGCTATTCTCATATCAACAGACGTGCCGTCTACGGGACCGTTATTTTCCATGCATACGAAACCGTCGAGGACTACCAGATCGGGCCAGGTCCTCTTTGCGAATTCCACGATATTGTGGTGGATCATCTTGACGCTCCTTCTATAAACGGGATACTGCCTGAACAAAAAGTTTATGAGCCAGGGAGGGAACCTCCGTCGGGCCTTTGATACCGTCCCCGGAGGCAATCTGTCAAGAAGGGTCTTCGGCGCGTCCACTTCTATCCCTCCCTTCATGCCGTGAATCATCGCCATGTCCTGCCTTAAAACGAGACCGGCCATGTTTTTTATACCGAACGTCGCCTGGGCGAAATTATGCGTCTTGGGAATCGCAAGGGAGATCTTGTAGTCGAATTCCTCTACCCTTTTCGTGATCCTCAAATGAGTATCGCCGACTACCGAGTGGATCGGGCTTTGCATGACGTCCGTGTCGTTGTCAAAGTCGGTCAATTTGACGCCGGCGTATTTCTTCTCCAGCCGGTAGTAATCGTAGTCCTTAAACACCTTTGTCGTCGGGAAGCCTTTGTAAAAAGCGCTCGCGGAGCTTTCGCCGACTGTTATGGGCGTTTCGGGGGCCCTTTCACGGATGAATTCAATGACCGCCTCAATCGCTTCGATGTGAGTGTTGGCAAAATCAGGCAGAAGCGCCACGAGATTCGGCTTGAGCAGGATATTTTTTGCCTTCTTCATGGGCCCCAGGTCTTCCTGAATCAGTGTGAGACACTTCCTGATGTTTTCTTTTCGATTGTCGCCCTTAATCAGGGAGACTTTCTTTTTATCGATCATGGGTTCCTCCATGCTTTTAAGTATTCAAACATCTTTTTTTCCGGTTAATATCTTTACAGGCGCAAGGGGAGCCTGCGTAGGAATTTCTATAATCGACAAACACCATTTTGACATTATTGCTTCTGCGCTCTTTTGTATCTTTAATAATTAAATTCATTCTGTCCTGTAAAGGTTTTTTAAAAAGGTGTCGTATAGAAATCCCTCCGCAGGCTCCCCTTTGCGCACGGCGTACGCCTTTTCCGCTTAAAAGCTGCATTTGTCCCTTACATACTCAAACGAACCGTCATTTACCCACTTGTCCAGCAGGGAAGGCCCTTTCAACTGCTGCCCTCGGTGCCTCGAAACCGAGGCGTAATTTACCTTCAGGTCTTTCAGCCCCGTCATGTCGCCCCATAGTTTTTCGAATTGGGCCACGGGGTAAACGTCCTCCTGACCGCTGCCCCAGACGTGTCTCACTTCTTTAATAGTCACGTATGCGGGCATCACTTTCTCAAGCCTGCGCACGGCCTCAAGTATTTTGGCCTGACCCTCCCTGCACCTTCCCGCTTCGGCGAGGATGTCCCTGTCCAGCCCGAAATAATCAAGAAGGGAATCAATGGTTATCCAGTTGGTGTTTGTGTTGTAATATGTCAGGTTATACTCGTCTTCCTCACGGGGCAGGGCAACTCCTTCAACAAGGCGGATATGGCCGTCTGTTTTTGCAAGCCCCCCGCCTGAATCTTCTATGCGCCTCGGGGTCACTTCAAACGTCATACACGACTTCCCTTCAATATGCCTGTCGAGGACCGCCGGGTCGACAAAGGCGCCCATTGTATCGATGTTATGGCAGAAAAGATATTTCAGGTCCGGGTTGTCCTCTATCATTTTCCCGAGGACGCCGTTTTTTAAAAGGTTCGGGATTTCATACCAGTGACCCGGCGGATTAAACCTCATGATCGGTCTGTTTTCCGCGTAATCTTCGCCTTCCCCTTTTGCCCTGGCCCAGTCGATCAGCGCCCGGCGCGCGTCGTCGAGGACCTTCTGGACGTTGTCGGCCGACTTCTGCTGCAATTGCTCTTCCCAGTAAAAGCGAAGGTCGCGCTCCATAGGGTATACGCGGCGACCGATTGTCTTTGCCGGAGAGAGATACAGCCTGCAGCCGTAATCGGAAAAGTCGGGTCTCCGCATATATGATTCAATCGCCTTATGGGTCAGATAGCTTGTAGTGAAGACGTGCTGCAAATTGCCCCCGGAAGACCTCGCTGTCTTTCTGCTCTTGGCAAGATGGATTTCAATGAAGGTCCTGTATTTGCCCTCCATCCTTATAAATGGATTGATCGGTTTCACGACAGCGGCGCCGTGGGTCCAGCGACTGCCCATGCCCCCGGCAAAAGTGACGACGGCGATTTCATTGTTCCGGAGGGCGGAGAGGCCTGTGTTGTGAAAGCCATTACAGCGCTCCTTAACCCCACCCATCCTCCCCTTATCTAAGGGGAGGAGCAAGGAGGGGTTATCTTCCTCAAAATGAAAAATATCATCATATGCCACATCTTCTATAATCGTCGTCAGCGGCAGGCGATTATTGGCAAGCCCGATTTCTCCCGCCTTCAATAAAGACTTCATATGTTCATGTGAGCGGGCATCAAAGCCGTATTGTTTTTTTATTTCATCCTCATCCGTAAATTCCTGCAACCTATTTGCAGGGGCGGGTTTGAACCCCCCCCTTACGGAAGGCATGACCGCGTCCTTCCCCTTCAACAGCTTTGCGACGATGCCGTCATGATTTATTTCAAAATCATATACCACCGGGTCGATGATGAAGGGCAGGGCGGCGCTGTATTTTTGCTTCAGGTCAAGCATGACCTCGGATATCCTGTCTTTAAAAGTCTCCCTGACCTCGGGATTGACAATGAAAGCCATCCCGCCCCCGGACATGCCGCCCAACATGAGAAAACCCCAGCAGTCCCCGCCGAACTCTTCTTTCGCGCTCCTGATCAGGTCTTCGGTAAAGGCGTTATTGACCCATGGAATAACTTTCTGGATCGCCTCTTCCCAGTCTTCGGTCGTGAGCCTGCCCAGTTCCTTCATATCTCCGGCCTTCAGGGCGTCTACGATACTGTCGAAAAGCCGTATGCCCCTGACCCTCGCGTTCCATTCCTCCTCATATTTCAGGAGATATTTTTCCGTGACCATTTCAAGCACAGGCCCTACGTCCTGGGACAATCCTCCGTGGACCAGCACCATTGAATCGAGTATCTTTTGCTCCACCCCGGGGGACATTTCTTCTCTTGAAAATACCCTGTGTTCCGGCAGGAGACATCCCCTGCTTACCCCGAATTCAGGGTCTCCTTGCGCTGCCGGTTTCCCGGTGATTACCTTAATCCCGGGCCAGAGCCCGCCTGAGTCCTGCCACCCGCCGCCTGAGCCTCCGAGCCATTCACCCAATATCGCGCGTGACGCCACGGTCCGCCTTTCTTCCTCTGTTAATGTGCCTGTCTGATTCTTTATCTGACCGCTGAATCTCATCAGGCGAGTAATTATTGCAGAAAGAAGTGTGGTGCTGACAGCGAGTCTCGAACCTTTAGGGATATCGTTTACCTTTGTCATTAACTCGATACCGCCAGGCCTGCCCAATAATCTGTGCAATAATTCCTGCAGAGAGATATTCTTGTTCTCGAAACAAGGAGGAATGATTCCCGACGCCACCACCCCGGCTTTCAGCAGGGAGAGATAATCATTTCCAAAATTAAAGATTTCATCTATCGATACAATTTTCTTCGAGGTCTTTAAGTCTATGGAGACGAGCTCGATGGCAGGCTCTTCCGTAAAGCGGCACCAGCATTCGCAGGGAGGCGATAAGGTCCCGCCGCTGCCGCGAATTCTCAGATTCACTGACAGGTTCACGACACGGGCGCCTTCAGGGAAATCCATTCCGAGGAAGAATATGTCCGACCAACCGCTGTGAGAAGGATCGAGTCTGACCGGAGACGCATCCATACCGACTGGATAGAGTCCTGTTTCCGGGTCGGGAGTCACCATCTCCACAGGGGCGGTATAAGGATACGCGTCAATATCGTTTATATTGAAAAGGAGATAGTTCTCCCTGCAACTGCTTATGGACAGCTTGACCTGGTCCAGGAGATACTTGAAAGACAGCCCATGATATGCTTCGGCCAGGGCGCTGAATATGGCGTGATTTCCGTTAGCCCCTACCTCCGGCAGGAATGTCCTTATCGACCTCTCGAAATCCCGTTCATATGCAGCCTTCACTCCTTCAAACGGGACCTTCCCGCATTGAAGTGGTTCATTACAATAATGAAGATAATGACCGAATATTACGTGAAGAAACAGGGAAGTCCTTACCTTGTGGTACAGGTTCTCTGAAGTCTGTCTGAACTCTTCCAGTTCTTCGGCTAACTTTAGAAGCTCGTCGCTGTTTTTGTCCCTGAGAAGCTCGTCGATGGAACGGTTGCGTATGGATTCAATATAGCTGATTATCGTTTGGATAAGATCGTTGGGCATAGTTGAGTTTTAATATTTTAGCATATAGAATTACTTGATGAGTTCATAAAGTAAATATGGAGAGGTATCCATTTAGTGACTGGTTTCAACACACCCCTGTACCCCTCTCAAGAGGGGAGAAAAGACATGGTCCCCTCCTGGGAGGGGTAGGGGGGTGGGTTTCTTCTGTCCATGAGAATCCTTATTCAACGGGTCAAGAGAGCAAAAGTCCTTGTCAACGGACAGACAGTCGCAGAGATAGGGAAGGGCCTGTTGCTGCTCGTCGGCGTCGGCAAGGAAGATACGGAGGCAGACGCTGCACGGCTCGCCCGAAAAGTGGTAGGCCTGCGCATATTTGAGGACGCGGACGGGAAAATGAATCTTGATATCAAACAGGACGGCGGCGTTATTCTGAGCGTCTCCCAATTCACTCTCTATGCCGATACGAAGAAGGGCAACCGCCCGGGCTTTGATCAATCGGCCGGCCCCGACACCGCAAGAGACTTCTATCTGATGCTCAATAATTTATTGAGAATTCAAGGGGTTGACGTTCGGGAGGGGACATTCGGCGCGCACATGGAGGTCGAGCTGGTCAACGACGGGCCTGTAACGATATGGCTGGATTCAATAAAATGATAATTTGTGCCGAATAGTATCAATATGACCGGCGCTGTTATGAACGAACCACTGAGGTCTTTTGTAAAGAACATCAAGAGCCTTCCGACTATCCCCGCTATCGCCCAGAAGATACTCGGACTCCTCAATGACAATCAGCTTTCAGTAGATAAAATTGAGGAGATCATTGAGAAAGACCCGGCCATATCCGCCAAGATACTTAGTGTGGCCAATTCCGCTTTTTTCGGGTTTCAGGTAAGCAGCGATTTCCTCAGAAACGCGATAATGAGGATTGGCTTCAATAACGTTAAAAACATCGCCCTCAGCATATCATTAATGACGGTCCTCGATGACGGCAAGAGGGGAACTGCGTTCGACTACAGGAGGATTTTCAACCACTCTATCGCGGTAGGATTTACCGCGAGACTCATATCGAAAAAACTCAGGCTTGACCACGCGGACGACTACCTGATGAACGGGATGCTCCACGACCTGGGCTACCTGGTGATGAACAGATACTCACCGGAAGCATACCAGGAAGTGCTGTTTACGTTTAAAGAAGGCCTACCACTGCTCGACGCGGAGAAGAAGGCCTTGCAGTTTACTCACGCAGAAGTAGGTTCGTGGCTTGCCGAAGAATGGAAATTGCCTGAAGTCGTCCAGGATATTAATATGTTCCACCATTCCCCTGCGCTTGCACACAGGAACACAAAACAGGTGGCCCTGATACATATCGCCGACTTTCTAACGGCCGCGAATATCCTGGGACCTATGGAAGACGATGTCCGGTACCCCCTCGATTCATCATCCCTCGAGATACTCGGCCTGAAGGAAAGCGACCTTAAGGAAATGGAAGAATCCATTGGCGGAGTCCCATTTTCAGACGAGATATTCAAGTAATCAGTAAGCTTTTTTGATGCGCCTCTCTCTTCCTTGACTAATCAGACAGATTCCGGTTAATCTTTTATGCATCGTTGACTGGTGCTGAAATTCGGCTCTTCCGGAAATTGCAGGGAAAAATTCCCCCTTTGTAAAAGGGGGATTAAGGGGGATTTTGAAATAATAATTTTCATCAATAAATCTCCCCTTACCCCTCTTTTATTAAGAGGGGAATAAGAGTTACAGAAAAAAGGAGAACCCCTATGGCTTTCGATGTGGAAAAAGTTGCGCTTATCGCGCAGAAGATCAGTTTTGCCTTTGAAGACCAGTACGCCGACGTAGCCAAGAGGAATTTATTCGTGGCCCTTTTTGACAGGTATCTGAATCCCGTCGATCCGGACGGGTCGATGGAGACATATGACGCCGTTATCGCATTGGGAAGGAAAGAGCCTGAAGAGTTTGAACGCATGCTTAAGGAGATGAAAGACAAGTCTCTGATTGACTGACTTTGTTTGTCATTCCCGCAGTCAGTTAGCGGGAATCCACACTCGGCATGCTCAGCGTAACAAACTTGTCATGGTGAGCCTGTCGAAGGATTAGCTTGTTGATCCATGGATGCCCGATTAAGAACTTCGGGCATGACGGATACAGGTTTATGAAATAATAACATTAGAAATGTTGTAAATAAACCGGTTCGTACTCCAGCGTTACCGTATCGATTCTGAGAATAAACGGCCTGCCATAAGCAAAACTCGAATTAACGGTAATAACCTTTCCTGCATGCTCGGTGTAAGGACCATTAACTGCCTTTCCCGGCTCGTGGCCTCTGACAATCATTTTCAGCCCGAGCGAGGAAAGGACTTTTCGTGTGATATCTTCCCCGAACAACAGACCCGCCCCTCTCGGATTTCTATGCTCTCCATGTCTCGCAGAGGGATCGCTCCACAGAAGATTTATTTCATTTTCACGTTTTGACAAATCCTCCACGTATTTTATTTTTGAAGATATGCCCGCATGGACAAACAGGACATTATTGATTATCGCGGCTATGTAAAGTTTCTCAAGGAAACCTAACATGACATTGCTGTAAAATTTTTCCCATGATCCGTACTTAATCTTCGCCTCGGAAATCAGGTCGCACGGGTAAAAAGTGGGACTGCCGTTATCATACAATTCATGGTTCCCTTTGAGGGCTATAATGTCTTTCATTGCGCTTTGCAGCCTGACGAGGTCCATTATTATTTCTACGCCTTTGGGACCTCTGTCGGCATAGTCACCCATAAAGATCAGTAATGAGTCTTCTTTGTATTTTTCAAACGCGTGCAGTATTTTGCTGTAGCTCTCATAATCCCCGTGCATATCGCCGGCGGCATAGACGTTCCTGATATTGCCTGTAAATACTTTGTGTCCCATTAGGAACTCACAATTCTTTCACAACGACTTTTTTCCCATCGGTGTAACCCGACGCCATATATTTCGTGTTGTGACTGATCGTAAACCTCTCTCCAGAGCTGATTACAATGACTCCTGCCTCGCCCCCGATGCCGGACAGTCTTTTCAGCGATGCACCCGCTGCCTGAGCAGGCGACATGGTTTTAAGCTTCATGCATATCTCTTTCGCAAGGGAAAGTCTCAAAATATATTCTCCCTGACCCGTGCAGGAGACGGCCCCTGATGAATTGTCCGCGTACACCCCCGCCCCTATGACAGGGGTATCGCCTACACGCCCCGGGAGCATTGCGGCTACCCCGCCGGTGGAAGAGCCCGAGGCAAGGTCGCCATGACCGTCAAGGGCAACGGCCCCTACGGTCGAAAAATAACGGTTGTACATCCGCACCACGGCCTTCTTTTTGGTCTTTATTTTTTCGAGCTTGCGCAGCGCTTCTTCATCAGGCGCTTTCAGCGGTTCGAGACACCCGGCTATCCTGCTTGCGCCTGTGTTCGTGAGCATGACATGCGGAGTTTTCATGACAAGCCGCGCCGCGTGTATTGGATTTCTTATTCCCTCAAGGCCGATAACAGCTCCCGCGCCGAGACCTTTACCTTCCATGACCGAGGCATCAAGCCTTCTCACGCCGTCGAGCTGAAGGTTCCCCCCGGCGCCGGCATTAAAGACGCCTGAATCTTCAAGGATTGTTATTGCCAAGACTACTGCGTCAAGCGAACTTCCGCCGTTGCGCAATATGTCGTATCCATATGAAAGAGATTCCGAAAGCGTCTTCAGCGCCTCTTTTGAAGGCTTCCTGTTACCCGCGCCGCCGTGAACAATCAGAAGCATCTTTGTCCTCCTTGCATAAATAATATCACAGCCGGGGCGTTTCCATTACTACTTGCTTTCTTTAATCATGATGTTCAGACCTTGTCTTTAGTCCCCTCTTGAGAGGGGTGCAGGGGTGTGTTTAAACCTGTATCATACCGTAAAGATTCTTGTTTACAATCCCCATAAAGATACCCTATATTATCCCCATCGACTCAGCGGCCCAGTTCAACATATGATTGGGATCCTACACATTTTACAAAATTCACGTTATGTTTGATAAACGGCAATGACCAGCGACAAGACAAAAAAAGAGCGGCTTGACCAGAGCAGGTTGAAAAGGGCTAAAGCGACGGCTGATATCGATACTCGCGATGAGAATATCACTCCGCCTCCCGGCGCCGTGATGGCGGACCATGCGCAACTTTCACACAACAACACGTATGATCGTTTGCCGAGGTTCTACATAGACAAAGTCGTAGTGTGCCGGCAATGCGGTAAAGAAGAGGTCTGGCCGGCGGAGAGGCAAAAATGGTGGTATGAAATAGCGAAAGGAAACATCAATACTCAGGCGGTGCTTTGCCGGTCCTGCAGGGGAAAAGAAAAGGCACGAAAAGATGCAGCCCGGCGCGTCCTCCCGGCGGGCTTGAAAAAAAATAAATGAAAAGCTTCCTGATCCATTGAGGTAACACCCATGTGCAGAAACATCAAAACCCTTTTCAACATCACCCCGCCCGTAACGGACAATGAAATCCGCGACGCCGCGCTGCAATTCGTGAGAAAGGTAAGCGGCTTCCGCAAGCCGTCGAAAGCCAATGAGGCCGCATTCCTTGCGGCTGTTGAAGAGATAGCGGAAGCTTCCAGAAACCTTCTGGGCTCGCTTGAGACAAATGCGCCGCCAAGGGACCGCTCGGAAGAGGCAGTCGTAGCGAAAGCGCGCGCTGCATGGAAGTGAGTTGTCAAACTGGATGAAAGGCGTCTTTTATAAAAGACTTTTCAATTATTGTAAAATAACTGATGCAGTGGAAAAAGGGGAATAAAGTCTGTGGCAGATGACCACACGTGTTTTTGAATTCAATTTATAATGTCTCATTGTTATGACTAAAAAATATCACATCCACACCTTCGGTTGCCAGATGAATGTCCATGATTCCGAGAAAGTCGCCGGTATCCTGTCCGAGGCCGGTTACGGTCAGGCGGATTCCATGAATGACGCCGACGTTATTGTCCTGAACACCTGCAGCATCAGAGATAAGGCGGAGCAGAAATTCTACAGCGAGTTAGGCAGGCTGGTTACAGTGAAGAAGGACAATCCTAACTTGAAAATTGCCGTGGCCGGATGTATCGCCCAGCAGAGAGGCGAAGGGTTGTTTAAACGATTTCCCTATGTGGATATTATCTTCGGCCCTGACAATATTAATAACTTCCAGACGTGGATAATGAACGGGAAGCAGGACATTGGCCAGGTAACGAAAAAGGCGGCATTGGACTTTAATCCGGAATATCACTTGAAGCATCTGCCTGTGAAAAGGGCAGGGAAGTTGAAGGCGTGGGTGTCGATCATGTACGGCTGTGACAATTTCTGCGCCTATTGTGTCGTGCCCTTTACCCGGGGACGGGAAAGGAGCAGGTCCGGGAAAGATATATTCAATGAAATTTCCGCCCTTGCGGGACAGGGGTTCAGGGAAGTCACTCTCCTGGGGCAGAACGTAAATTCTTACGGCAGGAACCTCCCGGAGAACATGGATTTTCCCGATCTCCTGAAAATGATTCATGACATAGAGGGACTAAAAAGGATCAGGTTTGTTACTTCACATCCACGGGATTTGTCGGAAAAACTCATCAGCACGATGAAGGACTTGCCGAAATTATGCAGACATATCCACTTGCCGGTGCAGTCCGGCTCAGACAGGATACTGAATTTAATGAACCGTGGCTACTGCCTTGAGGAATACAAGTACAAGACGGACATGCTGAAGTCCGCTATGCCGGATATAGCAATAACTACTGATATAATCACCGGTTTCCCAGGCGAAACTGAAGAAGATCATCAATGTACCATCAGTACGCTCGCCGATATCGGGTATGACGGGATTTTCGCATTTAAATATTCAAGGAGACCAGGCACAAAGGCGCTCGATCTGCCTGATCATGTTGATGAAAAGATCAAGGCGCGCCGGCTTTCTGAAATATTGACGATACAGGAAGGCATTACTTACAGTAAAAACAGGCTGCTGGAAGGAAAGGTGTTTGATGTCCTGGTGGAAGGTGTAAGCGAGACCGATTGTGATAAACTGACCGGCCGGACCGGCTCCAACAAGATAGTCAATTTTTACGGGAGCCAAAACGATATCGGGAGGTCCCTGGACGTGAAGATATCAGAGGCAAAGCTTCATTCATTGGTCGGAGAAAAAGTTGGCAATATGTCTTGTAACTATCTGTGATAATCTGCAGGATTTCTTAATCAGACTTTCTTATGAGAATAGCGATACAGACATTGGGCTGTAAGGTCAATCAATCGGAAAGCGCTTCCATTGGAGGGATATTGAGGGACAATGGCTTTGAAATTGTTTCTCATGATGACAGTCCCGATGTTTGCATAATAAACACCTGCACGGTAACGGCAAGGAGCGATGCCCAGTCAAGACAGCTTATAAGAAAGGCAGCAAGGTCAGGCGCACGGGTCGTGGCTGCGGGATGTTATGCGCAACTGAGGCCCGATGAGATATCAAATATAGAGGGACTTGATATTATCATAGGTAACTCCGGGAAAGACAACATTCTTGATTTAATACAAAAGTTGAAAAAGGACGACGGCGTCATCGTAAACATGACTGACCCGGATGTTTCACATGTGCCGGGACCTTATTATTCCTCGAGATCGAGGGCCTTTCTCAAGATACAGGACGGATGCAATTTTTCATGTTCATATTGCGCTGTTCCTTTGGCCAGAGGCAGGAGCCGGAGTGTGGACAAGGAGCAAATCGTTTCATCTGCCCGGCGATTCGTTTCTGAGGGCTACAGGGAAATAGTATTGACCGGTATTCATATTGGTACTTATGGGTTAGACCATGTGCCCAAAAGTTCTTTATTAAATATTGTGGATATGTTGGCAGGATCCTTCCCAGAGGTACGCATCAGGCTAAGTTCACTGGAGCCCCAGGAATTCAGGGAGGAATACTTGGAGCTAATAAAAAATGGGCCTGTTTGCGATCACTTGCATATTCCCGTTCAAAGCTGTTCGGACAAAATTCTCCGGGCCATGAACCGTGGCTATACCGCCGCGTATTTCAAGGGACTTATCGAGAAGATCGTTTCCGCATGTCCGGGCATTTCTGTCGGCACTGATCTGATAGCTGGATTTCCAGGGGAAAATGACGACGACTTTTACGATACAGTACGACTTATTGAGCAATTGCCTCTTAGTTACCTTCATGTATTTCCATATTCAAAGAGACCGGATACAAAGGCATTGTCTTTTGAAGACCATGTCAGTGAAAAGGTCAAGCGGGAAAGAGTGAAGATTTTATTTGAGATAGCAGGCATAAAGAAAAGAAATTATATGAAAAATAGCCTTGATAATATCCTGGATGTAATCGTTGAGAATAGGACTGAATCTAATGGATATTGGTCGGGCTTATCGTCTAATTACCTTAAACTTTCGATAATATCAGACGTTGCGCAGAGGGGGCAGCGCATCAGGGCGAGAGTCATTTCCTTGACTGATACGGGGTTACAGGCAGAACACCTTCTTCAATAATTATAATTATATAACTCTCAGTTTTAATTATCTTTTTTGCGTGCTCAAAAGTTGTGCAATCCTTGAAAAACCTGCTTCAGTAGCCATTTTAAAAGGGGGGCCTCATGTGTTTTAACATGTTCTTAACAAAAGTTTGACGCAACCAATGTCCGATAAGATATATTATGTTAAATTAGATTTAAGGTGAAGCGGGCAGTAGATGGTTTTTGATTTCCTTGATCCGCCTAACCCGTATTATTCATAAGCTCCAGGAGGTATGATTCAAAAACATATTGCTGCAATCCCCTGGCCGGAATTTTCGCGTGGTGTAATAAGTACACTCTGAAAAGCAATGACCTGAAGAGCGAAAAGTCCTGACAAATAATCTCATTGCTTTCAAGATGTTTTTGAAGCATGCCCCCCGGAGTACGATATGTGTGAATAATCCGTGCTAACTAAGATAAAGTGATTAATCTTAGAAAAAGCAGTTAACCACAGAGGCACGGAGGCACCGAGTTAAAAAATAAGAGAAAAGGCCAATATGAATCATTCACCTAAGTGATGAAGCAAAATTATTCGATAACCTCTTGTTTTCTCAGTGTCTCTGTGCCTCTGTGGTAAATGAACTGCTGTTTTTAGGTTAATTAGAGTCTGTCCATAAAAAGGACTTCGGGCATGAGGAAATTGAAATTCTATAGGTTAGGACGGACACTAAGCCAAGTGATTAATTAAGAGGACGGGGGGCATCAGCCTCGCAGCTCGGCGTCAAGCTCCTTCTTGAGTTTCTCAATAATTACGGCTTGCAGGGCATCCACTTCCTGGTCTGTAAGGGTCCTGTCAGCGGACCTGAAGAGGATAGAGAAGGCAATGCTCTTTTTATCATCAGGAATGGATTTGCCGATATAGATATCAAAAGGGACGACGGACTCGATAATATTTGAATCAACGCTCAATATCGCCCGCCTGACCCTCTCAATGGTAACTCCCTTTGATACCACCAGTGCAATGTCCCTTTCAACGCGGGGGAATTTAGGCAACGGCGAAAAGGACGTCTTTGCTGAAATGTATTTCTTCAGCTTTGCCACATCGGGGATTTCAAGAATAATGACATTGCCCCTGATATCAAAGGACTCAAGTACGGACGGATGCACTGCGCCTAATGAGGCGATTTTTTCGTCCGATATCCTTACCGTGCAGGATTTACCGGGATGCAGATATGGTTCAGTGAATTCGGGAGACTGCTCTATTGAATGGTCTTTTATTTTCAAGTCAATGAAGAGATTTTCGAGGGCCCCTTTGACATCGTAAAAACCATCATGTGTCGTCTCCCACAAGGATGCGGTCTCGCCCTTGTTGTAAACCGCGGCCACTTGTACAACTTCCTCAGGAAGTTTCTCAGATGATGGAAGGAATACCCTTGATATTTCAAAGAAACGGACGTTCTTCTCACCCCGATTGAAGTTCAGACAGACATTACTCAAAAGGGCCGGGATCAGGGTAGTTCTCATTGCCGACTCTTCTTTTCTGAGGGGATTACTGATCAAAATCATGTCCCTTCTTCTGTCATTCAGTGCAATGTTCAGCCTGTCAAGCGAGTCCGGATAGAAAAAACTGTAATTGATTACTTCTGTAAAGCCCGAGCGGACCAGGGATTTTCTTATGGCTTCAATTATGCCCGGTTCATTACATGTCGGCTGGAGTTGTATGGAAGGCAGCGAAGCCGGGATATTACCGTAGCCGTACAGCCTTGCTATCTCCTCGATTATGTCTACCTCTGCCTGTATGTCCTGCCTGAAAGACGGAGGATTAACAACAAGGCCTTCCCCTTCCCTCTTTACCCCGAAACCGAGATCAGTCAATATCCTCTCCGCAAGAGGACCTGGGATTTCAATACCTATAAGGGAGTTGATCTGATTAAAAGAGATCCTGATATCTCCGGCAGTGAAGGGCGAAGGATAAACATCGGTCAGCCCGGAAACGCACCCTCCGGCAATTTCAGCTATCATCGAGGCGGCCCTGTCAAGGGCGACTGTAACGTTATTTATATCGACTCCTCTCTCAAATCTGTAAGATGATTCAGTTGAGACTCCGAGAGCTTTCGCAGTGCGGCGAACAGAGGAGGGAAAAAAATTCGCGCTCTCCAGAAGGACGTTCATCGTCGATAAAGAAACCTCGGAATTCATTCCGCCGATTATTCCAGCCAATGCAACGGGCCTCTCCGCATCACATATCATCAGCATGTCCGGATTCAAGATCCTGTCCTCGTTGTCGAGCGTGCGGAATTTTTCCGACGGTCCGGCAGTCCTTACCTCTATCTTCGTTCCCGCGAGCTTGTCGAGATCAAACGCATGCAGGGGCTGGCCGGTTTCAAGGAGAACATAGTTGGTGATGTCCACAACATTAATAGAGGTCCTGATGCCGTGAGATTCAAGCCGCCTCACGAGCCAGTCCGGGGAAGGAGCAGGCTTGACTCCCGTAATGGTCCGCGACGCATATCTCCGGCAAAGGCGTGTATCCCGGACCGTAACCTCAGGCCCCCTGCCCTTTTGTTCCAGCGCCCCGGCCGGTCCGCTCCTGAATGGGACTTTCAGGATAGCGGATATCTCGCGGGCAATGCCGATAATACTTAGACAGTCAGGCCTGTTGGGAGTAACGTTAATATCAAATACCGTGTCGCCGTCCGCTTCAACGACGCCCTCGACCTCGAGTCCCGCCATGGTAAGGGCATGCGCAATCTCCAGGGGAGGCAATGAAAAGTCGACGAATTCTTTCAGCCAGTTGTATGAAGCCTTCAATTATATCTCCGTCAGTCTTTGTCTTTAAATCTAAAACTGGTCCAGGAACCTCTTATCATTTTCGTAAAAAAGCCTGATATCGTCGATCCCGTATTTAAGCATTGCCACGCGCTCTATTCCCATTCCGAATGCGAAACCCGTATACTGCGCCGGATCGTATCCGGCCATCTCAAAGACCCTCGGATTGATCATTCCGGCGCCGAGGATCTCAAGCCACCCGGTGTTCTTGCATACATTGCATCCGGCCCCCCTGCATATAACGCACGATATATCTATCTCAGCGCTCGGCTCGGTAAACGGGAAAAAGCTCGGCCTGAAACGCAACTTTGTGTCGGCCCCAAAGACCCTTTGAATAAATACTTCAAGCACTCCTTTAAGGTGGCTCATTGTGATATGTTTATCAACCATAAAGCCTTCAAGTTGATGAAACATCGGGATGTGCGTTACGTCGGCGTCGCATCTGTAGACCTTTCCAGGGGCGATGACTCTCAGAGGCGGGGTATTGTTTTGCATAACGCGGACCTGTACCGGTGATGTATGCGTTCTCAACACGACATCATCGGAAATATAGAATGTGTCCTGCATGTCGCGAGCGGGATGCTCCTTCGGCATATTGAGGGCCTCAAAATTATAAAAGTCGAGTTCCACCTCAGGTCCCTCTTCAACGTGAAAGCCCAGGGAGGTAAAGATGCCGATGATTTCACCAAGCACCTGCGTCGTGGGATGGAGATGACCCGCCGGTATGCGGTAACCCGGAATGGTGACGTCGATACGCTGGATCTGAAGGGTCTTGTTCAGTTCAACGGCCTTGCAGGCCTTTTCACGAACGCCGAGAAGCTCTTCAATGTAGATCTTTACATCGTTGAGACTCTTGCCGTATTCACGACGGTCTTCTTTGGCAATGGCGGCAAGGGACTTTATCTTGCCGGTGATGATTCCTTTCTTGCCGAGATATCTTACCTTCAGGTCCTGAACAGCTTTGAGGCTGTCCGCTTTTTCTATTTCCTCCCCGGCAAGGCTCTTTATGGAATCAAGGTCATTGAGCATTCCCTTTTTTTACCGTTTCTACAAGGTTGCTGAAAGACTGAGGATCGTTGTAAGCCATGTCCGCCAGGGCCTTCCTGTTGAGAGCGATGTTCATCACCTTGAGCCGGTTCATGAATTGGCTGTAAGTCAGTCCAAGCGCCCTTAATGCGGCATTGATCCTTATGATCCACAGGGACCTGAACTCTCTCTTTTTCAGCCTCCGGTCCTTATACGCGTAACTCAGGGCCTTATCAACCGCTTCAGTCGCGATCCTGTATAAACGGCTCTTGGAGCCGTAATAGCCCTTTGTCATCTCGAGAATTCTCTTGCGTCTCCTTCTTGTCTTAAACCCGCCTCTTGCTCTTGGCATTTATGTATACCTCCTGGATTTTTTAAACTATCTTATCTCACCGACAGGCCCCATAAGGGTCGCCCCTTCATGCCTGGCCCGCCTTACTCTCTACGGTGAATAAGTAAGCCGGATTTTCAAGGCAATCACCATTATACAGCATTCGCCGGAATTATTTAAATACTTAATATTTAAATGGAGATTCGGACAATGATTAATAAGGGAGCATTTTATTGACGGCATTCAGGTTTGCCTTCTCAACCAGCGCGCTTTTTCTGAGTTTCATTGTGCGCTTGGACGACTTACTGGTCAGGAGATGGCTTTTATAGGCCTTGTGTCTTTTAATTTTTCCAGTGGCCGTTTTCTTGAATCTCTTTGCCGCTCCTCTGTGGGTCTTCAGCTTTGGCATTTTACCTCCTTCATATTCTATATATTGTCCGCAGATAATTTAAAAAACCATTACATTATTTTAATCGGTCATCGCGAAATCCGCGGACGAATTTACCGGCTTCTTTATTTGGGCGCAAGGATCATGATCATACGATTGCCTTCCATTCTGGCCTGCTGTTCAATGTTGGCAATCTGTGAAAATTCCTCAATGATCCGGTCAAAGACCTTCCTCCCGATCGCCGCGTGTACGATTTCTCTGCCTCTGAACATCATCGTGACTTTTGTTTTGTCTCCGTGCTCAAGAAATTTTTTCATACTCTTCATCTTGAAGAGCAGGTCATGCTCGTTAATCTGCGGTCTTACCTTTATCTCTTTTACCGTTATCGTCTTGCTTTTTGTCGAATGTTTCTTGCTCTGCTGGTAACGGTATTTCCCGTAGTCCATTATCCTGCAGACAGGAGGCTGTGCGCCCGGCGCCACTTCAACAAGGTCAAGGTCGTGCTCCTGGGCAAGCTTGATGGCGTTTCTAACTTCCATTAAGCCCAATTGCGCCCCGTCATGTCCTATTACTCTTACTTCGCGCGCCCGGATCCACCTATTTATTCTGAGTTCCTTTTCTATGACTGCCTCCTGTTTGATATTTCATCTTTAAGGAATGCGACGAGTTTATCTACGGTCAACTCCCCGATATTTTCTCCGTTTCTTTTCCTTGTATTAACGGTATTTTTTTCCATTTCGCTGTCACCTATTATACACATATAGGGCGTCTTTAATACAGCGGCTTTCCTTATTTTATAGCCTATTTTCTCATTTTCCTCGTTAATGTCAACCCTGATCCCTTCAGCAATCAGAGAGTCCGCTATCCGCCTGCAATATTCTACGTGTCTTTCGGAAATAGTCAATATCGATATCTGCACGGGCGACAGCCACAGTGGAAATGCGCCCCCGTAATGCTCTATCAAAATGCCGAAGAAGCGCTCAAGGGACCCCATGAGGGCGCGGTGTATCATGATGGGCCTGTAATCTTTGCTGTCCGCTCCCCTGTATGTAATGTCCAGCCGCTCCGGCACGTTGAAATCAACCTGGATCGTGCTGCACTGCCACTGCCTGCCCAGGGAATCTCTCACTTTGATGTCTATTTTCGGTCCGTAAAATACTCCTTCGCCGGGATCGACTTCATACTTCAGTCCTTTAAGCTCAAGGGCATTCTCAAGCGCCGCAGTCGCCTTTTTCCAGGCCTCTTCCGTCCCCACGTATTTTTCAGGTCTCGTCGAAAGATAAATATCGTAATCTGAAAACCCGAAGGTCCGGAGGATGTATAAAGTAAATTGCAGCACCTTTGATACTTCATCCCCGATCTGGTCTTCCATGCAAAATATGTGGGCGTCATCCTGCGTGAAGCCCCTCACCCTCAGGAGTCCGTGAAGCACACCGGAGCGTTCATATCTGTAAACCGTGCCGAGTTCCGCAAACCGCAGCGGCAGGTCCCTGTAGCTTCTCAGACGGCTCTTGAAAACAGAGACGTGGAACGGACAGTTCATCGGTTTTATTTCATACTCAAGCCCCTCGATTTCCATCGGCGAATACATATTATCTTTGTAAAAATCGACATGGCCCGTCTTTCTCCACAAATCGAGCTTTGCCATATGGGGCGTATACAGGACCTGATAACCCGCCTTGCTGTGTTCATCAAGCCAGAAATTTTCAATTGCCCGCCTGATCGCCGCTCCCCTGGGATGCCAAAGCACCAGTCCGGGGCCGATATCATCATTCATGCTGAAAAGGTCCAGTTCCCTTCCAAGACGCCGGTGGTCTCTCTTTTTGACCTCTTCGAGAAACTCAAGATGTTTCTTCAGCTCGTCTTTTGCCGGGAACGATACCCCGTAAATACGCTGAAGCATCTTGTTTTTCTCGTCCCCCCGCCAGTAGGCCCCGGCAATCGACAGGAGCTTGAAGGCCTTCACCTTCCCCGTTGATTCCAGGTGCGGTCCGCGGCAGAGATCGACAAATCCGTCCTCTTCATAGACTGAAACCGTTTCGTCAGGAATCGCTTCTATGAGTTCAACTTTGTATATTTCTCCGCGTTCCCTGAAAAATTTTAAGGCCTCCTCCTTCGGCAGTTCTCTTCTGACAAAGGGCCTGTTATTCTTTATGATTTCCTTCATCTTCTCTTCAATCCGGGGCAGGTCCTCCTCTGTAATAGAGCGATCACAATCGAAATCATAATAAAATCCGTCCGCAATAGCGGGGCCGATTGCGAACCTTGTATTCGGAAAAAGCTCTTTGACGGCATGCGCCATAATATGGGAAGTGCTATGGCGGTAGACTTCGAGAAACTGCTTGTCGCTTTGTGACGATTCTAAAATATCAAACCTCCTTCGGCCGGCTCCCGGCCCTTTTCCGTGTCAGAGTATACCAGAAGAAGCCTTACCTTTTCCAGACTTAACCCTCTCTTTTTTTCACTTCATACCTTCATGTCTTACAGATTCTTTGACGCGCGGCCTTTACAGCAATGAGCGCGGGAAACCGTACAGTCAGCGTCTGCGAAAAATCGAGAAAGGACGCGCCGCTGCCCGCGGTCCCCGGGACCTCGCCTAACCGGCGCTTCACCACGTGCAGGTGAGCAAGAAGAAACCCTTCGGACAGCCGGCTGTCGGCCTCGAGGAGGGCGTCGAAGATGTCCCTGAAATGAAGGGTCCGAGCGTCCTCACAGAGAAACCGCGCAGCCCCGCACGCCGGGCCGTACCGCGCCCTTCTGTTGTTATCATCGCGCACAGCGCGCGACCAATCCTCCCTGAACACCCTCCCCTTCCTCTCCAGCAGCGACCTTTCCTCTTCCGTCAACCGGGGAGACAGGCCGCATCTCTTTCTGATACTCTCTGTCCCCTGCCTCATCCTCTCTCTGAATGCGTCCTCCAATTCGCGGAGCGACGTCTCATCTTCAGCAAGCATGGGGACCGCGCAGGAAGAGTCGCCGACTTCTTTAATGGACGATATACGTGTGAGCATGTCATGAGCCAGCGCGTCCAATTCCGCAACCGGCGCATACGGGCTCCCGGGAGGCGGCGTGGCCATATCGGCGCCCTCCCGAAGGATCAGCCCGTCTACTACTCTCACAAGGCCCGCTCCTTCCGTCTCTCCTGCTGCCTGCATGATACCCGCATCGTCCATTCCAAGGTAGTTCTTTAAATAATAATCCGAGGGGAACAGCCTGACTGCAAGAAGCGGCGATTTCCCGAGGGCCCTCTGAATGAGCCGGAACTGGGCGGATTGAAACCCGCTTGCGGCAGCGAGATTGGGCCTGAATTTTTCCGTGAACTCCCGGTTATCGAACAGGTCGTCCGTGGCAAGATACCCCATAATCGACGGGACCATGCGCTTGCATGAATGCCTGACCCGCGCCGCGGAGGCGCGCGCGGGTCCCCAGAAATCCTCGACTGCTGCCGGGTTGCCGATACCGACGAGACGTAAAAGCTCCGGACCTTCGGCCTCCCTGACGGAGCGGAACGTAGAGGCGATTACCCGGAGGTCGAAGATCATCTGCTTGAATACCAGCTCGAACATCTGGTGCGCGATGATGAATATCCTCTCGTCCGGGGCGCGCGAGGTCGGCGTCTGCGCGCTCAGCAGCGTATCGAGTCTCAGATATCGATGATAAGAGAGCAGCCTCTTTCCGTCGAGTTCGGGATTGACTTCGATAGTGCCTTTATCAGGATCATCACGGACCGTTTCGCCCCTGAGCTCCGGGTCTAATGAAAAGCTCCACCAGTTCGCGTCATGCCCCGGAATCATCGGGCCCGTCCTCTTCGGGCCTCCTGCAGCGCCGCATCGAATCCGGGCAGCGCGCGTTCGACCATCCCGTCATTCGCGGTGAGGGAGAGCCGGAAATATCCCGGGATGTCCATGACCGATCCGGGTATACAAAAGATATTATATCCGCTCAGCGTCTTGACAAACGCAAGGTCGGCGGCGACAGGCGAACGCACGATCACATAGAACGTGCCTTCCGGCATGTTCGTCTCATATCCGATTTCGCGCAGCGCTGAGACGAGACGGTCTCTTCGTCGTTGAAGCCGGCCGATATCGATGGATATCGGGTCCAGATCGGCCAACGCATGCTGAAGCAGGGCATTTGGAAACGCCCAGCCCGCAAGCATCTGAAAACCATAGAGCGCCCTGCGCATGTCTCCACGGTCAGGCATCTCCGGCGGCAGCGCGATGAAGCCTATCCTCTGGCCGGGTGTAAGAAGGACCTTTCCATAAGTATAAACAAGAAACGACCAGGGATAGAAAGCCGTCGGGCTGTAGTATGTCCGTCCGTCGAAGATGATCCGGCTGTACGCCTCATCTGAAATCAGATAGACGGGCCTCCCTCCCCGACCCGACGCCTCTGTGAGCATGGAGGCAAGGGCCTTGAGCGTTTGAGGCGAATAAATCTTGCCGGTCGGATTATGGGGCGAATTCACGATGATCGCCCTGGTCCTCCGCGTGAGCGCGCCGCTGATCGCATTGAGGTCCAGATCGAACGTTGTCATGTTGGCCCTCACGCGCACGGGCGTCCCGCCGGCCGATATGATCATTCCCTCATACTGAAACCACGGCGGGCTGATGAATATGACCTCGTCGCCATGTTCAACGATCACATTCAATACTACGTTGAGAGCGGCGGTCGATCCGTTGGTGAGGAAGATGTCCTCTTCCTCAAAGTTGACGCCGCGCCACCTTCGAAGAGATTTGCAAACAACGCCGCGCGATTCAGGCTCATTCATCTTATAGGTATACCACCACAGGTTCCCCGGCTCCACGTGTCTCCTGAGCGCGTCCACGAACGCGGGGATCGGTTCCTCGTGAGGATTGCCCAGGGAGAAATCGCACACGGACAAATCATTCGAATGGCGCAACCATTCCGTCTCCTCCAATATACTCTGCAGAGGAGCAAGGGCGTCGAGCGCCGCCCGCGTCTTTGCGGTAAGTGACGTATAATTCATGCATGCCTCCGTATAAGGAACAATGTCCTTCTCAATTTCTCCGCTCTGTGTTTCAAACCGTTTTTCCCCGGGGCTTCACCCCGGAGACGATATGCCAGTATCCGAATGTCGGTGTAACCTGTATCTCAGTAAAACCGGCCTCTTCCAGCATTGTTGAGAGCTCGCTGCCGGAAAACTGCCGCCCCTCAGTCCAAAGAAGCATGGAGACGTTGTATCCCGCCACGGTAAACGGCCCGCTCTTGTCGTCGTTGAAGAGCATCTCATGAATAATGATACGCCCTCCGCTGTCAAGATACTTAAAACTCTTGGCCGTGAGAAAGCGGCACTTTTCAGGTGTAAAGTCGTGGTAGATGTCGGAGTAGAAATGCAGGTCCGCCTTTGGAAAAGGACCGGTCCATATGTCCACGACGCTTGTGCCGACGCGTTCATTCAATCCGAAGCTCCCGATATATTCATCCGCTACTTCGCACACCGGCGCAAGATCGAGGACCAGGGCGCTGAGCAACGGCCAGCGCAGCGCAGCGCCGATAGAGTGGGCGCCGGAGCCGCCGCCTATATCGAGCATCACCCTGTGCGCCGACAGATCGATCACATCCGGCCATGCAAGCGCGGGCGCCATGCTGTGGCTGTGCATCATGCGCGTAAAGACACGGGCGCGTTCCGCCTGCGACTCATGGGTTTCATACATGTCCTTGACGCCGTAGATTTGCGGCGCGTCGCTCAGCGCCGCCTTCTGCAGGTTTTCAAACGTCAGTACGCCCTGTGCGAGCGATACGTCGAAAAATGTTCCGAAGTAGGTGGGACTTCCCGCGACAAGATATTGTTCAGCGACCGGGGCCAGGGCGTATCTGCCGTCCTGATAAGTCAGCAGTCCGAGGGAGCGGCAGGCAAGGACCAGGGCCTCAGCAGGACGGGCCGGGATGCGCAGACACCCGCAAATCTTTCTCAGGGAACGCGGCCCATCCGACAGCAGTGAAAAGAGACCGAGGGAGTGCGCCAGGAGCACGGCGTGATAGCCGTAAATACCCATCACAATGTCATAGAGCAGCCGCTCGTCGGTCGCAGGCTTATTTATGCCGTCAGAGTCAGCGGGCTTCAACGACTACGGCCTCCTTCTGCATCCCAACATCCTTCCTTCTCAGGGCGCGTGCATTCGCCGGGAGGGAATATTGCGACCCTGACTCCCGCGGATTTTCCCGTGCTCCCGGAAAACAAAGTTTCGCGTGGTAAATAAGCGCTTAAAACACGCCTTCAGATCAATTGTAGACAGGACAAAGGAAGTTGTCAACGGCGCTGAAAAAATGTCCGGGCTTTGAAACGGACAAGACATGTGCACAAAGCACATTTGGAAAAAAGCAGACGTCCCTTTTATCTGTCTTTCTTCCTTCTGAAAAATCCCAGCCCCGCAAGGCCGATGCCTGAAAGCAATATAGTTGAAGGCTCCGGAATCGGAACATTACCGGAAACAACCTCTATATTGCCGCTTCTGGTATCGGCAAGAAGCCCTTCCCCATATGCATCTCCAAGGTCAATTATGGAAACACCCAGAGGACTTATTCCAAGGGCAAGCGTATTGAATGACAAGCTTGCAATAACGAAGTTATCCGGTTGACCATCGTTCAGGTCCGTGGGTGACTCAAGGGAAAATTCAAAAAAGTTCAAGGACCCGGGGATGACTTCATCAAAGAACGATATACTAAAACCTAACGCCGGTCCGAAACTGATACTGTTAAAACTTAAGACGGCAGGATTATAATGAATATCTAAATCATAAGCCCCCACGGAAACGTCCGTTAAACCTGATATGAACAAATCCACATTTGCGACGTTACCTAATATCACGTCCTGATCAGCAGGCACAAAGCCGATTGATATCGCATCAGACTCAGAGTAACCGGAAAAGATGCTGATTATCAGTGCAATACATAAAACAAATCTTTTCATCTGACCCTCCCTTTTTATTAACCTATACCATGTTATTGCAAAAATAATACCAACAGCATAACCACTTGTTCTTAAAGTAATTTCTTAAAACAAATTTTCAAATATGTCGATTATTCTTACAGTTAATTTCAATTTTGGGTTAAATAATTTTAATAAATCCTTATTTATCAGGACGTTATCCATCAACTGCAAAGAAATTTAACAAAGTAAGAAAAGCCGACACGATTTTAATTGGATTACAGGAAGGTTGTTGCCCTATCCCGGATTATTCATAAACTCCGGGAGATATGATTCAAAAACATATTGCCGCAATCCCTTGGTCGGAATTTTCGCGTGGTGTAAAAAGTACACTCTGTAAAAGCAATATCCTAAAGAGCGAAAAGTCCTTACAAATAATCTCATTGCTTTCAAGATGTTTTTCAATCATGCCTCCCGGAGTACGATATTGGTGAATTATCCGGGCTATATATCGATCTTTATCCTGACAGTCTTTCGTCCTGCCTCGATGATATTAGCTGTAAGCTCCTGTCTCTTCTTGTTGAGCAGGTTGGTTTTAATCAGCGGTTTTACCTCTTCAAAGGGGAGTTCACGGGGTCCCCGTCTCTCTTTTATCTTGAAGAAGTAATATGCTCCGTCCTTCCCCTTGTGGGGTCCGCTGAAGACGTTGAGCCCGGCAGTCTTCAGTTCAGATGCGAGTTCCCTGGACGGGAGTGTGTCGGGGTCGAGCCATCCGTAATCAGTCACAGAGGCGCTCCCTGAATCACTCATGTTTTTTGCAAGGATATCAAAGTCAGCGCCCTTCTTCAACTCTGCCGCCGCCTTTCCTGCATCAGACTCATTCCTTACCTCGAGGATCTTCACAAACTCCTGTTCGGACTGAAGGAAGGGGACAGGCCTCCTTTGATAGAAGTCCCTCATCTCCTCTTCGGTCACCGAGTCGTCCTTGACGAGAGAAGTCATCAATTTTGAGATAAGCAAAGCGCTTTTCACCCTGTCCTGGAAAATATTGTAGGGCATCTCTCTCTTTTTCAATCCCTCTTTAAATTCCTGTTCGGTCATGTCGCCGCGCATGCCTTCTATGGTTTTCCGCACCTCTTCGTCCTTGACCGAAATCTTCTTCGCCTTTGCCTCTCTGACCAGCAGTGCGTGCGCAATAAGTTCGTCAGTGACGGCCTTTTTTACCGCCTCGCGGTCCGCTGTCTTGTGAATACTGAGTCTTTCTTTGAGTGTAATATCGAAGAGCTCTTTTGATATCTTTTCATTGTCTACGGTAATCGCGCTCTTTGTGCATCCGGTAGCCGCAAAAAGCAAAAGCATCAGAATTATACTCATCCGTCTCATATAAACCTCCAGGTTTTTAAAAACCCCCCCGCCTCAGGGGGCAAAGTAATTTATTATCATATGTAAACAAGATACTAAAACGCAAAACACAGACAGGAACTCCAATACAGGGGAATTGCCTTGAGGCGACAAGGACCATGTCTTACGGAATGGGAGAGAAAGACTCCGCATGATCTTTGAGAAAATTTCTGATTTCCTCCGGCATAGAGGCCTCCACGGCCTTCATCTGAGAAGCGATATATGAGTGCTCCATCAGGAGCTTCATCACGGATATCATATATTCCCTCTTGAAGGAGGTCATGCCCTTCAGTTTCGAAAATTTGTCCATATAAAACAGCCTCGTCGCCTTGTTCAGCTCATCCCTCAGTTCATCTATGGTAAGATTTTCAGGTTTTACCACCGGCTCAATGAGATTGTACTTACTGTAGTCTTTTGTGACGATGTGCGGCTCCAGCTCCTTATAAATAGTCGCGTAAGGCCACGGAGTGATGGCAAGGAAAAACGCCATATCAGGGCCGTAGTACTTGGCAAGCTCCAGTGTATCGGCCATGGATTTCTTGGTCTCGTAGGGCATTCCGAGGACAAAGGAAGTCTCGGAAATAATATCTTCCTTATTGATCAGATCTATGGCCTGCCTTGATTCTTCTATGCTCACATCCTTGGCATATCTCTCCAGCGTCTCTGTGTCTGTGGACTCAACGCCGACGTAGATATGGACAATACCTGCCTTTCTGTATCTCCAGAGGATGTCCTGGTCTCTTACAATGTCCTTGACCCTGGTCTCCATGAAAAGCTCGATACCCATAGACTTCTCGATGAGCAGATCCAGTATCCTCTCCCAGCGCTCCCTGTCCAGGGTAGGAGTTTCGTCCGCGATCATTGCAGCATTCACCCCGTACCTGGTATGTATATGTTCCAGTTCAGCCACGAATTTCTCCGGCGACTTCGCCCTCCACTTTCCATCCCAGAAGAGCCTCTGGGAACAGAAACTGCAGAACTGATTGCATCCGCGGGATGAATTGACAATTGCAAGGACCGAGCCCGGCGTAGGCCTGTAAGTATATATGGGCCAGTCGATGAGGTCCCAGGCCCCTTCCAGGGAATCAAGGTTGCGGATATGAGACCGGGATGGAGTGCTCACGACCCCGCCGTCCAGACAGTAGGCAATGCCCTCGACTTTGCGAAGGTCTCCTTGAGCAAAATAGCAGTCAAGAAGCTCAGGGAATGTAATTTCACCCTCTCCGCGCACAATAAAGTCCACAGCGCCGCACTGGTCTCTGAGTATCTCCTGCCACATGAAGGTCGGATGGACATTACCGAGGACCGTTACAATACGCCCGTCGATCTGCTTGGCAAGCGCGCACACCTTAAGGCAATCGTTTAACGTCGCGGTGATGGCGGTGGCTGCCACAACATCGGGTTTGCTGCTTTCTATCTTCTTTTGAATATCATCGTAACTGTGGAAATAGGACATCGAGTCGCAGATCTCCACATCATACCCCGCATTACGCAGGCTGCCGGCAATATATACATAGCCAAGGTTGAGCCATGTGCCCGCAGCCTCCACTACCCCTGAATGGTATGGAGGCGTTATGAGTAAAACTTTTTTATTTTTTCCCATAAAAAACTCCTTGTATTATAGCAATATGGATGCCTTTATTGCCAGGATTTTCATGTTTCGCGCCCTGCCGGCGATAACTTAATTGTTCCCCCTCTCAGTCGAACACCATACTATATTGCCAGTATGTGCCTGATCCGAATATAACTATGAGCGCAATGTGTTTCATAATCAGCATCTTCCGCCTGACCCTCTCGGCATCAGGACCGTATACATTGCTTACATAGGTGAACGACCTGCCCGCCCCCATGGTAAAGACAAGGACAATAGACCCTATGCCGGCATAGAAAAGCTGTTTTTTCAGCCCGAACATTATGCTCCCGATTTCAAGAGGGACAGACTGCGCGCTGAGCCAATATACACCGAGGACCGTAGCTGCCCAGCAGCCCGCGGCAAAATCATGGACAAATCCGATAACTATCGTCAGGGCCTTTTTCATTCTGCTGAACTTTACTCTAAACTCCCCTACTTCTCCCGTCCCTGTTTTTCCGACTTTAGTCCGGCCGGGTGGTCTGCCAGCGCCTGTTTCTCCGCCTTGGTTTTATACCAGTCGAGCGGCCTTTCGGTCTGGTCCCTGAATGTGTTGAGCGCCTCATCACGCATCCCGGCAGCCTCAGCATCAGCCTGCGAAACGAGTATCTCATCAACTACCTGAGGGCATGAAGGGAGCGAACCCGGCCTTGCCTCTATCTCCTCGCGAACACTTGGAGCAATCTTTGGGTCCTTTGCAACAGCCATCTTGAGCTCGATAGAAAAATTTACATACCTCTCGAGCATGCGAAAGATCGCGGAATCGCCCATCGGACTTCCCGCCGACTCGTCAGGAAGAGGCGATACCCTGCCGTTTTCTATCTTCGCGCGGCCGACCATCTCACAGCCCGCACCATTGTCGGTTGTGTACCCCAGATTATCGGTGATCACCGCAAGCACGGTCGGCACATTGGCCAGGTCCCAGTGCGCGAGGAGCCCGACTTCCCCGTCCGGCAGCGGAGAGAGATCGTCTATGCTCATTGCGCGCACTCTGCACCACGGCGGCACCGGCCGGCTTCTTTGCCGCGGCGACAGCCCTTTTATACAGCGGCGCAGGGAATCATCAAAGAGGTTGGTGGCGGTCTCCGCCTCGCCGAGCACATTTACACAGTGGCTCCCGGGGATACCTAACACCTCCTGCACCATCGAGTAGTAGTCGTCGCGGGTGACTTTTCCAAAACGCCCCCTGTATCCTCCTCCGTCGCATATACGGCTGCCCGCGGGCAGGTGGAACTTCATCTTCTTACGCCGGCACGCCTGAAAAAAATAAACATACGCGGATGTGGCCCCTATCAGGGCTACCGGTACGCCGCTCGCTTCCGATTCACGCAGCGCCTTCAACAAATCATTGATATAAATACCTGATTTGCCCAGGAGAAACATGCTGTCCTCAGTACCGAAGTGCTGCCTCGTCTGGTCCATGCCGATCGCCATACCCATAGAGGGCGCCAGCTCAGGGCTTGGAGCAAGAATGAGGATACGGCAACGCCTTCCCTTTTCAAGGTCCGGGAAGAGGTATGATCCCGTCATGACGCGGTTTGCGGCAAAGACAAGACGCTTACCGTCTTCATCCCGGAAGATGCGGCCGCGTTGGGTAAAACTCGTGGTCCCTCCCGTGAGGCACGCCATCACCGACTGCTCCAGGGGAAAGGAAGCGACGAGGTGGGTCTTGAACACATCGTTGTAAACCATAGGCACATCCTCCCATCTGGAGATGTCGCCGGGCTTAATCTTCTTGGCGTCACAGAATTCGCGGAAGATATTATTGTTGTTATAGTGCAAGGCGAACAGCCTCATACAGTAATCATTAAAATTGTGCACCTCGGCGTCGACTCCCGCTTCTATAAAGCCGAGGATGTCCTCTGTCAGACGATGACGCTCCGCCGCTGAATCAGATGACCCCGTTCGTATGGTTTCTTCAGACATTTAAAACCTCCCAAGTTTAATCCAATAATCCCGATTCGTTTGCTGTGAAACGAAGGCATTCACTTTGTAGGAACTTTTCTGCTTCTTAATTATATCAGAACGGCATAGTGAAAATACATATTAAGTCAGCCCTTTTTCCGGACGGCATAAAATGCGACCTGCCCTTCCCTGTCCCTGTATATCACCGTTCCGACTCCCGTGAACCTTACTGCCTTGTCGACATTCACGGTCTTCCTCTACGGATCATTTCCTTATCAACCCGGAAAGTTCCCGCACCTTGCCTTCCGCCTCCTGCCGGGCCGAGGGAAGCTCATTGCCGGGCGCGGCAAGAAAACGGCTGTACATGACAACCGCTTCCGCGTATCGTCCTTCCTTTTCAAGCGCTGTCCCGCTGTTGAGCAGCGCTTCAGCATCGAATGGATTGATTGCCAGAGCTTCGGCATAATGGGCCAGTGCCCCGTCATAATCATTTCGCAGCATGCTGATGTATCCCATCTGAGTTCGCAGGCGAGGGAAAAAAGGGTCGAGAGCAAGGGCTTTTTCGAATTCCCTCCGGGCCGAGTCAGGATCGCCCGCTTTATCAAGATAAGCAGTGCCGAGGTTATGATGGCCGAAGGCCTGCTCGGGATACTGCTTCACGTAACTTGAAAAGAGTGTTATGTCGTCCTTCCAGTCGTTGTTACGGGCCACTGTCGCAGCCGCCATTGCCGAAAGGAATAAAATCAGGATGGCGACGCCGTATCTGCGCGCGGCGGCCCTCTCCGAAAGAACACGATAAACGCGATCGGCAGCAATTATCCATATGCCAATCGCGGGAACATAGAGATACCTGTCAGCCATGGGGGCGCTCGGGATCGGAACGATGCCGCTCACCGGCAGATAAAATATCGTCAGCCATAACAGCCCAAAGAGAACGGCGCCGTTGCGGCCGCGTATTATAAGCCATCCAAGCGAAATCAGTATGCAAAGCCATCCCGCGATAAGTTGCAAGGCATAAATGTGAAGATCATCGGGAAGATAATATCTGAGGTTTAGATGAGGCGGCAAGATGATCGTCAAAAGATATCGGGGAATAATATAAACGTTGTCCGCGAGCCGCCCCGCGAGTCCCGGCATGATGGCGGTCCGGACGTCCGCGCCCGAGAGGGCGTTGTTTCTCAATACCAGATAAAAAGCCGTACAGGCCGCGTAAGGAATTAATCTGAGGAACGCCTCTCGCCGCTGAAAGCCGGCATCTGCCGACCGGCTGATCTCAAAGAAGACGATAAAAGGAAGAAGCGCTAAAGCGGTCTCCTTGGAAAAGAGCCCTGCCAGATAAAATATGGCCCCTGCAAAGGCTGTCGGATATTTGCCCCGGCGCACCCCCCGGAAGTATAAAATAAAAGAACCGACGCTGAAAAAACCGGCGAGGAGATTGTTCCTCGCCGTCACAAGATTTACCGATTCCGTGTTCACCGGATGGACCGCGAACAGAAGCCCGGCCAGTAGCGCCGCCGGATGATTTCCAATGATGAAAAAAGCAAGACGGCAGACCAGAAACGCGCTGGCTGCATGAAGCAGAATATTCACAAAATGCATAATGGAAGGGAGCAGTCCGTGCAGGCGCTGTTCCGCAAGAAATGTCAGGAGAGTCAGGGGCCGGTAGTAAGGGTTCGGCTCAGACGCGCGATTTACATCGATTGAGCCGAAGAGGTCGGCAACTCCACCCTTCAGGGCCTTATTGGCTACGATCACAACGTCATCGTCCCACACAAAACCATTGCCGAGAGAGTTGGCGTATACGATAAACGCGACCCCGGCAACAGCCAATCCGAAAAGCAGGCCTTTTCTTTCATCCCCGGCAAAAAGGCCCCCTTTACATACCGTCATTCTGCTCCCTGTTTTGCGCCCCTGATATCGCACGCAGTCTGGCTTCCGCATACGGTCTGGCGTCGGCAAATTCATAACCCGGCACGGAGAGGAACCGTTTGAAATCCGAGGCCGCCTCTTCCGGCCTTCCGAGATTTTCAAGCGCTATCGCCCGGTTCAGAAGCGCCTCTTTGTCCAGAGGATAAATGCCCAGCGCCAAAGTATAGAAATACACCGCCCCTTCAGAATCTCCGACGGCCAGCCTGATATAACCTAACTTGGTATGCACTCCCGGTGGAAGCTCTGACTGAAGGGTCAGGACCTTTTCAAATTCTTTTTCTGCCATCATAAGGTCGCGCTCATTCTGTCTGTCTCGGCTGAGATAGGCCTCCCCCAACCCGGCATGGGCAAAAAAATTATCGGGGTATTGCTGTACAAACCTGGAGAAGAGAGTAATATCGCTTTTCCAGTCCATATTGCGCCTGACCGTCAATCCGGCCAGAATTATCAGCAGGACCGCCGCCGCGGCAATACCGGTCTTGCGGGCCGTCTCCCGCGATGGCAACAGCCTGACAGCCTGATCGGCAATGATAAGCCAAAGCCCGATTGCGGGGATATAAACATAGCGGTCGGCCAGCGGCGCGCTTGGGAACCAGACAAGGCCGCTCACCGGCAGATAAAACACCGCGAGCCACGCCAGGCCAAAAAGCGTCGCCCTGCTGCGACCCCGCGTAAAGAGATAGATGATAATGCCGATAATGCAAAACCAGGCCGCAACAAGCTGCAGGGCCGTGGACGCAAGATCTTCGGGAACGATATAGCGCTGAGCGAGCGCTACCGGCCATATCACCGTCAGGAAATATCTGGGAATGATGTACAGGTTGTTGAGAAGACGCGTGGAGAGTTCGGTAACTTTGTACAGGCTCTGATTATCAGAACCGAAGCCGGGAATGATGCCCGTTTGAATACCGAGGTTTGAAAGCGTTATCCAACGCATCGCAACATAACATGAGGCCGCCGCAATATACGGAGACATTCTCATGACCGCCCGGGATATTGCGGCAGACGCGCCTTCACGCAACAGAATGACCTCCTGCGCCGCGATAAACGGCAATATGACCATGGCCGACTCTTTTGAAAACAGCCCCGCCAGAAAGCATAAAGCTCCCGCAAGGGAATAGTATATGCTCTTCCCGGTCCCGCTTCTGCAGTGGAGAAGAAAAGCTGAAAGGGCGAATAGACCGGCCAGAAGGTTGTTTCTCGCGGTCACGAGATTGACTGATTCCGTGTTGACGGGATGGACCGCGAAGAGAAGTCCGGCCAGAAGCGCCGCCGACAGGTCCCCGATAATAAAGACTGCAAGACGATAAACCAGAAACGCGACTGCCGCGTGAAGAAGTACATTCACGAGATGCATAATGGAAGGCTCCAGGCCGTGCAGGCGCTGTTCCAATAGAAATGTCAGGATAGTCAAAGGACGGTAGTAAGGCAACTTTTCATAGTCCCTGCCCACATCGATGTCTCTGAAAAGAGAGAGCGGCGAGCCCAGCAGAGCGGGATTCGTAAGAATAACATTGTTGTCATCCCACACAAAGCCGTTGCCGAGCGAGTTTGCGTAGACGAGAAACGCCGTCAGGGCGACTGCAACTCCTGCAATAAGTTTCTTTCTCTCCTCCCACCTTGCTTCAGTCACCTTGAAAGCTCCCTTACCCGCTCTTCCGCGTAAGAACGCGATTCGTCAAATTCCCGTCCCGGGGCGGACAGAAAGAGCCGATAATCGGAAACTGCTTCGTCGTAGCGGCCTAAATATTCAAATGTCTTGCCCCGGTTCAGCAGCGCCTCTTTGTCGAGAGGGTAAATCGTCAATGCCTCGGAGTAATAACGTAATGCCCCTTCATAATCTCCCCGGGAAATAAGAATGTGACCCATTTTGTTGTTCACCATAAGACTATACATAGGGGGAATAGGACGATCATTTGTATACACTATGGGCTGCAGGTCCAGGGCTTTTTTAAACTCCTGTTCCGCAAGGACAAGGTCCTCTGCTCTTCCTCTGACAAAATAAGAGTCGCCGAGATAGGCATGGCCATAGGGGTTCTCCGGATATTCTTTGACCACACGTGAGAAGAGAGCTATATCGTTCCTCCAGTCCAGGTTGCGGACTATGGTAAGCGCGGACAGAAACAGCAGTATTATCAGCGAAGCGACTTCAGCGTTCCTGCGGGCCGTCTTGCCGGCGGGAAGCAGCCTGAAAAACTGATCAGCGAATATGATCCAGATACCGATTGCAGGCAGATAAAGATACCTGTCGGCCAGGGGGCTGCTCGCAAACCATACCAGCCCGCTTACAGGCAGCCAGAAGGCAATGAGCCAGGACAGACCAAATAGAGTTGCCGCTGTGCGGCCGCGGGTAAGAAGCCGGATGAGTATGCCGATTATGCAGAGCCAGGCCGCGGCAAGCGGCAGCGCCAGGAGATGCATATCGCCGGGGACCTCATAAACCGAACTGAGGCGCGTCGGCCACAGCACCGTCAAAAAATACTTTGGAATTATATAAAGATTACTCAGAAGCCGCTCTCCGATATTAGGGACGAGATAAAGACTTTCCAGGACCTTGGCGCCAAGCCCGGGTATGATGCCTGTCTGGACGCCATGGGTGTCGAGCGTTATCCAGCGCGTAATAAAATAAAAACCCGCGCCCAAGGCATAGGGAAGCAGCCGTCCGGCAGAACCCAGACGCGGCCCTGATGGCTGTTCATTCAGTATTCCGTACTCCAGCCATATGATGAAGGGGAGGACGGCAACGGCATGCTCCTTGGAGAAGAGCCCGGCTGTAAATAAAACCGCGCCTCCGACCGCCCAGGAAAATTTTTTTCCCACAGCCCCCCTGCGATGAGACAGATAGGCAGTAAGGACAAAAAAACAGGCCAGCATCGTGTTGCGACCGCCCGCGTTGAAATTCACGCCTTCCGAATTAAGCGGATGGACCGCAAAGAGCAGCCCTGCGAACAACGCGGCCCTGCCATCCTGCAGCAGACCCCTGGCAAGGCGATATACGAAAAACGCATTGGCGGAATGAAGCAGGACATTGAGCAACCTGACCAGAAAAGGGTTGAAGCCGTGCAGCCTGCCCTCGATCCAAAATGACAGATAAGTCAGGGGGCGATAATAAGGCACAGGCTGTATATCGCTGGTAGTGTCTATACTGAAGATAAGGTCAAGGGGCGAGCCGCGAAGAACGGGATTATTGAGAATAACGCTGAAGTCGTCCATAGCAAACCCGTTGCCGAGCGAGTCCGCGTAAACAAAAAAGGCGACAATCGCGACCAACAGACCGTACAGCAGGTCTCTGCGCTGCTCTATTTGTGCTGTCATCATATATTCTTCTCTCTCCGGCTGCTGTCTCTGACCATCATTGGTCGCCCGCAATCCCCGGTGCAAGACATCCGGCACAGGTTTTTTATTATAGCTGATCTTATTCCGGCTTCAAAGCCGATTGCTCAAGCCTGCTCACTTTTTCTTCAGCATAGGGGCGCATCTCCTCGAGGCCCCTGCCGGGAGCGGACAAAAAAGAAATATAATCCGCGAGGGCCTCTTTGGTCTTTCCAATATCTTCGAGGGTCATTGCCCTGTAGAAAAGGGCCTGTTTGTCAAACGGATTAGCCGAGAGGGCTTCCGTAAAATGCATCACCGCGCCTTCAAGGTCCCCCCGGGCCAGGACAATGGTCCCTATCGGAGAGTGAAGCTTTTCCATTGAAGGGTCCAAAGACAGCGCGGTCTGAAGTTCTTTCAGGGCCAATGAATGATAGTATTCATCATTACTGTATGCTCTTAAATAGGACAGCCCCAGTTCAGCGTGTCCCCACGCATTGTCGGGGAACTGTTCGACGGCCCGTGAAAAGAGTATTATTTCGCTCTTCCAGTCCATATTCCTTCTCACCGTTACAGCCGAAAAGAACAGGAGTACCACAACCAGTGAAATCACGGCATACTTGCGCGCCCGGTTCAGCGCCGCGTACAGGCGGCAGGACTGGTCCGCCATGACAAACCAGATGCCTATTGCCGGAAGGTACAAATACCGGTCGGCAAATGGGGCGCTCGGAATATCAACAATACCTGATACCGGCAGCCAGAACAAAAACAGCCACGCCAGCCCGAACAGCGTTAACGGCGTCCGGCCCCTTATCAACAACCACCCGACAATACCGATAATACAAAACCACGCCAGGAGAAGGGGCAGCGCCAGGAGATGAAGGTCTTCAGGCAGGACGTATCTCGGACTCAGGGCGGTCGGATTGATCAGCAGAGAAATATAGCGGGGGATTATGTACAGATTGCCAGCTAATCGCGTAAAAAGGCCTTGCAGAATGTCCTGCCTTGCCCCCGCGCTTTCCATGGCGTTCTGGCGCAGCACAAAATAACATGCCGTAAACGCCGCATAGGGAATCAACCTCGCAATTGTCCTTTTCCTGCCGGCTGCATTCGCCTGCGGCCAGGCCCCCGCTTCAAGATAGAAAATAACCGGAAGGAGCGCCAACGCAGTCTCTTTGCAAAAAAGTCCCGCTAAAAAAAGCGCCGCTGCCGAAAGCGCCGCAGCGTGTCCGCCCTTTCTTGAACTATGAATGTGGAGGAGACACGCGGAAAGGCTGAAGAGACCGGCGAGGAGATTGTTTCTTGCTGATATAAAGTTGACTGATTCCGAGCTTATCGGATGAACGGCAAAAAAAATTCCGGCGAGAAAAGCCATACTCGTGTTTGCTGTGAAAACAGCGACAAGGCGATAAACCAAAAACGCGTTTACAGCGTGAAGCAGCACATTGAACAGATGCCCTGTAAGCGGACCGCTGTCAAGATAACGATGCTCAATGAGGAAGGTCAGCAGGGTCAGAGGCCGGTAGTAGGGATTTTTTTCAGTATCGTCGGCAGTATCGATTTTTCCGAACAGGTCGGCGATGCCGCCCTCTAACGCCGGATTTGAGACAACGATGGTATGATCATCCCAGACAAATCCATTCCGGAGTGAATCGGCATAGATGAGGAAGGCGATAAGGGCAACGGCAAGACCGATAAAAGACCTGTTTCCCTTCTCTGCGAATGCCGTACCGTACCGCATAAAGTTTAAGCCATATCATTCAGACTCTGTTCCGGACAGACTTCTGAATCGGCCCTCGCAATGATCTCGACGGTCCCGCCTGAATGCAGCGCTGCCTCAAGCATTGTGAGAACAACGGAAAGCGGCAAAAGCAGCGGCGCCAGCGCAACAGACAAAATAAGACTGACGGCACGCGGTTCGTCTCCTCTGTCAAAATCATCGGAACTCAAAAAGTTATACAGCCTGTTATGATGATAGCCCATAACATTCAGCAAGGACTGCATCCATCCGAAGATATTATGCGCGAAGTCCAGACGACGGACCTTGATAATAGTAAAACCGAGGGCGGTTAATTCCCTCAAAAGCCACTTCTCGCTGAAGTGCCAGAGGTGCCGGGGCAGATCGAGATGAAACCAGTCTTCCCGCGAAAGCCGCGCCTGCCAACTGTCGATATTGGGCACCGCCACCGCCATGATTCCGCCTCCGCGCAGAAGCCCGGCGCACCGCTTTAAAACCTGCCGGGGATTTCGCAGATGCTCCAGCACATGCGTTATCGTGATAAGGTCAAAAGAGCCGTCATCAAATACATCAAGGGAAGTTTCTACGGCCAGACCGTGCGCTTTGCGCGCAGCGGCGGCTGTTTCATCATTCAGCTCCAGACCCGCCACATTCCAGCCGGAGCTCCGCAGGCCGCGCAAGAAACGGCCGCTGCCGCAGCCGACATCAAGCGCCCGGCCCTGTGTCACGATTTTTGAAAGCCTGTGGATCCGCCATCTTCTCATGCCTTCAATTATCCATTCCACCGGCCTTATAAAGCGCGCCCCTTCGCCGTTGCGATAATATTCCGTAGAATGAAGTTCATGGAGCAGGGCATCGTCAGGATCAGGGAATGTTTCCCCGACGCGGCATTTATCGCAATACAGGACGACATATTCTCCGCCGTGACTTTTTACAGGCCCGGAGAAGAAGGCATCCGGCCCGGAACACAGCGAGCAACTGCGCGCAGGGACATTCATCGACGCGGCGGAAGTGTTATTTTTCACGCCGTTTCCTGTTCACTTCCTCTACCTGGGCCTTCCATTTTTCATACGCAATCTTCATCCCGCTTCGGACGGGGATCTGCGACATAAGTGAAAGGATGTGAGCATGGGGAAAGCCTGCCCGCGGCACGTTGAGCATATGACGAAGCACCCTGCCCAGACTCAGAAGTTCAAGCGAACTTTCGTAAAATTTTTCCTCGCGTAACTCAGGCATCATGGCAGGGTCGGGATGCTCAAACAGGGCATACGCGCCTGTGTAATATTCCCAGCCCAATTCTTTATAAATGTACGGCTCGTACTGCGCCCGAAGCTTCGTACCCGGATACGGGACAAGCAGCGACGGATGCATGCTCACCCCCAGTCTGTCGGCGACATCTATAGACCTTCTGAAATCATCAATCGAGTCATGGCGGCTGCCTAACATATAAAACAGCGATACATCTATGCCGAAGTCCTTGAGGGTCTTCACCGCCCTCTCGCGGTCGGCGCCGACCTTGCCGCCTGCCGAGAGATCTTTCAGTCCCTCGTCCGATATCGACTCCCAACCCACCCACAAAGAGAGGAGCCCGCTTTCCCTGGCGGCCTTCAGCATGCCCGGCCCTTCCGGCTCCAGCACCGGGCGAAGGCTCCCGAACCCCATCCATCTCTTCCCGCTTCCCCTGAGCGCGTTAAAGAGGTCTATCGCGCGCTGGGCCTTCCCTGCCCACCAGATGTTTTCATCTCCATTTATGTACATACTGCCCGGCACTGCGGCAACATCGCGCACCACGTGATCAATAGGCCTGAAACGTATCCTGGGCCCGTAAAAAGGCTTTACCGAGCAGAAGGTGCAGTTATATGGACAGCCGCGCGACGTGCTGACAATCCTGAACTGATGTTTTCGCCCTCCTTTTAACATACCGTAAAGAGGCGTCGGAAGGTCGTCAAGAGGAATCTGCTCTCCGCGGTAATACGGTTTTAAAGCGCCTGCCTTAAAATCGCGCAGAAGATCAGGCCAAACAGATTCAGCCTCGCCTATTACAACAGCATCACCGTGTGATTTTGCCTCCTCAGGCATGGCGGAGGCGTGCATATTGCCGAAGACAACCTTGATGCCGCGCGAGCGAAGCTTCCCGGCAATCCGGTATCCGGGCACGGCAGTAGGCGTCAGGATGCTAATTGCCGCAAAGTCGCATTCCAGACGGTCAATCGCGCCGGGGTCCGCGCTCACACTGACAAGCTCGATATCGATATCAGGGTCGGCACGGCGTGTAAGCGCTGCGAGATATTCGAGGCTCGGAGGAGCTACCGGCGTCCAGCCGAAAGGCAGAGGGGGAAAGATAATGCAGAGTTTCATAATCAGCAAACAGCCGTCAGCTATCAGCCTTCAGCTTCTTGATAAACGCCGTCTCCATCCTTTCTATTTCAGTAGCCGCCAGCAAGACGGTCGGATGTTCGTCTTTCGCTGAGGGCAATAGCTGAAGGCTTTCTTCAGTGCTCAATCCGGAACCCTGAATGGAAGGTCTCCGCGGCAAAGGGTACGCCCCAATAACTGATAATCATCGCCGCGAGGGCGATCAGCGAATACCAGGCGAGCCTCCTGCCGCGCCAGCCGAATGTTATCCTGAGATGCAGGTAAATGCCGTATGTAAGCCAGGAGATCAGCGACCAGACCTCCACAGGGTCCCAGTTCCAGTAGGTGCCTTTCACGTCATTTGCCCAGAACGCCCCCGATACAATCATCAAGCCGTACATGATAAATCCCCCGGCAACGAACCGGTAACTGAGGTTGTCGATAGACTGCACATCGGGCAGCTTCTCGTACGCTCCGCCCGGGGATTTGTCCTTCAGCAGATACATCAGCCCCAGTCCCGCCGCTGCAAGCACAGATCCGAAACCTGTTGCCGCGCCTATGATATGCACCCATATCCACCAGCTCTGGAGGGCGGGCACCAACTGTGTTGCGGCATCCTTTACGAGGGTCCCCGCCCACCCCATGAGGACAAAGGCGACAGGCATAACAAGAACGCCCATCGGACGCACCTTTGACGAAGCAGACTGCACGATAAGAAAAATAAGCACAGACATAAATATACCGAAGGTGATCGATTCGGAAATAGTTATAAACGGTTCGACCCCTGTCTCCATCCAGCGCCGGCCTATGGAAGAAAGATGCGGAACAAAACCCGCAAGGGCGCTGTAGAGGCCGAATGTGAAGAGCTTCTCTTTCTTTGAGATAAGTCCGAATATGTAGCTGCAGGCGCTTACGCCGTAGAGTCCGACGGCAATCCAGAATAATAAGTATTCAAGTTTCAATTTCTCACCTCCATAAGTTAGATTATCTCAAGCTTCCGGTCCCGTTGTTAAGTATAACATTTCATGTGCCGCCATTTGAAACTTCTCCCGGATTATTCATAACATGAAGCATATATGCCGGTTACATCCCTCTCCTTCTCAATCTTCCTATAAATGTTATGACTATACCCACGAACCCCACCCACAGGCTCGCAAGCACGATCGGCTTGCCGGGCTCATAGCGCATGCTCATGCCCACCCAATACCGGACCTCCTGCGCTGAAAGGTAATAGTCGCCTACCCGGACCTTCTCACCGATAGCGGCCTTGCCCTCCGCAGTTGCCTTTACTGCCTGCCGGGGACCTGAAACATCAAGCGGCCATATACTGAAAAAAACGTCGCCTGCACGCTCTTTGAGGGGTGACGGGACATAAGACGCCTGAAGGGCAATCAAGGGCTTCGCCGGCTCCTGCGGAAACGGGAAGCTTCCGGGACCGTCCTTTGTTCCGGTTGAGTAGATATAGGTATTGTCCTTCTGTCTGAGGCTTTGAAGCGGAACGTGGGCGCCGTAAAGTTCATTCCCCTCACTGTCATACAGAATGACAAGAAGGGAATAGCCTTCCCTGTCGTTAAAATACCGGAACCCCCGGTGCTCCAGACTCTCGGTCAGATAGACAATCCCATGCTTTTTTAATCCGCCTTCCCCGACCTCGACCTCGTAGGCGGCCCGCTTGTTATCGCCGTCAACTTTATAATTAGCGTGCATCTTGATGAGAGTTGTCTCGCCCTTCAGTGTTGAGATGTTAAAGAGACGGCCCCTGTCCGAGGAGTCATAGCTCTGAAGCTCACGGTTGGGCAGGGTCTCTCCTTCGGTAAGCCTCATGAGCCCCCTGAAGTAGAAGAAACTGTTATATACAATGCCGCCCAATATCGCGACAAAACTCAGGTGAAACAGTATCATGCCGAGCGAGATCATCGTCAGCTTTCTGCCCCATATCCTGCCGAAAAAACAGAACGAGACATTGACTACAAGCAGTATGAGAATGCCGTTGAACCAGAACGTGGAAAATATCAGCTCCCATGCCCGCTTGTCGCGAAATACAGTTACACCGGTTACGCAGCAGGCAAGAATTACGACCAGCAGGGTCATAGCGAGCTTTGAGGAAGACAGGAAATTTTTGACCTTCTGAAGTGTCCCTGAGCGAGGGTCTGCGGTCCGGCCGGGAGATTCGTTTTTATCCATATCAGGCATAGTTTTTCACGGCAGTTTTTCCACTTTCCATATCAGCTTATTGCCGTCCTTCACTCCGTAGGCTATTGACTTACCATCGGCAGTAAAGACAGGTTGAAAGACCTGCTCATATGCCGGATGCCGATTGAGCGTCCTGCCGTCCGGATCAGCCACAACCACAAACCGCCCGCCGTCTTTTCTCGCGCGGTATACAAGGTATTTGCCGTCAGTGCTTAATGCCGGCGTTACTACCCTGTCAAACTCCGGCCCTTCCTTTCCGTTCACCACAACAAACCACTTGTCGCCCCTCCTCGCGGTATAGGCATGCATGCCGCCGTCTCTGCCGTATACGAGGTCGGCGGCCTCTTCATATTTCTTCTTTTTTGCGCCGTCCTTTACGAATGCCTCATGCAAAAAAAAGCCGTCACCGGAAGACATTATGATACCGGCCGTGTTATTATCCCGGCTGACCACAGGCTGCCCTGTTGTCTCTCCATCAGGAAGAGGCTCCTCCCTGTCGTTAATCACAATCAGGCGTTTTCCACCTCCCAAAGCAATATAGACAGTCGAAACGCCGTCTGAAGCAAATGCAAGATCGAGGACGGCGTCATATTGACGCCCTTCTTTTACCTTTTCAGTCTCTGCAAAGCTGAATTCCATCACGCCCTGTTTGCCGTTCCTTTCAAAGCTCACGGCGATTCTGCTCTTGTCCCTGTTTACTGCAACAAGCCCCGCGCGAAGCGTCTTGACCTGCTGGTCCTTAAACAGGAGGTCGCTGACAATCAGCCGAACCTTGCCGCCTTCCTCCGTATTTTCTACATATAGAATCTCGTTAGAGTCATTGCTGAAGTAAGGCCTTCCGTAAAACGACGCGCACTCCGCGCTCATCTTCCCGTCAAGGACCATCCGCCATTTGTCGCCTGACCTTGCCTGGTAAGCTATATGCCTGCTGTCGTCGCTGAACAGAGGTTCTCCGACCTCATCGAAAAACGTCCCTTCGCTGCCGTCTACAACCATACGCCACTTCTCACCGGCCTGGGCCCCGTAGGCTATCCTCATACCGTCAGGACTGACCGACATTGCGCCGATGCCCTGATATGACTTACCCGGCCTGCCGTTAAAGGAGACATACGATTTGCCTGACCTTTCAGCGATGTATGCAACACCCCTTCCCTTCTCATTGAATACGATATGGAAATATTCCGGCCGGCCCTGAACAGAGGTCTCGGCAGAATGTCCCAGGAAGGCATTCGGCCTGGAAGGATTTTCATCAGTTGCAATGGTTGACAGCAGGGCCGTCTCACCAACGACCTCATTCCCGGTCGAAGAGAGTTTTGTCTTCGGTTCCTGTTCATTCCTGCTGCAGGCGGCCGCAGTAAGCAGAATAACGATACAAACGCATATCTGAAGGCATAATAAATTAAAGTGTTTCACTTGCGTCTCTCCTGATTTCTGTGCATTATCCCCGACTTTTTCATTAAAGTGGCTCATCGCGTAAGAGTGTGGGTTAAAACAGCTTGCAAGCAACGTCATTCCCGAAGTTTTTAATCGGGAATCCATCGCCTTAAGAAGCAATTGCTTTCGGCTTTCCACTCTTTAAGCCCCCATCTTCTTGAATAAGCTTTATTATCATCTACTCTCTTAAAAAGAAATTATTTATATTCACTGGATTCCCGCTCAACTGACTGCGGGAATGACGCGTTTGTTAATTGAAATCACCCACACTCTTCCACGATGAGCCATTAAAGTAATCGGCGATCAAATCATGATCAAGTCATATTATAAGATTAGCGCTCAATTGCGGTCAACAAAAAGCCCCGTTCCCTTTCGGGACGGGGCTTCAGGAATCAGCTTCTTACAATTTTAATAATAACCACCCGGCGTGTACGTGCCCATGCTGTTGTTGCATGTGGTTGTGCCGTTTGTCTGGTTGATACTGCCGCCGCAAGTCGCCGTATATCCGGTGCCGCCTACGTTGGTCGGATAATGCTGGCCGCTCCAGACC
>JACRHD010000027.1 GCA_016234115.1 Nitrospirota bacterium
GCACAGAGACACTGAGAAAACAAGAGGTTATCGAATAATTTTGCTTCATCACTTAGGTGAATGATTCATATTGGCCTTTTCTCTTATTTTTTAACTCTGTGCCTCCGTGCCTCTGTGGTTAACTGCTTTTTCTAAGTTTAAGCGTCTTGACTCGAAGGCAATTCCTGATAAGATGTTTAAAGAAAGGAGCGCGTCTGACTGCCGGATGGTTTAAAAAATACCTTTCTCATTGAGATGAGGCCCCTATTCGGTCAGGCGTTAAGTCAGACAAGGACCTGCGTCGAACGCGGGGTTCAGACCTCACCCAGCTTCTTCTTCATCTCAAATAATTTATTGAGCGCCTCAAGCGGCGTCATACTCATTACATCAAGACCGAGGAGCTCTTTCATCACAGGGTCGGCCTGTGTCGTGAACAGGTCGAGCTGGTTTGTTTTTGCCGGTTCCGGAGCAGGCGCGGAAGTGTATGCGAGCTTCGGCGCGCCGAGCTCGTTGAGCTCCGACTTTTCGAGATTGGCCAATATCTCCTTTGCCCTGTCGATTGTCGAAGAAGGAAGTCCGGCAAGCCGCGCGACCTGTATACCGTAGCTCTTGTCCGCACCACCCTCTTCGATCCTTCGGAGAAAGATTATCTCATCGCCCCACTCCTTTACTGCAACGTTCATATTTTTTATCCCGTCAAGGACCAGCGAGAGTTCGGTAAGCTCATGGTAATGGGTCGCAAAGAGCGTCCTCGCGCTTAATTCTTTCGCGATATATTCCACGACCGCCCACGCGATGCTGATGCCGTCAAAGGTGCTGGTGCCCCTGCCGACCTCGTCAAGGAGGATGAGGCTTTTCCTTGTCGCGTTATTGAGGATATTTGCGGTCTCGATCATCTCCACCATGAAGGTGCTCTGCCCCTTCGTGATAACGTCGGAGGCCCCTATCCTCGTAAAGATCCTGTCGACTACCCCTACCCTCGCCTCTTTCGCGGGGACAAAACTCCCTGTCTGCGACATCAGGACAATCAGGGCAACCTGCCTCATGTATGTCGATTTGCCCGCCATGTTGGGCCCCGTAATTATCGATATATTGTTCAGGCCCGAATCCATAAGCGTATCATTCGGGACAAACTTCTCCGCCCCCGACAACCTCTCGATAACGGGATGCCTCCCTTCGGTTATCCTGATCACGTCTCCGTCATCGACGAGGGGGCGCTCATAATTATATTTCTTTGCGACATAAGCGAGACTGTAAAGCGCGTCGAGTTCCGCAATAGCGGCAGCGGTCTTTTGAAGCCTGTCGGTCCCCGCGGCAATAGTGCTTCTCACTTCGAGAAAGACATCGTACTCAAGGTTTTTCAGCCGTTCTTCCGCCCCTAAAACCTTTGCTTCATATTCTTTCAACTCAGGGGTTATATAACGTTCGCCGTTGGCAAGGGTCTGCTTTCTGATGTAGTCGTCAGGCGCCTGTTGCATATTTGCCTTTGTGATCTCGATGTAATATCCGAAGACCCTGTTAAAGCCGATCTTCAGCGATGATATCCCGGTCCTTTCCCTCTCTCTTGCCTGGAGGTTCGCGATGAAATCCTTTCCGCTGCCGCTTATCCCGCGCAGTTCGTCTATCTCCGCGTGAAAACCCTTCCTTATCATTCCGCCTTCTTTCAAAGCAAACGGAGGGTCGTCGGTTATCGCCTTTTCAATGAGAGCAGTCACCCCGTCAAGCACATCGATCTGTTCCGACAGATCTTTCAGCATCCTGTCGTCGTATTCCATGACAACGGCCTTCAGCTCCGGGAGCGTCTTCAGTGAATTTTTTAACGCCAGCAGGTCTCTCGCATTGGCGGTCCCGCCCCCTATCCGCGCGGCCAGGCGCTCGATATCGTATATCCCATTCAGGTGAGTATGTAGCTGTGAAAGCCTGACTGAATCACCCGTCAGGGCGCTCACAGCATCCTGCCGTTCGCTGATCTCGCCCGGATCAAGCAATGGATTAAGGAGCCAGGACCTCAGAAGCCTTCCGCCCATCGGGGTAAGGGTCTCATCAAGAACATGGAGAAGGCTGCCTTCCGTTTCTCCGCTGCGCATGTTCCTGATGATTTCGAGGTTCCTCAGAGTCGAGGCGTCAAGCAGCATGCGCGATTCACGCCTCAGCACGCTCACCTTTTTAAACGAGAGCGTGTCCTTCTGGGTCTCTTCAAGATAATTCAGAAGCGCGCCGGCCGCGGAAACGGCGACGATCATCCCCTCGCAGCCGTAGCCGTCAAGCGATGAGACCCTGAAATGTTTAATCAGCTTCCTGTACGCCTCTATGTAATCGAAATACCAGTCGTCATACGTCGTAAGATAATAGTCGCTCAGGCTGTCGGTTATCGACGAATTGGTCTTAAAGCTCAACGGGTATAAAATCTCCTTCGGCTGGAACCTGTTTATCTCGTCTACGAGCGGGTTGTGCGTCTCATAAATCAGAAATTCTCCCGTCGTGATGTCCGCGACGGCGATCCCGTATATATTTTCCTTCTGGAAAAATCCGAGAATGTAATTGTTCTCCTTCGGACTGCCGGAATGAAAAGTCCCCGGGGTGACCACTTTTACAACTTCCCTCCTTACGATGCCCTTCGCCTCCCTCGGGTCTTCCACCTGCTCGCAGACCGCGACTTTATGGCCGGCCTTCACGAGTCTCGCGATGTAAGTTTCGGATGTGAAATGCGGAACGCCGCACATCGGGAGCGGGTCTTCCCTGCCTTTGTCCCTCGATGTGAGAGTTATCTGAAGGGCCTTTGACGCGACTATCGCGTCCTGTCCGAACATCTCGTAGAAGTCCCCGAGACGGAAAAATACTATCGCATCCGGATAGTTCCGCTTGATATCATGGTACTGTTTCATTAAAGGGGTAAGTTCGGACATAGAAGAAATCAAAATTCAAAAATAAGGAATTAAAAACTATACCATAACGGCGGATTTATAGAAAAGGGGGGATATCTGCCGAAATCAGTTTCAGCTATCAGCGCCGGTGTCGGGAGCTTCACACCGACACAAAATTTCCAGGTAATCCCGGGGAGGGGTTACGACCTTGACTCCGATTCCGTCGTTTGCGCTGTCACCGGCAGATGATGCCGCCGTCCTTTTAACCCTGACCGGGATCATCACAGCATGCCCGCTTTGAAGGACTACCGTGTCAAAGGCCGAGTCAACCGGAAAATTCACTTCCGTATTTATAAACATCCCGTTTTCCGAAAGATCGGTAACTGTTCCAGTGTAAACCATATTGCCGTAGAATATTCTTGCCGGCATCATGGCGGATTTTCTCTCATATGCCCGTTGTTCCATAATAATTATCCTCTGCAAATTTCATCGCGCGCCGCCCCTTGGGAAAATAATCTGCCCTCTTATTTCGCCGGCGCGATTGATTTCCGTGTGCACATTAAAGTACAACTGGTCGGCCAGCAGCGCATCGAACTGGGCCTGGGTAAAGACCGTGCCGGCCGGGACCACCCATGTCCCTTGCGTCGCGCCCTCGCCGCCTATAAGGCCGATTTCAACAGGCCCGTTCACGCCCGCAGGGGCCAGATGAATGTGTGAAGCAGTGGCAACGCTCGATAGTCCCGAGAAGCTGACTCTGCCGCTTACAGCTCTGGTAACAAGGTCCACTGTCAGTGCCCCCGTCCCGGTTCCGGAAGTCGTCACTGGCGGCGCCTCCTGCGACCCGCTCAGCGTCGTCAGGATAGTGAAGGGAAGCTGGACCTGGGCCAAATTGAGTACGGGAGCCGTTGCGCCGTCGTGACACAGAGCGCAGGCCGGGGCAAGCCCGCTCATGCCGCCTTCAAACTCAATACCGTGACAGGTGACGCAGCCTATGCTGAAATCACTCCCGTAGCTGCCGTGGAAATGAGCAGGATCGGCAGTGCCGGTCTCCCAGCCCGCCGGGTGATTTAACGGCTGGCCAAGCGCCCCCTCAGGACCGTCATGACAGGAAAAGCAGCTTATCAGCGACGATCCGCCGTCAAGGTCATCACCGTGGCAGTGCATGCACTGCTCCGCATCAAATGATACTGTAACCGGCTGAGCGCCGCCGGCCAGGTTGCGAATATATTCGGCTATGGCTTCCAGGTCCGCCTGACTGAGGTCGGTTAAGGCGGCCATAAGAGGCGTAGTGCCGATAAAGGAAGAGATGTCATCTGCCAGAATAAACGGAGACACTATACTTATTGCGGTCCTTCCCCCCGCGTCTTCACCGTGGCAGGCGGCGCACCGGGTCGAATAAAGGAAGCCGCCCCCGGACGCAGGCTGCACCGACTTGACGCCCGTTCCATGGAAATTGTCATTGCCGATTTCAAACGGGCTCACCCATCCATCGGGATGACCCAGGGGTGTAATAAAATCAAGGACCGGAGCGATAGTACCGTTATGGCAGAGTCCGCACCCGGGGATAAACGGATTGACACTGCCTTCAAAATTAACGCCGTGGCAGGTCTTGCAACTGTCTTTGTATTTCCGTCCGTAACTGCCATGGAAATGAACAGGATCGGCGGTTCCATTATGCCAGGCCTCATTTGGATGGCCGACACCGCCGCCAGGACCATCATGACAGGTAAAGCAGCTTATCTGAGATATCCCTCCGTCCAGGTCCGAGCCGTGACAGTTCGCGCAGGAAGCCGTATCCAGGGATGTAGAGGCCGGTTGTCCTCCTGCGGCAAGGGTGGCGATATAATCGGATATTGCCTGTATGTCGGTCTGACTCAGGTCGCTCTGACCTGACATCAGGGGCACCGAGCTTATTGAGGACGCAATCAGGGAGGGCGTCTCCGACAGAATGGCGGGCCCGATCTTGCCTGCGGCATCGCTGCCGTGACAGACGGCGCACCTGTTTGAAAAGAGGATCTCTCCACTTGAAGCCGACTGTACCTTCTTGACATGCGTTCCATGAAAATCTTCGCTGCCGATTTTAAACGGGCTTGACCATCCGTCCCGATGGCTTCCCGATTCGAAATCGAACGTTGCATTAGGGTTGGCCTTGCTGCAGGCAACCATTGCCGTCGCTGCGAAAAATATCAACATAAGGAATCCGTATCTGATGGTCCTTATCTGTGACATGCCCTGCACCTCTCGTTGTTCTTCCGGCCGTGGCACTTGAAACACATAGCCGGGTTTATCTTCCCGTCTATCATGTGCTGCGTGAGGTAGTCGCCTCGGTGAGGCAGGAACCTTTCCGGGGCATCCTTGTATTTGTCGCTCGGTTTAAGCTCTTCCTTGTTCGCATGGCAATCGTTACAGAACGATTCCCGGTGGCAAAGGTTGCAGGCCTGCTGACGCTGGGTGGCGTAAAACTTGTGCCTTACGCTGAAATCAGTCGTATGTTCCATTGCTGCGTACTGATCGGTGTGGCACTGGCTGCAAACAGGTTTTTCAACCTCGACAGGGTGGGTCTTTTGCAGACTCGTGTTTCCCGCACAGTTAATAATGATTGCCGCAAATATAACGAGCGCAAGTATTTTTAATATTTCCGGGTATCTGTTCTTCATTTTACGCCCCGATCTTCCAAGTCCCAAACCTGTAAAGGAATTTAAGGAAGACCTTCAGCTCCTCATCAAAAAAAGGGTTCTTGCCGTACTCCAGGTCGGCGGCAAATCTTACTCCGTCAGTAAGCTCGTATCCCACGGCGGCCGAAACGGCATAAGCATTCTTGACGTCGTTTATTCTCTGATCGTAGGAAACATTAAACACATCCACCGTCATGTCCGCCTGCCCGATCTTTTTATTTATATACGCCCTGTATTCGGTATATTTAATATCGTCGGTCTTGCCGTCCATGCGATAAGCCGATAGACCCGCGCCCCCGGAACCTGTAACGGAGTATGAAAGCCGACCTCCGTAATAGTCCGCGTCCTCCGCAATATCGTAATCAAAATGTTTATACTGTGCCGCAAGAAGCAGGTTGTCAATAACAGCGTATGATGCTTCACCTCCAAAGATGATGACCTTCTCCTCCGGATCAATGTTGTTCAGGAAGGTAAATGCCTGCGTTGTAGCTGAAGTGAGGTACCTGCCGTAATCGGCCCAATAGAACTCCGGCGTGATCCGGAACTTCGCAATAGGGCCGAGAGCAAGAAAGTACGCATGCTCCATGATACCCTTATTAATAATATTATAAGATGATCTTCCGAGGACATTGATCTTTTCCACAGGAAAGAGCGATATATCAAAGCCACCCTCTTCTCTCAGGTCATCGCTGCTGTTTTGTTCTTTCAGATAAGATACGCCGGCGCGGTAGACGCCCGAAGTCTCATGCGTAATTCTACCGCCATAAGCCACGTCCCCGTCCCGCTCGTCAAAGTCGGTCTCAACAGGGACGCCACCGAAAGCGGCGATCCCGAACCCGCCCTTGATGTCCGCGTGCTTGTAAATGCCGTCTATCTGCTCAAGCGCCGCTCCTTCGGAGATAAACAGCCTCCCGAGATTCAGTACGGTATTGTCGGTCCTGCGCTTGAAGCTGAGATATGCATACTGAAGGTCGCCGTTGAAATTTTTCGCAAAGCCTTCTTCGTCATTCTCTTTATATCTCGCCCAGCCGCCGGCATGAAAAGAGACCTCTTCTTTTCCAATTTCATCCGCAACAAAGTCGAGGTATTCGAAACCCGGAGAAACCGTTGTCGAACGGCTTGTCTCCCTTGACTGGAAGTAGGTTTTTGACTCTCCGTTCAGGGTAAAAGCAGGAGACTGAATGGGACAGGAGAGCATTATCATAAATGCAGTGAAGAGCAGGACCCTGTTAATTCCGTTCCGGTTTCTCAGTAAATGCGCGTACATTAATAAAGAAGTTACCACAATTTCGGGACTTGTCAAGGGGGCAATTAATTTTATTTAAACTACTATTGCCTCCTCCGGCGGATCATGCCGGACGCGACAGGCGCGATAAATTATTTTTAATCTTGTAATCCGGATCACTGCCTTAATTGGGATGATCCTTTATTATTCTTCAATGCATGATGATCTGTATCCGACTATATCCGCGTGTTTTATACCTGACAATGCGTTGCGCGACATATTTTTCTTTCTGTAATTCAGGTCACTGCTTGACTTGGAATGATTCTTTATTATAAGATCATGTTTAGTAAGAATAAGTTTTACTTATTCCCTTATTATGAGCCTAAAGTAAGGACAGAAGAGTATCTGAGGCAAACCCGGCAAAGGCGAGGACACGCGAAAAGGGCTTGCCGACTCTCAACTAAAAATGTCGCTTACAGTTATTTGCTCTCTGACGACGCTTGTTTAAAAAAGGAGGTGAATAGCGTTTAACCACAAGACGTAATCTTTATGCATCTAATGTATTAAAAAGAGTTCAGAAAGCCTGAACGCAAGAACGACAAGAAAACAAAGGAGTATCAATTGAAAAGAACAACAATCATAGCACTGTGTACCATCGCCCTTACAGTCTTCGCTGTATGGGCATCCGACGTTTTGGCCTATGACACATGGTCTGGAGGCTGTCAATCATGTCACGGCGGCTTCCGCTCAACTTATACCTCGCTTCACGACGGGCAGTCGTGGGGCAGCAACCTGCATGATGTGCACAGAAACACAATGTTAAGCGGAGATTGCAATGCATGTCATACCGGGTCGAGCAGGACTCCGGTATATCTTAATAGAGCAAACGGCGGAAGCGGATTTTCCGCGCTTGGCTGCTCCGGCTGCCATGGCCGGGCAGAAGACAATGTCGGCTCCGGATCGAGCGGGGCAGGCCTGCGCCAGCATCATTATATATCAGGCGAGACGGTCTGCGCCGGGTGTCATAGTGACGCCAATCCCGTAAATTTCAAACCCGTGTCCGAGAAGACGGCTCCGCCTTTCTACTTCACACCGGACACGTTACATCCTAATAAGCCCAACAGCAGTTGCAACCAGTCCCCCGGAAAAGAAAACTTTGCAGCCTCAACGGCAGGCCTCGACAACGACGGTGACGGCCTGTACGATGCTAATGATCCCGATTGTCAGGCAGTTGCAGCATGCACCGACGTCGATAAAGACGGCTACGGCTCCAACGGCGCGGCTTCCTGCACGAAAGGCACTGCGGTCGACTGTAACGATAACAATGCTGCCGTTAATCCCGGCGCTGTCGATAATACCTGTAATGGAGTCGATGATAATTGCAGCGGCGCAGCCGATGAAGGTTATGTTCCTACAAGCACAGTGTGCGGCAAAGGAATTTGCGCAGCCACAGGCCAGTTGACCTGTCAGGCAGGCAAAACCGTAGACACCTGCGTCGCAGGGACTCCACAGACAGAGGGACCGGCGGGCAATGCTACATGCAGCGATTCACGGGACAATGACTGCGACGGCACAACCGACTCTCTCGACTCTAACTGCGTACCGGTATGCAATCCGACAGCAGAAGTCTGCGACGGCAAGGATAATGACTGTGACGGCCAGATAGATGAGGGCATAACCTCGACACCGACTACCTGCGGTGTCGGCTCATGCGCGTCTACAGGCACACAGTCGTGCGCAGGCGGCCAGATGGTCGACAGTTGCAAGGCGGGAACTCCGCAGACCGAGGGACCGTTCGGCAGCCCGACATGCGGTGACGGACTGGACAATAACTGCAACGGACAGACCGATGTGACGGATGCAAGCTGTGCTCAGACATGCGTACCGGCAACTGAAGTCTGCGACGGCAAAGACAATGACTGTGACAGCCAGATAGACGAGGGCATAACCTCGACACCGACTACCTGCGGCGTCGGCTCATGCGCGTCAACAGGCACACAGTCGTGCGTAGGCGGCCAAATGGTCGACAGTTGCAAAGCGGGTTCGCCCACAGCAGAAATATGCGACGGCAAAGACAACAACTGTAACGGGACAACAGACGACGGCATAGCCTCAACACCTACGACGTGCGGCGTCGGAGTCTGCGCGGCCACAGGTCAGTCAACCTGTCAGGGCGGCAGGATGGTCGACAGTTGCACTGCCGGGACCCCGCAGACAGAGGGACCGTCAGGCGGCGCAACATGCAGTGATTCACTTGATAACAACTGTAACGGACAAACCGATGCAGCAGACGCAAACTGCTCAGGGACTCCTCCGACGGCGTGTATTGACAAAGACCGCGACGGTTACGGTTCCAACGGCGCGCCTACATGCAAGAAGGGTACGGCGATTGACTGTAACGACAGCAAGTCGTCTGTAAATCCAGGGGCCGCTGAAGTATGCGACGGCAAGGACAATAATTGCAACGGCAGGACCGATGAAGGCGTTGCAAAGACCTATTACAGAGATAGCGACAGGGATGGTTACGGAAATCCGGCCTCTTCCAAAGAAAGCTGCAGAAGATCTTACGGTTACGTCATAAACAATACAGATTGTAATGACTCAAACTGGAGAATTCATCCCCAGGCTATTGAAACATGCGGAGATGGTATCGACCAGAACTGCAATGGAAACACTGACGACGTGTGCGCAGTGGACAATGATGAAGACGATGATGATGAAGGCGGCAGTTCCGGAGCTCCGGCCGATCATACCGACAGTCAGGATGGGAAAAGGCACAAACCCGGCAAGGACGAGCCGTATGACAACAAGTGCACTTCCTGTCACGGCAGCGATCTGCGCGGCGGTGCCGGCCCTTCCTGCTATTCTTGCCACGGCAAGGAATGGTAGAATTAAGACAGTAGCTAAGCCCGGCAATCCGGCTTAATTAAACAGGCCCGCAACGGAGCGTTTCCGTTGGCGGGCCTGTTTCTTTATAAATATATTTGCGAATTGACGGAAGTGCATAAATAAAAAGGGGAGCTGAAGCACCCTTTTTATTTTAAATGATAAATCAAAGAGCAGGCTAATGAAGTGTCTTCAAAAACTCCTTGTATTCCGAGGGAGGATCTATAATTTCCAGTCCCACACTGTTTGTGCGGTCTTCCACGGAATTGTCAACAGCCCATTTCACATGACAGTTGAGATTTATTATCTTCCCGCTGTTAAGCTCGAGCTCAAGATCTACTTCAGCGCCGGGCACATAATCGTGATTATTGGGGGCAGTGATCATGTAAATCCCGCTCTCTGAAAGGTTCTCTATAAAGACCGAGCAGTTTTCCGTACACGAGATGCGCTCGGCCTTAAGGTTCACCGTTTTCCTCTCGGCGCGTCTTCTTTCCATATGACCCCTTTCGTTTTCAGGAATTCATTTAACGATGTGTCAGTATAGCAAAACAAACAAAAAAAGGGATATATTTTTAGTCAGGTATTAAATCCCCTTCCTCGGCCCTGGGTATCGGAACAGCTTCTTCATCTTTAATGCGGCGATATGCTAAACTATTTCAATCGTTTTCTAAGCTCTTAACTTTTAACTCGATAGAGCCCCCTTAGCTCAGTAGGATAGAGCACAGGTTTCCTAAACCTGGTGTCGCAGGTTCGATCCCTGCAGGGGGCATTTTTCTTTGAACTTGCCGGAAAACCGATGATTTCACTACACAATAAAATCCGTTTCCCGCCATACCGATATGATATAATTCTCTCTATCCTGATCATGTCATAGAGATGTGGCAGGTACGCCTGAAGTGAAGAAGGCATGAAGTAACAGAGCGGTTTCTTTATGACGCCGTCACGTCATGCCTCCGTCGCAACATTTGCTATGGCTTACATTTTACAACATAGGACTAACAGGAAAATTTCCGCTGGAAGATATTACCCTCTCGGCGCAACACTGCATGAAGACGGGACCAATTTTGCGGTCTATTCACGTCATGCCCACGAAGTATTTTTACTCCTGTTCGACAAACCGGACGGGGAGCCGACCGACATTTTCAGGATCGAAAACAGGACTAAATATATATGGCATACATATGTTCATGGCTTAAAGGCGGGGCAGCTTTACGGGTATAAGGTCAGGGGCGATTTCAATCCAGCCTCAGGAATGAGGTTTAACGAGAACAAGCTCCTCATCGACCCTTGCGCAAAGGCGCTGACCGGCAAATTCAGGAATACCGACAACCTGCTCCTTGCATATGACGGCCGTTCGCATGCAAAAGACATGTCTGTCGATATTCGAGATAATACCGCGATTGTTCCGAAGTCCATCGTGACGGACGACGGCTTCGACTGGCAGGGAGACTGTCCGCTTTGCCTTCCGTTTGAAAAGACGATCATATACGAAGTCCACCTGAAGGGTTTCACGGCGCACGCTTCCTCCGGGGTGAAAAATCCCGGCACTTACCCGGGATTCGTTGAAAAGATCCCTTACCTCAGAGACCTCGGCATAAACGCCGTCGAGTTCCTCCCTCTGCAGGAATTTTACATTGACGATTTCCTCCTCGATAAAGGGCTGACAAATTACTGGGGTTATAACACCATCGGTTTTTTCGCCCCTGAATCGTCTTACGGCTCGGGCGATTACCACGGCTGCCAGGTGAATGAATTCAAGACGCTCGTCCGTGAACTTCATAAGGCCGGCATCGAAGTTATAATGGATGTTGTTTACAATCATACGGGTGAAGGAAACGAGCTGGGCCCTACCATGTGCTTCAGGGGAATCGACAACCCCACTTACTACTGCCTCACCGGTCCTCCCCACGAACCGTACCGCTACTACATGAATTATACGGGCTGCGGCAACAGCATGAACCTTTCGGATACTCATGTCATTCGCTTTGTCATGGATTCCCTTCGCTACTGGGTCGAAGTGATGCACGTCGACGGCTTCAGGTTCGACCTCGCTTCCGTCCTTGGAAGGGAAGAAGGATACTTCAGGAGATCGGCGTCATTCTTTGACGCGATCTCCCAGGACCCGGTGCTCAACAGGATAAAATTAATAGCCGAGCCGTGGGACCTCGGCACATATGAGGTGGGGAATTTCCCTGTCGACTGGTCGGAATGGAACGGGAGGTTCAGGGACACCATGAGGAAATTCGTCAAAGGCGACGCGGGACAGATGAGAGACCTCGGCTGGAGGCTGACGGGTTCCGCTGACTTGTATAAAGACGACGGACGGTCCGCGTATAACAGCATCAACTTCATTACCTGTCATGACGGCTTCACTCTCAATGACCTCGTATCGTATAACTATAAACACAACGAGGCCAATCTTGAATACAACAATGACGGCACGAACGACAACCATTCATGGAACTGCGGGGTCGAAGGCGAAACGGATGATATCAATGTTACACGCCTGAGAAAGCAGCTCGTTAAGAACCACGTCTGCTGCCTCATATTTTCTTCAGGGATACCTATGGTCCTGGGCGGCGATGAATTTCTGAGGACACAGAAGGGCAACAATAACGCGTACTGTCAGGACAATGAGATAAGCTGGTTCAACTGGGAATATATCGACAGGAATGCGGACGTCCTCGAATTCTTTAGAATGGCCGTTGCATTCACAAGGAGATATACGATCCTCCAGCGCAGAAAGTTCTTCCTGGGCGCGGACCTCGATGCTGACCGCATGCCGGATATCACATGGTACGGACCGGATCTCGGAAAACCCGAATGGGACAATCCCGAAGCGAGGACGCTGTGTTTCATGCTGGACGGCGGAGAGGAAAAATCAGAGACCGGAGATTACCGGCTCTTCTTCATACTGAATGCCGATCACGATGTCAGGCACGTAAAACTGCCGCTCTTTGAAGGCGGAAGAAGATGGCGGAGAGTGATTGATACGAGCCTTCAGCCCGGCGAGGATTTCATGGACACGGGGAGTGAAGTGCTTATTACCCCTCCCGACCATTATTTTGCAAACGCGCGGAGCGTGGTCGTGCTGCTTGATGCGGAGAAACAGTAACGAGTGACAAGTTACAAGTGACGGGCAATTTAAGACAACCATTCGTTACTTGTCACTCGTTACCCGTTACTTTATTACAGTCTCACCAGCACGCCTTTAGACTTCAGATATTCTTTGGATTCACGGACAGTATATTCCCTGTAATGATAAATTGAGGCGGCAAGCGCTGCGTCGGCCTTACCCTCGACAAGCCCTTCCCGTAAATGCTCAAGCGTCCCTACCCCGCCGGATGCGACGACCGGAATTGAAACCGCTTCTGCGATAGTCCTTGTCAATTCTATATCATAGCCGTCCTTTGTCCCGTCCCTGTCCATGCTTGTAAGCAATATCTCACCCGCGCCGAGGTCTTCCATCTTCTTCGCCCACTTGACGGCGTCGATCTGTCGCATCTTTCGCCCGCCGTGAGTCGATATCGCCCATCTGCAAGGGGCAAGGGGCAAGGGGCAAGGGGCAACTTCTTTCAGAAAAGAATCTCCGAACCACGGTTCTTCCGGCTCATAAACCATGCCTTCTTTGATCCTCTTCGCGTCAACTGCTACGACAATACACTGGCTCCCGAATCTTTCCGCGGCATCCCGGATGAAATACGGATTAATCACCGCGGTTGTATTTATGGAAACTTTGTCACATCCTGAATTCAGCAGGTCCCTGATGTCCTCGATAGTCTTTATTCCCCCGCCGACCGTCAACGGCATAAAGACATCGTCAGCCGTCCTTGCGACGACGTCGAGAATGATCTTCCTCTTTTCATGAGAAGCCGTGATATCAAGAAACACCAGCTCATCCGCGCCCTGCTCGTCGTAGAATTTTGCGTTCTCGACAGGGTCGCCCGCATCAATAAGATTTTTAAAGTTTACCCCTTTAACGACCCTTCCGTCCCTTACGTCAAGACAGGGGATTATGCGTTTTGCCAACATTTAATACTCCTTAAGCAACTGATAATTTTGAAATTTGAATCGCTTCCTTTAAGTTAAGCGTGCCCTCATACAGAGCCTTCCCTGTAATCACTCCCCATAAATTCTTTATCTCAAGCAAACTTTTTATGTCATAGATTTTTGAAACCCCTCCGGAGGCGATGACGGGAATCTTCACCGCCGCGGCCATCTTTGCCATCGCGTCAATGTTCGGGCCGCTGAGCATCCCGTCCCTCGATATATCCGTATAGATAATTCCCGACACTCCTGCATTCTGCATACTTTCCGCAAATTCAATCGCGCCGAACCCGGTGACTTCCTCCCAGCCTTTAACGGCGACCTTGCCGTCTTTTGCATCGATACCGGCTATCACCTTGCCGGGGAATTTCCCGCAGGCTTCTTCAACCATCGCGGGATTTTTGGCCGCTGATGTGCCGATTATGACCCTGTCTACCCCGAGAGATATAAGCTTCTCTATTCTCTCAAGGTCCCTGATTCCTCCGCCTACTTCCACAGGGATATCGATCGCCTTTCTAATGGCCCTTATTTTGTCAAAGTTTCTCTGTTCACCGGTAAACGCCCCATCGAGATCGACGATGTGCAACAGCTCGGCCCCCAGCGAGGCCCAGTGTTTTGCCATTGCCTCGGGATCATCGGAATACACTGTCACCGCTTCCTTCCTTCCCTGGAGGAGCCTGACGCACTTGCCGTCTTTTAAATCTATCGCCGGTATAACTATCATCGGTAAAGTATAACAGAGTCGGGAGTTTAGAGTATAGAGTTTAGTAAGGAACGAGCAACATCTCATCCTTACCCGAAAGGGTCATTACTAAACTCCGGACTCTTAACTCTAAACTCTTAAATGGTCTTGACATTTCTCCGGGATATGATAAATTGAGTATAAATTACACGGAGGAGGTTTCTATGGCAAACAAGGAATTAATCGACGCATTGAATCAGGACCTCGCCCTCGAGTTAGGCGCGATAACGCAGTACATGTGGCACCATGCGATGGCAGAAGGTTTAAACAGCCCCTCTATCACGGAGTTATTCAAAAAAATCAGCATCGTGGAGATGAAGCATGCGGAGTCGTTTGCCGAAAGAGTTGTTTACCTCGGAGGCACGCCTGTCACAAAGCCGTCTGAGATAAAGATGGGGGGCGACCTGAAGAAGATGATGGAGGATGACCTTGCCGGGGAACGCAACGCCATAAAGCAGTATAAGGCGCATTTGAAATTGGCGGAGGGCCTTGGAGACCCTGTAACGCGCCGGATGCTTGAAAGTATTATTGCCGATGAAGAGGGACATGACGACACATGGAGCACTATTTTAGGAATTAAATCTCTCTTAGAGGAGTAATTGATAAATTTCAGGAACCCGCAAGCGGGGTGCCTGCGGGAGAGGGGGATTCCCTTCATGGAGGCGCGATTCTGTAAAGCCCTTCGTCTCTGTGATCTGGGAGTCCCTCCATCATTTTTGCAGCTCGCCGGAAATTACCCGTCTAAAAATATATCTTTTCCCGCCATTCCCTCAGCCTATTGAGGATGAATCAATTGGTCGAATGGCATGGTTCGACAGGCTCACCATGACAAGCTTGTCACCCTGAGCCTGTCGAAGGGTGTACCGGCTTATCCAAAAAATCCCTATCAGAAGAACCAGGTTACATGGAATTTTTAAACGTAATGATGGATAATAAAGCGCCTTATGCGTCACAGGATAAAATTGTTCAAAACACTCATCGCCGTCTCCGTTTTAATTATAGCCGTCACCTGTTACCTCTTTCTGTATCCCGATGTTTCCCGCCTACGGAAAGAAAATCCTCAAAAGACGTCCTTTATGGAATATCGTGAGGCAGAGTGGAACAGAGACGGTAAAAAGATAAAATTGAAACAGAAGTGGACCCCGCTCCCGGGAATATCTCCCTATCTCGTTAAGGCCGTGCTGATAGCGGAAGACGATAAATTCTATCAGCACGAGGGTTTTGATTTTGAGGCGATCGAGAAGGCAATCGAAAAAGACATGAAACAGAAAAAATTCAGATACGGCGGAAGCACAATCAGTCAGCAGCTTGCAAAGAACCTCTATCTCACCCCCTCAAAAAATCCATTAAGGAAATTAATGGAAGCGATACTCACGTGGAGGCTGGAGAAGGACCTTTCCAAAAAAAGGATCCTCGAACTGTATCTAAACGTGGCGGAATGGGGAGACGGGGTCTTCGGGATAGGCGCAGCCTCTTTTCAATATTACGGGAAACCCGCCTCGACTTTAAGTCCCGAAGAATCCGCGCGCCTGGCATCGGTACTGCCGAATCCGAGAAAATATAATCCCGCCGGAACATCCCGATACGTGGAAAAACGTTCGAAGCTGATTTACAGCATAATGGTCAGAAGAGGTATTGTTCAGGAAGAATACGATTTACCCTGACAACCGCACAAAGGGAGGGCTGCATCCCTGAAACCATATTGGAATGGAATTCCACATGAATAACCGGCGATAAATTGCAGAACAAGGATGAATAATCTATTATATAGCCTGCAAAGGATGAGGGCGGAAAATTATGACTAAAGTGATGCTTCTTGCTGCCGGCGGCGCCATCGGCACGGTGCTCCGCTACACATTATCGGGGTTGATATACAGAATATCAGACGGCGTATTCCCGTGGGGAACATTATTTGTAAATCTTACAGGCTCGTTTGTCATCGGACTTTTATGGGGATTGTTTGATGTTGAAAATTTGTCTCCGAATTTCAGAAACTTCGTATTTGTCGGCATCCTCGGGGGATACACCACGTTCTCGACATTTACCCTGGAAAGTTTCAACCTTCTCAGAGACAATGAATTCGGGCATGCGCTGTCCAACATACTGGCAAGCAATATCCTCGGTATCATGCTGGTATTGGCCGGATTTTTTGCAGCGAGGTCTGTAGTCAGTGCCATTAAATAATAAATTTATGTTCCTGGAGAGACAACCATGAAACTGCCGGAAGAAGGGAAACTGTTAAGAATATTTATAGGGGAATCCGACGTATATAAAGGAAAGGCCCTCTATGAAGCCATTGTATTGAAGGCACGGGAATTAAATCTGGCCGGAGCGACCGTCTTTCGGGGAATAATGGGTTACGGGGCCACCAGCCGCATTCACACAATCAAGCTCCTCAGGCTCTCAGAGGACCTGCCGGTAATGATAGAGATAGTAGATACAGAGGAAAATATTAATAAACTGCTCCCCTTTCTCGATGACACGGTCCTGGAAGGAATGATAACAATGGAGAGCATCAAAATCATAAAATACAGGCACGGCTAAACCTTAAAGAACCCTATTTTGTTCTGAAGATCAAGAGACATCTTTTCAAGGATATCCGAGGACATTTTAATCTGCCTCGTAGCTTCATTGGATTGATACGCAACGACCAGAATGCTTTCCATATTCCTTGCGACAAACTCCGCGTTTTTGAACTGATCTTCAGCCGCTCTCAGAATCTCCTGAACAGTATCGGCCGACTTCTCCGAAGTCTCGACTATCTGGTTCAGCGCAACCTTTGCTTCCTCGGCATATCTTACGCCGTTTTCAACTTCCAGCTTGCCCGCATTCATGGATTCTACCGACCTCTCAGAGTCTTCCTGTATCTTCACTATCATTCCGGCTATTTCTTTTGTCGCGTTGCCCGTGCTTTCAGCCAATTTCTTGACCTCGTTGGCAACTACGGCAAAGCCCCTTCCCTGCTCTCCTGCCCGCGCAGCCTCGATGGCCGCATTAAGCGCGAGCAAATTCGTCTGTTCGGCGATGTCGTTAATGACCTTCAGGATATTGCCGATCTCCTGAGAACTTCTGCCTAACTTTTCAATTATATCGGACGTCTGTCTGACCGTATCCGCTATATTTTCCATCTTCCTGACGGTCCCCTCGACAATATCTTTGCCTTTACTTGCGATATCGGACGCCTCCCTGGAAGCCTTGGCGGACACCACCGCGTTATTGACCACGTCCGATATACTCTGGGATATCTGCACAACCGTCGAAGCCACCGTCTCTGTCTGCTCCTTCTGGTTGGTCGAGCCTTTCGTGAGATCATCAGCAGTTGCCGAAAGCTCCGTGCTCGCAGACGATACCCCGTCAGAGTTGTCCTGAACAGTCCTTATTATTTCGTGGATGTTGTCGACGAAGTTATTGAACCACCTGGACAATTCCCCCAATTCGTCGTCCGTGTCGGTAATAAGTCTCTTGGTAAGGTCTCCGTCGCCCTGCGCAATATCCTTAAGCATGTCCACCGTTGCATGCACCCTGTTTGTTATGACCTTGCGGACCAGCATTATGATTCCAAGCGCGAGCAGGACCATCGCAGCAATTATACTGCCGCTTATTATCATGATGCTGTTGTTTATGTTCGCGTTCAGGCTCTTTTTGTTGTAGCCTATTTTTAAATAACCCAGGACCTCCCCCTGCTCATCCTTTATCTCTTTTTCATAGATCAACAGCGAAGCCGTATCAGCCGGGACCGTGTCGGCGGACGTCATGGGCTCTTTCTTGTTATTGTAGAAAACAGCGAACGCTACATCAGGGTCGCTCTGGAGCGCTTTAACGAATTTTTCAAAATCGCTGAAATCGAAAATCGCGAAATAGTCCGCGCTCAGCTTGGTCACGAAACCGGCCACCGATTCGCCTTTTGAGTCCATCATCGAAAGAAACGAGGTCTTGTTTCTCTGGACCATAAATATTCCCAGGGCGCAAAACAGTACGACTGCAAGCGTCAGGGTCGGTATAAGAAATTTCTTGCTTATGGTATTGAACTCAATCAGGTTTTTCATGGTCATGTTCCCCTAACAGTATATTTCATACCCTTTCTATCGCGTGCCGTTGAGATAGTCAAATGCATTGCCTTCCCCCCCGAGTGTATCCTCAACGGACCCGTTGTGAGCGTCGTCATCGAGGAAATCGATGCTGTCATATAAGAGTCTTCTCACATACTCACGATTGTGAGCGTATGCGACCGGTATGTGTTTCAGGAGGTTGAAATTAAAAGCGGCGCCCAGAGTGTCTAAATTGGCCCATGTCATGTACTGATACGAAGAAGTGCGTTTAGCAGAATCAGTGCACGAAGCCGAATTTTTCCAGAAATACGGATGATAATCTCCGCAATAATATATTCCATCATTCGCAAGCTGGGTCTGGAGGGCATCAAGCGCGGCATTATATTGGGTGTCGCGGGTGTTCAGCGTCGAGATCAACGTCGATTCACTGTCGTGGCATCTGGAGCATACTTTGGTATAAACTTTTATGTTTATTACATCACCGTCGTCGTCCTTTTCCACCGGTTCCAGCTCATGGTTGGTATGATCATCATCCGTCAGCATATGGCAGCCTACACACGGACCCTGGTCGCCGTCGGAGCCTTCTCCCGTCCCGATTGACGCATGAGCAAAACCCGTAACATTACTGTAATCCAGATCTGAGAATTCATAGCCGATAGTCCTGAATAAAATGCCGCCGTCGGCGAGGTAATGAGGGTTATAATTTGAAAAGCTGGACGATGGCGTACTGGATAAATCCTTTATATACTGACCTGTCTGCCTGCCTGAATGGCAATTCACACAGATATAAGACCCGGCGATGTTCGTCGGGATGCTCCTGCCGGAAGGATACGCATATTTGGTTGAGTCCGGTCTTACGAATTGGCCCGGACTCCGTAAATCACCCACATTTGACGTATGGCAGGCCCAGCAATAGAGCATCTCCCTCTGATTGTCCGTAAGATACGAAAAATCGTTATTCACAGGATCATATGCGGATGGGCCGTCAGCCATGTTCCTGAATCCTGTTGCAGTGTGGCACCTCTGACAGGCCTGCCTGTTCTCCGCTTTAAAATCATAGTGCACGAAAGCCGGTCCCTCGTCCTCCGTGACCTCGTATTTGTGCGTTGTCGAATCCTGTGTGGTCCGGAGTATGAACCCGCCGTGAGAGGAATTTGCCCATTCAACGTTTATGGTCTTGTCGGCGTTGTGCTGGTTATGGCAGTCCCGGCAGGCCCTGCTGTTTGAGGGATCAATGTTGTAACCTTCTATGTCGGCAGTTGTCGAGTCATCGAAGTGAGAGTCATAAATGATCATTTCAGTATCGAGAGACCCCGAATCCACCGCGCCGCCCGACCATGAACCCGGATTGTTTTTGCCGTGGTAACTGTCTTCAATGACCTGATGGCAGTTGGTGCATGTATTGTACTCGGCCGACTGCCCGGTAGTCGCCGCCATCAGGAGCCGGCTCGGATCATGAGCGTCATGACACGTCCGGCACTGCACGGCATTCACATCGGCAACAGTCTCATTAACAGTATCGGAATCGCTGTCATAATCATAATTCAGCAGAGTGCTGTAACCACCCGATATGTCTTTATACTCTCTTGCCCCTTCATCTGTGTGGCACTTTGAACATGCGGCCATTGAATCCGTCGTACTTCCCGCCGCATAAATCTCGCTGTTTATCGAACCCGCGTGCGGAGACGCCAGGTAATCCGTGTAAATGCTACCGCTCTCGAGATAATCCGTTACATACGTATCGCTCACATGGGTATTATCGTCATGGCAATTACCGCAGATGTCCGCTCCGGGCGCAGCATAAGGGATCGCGCCGATCCCGAAGTGATTGCCTCCGGAACCGTGACAGCTTTCACAGCCGACCACGGGCCTGTCGACAGTGCCCAGAAAGCTTATGCCCGTTCTAAGATAATATTCATCGAGGAGCATTCCGTCTCCCAGCTCATCATGACACGTTGAGCAGCCCGAGCCGGTCAAATCGGCAAAGGACGGGCTGCCTGCATAGTCGGTCCCCTCGTAGTTCCCGTGCGGCCCGTTCTTCCAGATCGAGAATATGTTTGTACTGCAACAGGAGGCTGATGCGGCAACTATCCCGGCCGCGCTTCCTACCGAGACACCGTCCGCATGGCAACCGTAGCACTCGGTAATGCCCACATAACTCCCGCTTGCAGGCGATGACCCGGAGTCTGAACCTGCTGATCCCCCTCCCCCGCCTCCGCAACCCGATAACATTACAAGCGGGACCATTACCACTGAAATCAACATAATGGATCCGATCAATATTTTTTTTGTCTTCATAAGTTCACCTTCACTTTATTTCGATATTTCACAAAAGAAACTTTAATGGCTTATGACCTTCATCAGTTTCCATACCTGTGAAACGCGCGTAAATCCTGACCCTATTCTATTACCCTGGCTCCGCCCCCGCCGGTATTAGCGGAAGCGTTGAGTCCGCAGGCCTTCGCCTCCTTGACATTGACGGTTATTTGCAACTGTTTTGACTGCCTTACCGGGATTTCAGACGGCTTTGCGCCGCCCAAAACTTTTTTCAACATGTCGGCCAGCGCCGCGCCCTGTTCTTTAGGGTCGGCAGTGACGGTCAATATAATGCCGGCATTCTCTCCCCCCCCTATTAACGCGGCCGTTGGTATTTTGTCTCTGCGGGCTGCGCCGATGATGTCTTTGATGTTGGACATTGCGGCGCCGCAGGTCGTCATTATAAGAGCGTCCACCCCTTTTATATCATCCTTATTCACCTGGTCTCCGATGCCGAACATGACCGACTGGAAGCCCAGTGCCCCCTCGCTCTTCTTGATGTCCCTCGCCTGTATTATCGTGTCTTTCTCCGACTTGCTGAAAATGACGCCGAGTTTTGAAAACTTCGAGATTCCGCTCAGGTCCTTAAGGACCTTTTCGACAGGCACGGACAAACTGACTCCCGTGGCGTTCTTACCGGAAATGTTCATCGAATCGGGATCATAGACGCCGGCGTATAAAATCGGGATGTCGGACGTCTCCTTCATGACAGTCAAGGTTGCGGGCGCGCCGTAGCAAATAATAACGCTCGCGCCTATGCCCACGAGTTTCCTCGCGGCATTCGTCCATGACATCGGGTCCGGCATAGGTTTCTGGACAACGATCTCCACGTCCTTGCCCATCTCTTCGACCAGGGCCTTATGAATGTCTCTGTAATACTGAATATCGGCGGTCATTATCGCGCCGACTGTCTTCGCCGACGCGGCATGACCCTGAGAAAGCACAAGCATTACAGCCGCCGATAAAAAAAATACCCTCTTTAATTTAAATCCTAATCCCATTTTTTCTTGACGCTTACTATGATTACATATGCGTGTCCGTCGAGACTGCTGTCGTGAATGTTGTCAAGCGTATCGTCGATTTTGTTGTATTTGAACCCAACGTCGCATGACACGTTCTTCATGCACTGATAATCGGTCGAGACCTGGTAGTAAGTCTCCGTAAATTTCTGCCTGCTGAAAGACGCCGCCGACACGGGGTCCAGGAGGTCCGCGCTGCGCGGTGAAAATTCTCCGGCGCTCTTCGTATAAGCAACCAGGCCGAAGACATTTGCCTTCTCTACAGGAATATAATTAACAGATGCAGAATAGACGTGAGCCGTATCCTCATACGGGATACTATCGTCGACGAGAGGGTCATTGCCGGTAAAATACACGATGTCCTGCTTGATCCTGTAACGCGAATATGCATAGCTCGTCGTCAATGAAAGATTTCTCATTAACTGGAAAGCGCCGCTTCCCATCAAGCTGTCCGTCCTGGCGCTCCGGTCCTTTGCGCTTTCCGTCTCCGAGAAATTGAGGTCATTCCGTTTGTCTCCGGCAATGCGGTAAATCGCCAGCAGGTTTATACCCGGCGAAGGCGTCCAGGTGACCGACGTTGAACCCTCATCCAAATTGTCCGGCTCAATATTATATGAAGGATCGACGACCGCCTTATGAATGTATTTTGCATTGAAGTTCAATCCTTTCACCATGCGCAAATCCGTGGACAATTGCATGGCGTGTTTTTTTGTGGCATCCTGCAGGTCCCAGTCGTCGGCGTTTTCCCTTTCGATATTCTCAAAGGAGTACTTCGCCTTCAGTGTCACCCCTCTCTCGGGGCTGTATCTCCCTGTCAATGAAAACGCGTCCGTGGTCTTTGAGATGGAGGGCTTGACCGTAAAAGTAAAGGTCCCCGGAACGAAATTGCCGGAACCGTCGTCCACCATGCCGGAAATCGAAGCGGTCGAGGGATTGTCCACATCGACATCCGTATGAGTATACTTCATAAAGAACGAAAGCCTGCTCAACGGGGTCCACTGCAGGGTCCCAGCGCCATACAATATATCGGCGCTTGCGCCGCTGTCCTCATTATTCCTCTCCTTTATCGAAACTGTCGCGGAAGCGACAACACGCTCATTGTAGTTGGAATGAACTTTCAGCGTGTTGGAGGAGCCTTCGAGCTCGGAGACTCTGTTATGAGGCAGGTCTCTTCGTGAACGGAAGGCGCTCGCCTCATAACGATCAATCAGCTCATCGCCCTTCCGGACTTCGAACTTCTTTTCAACGTGGGAAAATTCAGCTTCCGCGTGACCGAGGTGGCTGTTTAGTCCGAATTCATATTTCTCCGTGTCCCAGTCCATGTCCCTGACCTGCGTAACACGTTTCATGTTCTGGAAAAAGCCGGACCCCAGGAGGCTCCGCTGTTGAAAGTCCCCTTCTCTATTTACATAAAACAACCTGAAAAAGGCATGGGCCGGAAAGTCCGGGGCCTTCAGCCGCAATGCGACATTATTTATTCTCGTTGTCATCCCGTACTCCACAGCGCCGTCACGGGCATCAATGCTGAAGAGCGAAGAAGCCGTGTCGAGGTCCGCCAGCCTGATGTTATCCAGGTTATGGAATGACGTGGAATGCATCCACCTTCCAACCAGCAACTCCCCGTACGCAAGATTGACGTCCCCCTGGAGGTCCTCTTTGCTATGCACATCGAAGTCCGCATGCAGCCTGATATTGTATTTGTAGGCCTCCAGGCGTCCGCCGAAGACCGGAACATTATCCGGATGTTCATATTCAAACGCCTTCTTCGAACCGGAAAAGTCGGTGAACCTGTAGCCCAGATAGAGGGCCCCTTCCGGTTTTATTTCGGTATGCCTGTATTGCACAGGCTTTTCCTCCTGCGTGATTCCCAACTCCTCCAGCATCTTCAGGTCATCCATATCCTGGGCATATGTCCTGCCTGCGATGATGAAAGACAGGGTCAACAGGAAGATTTTCATATAAATCTTATTTGTCATATAGTTCCTGTTTGACTAATTAATAAACTTTCCCCTTCCGTCGGTCCCGCCGGTTGACGGCAGGTCTGTGCCGTGTATCTGTGAGTGACAATCCGTGCAGCGCGTAAAGAATGCTCCTGATGCCTGCTCTGTTGCAGGCAGATGACCGCGTGGACCGTGGCACTGAAGGCAGAGAAACGGCTCGCTGACCTTGAGGAGGTTGTTGTTGACCGAGCCGTGCGAGTTGTGACATGCCGAGCACTCGTCGTTTATGTCGGCGTGTTCAAAGACAAAGGGGCCTCTCTTTTCTCCATGGCACCGCGTACACGTCTCCTGTAAGGAATATTCAATCAACAATCCTTCGTTGGTCGTGCCGTGCGGATTATGGCAGTCGGTGCAGAATATCTTCTGCTCCATGACCGGATGATGGCTCGGGAGCGAAAACTCGGCGGCCTGCATCTGGTGACATTTAAGACACATATCTCTGATGTCCCTGGGTTCAGTTATAAGGGACTCCCCCGCATGGATGTTGTGACAGTTGAAACAGGAGACATCGCTTACCGCATGCGCCCCGGCGTTCCAGTTGTGCAGGTTGAATGAAGAATTTTCCGCGTGGCATTTCAGACACATGAGAGATTGGGCCTGGGCCGGCAGGTTTTTGAGATCAATAAAGGTGTTGTAATCACACGCGGTCTGCGTCCCTTCGGCCGCGTCCTTTTCCACCATTTCGGGCGTTACCCCCGAGACGGCAAGACTGCCGGGTCCGTGGCAGGATTCGCAGTTCACAAGCGGCATGCCGGACTTTTTCGACATCTGCGCGCCCATAGTGCTGGCTTCAAAGTCACGCTGTATTTTGTCATGATAATGGCAGGCCGAGAGACAGTTTTTGTTTCCTATATAATCGGCGTCGATCCTGCCCATAAGCAGTTTCTCGTAATCCCTGATCGGCATCACCTGTTTTGCCGACTTGATGGTTTCACATCCGGACAACGCGACAGCAGAAAAGATCAATATCAGTAGCGCCCTTTTAATTCCAAGGGTCCCCGCTCCATGCCCGGATTGCCCTGTCATTCTGAGATTAATCATCATCAATCCTTTTAGATGTTTTACCTTTTCGTCATTTTCTAAAAAAACTTTAGATGCTTAATTAGCGACATTCCACGCGCAGAACTTTAGCGGGACTTTATTATCCGCCACGGGATGATTTGCAGGGCCCCCTTCGGGATTGCCTGACGCAAGGCTGAAGCCTTGCCCTGTGTGTAACAACCCTTGCGCGGGCGATGTCTTATAGTTTGTTATTCCCGACGGGCCGGGGGGCGTCCCGATGAACCGGGACCGTCGTAAGGGAAGGCTTTGACGCTTCAATTTATTATTTATTGATAAACTGACGGCGACAACCGTAATCTTTCAGCGCCGGAGAGACGAATTTGACGCATGCGCGTCTTTTCCCATTATTCAAATATCGATTTTTCCTTGTCATACGCCTCCCGGACATTGCCGGTCAGGAGGTCCAGTCTGTTTTTTTCAACCTTGAGAAAAACTGCCGACGGCAGCTCATGCAGCCTGATGTCCTCATTGGGACTCCTGTATCCGATGCCTAAAACCTTGCACATATGATCAGCGAGATTTACGATAGCTATGCTCCTTGCAGCAACAGGGTCCTTTTCATCTTCAAGCCTGAAATTCTTCAGATGGTGATTCTCAAGGATATTTACAAGCAGGGGGGTAAAGCCCCATTTCCCGATTACGCGCGCGCCGATCTCCGTATGGTTGAATCCGTAAATCTCTTCCTCGGCGACCGTCGATTCCACATCCTCATTATATATCTTCATTATCACCTCTCCAAAGACGTCCGGCGTCTCGTTATTCATCACAACCTTTCCGAAATCGTGCATGAGTCCCCCGATGAAGGAGACTTCCATAGCTTCGGACCCGAAGCCCGAGGAAATCAGCTTGGCGCCGATGGCGGTCCCGACGGAATGGTCCCATAATATTTTCTCTTTCATGCCGAAGTTTTTATACAGCGCCCGGGTCGACACGGACAGGACAAGGCTCCTTATCGTCTTGAACCCGAGTATAAGAATGGCCTGATGAAGACTGTTGACTTCGTGCCTCAGTCCGTAAAGCGCGCTGTTGGATATTTTCAGGACCCTTGCCGCTATCGTCTGATCTTTTTCTATGATATTGGTCAAATCGTCTATGGTACAGGTCTCGTCATTTAATGTTTCAAGCACCTTCCTTGCAACAAAGGGAAGGACTTTAAGATCGCCCACCCTGTTAATCAGATCTTCTTTTGAGATAACGCTCACTATGATACCCTCCTGTCGGTTTCCGCTCTACACATAAACATTAATTATTTTAATATGAAAAAGCAACAGCTATGATTACAGAATCATTATAGTGCACAGAGATTTAAATTTGAATCCAGAGGCGGGAATTCAGAGCTTGCCCGTTATAATTGACAAACAGTTCATACAGTGATAACCTGATTTCGTCAAAGGACATCTGTCTGAAACAAAAAAAGGAGGGCGATCAGTGAAAATATTAAAGTGGGGCTTATTCCTTTTAGGCATCATCATGCTTTCAGGATCTGCGGCCGTGGCTGCAGAGAAGATGCTGATGCAGGACAGCAGTGTGGAATATTCCGCCGATGAGTATATGGAGGCCGAAGGCATGGCCATGCACTCAAAAGTCTATCACTCACAGGGTAAAATGAGGAAGGTAAACACGACAAAGAGCAAAGTCATCGTAACAGATCCGCAGGGCCGTAAATACGAAGGCCTCATGTGGGAGGCCAAAGAAGGCATGCTGGTAAAGATGGACGCCGCCGCAAAGGCCGAAGGCAGGAATGTGAGGATGAAGATCGAGCTCAAGAACATAAAGATTGCCAAACAGGACCCTAAGCTCTTTGAAATTCCGGCCGGTTACAAGAATATGTCCATGCCCGGTATGGGAGGCGGAGGTCCTTCAATATGAAGGACATGATGAAGAACTTCAGGTAAATGGGGCTCTGCCCCAAACCCCGGTCACTTATTTGCGCGGCCAAATAAGTAACCAACAAAGGCCGCCCCGGATTGTTTCTAAACGGAAGTATTCAGGACTGCCCGCTGAATTCAAAAAACTCGCTTCGCTCAGACACTTTTGAATTCTTAACGCGTTCAGTCCTGAATACCCCCTAAAACAATCAATGGGGGATTTTCGGAAAAGTCATTTAAATCTCGATGTCCCCGTAAACGGGAAATTTCCTGCACAGTTCTTTGACCCTGTCCCTGACCTGATTGATAACCGTTATGTTGTGCGGCTCGTTTATCACGCGGGAAATAAGGTCGGCGATTATGACCATTTCGTGCTCTTTCATATTCCTGCTCGTGACTATCGGGGTGCCTATCCTTATGCCGCTCGTTATAGTTGCCGGCAGTGTATCGTGAGGTATGGAGTTTTTATTCACGGTAAGGCCTGCCAGATCAAGGGCGGACTCGGCTTCTTTGCCGGTAATATTCTTGCCGGTCAGATCTATAAGCATTAAATGCGTATCGGTCCCGCCTGATATGATGTTGAACCCCCTGCTCAGAAGCGCTTCGGAGAGTTCTCTTGCGTTCCTGATGATCTGGAGCTGATACCGTTTGAATTCAGGCATCATCGCTTCTTTAAGCGCCACCGCCTTTGCCGCTACAACATGCATGAGCGGCCCCCCCTGCAATCCGGGGAAGATCATCTTATCTATTGCTTTGGCATATTCGGCCCTGCACATTACCATGCCCCCCCTCGGCCCCCTCAGGGTTTTGTGAGTAGTAGTAGTTACAAAATCCGCGTACGGCACAGGTGAAGGATGATTGCCTGTAGCAACGAGTCCGGCGATATGAGCAATGTCGGCAAGGAAATATGCGCCCACTTCTTTTGCCGTCCCGGACAGGGCCTTGAAATCGATTGTCCTCGAATAAGCGCTGGCGCCCGCAAGAAGTATTTTGGGCTTATGTTTTTTGGCCAGTTTTCTCACTTCATCATAATCGATCAATCCCGTCTTCTTGTCCACTCCGTAAGAATATGTTTTATACAGCATCCCTGAAAAATTTACCTGCACGCCGTGAGACAGATGTCCTCCGTGGCTGAGACTTAACCCGAGGATCTTGTCCTTCGGTTTCAATACAGAAAAATACACGGCCATATTGGCCTGGGTCCCTGAGTGGGGCTGAACATTCACGTGTTCGACGCCGAAGAGCTTTTTGGCCCTTTCAATGGCCAGCGATTCCACTACGTCGGCATATTCGCAGCCGCCGTAATAACGCTTATTCGGATAGCCTTCCGCGTATTTGTTCGTCAATACCGACCCCTGCGCTTCAAGCACCGCCCTGCTCGCGTAATTCTCGGAAGCAATCAGGACGATCTTTTCCCGTTCACGCTCCATTTCCTTTACGATGGCGTTATAAATCTCGGGGTCGGTCTTCTTCAGTTCGGTCATCCTCATTTACAAAGCCTCGATTCTATCGCCCTGATCTTGTCAAGCCTTCTCTGATGACGCCCGCCTTCAAAGGGCGTCGTAAACCAGGTTTTTACAATCTCAGCCGCGGTCTGTCCGTCTATGTTACGTCCCGGCAGGACAAGCAGATTGGCGTCATTATGGAGCCTGCTCATCTTCGCGGAATAAGTTTCACCGCATAACGCGGCCCTCACATTAGGGAATTTGTTGGCGACAATCGACATGCCGATGCCGGTGCCGCACACAAGGACGCCCCTTTCGATTTTTCCGCTTGACACCAGTTCCGCGACCTTCTCGCCGAAGTCGGGATAATCAACGGATTCCTCGGTATTTGTGCCGACATCTTCCCATTCGACTCCGAGCTCTTTCAGAACAGGGGTTATCTCATTTTTCATGGCCACACCCGCGTGATCGCAGCCGATTGCTATCTTCATAGGTTCAGGCTCCTTCATTGGTGTATTTTATAACCACAGAGGCACTGAGACACAGAGAACGACTAAGAAGTCAAGAACATATGAAGTTGAGAAAAAAGCTCTTAACTTCATATCTTCTCATATTCACATCTTCATATCTTCCAGTATTTCCTCTGTGCCTCTGTGTCTCTGTGGTTTCTTGATCCTAAAAGGTGAATTATATTATCAGCCTTATATAGGTAAGTCAAGAATTCCGGCAGGATTTGGGCCGGGGTAGTTTGTTATAATTCCCTATGCCGACCATAGGACTTACAGGAAATTTCGGGATGGGCAAGACCACTGTCTTGCAACTGTTCCGGAAACTTGGCGCACGCTCATTTGACGTTGACAAATTCGTCCATGGGATTCTGAAAAAACCTGCAACTATCAGGCAGATTGTCCACACGCTCGGCAGGGGTGTCCTGACGGGGGACCGATCCAGACTGTCATTGAATAAAAAGCGTGTGGCTGAGATAATCTTCAGGGACCCGGAAAAGCGGAAGGCCGTTGAAAGGATCATACATCCCCAGGTGTTGAAGATGATAAAGGAGACCGGTTCGGGGATATTGAAGAAAGACCCTTCCGCCCTGATTGTCTTTGAGGTCCCTCTCCTGTTCGAAGCCGGATATGAAAAATATTTCGACCGGACAGTTGCCGTTTATTGCAGAAGGGACACGGCTGTCGGCAGGCTTCTAAAAAAAGGGGTTTCAAGAGATGAGATATACGCAAGGCTCCGGGCCCAGATGCCTGTAACGAGGAAAATAAAGCTCGCGGATTTCGTGATAAACAACAGCTATGATACCGTGCGCACGGAAAAACAGGTAAGGCGTATTCTTGCGAGGCTCGGGATCAGATAACCTCCCCGGACCTGATTTTTTCTTCAATCTTTCCGAGGTAGTCCTCCCTGATTCCGAGTATTTCAAAGGAGGCGGCTTCAAGGGGATAATTGGGATTGCTCTTTGTGACGCTGAAGACGCCGCTGCTCACTATGTAGTCGGCGATATGGACGACCGAGACGCGTTTCAGCTTCTTTGTCGCCTGGGACGGATTGTGGTGGTAAAGAATCGTGTCCAGTATGCCGTCGGGCAGGTTCCACTTTTCAGCAAGCCATGCGCCTATGTCGGCATGGGTGAAGCTGAAGACTTTCTTCTCCGCCTCCAGAAGCGACTGTTCTTTCTCAAAAATATGCAGCACCTTCATGTACGTATCGGAGAAATATTTATTCAGCACCAGGTATCCCAGGTCATGCAGTATCCCGTTCATAAAAATTTCCTCAGTGAATTTCGTCCGCAGGTCTTTCGATATCAACTGCGCCACCATCCCGACGGTCACGGAGTGATTGAAAATTCTCTGATATTCAAACGCTCCGGCCCTCTCTTCGCCTTCAAAGACGGTCATCAGGGAGATGCCGAACGCAATGTCCCTGACGTTGTCGAAACCTATCCTCATGATGGCGTCGCTGACGGTCTGGGTCGGAGTTTTATATCCGAAAAAAGCAGAGTTGGCGACACTGATTATTTTAGCGGCGATCGGCGGATCGTTTTCGATGATATTTTCCAGTTTTTCCACCGGAGTGAATTCATCATGAACAAGTTTCAGCACCTGCTGCGCAACCGCCGGTATCGTCGGCAATTGGGTAATCTGCTGTACGTACTGTTTTAACGATTCATGCATATCTTTGTAACGATCCACAGATTACACAGATTAACACAGATTTTTGAAAAAAATCTTTCCCTAATCAGTGGGAATCTGAGAAATCTGCGGACTGAAAAAATCTTCACTCTGTGGCCTCTGTGGTAAATTATCCCAGATCATCGAAATGCGTAAGCTTCTTGAATTCCATATAACGGTCCTCAATTTCAGAATAGTCGAGACTCTTTATCCTGTCAAGACTGAAGGCCTCGACATTATATGAAGCCATCACGCTTCCGAAGATTATCGCCTTCCTTATGTTGGCCTCCTGAAAGTTCATCGTATTTGCAAGGTAGCCCATGAACCCCCCCGCGAAACAGTCTCCGGCGCCGGTAGGATCAAAGACGGATTCCAGCGGATAAGCCGGAGCGGCAAACACCTTTTTACCACTGAACATAAGCGCTCCGTATTCACCGCGTTTAATGATGAGAGTCTTGGGCCCGTACGAAAGTATGATATTAGCGGCCTTCACGAGGTTCGGCTCTCCGGACAGCTCCCTCGCCTCTCCGTCATTTATAAGAAGTATATCAACTAATTTCAAAGTTTCAAGCAGGGGACCCTTTTTCCCCCCAATCCAGAAATTCATCGTATCGCAGGCGACAAGCGCCGGCTCTTTCACCTGCTGCAGCACTTCTCTCTGCAGGTCCGGGTCGATATTGGCAAGGAAGACGACCTTTTTGTCCTTATATTTCTCGGGCAGCTTCGGTTTGAAGGCCTGAAAGACATTTAGCTGCGTATCAAGCGTGCGGGCCTCGTTCAATTCATATCCGTACTCTCCCTTCCACCTGAAGGTCCTCCCCTCCTTTTTCTCTATTCCTTCGATATCGATCCTGCGGCTTTTCAAAAACAACAGGTGTTTGTCGGGGAAATCAGTGCCGACTACCGCGACAATGGATACGTTTGTAAAATAGCTTGCGGCCGTTGAAAAATAAGTGGCCGAGCCGCCCAAAACTTCATCTACTTCTCCGAATGGAGTTTTTACAGAATCAAATGCAACAGACCCAACCACAAGTAATGACATTCATTTCCCTCCGATTATTTTTTATCCGCAGATTGCACAGATTTCTCAGATTAGTTGAAAACCACAACCATAATAAAGAAGGACCGTCTTTTCTTCAGTTACGTTGGCGTCTTTTCATTCATCTGTGTAATCTGCGTAATCTGTGGATGCCTATTCCTTTCTCTGCGGCTCGAGTATTACCTTTATCGACTCCTTAGCCTCCGCCACGAGCTGAAAACCCAGTCCGCCTTCCTTAAAGGAGAGCCGGTGCGTAATCATGTCTTTCAGGACAACCCTGCGATTGCGCAGCAGGTTCAGCGCGACTTCGAGATCAAGGGGACTCGCGCCGTAAGAAGTCATCAGGGTTATTTCATTTCGCCACATATCATTCATCGGGACGGGGACCATGATCCCCGGTTCGGGTACGGCAAAAAACAGGCCCGTGCCCCCATGGTCTATGCAATTTAGCGCAGTTGTGGACGCCGCAAGCGCTCCGGCGCAGACGATGACAAGGTCTGCAAGCCTGTTTTCATTAAGCTCGATCAACCGTTTCCGGACATCGTCTTTTGCATTTATCACGGCATCCGCCCCGAAACGTTTCGCCGCCTCAAGACGGTATTCATTAATATCGGTGGCGATAATACGTCCTGCCCCGAGCGCCCGGGCAAGCGCTATATGTATAAGCCCTGAAATACCGCTGCCGATAACTATAACCGTCTGTCCTGCCTTAAGACGCGCGAGTCTCTGCCCTCGAACAACGCAGGCCAGCGGCTCGATAAATGTGCCTTCTTCATAAGACATGTCTTCCGGCAGGAGATAAACGCCCCTATCGACATTAATTTGTGGAATTCTTATATATTCCGCAAAGCCGCCGGGGTCGTAATTTGTCCTGTGCAGGGTTTCGCATGCCGTATGAGAGCCATTAAGACAATAATAGCAATTATTGCAGGGCACGTGATGAGAGACGAAGACCCTGTCCCCCTTTTTGTACTTGTTGACGCCGTCCCCGACCTCGACGATCTCGCCCGTGATTTCATGACCCAGAACGCGCGGGGCTTTTTTGATCCTGTACCATTCCATGACATCGCTGCCGCATATGCCGCTTGCGAAAACCCTGACAAGCAGCTCTCCTGTACCTATTTGTGGAACAGGCATCTCCTCCGTCCGAACGTCCCTGTTGTTGTAGTACATTAATACGCGCATAACTGAAGGGGCAAGGGTCAGGGGTCAAGGGGCAAAGGACTTTACTTGACCCTTGACCCATGCCCCTTGACCCTATTTTTTCATTATCTTATTCTTTTCCTCTATAAATACTTCGTGCGCCTCTTTCGCCGTCGCCTTCTTATGAATAATTGAATGCAGCGCTTTCATGACGGCAACAGGGTATTTATTCTGCCAGACATTCCTGCCGAGATTAATTCCTATGGCGCCCTTTTGCATTCCATCGTAGACAAATTCCATGACCTCAAGCTCAGTATCGCATCTCGGCCCCCCTGCCATAACAACCGGCACAGGACATCCGTTTGTCACCTTATCGAAGTCTTCACACCAGTATGTTTTAACGACCCTCGCGCCAAGCTCCGCGGCTATCCTGCAGCATAATGCAAGATAACGGGCGTCCCTTTTCTCAAGCTCCCTTCCTACGGCAGTGACCGCCATTACGGGAATGCCGTACCGCTCACATTCGTTGACGAGTTTCGCGAGGTTCAGGAGCGTTTCCCTTTCATATTTGGTGCCGATAAAAACAGACATCCCCACGGCAGATACGTTGAGGCGCAGTATTTCCTCTATCGAGGTAGTGAGTCCTTCATTTGCAAGGTCCTCCCCCACCATGCTGGTGCCTCCGGACACCCTGAGAATAACGGGTTTGCTTTTGACGGGATCTACGGCGCTGCGTAATACGCCTCTTGTAACAAAAAGCGCGTCCGCGTACGGAAGGAGAGGCTTGATGGTCTCCCCCGGCCTTTCCAGACAACTCGTAGGTCCCTGAAAATACCCGTGATCTATCGGCATAAAAAAACAGTGTCCGTCAGGCTGAATAATCTGTGCAAGCCGGTTCCTCATTCCCCAGTCCATTTTCCAAGTCCTCCTTTAAATTTTAAAAAGGGTATAGGTTAGGGTTAGAGGCAATGGGCTATGGGAAAACTATTGCCTATGGCCCATCGCCTACTGCCTGTTTTCAATTCTTCTTCTCCTTCTCCTTCAATGCCTCGTCTTTTACTTTCAGGCTCTCTTCAAGCATCATGATGTATTTGATATACCTCGCCCCGAATTTTACCAGCTCAATGTCATCGGTCCTGATTTTTTCCACTGTTTGTTCATCAAGATCAAATACTTCTAAGAACCTGCTCTCAAATATGAATCTCCTGAACCTGTCCAGATCATAGCTCGCCATGAAAAACTGTATCTGCTTGTTCTCGCTTAGTTCAGGATGACCGGGAAGGTTTTTTCTCAACTGAACAGTCTTCCACTCCCTGTTTACCCCGTCATATAAATCAACTTCCTGATCTTTCCTCCATGAAGCTATGGTCCACTGCTTCTTCTCGTGATACCCGTAACAATGGGGCTCCCTGATAAAAAAATAAAATTCTTCTTCTTCGATGCCGGAATCGTCCTTCTTCTTTTTCCTCAATGTCCCCTGTCCGATCGGATAGTAACGGCAGTTGGCGGGACGGTCCGTATACACTGTGCATCCTTCCGCGGTCACAAAGGGGCAATTCCTTTCCTTGTCTTCATTCATTTTGAGCATTGCGTAGGGGTGCGATGATTTCTCATCGACTTTCATATTGATATAATTTTCGATAAATTCTTCCGACGACATTCCAAGCCTTTCTTTAAGTCGGACAACGTCGTACGGCGTCAAGAGGATATCTATGTTGCTGCAGCACTTGGTGAAACACTTTATGCCCTTATGACACCTGAACCTGAATTTTGAACTTAGTGTCAATTTGACCGGTTCTACAACATCAAGCTTGCTCATTTGTTCTCCTTGGAGTTTATTGTCGCTAAATGGAAATTTAAAGTAAAAATTGCCGCTACCAATTATAACAATATCCGACAATATAAATCCAAATCCCTGATTCACCATCAAGAGACAAACCACAGAGGGCACAGAGGAAAAATTAAATATTAATCCACAGATTACACTGATTAACACAGATGTATTTAGAAATATTTTTTCAATCTGTGAAATCTGTGTAATCTGCGGATAGATAAATCTTTTCTCTGTGCCCTCTGTGGTTAGGTGGTGGATTCTGGAAATGTGTCATTTCAAAACGGTAACATCCTCGCAAATAGCCGGCGTTTACAAAATAAAGCCTTTTTTGTATAATCAATTTGTACTAAAACTGCCCGTTAAGGGCCTCACCGAATTAAGTTCTATGACAACGGATGCTGACCTCTGATTAAAAGGTTATTCCCTGCCTACGCTAAGAGCCCAAACCTTTTAACTTCAGCCATGTCCCCTCAAGGTCAGCATCCTATTTTTTCGGAGTCTTGTCAATAGGTGTGTAAATAGCCATCAGGCGGCCATCCTTTCCAGCACCTTTGATTCCTGTTTTATAACCCCATCGACAAATGTTTTTCCGTTATAAACATCAGGCAACAACCAGTGACCTTTTAAGGAGCGGA
>JACRHD010000028.1 GCA_016234115.1 Nitrospirota bacterium
GCACAGAGACACTGAGAAAACAAGAGGTTATCGAATAATTTTGCTTCATCACTTAGGTGAATGATTCATATTGGCCTTTTCTCTTATTTTTTAACTCTGTGCCTCCGTGCCTCTGTGGTTAACTGCTTTTTCTAAGTTTAAAGATCATTGCAATTCATGCTTTCAGAAAATTGCTCGGTTACCTGGAGGGAAATCCTGTAAATCTAATCCGTCAAACAGGGTAGTGCTTACGTCTAACTGCCGTTTTTAGGATCATATCTTCTTTTGATTTTGATAGGACCCGACCGGGGGATCGCCGATGCCTGCAGCAATCGCGGCGCCGCAGGAGTCAGCTTGCAAGTATTTAATGTTCACTGAGCAGAAGACAGACCCTCGATCATACTCTTCGCCTTCCGCATAATCTCCTTCTCGCTTTTATAGGCCAGCGTTTCTATTGCCTCATCGATAGGAAACCACCGTGATTCATCCACTTCGTGGTCATGATCGTCCGTGCTCCCCTCGACGTATTTCAAGAGAAAAAAATGCACGGTCTTATGCACCTTGGTCCTGTTCTTGTCTATAAAGTACCAGTAGGATATGTGCCCTATCTTGTCTAATATTTTCCCCTTCAGCCCCGATTCCTCTCTTACCTCTCTCAGCGCCGCGGCAGGCGGGTCCTCGTTTTTATCTATCAGTCCCTTGGGAAGGCACCAGGTCTTCCCTCCCCTCACTTCAATGAGCGCGACGTCTACGCCGTCTTCGGAAGACCTGAATATTACGCCGCCCGAGGATACCTGCTTCTTTATTTCAGGGGGTCTTGTCATTTTTCAAAAGGTGACAAGTACCAAGTAACGAGCGACACGTAATTTTTTCAGATTATCAGTCACTTGTTACTCGTCACTTGTCACTGTCACTATCTCCTACTGCCCCATGCTTTTCTGTAACCAGGGGACCACGATCCTGACAATGTCATTGTAGAAAACGAACGCTATCAACAGGAATAATAAAGACATGCCGATCCTGTTTGCTATGGTCATTACCTTCTCACTCAGCGGCTTGCCCCTCAAGGCCTCAATCGCAAAAAACATGAGGTGCCCCCCGTCAAGGACAGGGACCGGCAGCAGGTTGAGCACAGCAAGGTTAATGCTGATTATCGCGATAAAATTAAAGTAGGCGAAGGCCCCTACCGAGGCTGCCTTTGCCGCCGCATCGACTATCAATATGGGGCCCCCTACCTGTTTTGTAGACACCCCTCCGGTAAACAGTTTGACAACAACGTCCACGGTAAGAGCGCACCAGCCGTATACCGCCTGCAGGGCCTTTACCGGCGCGGTGAAGATGCTATCGCTCTGGATCACTGTGGCGTCGATCTTCTTTGAAATCCCTATCCTCCCGACCACTATGTCCTTGCCGCTTTCGTCCTTTGCCTCCGCGGGTTCGGGAGTGATCTTCACGATGAAAGACTCATTGCCCCTCCTGACCTTCAGCGTCAATTCCTTTTCCGGGTTCTTTGAGAAAATCCCTGCCATTTCATTCCAGTCCATTATGGCGGTCCCTTCTATCTCGACAATGGTGTCGCCGTCTTTCAGCCCGGCCTTCATCGCGGGGGAGTTTTCCATAACGCTCTCGATGGTGGACGTCATGCTGTCCAGCTTGGGTATCGCTACAGGGAGATGGAGACCGAGGAAAAGGAGAAAGATGAGGTATGCCAGCACGAGATTAAAGACAGGCCCCGCAACAACAATCAGCGCCCGTTTCCATACGCTCTGAAACTGGAAGGCCCTCGGCTTGTCTTCCTCCGCGAGCTCTTCCCCCGGCTCCTCTCCAAGCGGCTTCACGTATCCCCCCAGAGGCACCGCGGAAATCAGGTATTCGGTCTCGCCGATCTTCTTCCCGAACACCTTTGGGCCGAAGCCAAGAGAAAACTTCAACACCTTCACGCCGAGGACCTTTGAAAATATAAAATGTCCCAGCTCGTGAAAGAAGATCAGTAAACCGAAAAAAATTACCGCCCATAAAATCGTCATATTTTTTTATGTTCCTTTAAAAAGTATTTTAATTTATAAATTATATCACGGGCGAGACGCAGCCCGCGCAAATAGGCAGACACACAGGTCTGCCCTGCTTAACTCTTGACTCTTGACTCTTGACTCTCAATGATCTCCCGCGCCTGTTCCCTGGCCCGGTTCGACGCATTTATGACCGTATCTATACTATCAGATTTCAGGACCTTGTGGCCCGACATGGTTTTTGATATGACGCGGGGTATATCCGTAAATGAAATTCTCCGGTCCAGGAAGGCCTCCACGGCGACTTCATTTGCAGCATTTAATACGCACGGCATGGTGCCTCCGGTCCTTATCGCGTCATACGCAAGGAGCAGGGACGGATATTTTTTCGTGTCCGGCGCCAGGAACGTAAGCTCTCCGACCGCCGCAAGGTCAAGCGCGGGCAGGACCGCGTCAAACCTGCCGGGCCAGGAAAGGGCATAACTGATCGGTCCTTTCATGTCGGGAACGGACATATGCGCTATAACGCAGCCGTCGATAAATTTGACCATCGAATGAATAATGCTCTGAGGGTGCAGGACCACTTCGACCTTTTCAGGAGGAAGGTCGAACAGCCAGCAGGCCTCGATCACCTCAAGCCCCTTGTTCATCAGCGTGGCTGAGTCTATGCTGATCTTTCTGCCCATGTCCCACGTCGGGTGCCTCAGCGCGTCTTCGGGAGTTATGGCCTCAAACTCCGAGATATGCTTTCTGTAAAAAGGTCCTCCTGAAGCGGTCAACACGATCTTCTCCACTTCCTTCATGTCCCTTCCGTTTAAACACTGGAATATCGCGCTGTGCTCGCTGTCTACAGGGAGGACCCTGACTCCACGCCTCGCCGCCTCGGCCATGACCAGCCCGCCCGCCATTACAAGGGCCTCTTTTGTTGCAAGCGCTATGTCTTTGCCCGCCCTTATGGCTTCATATGTCGGGACCAGTCCCGGGGAGCCGACTATGGCGGACACAACCAGGTCCGCGTTGTTCAGGGTCGCGGCCCTGACAAGACCCTCTTCACCCGAACATATCTCGACGTGGAGGTCTTTTTTCCGGAGTCTCTCCGCCGCGGCTTCATCATACACCGCAACAACCTCGGGCCTGAATCTTCGTATCTGGGATTCGAGCAGGCTGATATTGTTTTTTGCCGCAAGCCCGACGACCCTGAATTTATCGGGATGGCCGCCGATTACTTCTACGGTATTTCTGCCGATGGAGCCCGTGGCCCCAAGGATGGATATCCTCTTCAAAAGTACCTCACGATAAAATACAACGCCGGCCCGGCCACAAGAAAGCCGTCGATCTTGTCCAACACGCCGCCGTGACCGGGAATGAGGTTGCTCGAATCCTTGACGCCCGCGTCCCTCTTGAACATGGATTCAATCAGGTCACCGGCCACTGCCGCTGTCCCTAATATTACCCCTATCGCAGCCGCCCTCTGGACCGACAGGCCGGGAATGAGAAATATATTATTGACGATTACAGCGCCCAGCGCCCCGCCTGCAACGCTCCCGACGGCCCCTTCAACGGTCTTGTTGGGGCTTATGGACGGGCACAGTTTTAGGCGTCCCATGTACGTCCCTACGTAGTAGGCCATACTGTCGGACAGCCACACGGAAACATAAAGAAGGAAGATATACTCCAGGCCGTTCTTCCCTGTCCTCAACAGCCACTGGTAGCTCAAAAAAACCGCCACATAAAAAAAGCCCGTGGCAACAGGTCCGATTTCAGACATGGCGCCCGACGGCGAAGACGACAGGACAAGCCTCAGCAGGAGAAGGGCGCAGAGACCGGAAAAGACGCCGTAAAAAAATTGGTCCGGGTGGCGGCAGGACAGATAAAACAATGCCGCGCCGATCATTATACCCGGCAGATACAGCTTGACCGGCACCCTGAACATCGCATAAAATTCCCACAGGGCCGTGACGGCGACAACCGCAAGCAGGGTCAGGAACCAGGGCCACGGCGGCAGATAATAAACGTAAGCGACAAAGACAGGCAGGGCCAGCGCGCCGACTACATGCCTCTTTACAAATGAACTGTTTTTGCCCTGTTTCCGCGTCATGCTCTCCTGATTTCAGGCAAGGCCCCGAACCTTCGCTCCCTCCCCTGGTATTCCATTATCGCGTTTATGAATTCCTCCCTGCCGAAATCGGGCCAGAGGGTCTCTGTAAAATAAAACTCCGCATAAGCCGCCTGCCAGAGAAGGAAATTACTGAGCCTCATTTCACCGCTCGTGCGTATGATCAGGTCAGGGTCCGGTATTCCCCTGGTATAAAGATAAGACGCAAAAAGCGTTTCATCGACGTCCTCGGCCTTCACCCCGGCCGCCGTCATATCTTTCACCGCATGAATAATCTCCGCCCTGCCTCCGTAGCTCAGGGCGCTTGAGACTATAAGGCCGGTATTATTTTTTGTCAGGTCTTCAAACTCCCTTGCCACCTTCCGGATATTTTCGGGAAGCTTTTCAATATCACCGATCGCCCTGAAGACCACGTTCATCCTGTGAAGCCTGTTCATTTCGCTTTTGAGGTATCTGTACAAAAGACGCATAAGGGCGTTTACCTCTGCAGCGGGCCTCTTCCAGTTTTCCATGGAAAAGGTGTAAAAGGTGACCGCTTCCAGGCCGAGCTCAACAGCGGTCTCAATAATCTCGTTTACCCTCTTCACGCCGTTCCTGTGCCCCTCGATGCGTGGGAACCCCTTGCGCTTGGCCCATCTGCCGTTGCCGTCCATGATAAGCGCGACGTGTCTGATGTTCACAGGGGGCTCCGTTTCAACAGCAGGGGCAAGGGGCAAGGGGCAAGGGGCAAGGGAAAGACGCAGGGGCGACCCGCCGGGTCGCCCGTACAAAATTTAGAAAAGACATACTCAGGGCGCAAAGGGGAGGCTGCGGAGGAATTTCTATACGACACCTTTAAAAAAGAGTCAAGAGTTAAGAGTAAAGAGTTAAGAACAGGAAAAAGACAAGAAGCGCGCAGAAGCAGAAATGTAAAATGGTGTTTGTCGATTATAGAAATTACTCCGCAGCCTCCCCTTTGCGTCTGTAACTGACATTTAAGATGTCTGAAAATTAATAACATAAGCTTTAACAGCAGGGCGGGTTTGAAACCCGCCCCTACGATTATTTATTTACTAAATTGTAATAATAAAGCACGCTGCCCTTTGACATTTCCCCTGTGACGGCATTTTTGACGAATGAAAGCAGGTCGCCCTTTGCGATGAGAAACAGCTTCTCCCCTTCAACCCGGTAGTCGGTCACATTGCCGGGGATGTCCGTCAGGACCGGCTTTTCATCCATCCCGCTGCCGTCCCACCAGAGCGAATAGACCTCCGCGCCTTTTGTCCCGAGACCGGGCGCCTGCGATACGAGAGATATTCTTCTGACCGCCAGGACCTCCGCGCCGCGCCCTGTCCTGACAGGTATGAGCCTTCCCCTGACAAACCGCTTTACCGAAGGATTCGCGACCGAGTATCTTTCGGTTTGAAATGAATGAACAAACTTCCCATAGGACCTCCCGCTCCTCCAGAGGGCATGTCCCTCGCCGTCGTAGAGGATTACATACCCGTCGTCATCGAACGTTATAATATGGTCCGTCCCTTTATTCTGCCAGTCCACGAAGGTGAACCCGTATATGTTGACGTCGGGCGGAAGCGCAAGCTGCCTGCCGGCCTGATAATCGCCGTCCTTCCACTCCCCCTCATTGACAGCGCCCCCGTATCCCCTGGCAGGGTCGAATTTCTGCATAAGCAGCATCCTCCCCTCCGCCCTGAAAAAATACGGCAGGTCGTCCCTTATTCTTCTGTAACCCCCGGACGGGTCAAATTCAACGACAAAAGATCTGACTGAAATGCCGACCGTCTTGCCGCCGGGCCTGCCGTCATCCGTCTTCATCGCGGTGTCGCCCGCTAATGACGTGACGAATATCTCGGCCCTTCCGTTATTATTGACATCCAGCACATCGACGGATATATGCTTCTCTCCGGTTGAGCCTTTTATGACCCATGTCGCCTGGAGCTCTTCCCTGAAACTGTAAATCCTCAAATCGTTCCCGTCGCTTACTACGAGCTCCGCGGGGCCGTTGCCGTCGACGTCGCCCGTCGCAAACAATTGTCCCGCTTCAAGGCGGTAATTCCCCCACGGCACGGTTTCAGTCAGAGACGAGGAGATGAATTTTTCCTCCGGCGGGGCCATATCCGTGAGGCCCGCGCCGGCCGTCTCTTCGGTCTCGGCTAACATTTTAGCGTCATCGGACCAGTACAGCGCGGTCTTCACAAACCTCTTTTCATCCCTGACAGGCGTTGAAAACAGCAATACCGCCTCCGCGTTCCTGTCTCTTGCAAGCTGCGACAGGTCCTCCGGTTTGTAAGTCGGCGTATACACCTCGACTATCTCAAAACGCCCCGTCTTTTTTAATGAGGCGTAAAAAGTCTCCGATAATCCCCAGTCGGATTTTCGTTCCTGGAAAAAAGCGACCCTGATCTTTGACGAGCTGATCCTGACCGTATCACCTGCTTTGGGACCGCCGCTGATTATCAAGCACGTGTGAAGTCCCTCCTTCACCGTTTCCCCTGTCGCCTCAATCCTTCCGGCGAAATCCTCGGCATACCCGATCAGCGCGCCCGTGACAGGATGATGAAACGGCCTTCCCTCCCGGAACACTGAAAAGCGCATGCCCTTTCTGAGGGTTGCCGCTTCAGAGAACTTCACTAAGACCTTCCCGTCCGCGACTTCCGAGACCTTCCCGCTTACAGGATTAAATAAGGACAGGACCGCTTCCACGGTCCTGGCTACGGCGGTTTCCGCCGTCTCACCGGAGGGGACGTCTTCAGCCGCCCGCAGACCGGTACAGTACATTAATAAAACCATAAATATCGCAGTATAAATTATTTTCATCTATTGCTTATGCCAAAACGGATTCATCCGGATTGTCCCGCTTTATGCAGGCGTTATTATAACTTATTCACAGAAATACGGAAACCGCCTGAACCGCTTGAATGTAAGCCTTCATCAGTTACGGGTGGCGTTACCAATGTTCCCCCTCTCCCCTGACCCATCTTTTCCAAAGAGGTGAATAAGCTGCACCTGTAACTGAGAAGATACGTTTAACGGTCCGTTACTTTTCCCCCAGCGCCGCCCTCTGAACAGCGATGATCTTCCTGATCCCGTCCTCTGCAAGCTCGAGCATACGGATATAAGGGACGTTGTACGGATATAAGGGACGTTGTTTCTATTTGTGATATTTATCATGTCTTTCCGCTCTCTCAATTGCCCGTGTAATCGCCGACGCATACGGATATAAGGGACGTTGTTTCTATTTGTGATATTTATCATGTCTTTCCGCTCTCTCAATTGCCCGTGTAATCGCCGACGTATTCACGCCTGTATGCCGGGCAATTTCGGCCGCTGACAGACCGAGCTCTTCCCTGCATCGCACTCCGATCACAACTCGTGCATCGCTCACTTTCCTTCGCTTGCTGCCGCCCTGTAATTCGGGGAGACTGATCCCATGTTCTTCACATTCCTCTTCGAGGATTTCCTGGATTTTTTTGCCGGATCGTTTAGCCTTAAGCTGACGCAGTTCCCGATTCTCGGCCTCTTTCAAAATATTATTGACAAAATCCCCTCCGCCCAAGACGCGCTCGTCAAATTCTTCCTTCTGCCCTCTCCGCCTCATTGCCAGCACCTGTGACCATCCGCCCTGGCTTCGAATCAGACCGCCGCCGGTCAATTCCTTGATATGCCCTTGCCTTGCTCCTTCACCCATGAACTTTCGGTATTCCTCTTTCGCTTTTCTGCGGGTAATGCCGAATTGTGCCATTACGTAATCCGTATCCATCCATGTATGCTTCTCTTTGCCGACAATCGTACCATGACCGCTCCAGGGGTACCGGTCCAATTCCTCGATTGTTTTGACTATGCCCGCTCGCATCGGATTGAGATGGATATACCTCACCAAGGCAACAAGATAGGTGGCCTCGTCGCAAAGAATGGATTTGTACCTGTTTTCAAAAAGATGTCCGGTGCGCTTGTGTCGCCGATTATAATATTGAGCATACCACGTAAGAAGCTTTCTCATAACGCTGGATATGCCTTCCTTGCCGCTCTTGAACAAAATATGCACATGATTGCTCATCAGAACCCAAGCATACACAGTGCATTGTCCCGCTGTTATTGCCCCACCTAACCTCTCAAGAAATTTAACCCTGTCCTGCTCATCCTCAAATATACTCGACCTGTTGATTCCACGCACCATTATGTGATGCAGTGCCCCAGGTATATCCAATCGAGCTTGACGCGGCATGAATCATTCTATTGAAATCTCTTCTGCCTGTCAAGTTTATATCATAATTAGAAACAACGTCCCTATGTACTCTGTGCGGCGTCAGGATGGGTCGTCCTCGTCAGCCTGTTACGGTCGTCATAGGCATATGTCTCGGACGTCTTAACAACAGCGCATCGGGGAACGCACGCATGGGGTCAAACCTTCAAAATTCATTTATCATCCTCTCTGACAGAAAGGTTCAATGTTTTTTCCTAATCACTGCCTTTAACCCGCAATTCAAAAATGACATTTGAAGGTTTGATAATCATATAAAGGCACCCCCTATAGATATCAGAATCAATGAATCTGATATCTTATAGGCAACCAAAACATAAACCTTTTAATAGGAGGTGCCTCATGAGATTGTACACAGGATTCGA
>JACRHD010000030.1 GCA_016234115.1 Nitrospirota bacterium
GCCGGCAACACCGCCACATTGTAATGCTCCGCCATGTCCGCAAAGGTCCTGTTTATCTCAGGGTCATAATAACAGGCACTCGTTACCCCGCTCTTGAGATTGTCCGGCACCAGACATTCAGGACACCCTCCATAGTATTCAAAAGCCTTTATATTACTCTTTATAAAGTTCTCTACCTTTTGATCATCCACCGCACAGGCAAATATGTATGAGGACGCCCCAAGCGCTGAGACAAACAACTCCACATCCACTCTTTCCCCTGTCTTAGGATTGGTATAGTGAGGCCTGTCCCCTGAGAAATCCTCAAACATCTTCTGACCCGCCTTGTGATTGAACCGCATCACCGGATCCAGCTTCTTTGCATAATTATGGTACTTCTCATAGAACTGGCTCCGGCTGTAACCGTCAGGGTAGTCCCTTCTATATTCTTCATACAAAAGCTGAAGAGTCACTCCCTTCTTTTTCAACTCCTTTGTCAGATACTCAAAGTCCGGCATCGCTTTGTCCGACACCGGCATCTCATCCGCCGCCGGAAATAACAGTCTGTACACCGCATCTTCATCCAACGCAGACAGCTCTTCGTAACTGAGTTTTGACTCCTCTACTTTGTTTACGTATGCGCTTGCCGTGGATGTGGATATATTGCAGGCCCCGGCTATCTGGTTAATCCCTAACCCCATCTTTAGCCGCAGCCTGCACACTTCGTGGATCTTTCTCATGCATATCCTCCCGCTTTTTTTCTTCATTTACCCTCCAGGTAATTTTTGGAGGGCATTTTAGTACAAACTGCAGGAGTTTATTAAAAAAAGGCCGGAATCCGGTCTACCCGAACACTGAATCCGGTCTGCCTTCAAAAGTGTTCGAGCATTCCCGGATTTGCTGTTCGGGCTACATCGGATTAGGTGTTCGGCTTACGCCGGATTTAGTGTTCGAGAGGGGGCGGATTTTGCAATCTTTTCTTCTATGGTATGGCGCATGAGGATTCTCGTAATCGCTACCGTTTTCTTCTGTCCTATCCTGTGTGCCCTGTCGGAGGCCTGATTCTCAACGGCGGGGTTCCACCAGGGATCCAGGTGAAATACATATGACGCCCTTGTAAGATGAGTCCCTGTCCTCCGGCCTTGAGACTGAGAAGGAATACGGAAGGTCCTTCACTGCTCTGAAACTGTTCAATCAGTTTTTTCCTCTTTCCAACCTGGGTTGAGCCGTCAAGACGCAAATATCCGATGTTATGCTTTTGCAGGTCCTTCTCAAGCAGGTCCAGAAAAGAGGGCGATTTGGGCCACAAATACACCTTGCTTTCAATAAATTATTATAGTATACTCGAAATTATCTTAATAATATTTCGAGAGGTATAGCATTTTGGATGAAAGGCTTTTCTATAGTTATAATGCATGGAGAGGCGGGGCTTTTGCTCTGCCCGGCGACACCGTAGATCGTGACATCCATGATAAGGCCCTAAGTTTCGTCAGAGAAAAAGAGATACTTTCACTCCTTGGCTTGAGACAGACCGGCAAAAGCACCCTTTCATTCCAGCTCATTCACGACCTGCTTGAAGAAGGTGTCAGGCCGGAGAGGATATTCTATTTTACCTTCGATGACCTTTCTCTCAGGCAGGAGCTTTCCGCGTCTTTCGGCAGTTTTCTGAAGATAGTGGAAAGATTCTTAGGTGAAGAGATTCAACAGCGGAAGACAATTATATATATCTTCATCGATGAGGTTCAGAAGCTTTCCGGTTTTATCGAATATATAAAGTCTCTGTATGATTTAAGGCTTCCGGTCAAGTGGATACTTACCGGATCGTCTTCACTTGAATTAAAGGCCCAGATAAAAGAGAGCCTTGCAGGCAGGGTATTGTCCCTGTCAGTTTTGCCATTTTCTGAGGCTGAGATATTCAAAGGCCATGGACTTACCCCTCCGGACAAGAAAAATATATGGCGCTTTATTTTCGGAGAAACAACTCCTGATAATAAAGCGTTAAAAAAATATCAGGCCGGAATGATGTCCTTCAAACAAAGAATACAGAAACTCTTTGAGGAGTACATGGTCTCCGGAGGATTGCCGGCAGTAGCCCTCAGCAAAGATGCGGACAAGAAACAGTTGCTCCTTAAAAGCTACAGGGAAACATATCTTGATCAGGACATCAGAAATCTGGTAAGGGAGGACAAGCTCTGGGTCTATCAAAAGGTTATGGAGCTGCTGGCCTCAAGGACAGGAGACCTTCTCAACTATTCAAATATCGCATCTCATCTTGAAGTAACCGTAGATACCATAAAGAGATATTCCATGCTGCTTGAGAAGACATTTATTATAAAAAATCTGACGACATATTCAAATAATATAAGGAGCGAGATACTCAAGACTCCGAAGGTGTATTTTACAGATCTCGGCATCAGAAACAGCCTGCTTGGTTTAAACAGTGTTTCCCAGATAGAAAAACTTGGGCAATACGGCATCATTTTTGAAAACGCAATTGTAGAGAAACTGAATACGATTGCGCCCTTCATGGGACATGAGGCAAGACTGCACTATTGGAGGACGAAGACAAAAGAAGAAGTCGATATCATTGTATATACGCCGGAGAGGCTCCTGCCGATAGAAATAAAAAGTGATAAAAAGATACAGACAAAGCATTTAAAAGGGATCAGGAGTTTTCTTGCAAAGGAGAAAGAAAAGACCGGAGTGCTTGTCGGGCGGTTCGAGGATGCAGATATAATTGAAGAAGATAATATCCGGATTTATATGTTGCCTTACTGGATGATTTGAACTGAAAATAATGAGGTTGTGGCTTGTTTTGGTCAAATGCTATTGACATGCTCGAAGACTATCGCCTGATATAATTCATGACATCAGATTTAAATTGATTCTATTGAACTCATAGTGCAGATTGGGCTTTTCCGCCATCCCCCGGGGAAAATGCTATAATGTAAGAGCAAACTTTAATACAAAGAAGAACTGACATGGTAAATACTCTCCCCCAGTATTCAAAAAAGTTCGGGAAGGTTACATGGGATTTGTCGGGGAATTGCCGGGGGCCGGCCCTCAGGGCGAAACATTGGAAGAAATTCCTCAGAGAAGGGGAAAGCATACGGTTTACGTAACTCGAAAAGAAAATAAAGGTGTCCACAATCCCCCGCCGCAAGGAAATTAACGATCATCTTTGCCGAAAGATTTGCAAAGACCTTATGTCCCTGTTCCCCTGATTGAATGTTGTGAATGTCATTTCCGTAAAAACAGGAATTTTGAGGCAAGCCCCTACGATGGGCGAACGCAGAGGTCCGCCCCTGCAAGTTTGAAATTCATGATTGACCGAAGGCTGATAAAGGATTTCGACTGGACATTTCTTACTGTGTCGGTTGTCATAGCCATGATCGGGGTAATGACCATCTACAGCTCCACAAGACCGCTGTTTGATTCGGCGCAGGAGTCTTTTTATTTGAAACAGTTGAACTGGATCGTCCTGAGCCTCGTATGCTTCTTTCTCATGCTGGTAATCGATTACCGGTGGTACGTCAGGTTTTCTTATGTATTTTATGTCCTCGGCATTGTCCTGCTGGCGCTGGTCCTGGTCGTGGGACGCACAGGCATGGGGGCGCAGAGATGGATTAATCTGGGGTTCCTGTCGTTTCAGCCTTCGGAATTTTTCAAGCTCTTTTTTGTGGCGGCGCTGTCGCGGTATCTCTCCGGCCTCGATCCGGAGGAGGAGCTCGATTTCCGCCGGATGATGAAGCTGGTTGCGGGGATATTTATCATTCCGGCGGTCCTTATAATCAAACAGCCCGACCTGGGGACTATGCTGTTATTGCTCTTCGTATTCTCCGCGATGGTCCTGACGGCGGGACTGAAAAGGAAGATAATCATCATGACGGTCATATTCGGACTGATAGCTGTGCCGGTCGGCGGCAAGTTTGCCTGGGACAAGCTGAAGGGCTATCAGAAGAACAGGATCATAGCATTTATGGACCCCCAGGCCGATCCCAAGGGCATCGGCTATCACATAAAGCAGTCAAAGGTTTCCGTGGGCGCTGGAGGCCTTGTCGGCAAGGGATATCTCAAGGGGACCCAGGGGCCTTACCGGTTTTTACCGGAGAACCATACGGATTTTATCTTTTCGATCTTTGCGGAGGAATGGGGATTTCTCGGCAGCCTCTCTTTATTTTCACTCTACCTGTTCATCATATGGAGGGGCTTTGACACGGCCAGGAGCTCGCGGGACAGCGACGGCCGTTTTCTGGCCCTCGGCGTTACGTATATGTTTTCTTTCTATTTCATCATCAACGTCGGGATGACTCTCGGCCTGATGCCTGTGGTCGGTATACCCCTGCCGCTCATGAGCTACGGCGGCACGGCCCTGCTCTCCAATTTCCTCGCCCTCAGTATGATAGAGAACGTCAGGATGCGAAGGTATGCGTCTTATTACTGACCCCTGCCGTAAATCTTCGTCATTTCCGAAAGCTTTTTCGAGAGGGATGGGGTAAGCTGCTCGGGGAGCATTCTCCACTCCCAGTTGTCGCTCGGACTTGCGGGCAGGTTCATCCTGTCTTTTTCCCCGAGACCGAGGATATCCTGCATGGGGATTATTGCTATATCAGCGACGGACATCATGGCAAGGCGTATGATTTCCCAGTGTACTGTCTTTTCGGTGACCTCGCGCCCCAGGTAATCGAATAGTCTTTTTTTGCCCTCATGGTCGAGCTCTTTCCTGAACCATCCTCTGATGGTATTGTTGTCATGGGTGCCTGTATATACCACGCAGTTCTTTACGTGATTATGGGGCGCGTATGGGTTTGTCGGGAGGTCTTCCGTAAAAGCGAACAGCAGCACCTTCATGCCGGGGAACCCGAACTTCTTCATGACTTCCCTGACGTCGTCCGTAATGATGCCGAGGTCCTCGGCAACGATGGATATATGGGGGAAATGCTTCATGGTTGTTTTGAAAAAGTCTTCCGCCGGGGCCTTTACCCATTTGCCGTTAATGGCGGTCTTCTCCGCCGCAGGGACTTCCCAGTAGCCGGCAAATCCGCGAAAGTGGTCTATCCTGAAAAAGTGAAAAAGTCTCAGGTTGTGCTCAATGCGTTTCATCCACCAGGCATAGCCGGTCTTTTTCAGCACGTCCCAGTGATAAACCGGATGGCCCCACAATTGGCCCGTCGCGCTGAAATAATCGGGCGGGACCCCGGAGACAAAGGCCGGTTTTTTTTCGTCGTCAAGACTGAATATCTCGGGATTGGACCATACATCGGAGCCGTCGTGATTTACATAGATGGGGATGTCGCCTAAGATCTTTATGTTTACGCTGTCGCAGTAATTCCTGAGGGATGTCCACTGTGTAAAAAAGAGGTACTGCAGAAACTTTTCCCGCAGGATCTCCTCCTGCAGTTTTTCACACCATTCCTCAAGGGCATTTTCTTTCCGGTCTCTTATCTCCACGGGCCAGTTCCCCCATTCAATTCCCCCCAGGCGTGTCTTGATAGAGATGAAAAGACTGTAGTTGTCGAGCCAGTGCGCGTGCTCCCTGCAGAATTCCAGGAAGTCATTATGATCAGGCAGATGTTCCCTGTTTCTCCTGAAGGCCAGGGTCAGGACATCTTCCTTGTATTTTTCAACCGCTGTATAATCTACTCTATCCACCGGGAATTCAGGAGCGCCGTGTATGTCCGACTCGGAAAGAAAACCGTCCCTGACCATCCGCTCGGGGCTTATGAGGAGGTGGTTGCCCGCAAAAGCGGAAAAACTGCTGTAAGGGGAACTGCCGTACGCGGTACAGGTGACATTGAGCGGCAATATCTGCCAGAACCTCTGTTGAGACGCGGCAAGAAAGTCGGCGAACCTGTAGGCCTCCGGCCCGAGGTCCCCGATCCCGTACCGCGACGGTAGCGACGTTATGTGAAGAAGGATTCCGCTGCTTCGTTTGTCCATAATTCCCTCCGGGAATTGATTACACAGATAAGAGACCGATTACACAGATTCTAATTATAATGATAACGACATATTAATGCATGTCATCCCGCTCAAAGCGTATCCCTATGCCTGTCGGGAGTGACAACGTAATCCAGACGACTTGAAAGTAGTTTTATCTGCGTAATCGTCTGTTAAGAATCTGTGTAATCATCTACACTTTTACATGTAGATAATAGCCGAGCTTGGTAAAACCTTCAACCCATTTCCTGGCTGCGGGATCGCCGCCCTCCGCCCGGACTTTCATGCCGGACAGAATATTCTTCCCGATCGAGAAATAAATATTCTGCGCGTTCCAGAGGTTCAGCGACAGGGAGAGCGGTTTTATAAGCTCAAAGGTCTCATCTATCGTGTCAAAAAGTCCCACGTCTTCAGGCCGCTCGCTCAGTCTCTCCATCACCGAATTTACCCATGTGCTCGCTATATACCCGATAGTGGTCGTATCGATTTTAACATACCATCTTCTGGTTTCGTCCATGATCTTTTTCAGCCTTTCGGTGTCCAGGTCTTCTTCTTCAAAGAGTCTCTTCAGGTCCGTATTGATGATGTATTCAGCCGCCGAGAGGAAAGGCCTGGGTATCCGGTGCAGCAGGTTCTGGTAGAAATTCATGATCGAGGAGTTGTTTTCGTATATCTGACGGTACGAGGCCTCGACGTTTTCATAGGTATATTTCAGCACCAGGTCGAGCACCTTTCTCTGCTCGTCTTTAAAGAGGTGCCACAGGGAGAATATATTGCCGTTAAAATGCTTGTCCATAGAACGGATGACCTCGGGCAGGTCGCCCCTTTCAAAGGCCTCGGTGATCTCCGTCTGGATCAGGGAGAAGTCTCCGTTGTCATGAAGGTCTTTGACCCCGGCGTTTATATTGTGGTCTCCAAGGTGAAGCACCGCGAAGATGATGGCCTTCTCGTCCCACGTTACATCGGAACTGATGACGGCCTTCCCCGTGGCAAGCTTCAGCTTGCCCGCCTCTCTCCTGTCATAGATTTCATTCTTCGCGGTATAACAGTATATTTTCGTGTTTTCCGGGTATTCTTCAAATACCGATGAAATGCAGTAGTGGGCGCCCACGCGCAGGAGATCGCTTTTCGCGTTTCTTACGAACATTTCATAAGGCTGCGCTGCGTTCTTATATACATTGCTCGGAGCTTTACGGAGAAGCCCCAGAAATTCCTCCTCAAGAGACAATCCCTTTATCTCCTCCATGTACTGTATCGCCTTTGACGCATACTGCATGATCTGGACGTTTTCAATCCCCGAGACTTCGTCGAAGAACCAGCCGCAGCTTGTGTACATCAGCATGGCGTTTCTCTGCGCCTCCAGGAGTTTCAGCGCGCTCATCTTTTCAGCCTTCGTGAGTTCCCTAACGGCGTGTTTTGCAAAGAATGCCTCGATGTTCTCCCGCGACCTGTCAAGTACGATTTCGATATAATCATTTCTCGTGTCCCACGGGTTCTGGAAGTATTTGGCGGCCTCGGACCCGTAAACAGGAATGAGCCGGTCTCTCAGCCAGTCCATCGCGTCTCTGAGGGGTCTTCTCCATTCCTGGTGCCACCCGGGATGGGTGCCGGAATTGCATCCGCAATTGCCCCGCCAGCGCTCTATGCCGTGTACGCAGCTCCATGAAGAGTTCTCGAAAATGTCGGCGACATGTGTCGGCTCGTGTTTTTCAAGGTACTCGCCGTAATTGGTAATGCCGGCAAGGCTGTTGGCCTCGATGTGGTGGAGGGCATAGGCCAGGGCCATGTCGCCGAAGCGATGGTGATGGCCGAAGGTCTCCCCGTCGGTAGATATATGCACTAATTGCGCCCACTTTCTATGATCATTGAAAGCGGAAAGCAGCTTGCCGGCAAAGGTTTCTCCGTTGTTCAGCAGCCCCCCGAAGGACACCTCCCGGGAGATCGGACCGTCGTAGAAGAACAGGTTTATGGGCCTGCCGGAAGGGAGTTCGCATATGTAGGGCCTTGTCGGGTCGATCCTCTCGCCTCTGACGTCGTGCCAGACGCCCGGCTCCTCCTTCTTCCTCACCCTTTGCGCCTGTCTCGGAGCGAGTATGGTGTACTTTATCCCGAGACTCACAAGCACTTCGAGGGTCTCCTTATCGACGGCCGCTTCAGGCAGCCATATCCCTTCAGGGAAGCGTTTGAACCTCTTTTCAAAGTCTTTCACGCCCCATATTATCTGGGTATATTTGTCCTTCCTGTTTGCCAGAGGCAATATCATGTGATTATAACCCTGCGCAATGGCCGAGCCGTGACCTGAAAACCTTTGCATGCTGAGACGGTCCGCCTGCAGTATCGAGTCATATACGGCCGGTTTGTGTCGCTCAAGCCAGGACAGGAGGGTCGGTCCGAAGTCAAAACTGATCTTGGAGTAAATATTTACAATATCTATGATCTTCCCTTCCGTATTGAGAATGCGGGAGGACGCGTTGGGCGCGTAGCATTCAGCGGTTATCCTTTCATTCCAGTCATGATATGGATAGGCGCTGTCCTGGAACTCTATCTCTTCAAGCCAGGGGTTCTCCCTCGGGGGCTGGTAGAAGTGCCCATGTATACATATATATTTGTTCATCTAATAACTTACCGACATAAGCGAAGAAATCTTGAACGGCAAGACATAATTATATAAAATCGACCGGTTAACTGCAAAGGACGCGGTGAGATTGGAAACGTCGTAGGGGAAGACCTGTGTGTTTGCCGATTGCAGGGGCGGTCCGGCGGACCGCCCTCAGCTCTTGAAAAACAACACCCCTAACGGGGGCAACTTCAGCGAGAGCGAAAAGTCCCGGCCCTGCGACTGGACCGCTTCAGCCATAACGCCGCCTGCGTTTCCGCAGCCGCTTCCGGCGTAGATCCCGGCGTCGCTGTTGAGGACTTCACGCCAGTAGCCGCCTCTGGGCACGCCGAGCCTGTAATTCTCCCTGACGACCGGCGTGAAATTGCAGACGACGAGGATGAGCTCATTCGTGCTGCGGCCTTTTCTGATAAAACTTATGGTGCTCTCTTCCCAGTCATGACAGTCTATCCATTCAAACCCCTCTTTGGAAAAATCCAGCTCGTGCAATGCCGGCTCATTCCTGTATAGGTAGTTCAGATCGGTCACCCATTTCTGTACGCCCCGCTGAAAAGGGTAATTCAGGGCGTGCCATTCAAGACTCTCCTCATGGTCCCATTCCTTCCACTGGCTGAATTCGCCGCCCATGAAGAGCAGCTTCTTGCCGGGGTGGCCGTACATGTATCCGAAAAGCATCCTCAGGTTTGCCGATCTCTGCCACTCGTCTCCCGGCATTTTACCGATCAGCGCCCCCTTGCCGTGGACGACTTCATCGTGTGAAAGGGGGAGCATGAAATTCTCCGAAAAGGAATACCATATGCTGAAAGTAAGCTGGTCGTGATGGTATTTTCTGAAGAGCGGGTCTTTAGAGATGTACTTCAGGGTGTCGTGCATCCAGCCCATGTTCCATTTCATCCCGAACCCTAATCCGCCGACGTGCGTGGGTCTGGAGACCATGGCCCACGCGGTGGATTCCTCCGCAAAGGTCTGCACATCCGGGTGTTCGGTGTAGACGGCTTCGTTAAGCCTCTTTATAAAACTTATCGCGTCGAGGTCCTCATTGCCGCCGTATTTATTGGGTATCCATTCGCCTTCTTTTCTCGCGTAATCGAGATAAAGCATGGAAGCCACGGCGTCCACCCGTATGCCGTCGATATGATATTTTTCCAGCCAGAACAGGGCGCTGCTGATAAGAAAATTCCTCACCTCGTTCCTGCCGTAGTTGTAGATGTAGCTGTTCCATTCAGGATGGTACCCTCTCTTGGGGTCCTGGTGTTCATAGAGGTTCGTGCCGTCAAAATATGAGAGCCCGTGGGCGTCGGATGGAAAGTGTGAAGGCACCCAGTCGAGGATGACGCCGATGCCGTTTTGATGGAGGTGGTCGATCATATACATGAAATCTTCGGGGGGCCCGTATCTGCCTGTCGGCGCAAAGTGTCCCACGGTCTGATATCCCCAGGAGCCGTAGAAGGGGTGTTCCATTATCGGCAGCAGCTCTACATGGGTAAAGCCGGTCTGCTTGACATAATCCGCCAATTGATGGGCCAGTTCTCTGTAATTGAGGTACCTGTTGCCCTCCTCCGGGACCCGCCTCCATGAACCGATATGGACTTCATATATGGCAAACGGGGCGCTCAGGGAATTGACTTTATGCCTGTCATTCATCCATTCCCTATCGTTCCATTCATAATTCAGCTCCCACACAAGAGACGCCGTCCTGGGCGGCCGCTCCCAGCGGAGCGCGTAAGGGTCGCCTTTTTCCGCAGAGTAATCGTTGAAATTGGATTCGATATGATATTTATAAACAAATCCCTTTTTGATTCCGGCAATAAAACCCTCCCATATGCCGGAACCGTCCCATCTCGCCGCCAGCGGGTGAGACTGCTTGTCCCATCCGTTGAAGTCGCCCATAACGGCGGTCCTTTTTGCGTTAGGCGCCCATAGCGCAAAATAAGTCCCTTCCTGTCCATCGACAGTCATGGGATGAGAGCCTAATTTCTGATACAGCCTGAAATGGTTCCCTTCTTTGAAAAGGTATATATCGTGATCGGTAAACAGAGTAATATCGTGCCGTACCATCTGTTCTCCTTCCGTTAAGCCCTGCGTCTTATATGGCGTCATGGGTATTTGTCCTTTCCTGCGGTCATGCCGCAACTGCCGCCCATCCGGTAATCCGACGTAACAATAGATTATACATAAAAAGCCGGATAAATATGGAAATTCAAGTTTTTATCTTTCAAAACCGATCAAGTTGTTGTAAGAGCAGGGGCAACCCCCCCTGTGGTTGCCCTTTAGGAGGGCAGCCGCAGGTGCCCCTATATACTGAATAAACATGAACGCTGAATCCATTCTTAAAGACATAGAGGCGCTGCCGTCGCCGCCGGCCGTCGCCGCAAAAATAATTCAGGAAATAAGGAAAGACAAGGCGTCCATCGGCAAGTTGGCCGATATTATTTCCGTCGATCCCGCCCTCACCGCCAACCTGCTGAAAATGGCCAATTCGTCCTTCTACGGATTGCCTTATAAGATAGACTCGGTGGAGAGGGCCGTGAATGTCCTGGGACTGGAAGCCGTTAAAAACATAGCCCTCTCCTTTGTAATCGTCAAGGGCTTCAGGAGGGAGTCTGTCGACGGGTTCAACCAGGACCTTTTCTGGAGAAGATCCATTACCTCGGCTGTATGCGCGGACCTGATCGCCTCGAAGCTGAAGACCGATCGCGACGATACATTTGTCACGGCGCTGCTTATGGATATAGGCGTTTTGATTATGTACCTTGTCAGGCCCGACGGCTATTTGAAGGTCATTGATGAAAAAATAATTTCAGAGACGACTGCCGTCGAAGCGGAAAAAACCGTCTTCGGATACGATCATCAGGATGCGGGGGGCGAGGTATTAAAGGCATGGGGGATACCGGAGAGCATCTATATTGCCGTGGCCTGCCACCACAAAGTACAGGACGCCCCTGACGGGCCACAGAACAAAGCTGAGATACTCATGCTGGCCGACATGACGTCATCGGTTTATTATGGGGACAATAGCGCGGAAAAGCTGAGAACGCTGAACATGTTGTTGCATGACAAGCTGGGCATGACCGAATCAGCAGTCGGCGCCTTCATCGATTCAATAGCCGAAAAGACCGTCGATATACTTTCAAGTTTCGATATCGACGCAGGCGATTTGAAACCATATTCGGAAATGCTGTGCGAGGCAGGCGAAGAGGCAGGAAAACTCAGTCTGACATATGAGCAGCTCGTAATGGAGCTGAGACAGGAACAAAGAAAGACCGCCCGTCTTGCAGCCGAGCTGAAAGACACGAATGAAAAGCTCAGGCGGTATGCCAATGTAGACGGCCTCACAGGCATGTACAACCACAGGTATTTTCAGGAACTCCTTGATAAAGAGCTGGAAAGGGCGGAGAGGTATTCGCGAAACCTGTCTATCATCATGATGGATATAGATCATTTCAGGCGGATAAATGATTCATACGGGTATCCGCAGGGGGACACCGTGCTCCGCGCGGTCGCCGAGCTCTTTCAGCAGGTCATCAGGAAACCTGATACGGCAGTCAGGTACGGCGGGGAGGAGTTTGCCGTGCTTGTCCCGGAGACCGATATAAGGGGGGCCGTTGTGCTGGCAGACCGGCTGCGGCAGATAGTCGAGAGGCTGGAAATAAAAATTGACGGACATGCCCTGAAGGTCACAATCAGCGCGGGAATCACCGTGTATGAGCCTAAAAGGAATTTAAAGGACAGGGTAAAAATGATCGAGGCGGCAAACAAGGCACTGCATTATTCAAAGTTGACCGGCAGGAATAAACTCAGCGTAGTGCCGCTTGCGACGAATTAAACTAAGGACGAGTGACGAGTGACAAGTGACAGATAACTTAAAAAATTACCTGTCACTTGTTACTTGTTACCCGTTACTTTTCTTAAAAAAATGGACATCAGAAGAAAAAAGAGATACAGCCATATCTATATAGGATTGAAGGTCCGGGTCAACGGAACATTGGAGCCGATCAAGGCGCTCGACTGGAATGAGGACGGCTTTAATTTCTATATTGACCGGGGCATAGATGAAGCCGGTCTCATGTTCAAAAAGGGGATTGCGCATTTGTAGGGGCGACCCGGCGGGTCGCCCCTACGCTATCTCGCGGCTCCTTTTTAATGGTGTCGTATAGAAATCCTCCGCCAGGCTTCCCCTTGGGCTCCCCCTTGGCCGTAATCTCCGGTTGTTACTTGAAACAATAAAGTAGTAGAATAATTCAAAATTCAATATTCAAAAGTCAAAAAACTGTTATCAGGCTATTTTGAATATTGAATTTTGAATATTGAATTTTTATGCCGGAGGACATGTGGAGCTTCATCAATTTACTATCGAAGACGCGCGGACGGCCATTGGTAAGGGCGAAATCAGTCCGGTTGAGCTGACGGAAGCCGCGTTCAGGAGGATAGAGGCTGTCGAAGATAAGGTGCATTCCTTTGTGACCCTCAGCAGGGAAGACGCCGTGCTTCAGGCAAGGCAGGCGGATGAAAGTGTCAAAAGGAATGCCGGGCGTCTTCTTTCCGGGATACCTCTGGCGATAAAGGACAATATTTGCACGAAAGACGTGAGGACTACCTGTTCGTCGAAGATCCTTGAAAAATTTGTCCCGCCGTACGAAAGCACTGTAACAGGGAAGCTGATGGAGCAGGAATATGTATTGATCGGCAAGGCCAACCTCGACGAATTCGCAATGGGCTCCTCCACTGAAAACTCGGCATTCGGCCCCACAAAAAACCCGTGGGACGTCACAAGGGTCCCCGGAGGCTCAAGCGGCGGTTCCGCGGCTGCGGTTGCGGCGGACATGTGCATTGCGGCGTTAGGCTCCGATACCGGCGGTTCTATCCGGCAGCCTGCCGCGTTTTGCGGCGTTGTGGGATTGAAACCTACCTACGGAAGGGTCTCGCGATACGGCCTCGTCGCCTTTGCCTCATCGCTTGATCAGATCGGTCCGATAACAAAAAATGTGAAGGACTCGGCGCTCCTTCTGAACATCATAAGCGGTCACGACCGCCGCGATTCGACCTCGGCAAATATGCCCGTGCCGGATTTCGCGGCCGTGTGCGGAAAAGATATAAAGGGGATGAGAATCGGAATACCCAGGGAATATTTTATAGAAGGCATGGACGGTGAAGTGGAGGCTTCCGTAAGGCAGGCGATAAAGAAGATTGAAGCCCTCGGCGCCGTGCCTGTGGAAATTTCTCTTCCTCATACCGGTTACGCCATAGCGGCATATTACATCCTTGCGACGTCCGAGGCTTCTTCAAACCTCGCCCGGTACGACGGCGTGAAATACGGGCTGCGGGTCGAAGGGAAAGACCTTATCGACATGTACATGAATACAAGGAAGGAAGGCTTCGGGGCTGAAGTGAAGAGGAGGATAATCCTCGGCACGTACGCGCTCTCATCAGGATATTACGACGCCTACTACCTAAAGGCGCAGCAGGTGAGGACCCTGATAAAGCAGGACTTCGAGAAGGCGTTTGAAGCGGTCGATGTAATCGTTACCCCCACGACGCCGACGCCTGCGTTTAAAATCGGTGAAAAGTCGGACGACCCGCTTCAGATGTACTTAGCCGATATCTTTACCATCTCCGTAAACCTCGCGGGCGTGCCCGGTATTTCAGTCCCCTGCGGTTTTACTTCTCGGAATTTGCCGGTCGGTTTGCAGATCATCGGCAAGCACTTTGACGAAGAGGCGATCCTGAAAGTCGCCTATGCTTATGAACAGTCGTCGGATTGGCATAAAAGGAAGCCCATTTTGTAAAATAAAATTCGCAGAAAGGGGGAAAAGTAAATGGAAATCCAATATATTACTGATACAAAAGGACACAGGAAAAATGTGGTTGTTCCGTACAAGGAATGGGAAAGACTCATGAAGGAAATGAAGAAGCAACGCGTGCTGCTTGGATTGAAAGAGGCTGTTTCCGAAGCAAAAGCCGTCCTGGCAGGGAAAAAGAAAATGAAAACGCTTGATGAGTTACTGAATGAGCTTTAGGATTGTTCCATCCGATAATTTCTCAAGAGACCTGAAAAGGCTGAGTAAAAAATACCCTTCGCTTAAGCACAGGATAAGAGACCTTTCAAACGAACTTTTGAAGAATCCCCGTACAGGAACCCCGTTAGGACATAACTGTTATAAAATCAGGATCTCGTCTCCTGATAAACCGGGAGGAAAGAGAGGGGGCTTCCGTATAATTACATACGCAGCTATTCTGAAAGAGACTATCTTCCTTCTGTCTGTTTACGATAAGTCAGAAGTCCCGACCCTGAAGGACCGGGAGATAAAGAGAATAATCAAGGAGCTCAGGCTGTTATAAATGAAGGGACTACTGGAAGGAGCAGAATGAACTACGAAGCGGTCATAGGGCTTGAGATACACGCGCAGCTCCTGACGGAGTCGAAGATGTTCTGCGGCTGTTCGACCAAATTCGGCTCGGAGCCGAATTCCCAGACGTGTCCGGTATGCATCGGGATGCCTGGGGTGCTGCCGGTAACAAACAAAAAGGCGATTGAGTATGTGATAAAAACAGGCCTGGCGGTCAACTGCGACATCGCGCCTTACAGCAGGTTTGCAAGAAAGAACTATTTTTACCCCGACCTTCCCAAGGGCTATCAGGTCAGCCAGTACGAACTCCCCCTGTGCGGGCGCGGCTTTGTGGAGATTACCGTAAATGGTGAAACCAGGAGGATCGGCCTCACGAGGATACATCTTGAAGAGGACGCGGGGAAAAACATTCATGAGGGCGCGGGCAATCACAGTTTCGTCGATTTAAACAGGGCAGGCACCCCCCTGATGGAGATCGTCTCCGAACCCGACATCAGGACCCCGCAGGAGGCCGCGGAATTCGTGAAGAAGCTGAGGGCGATTGTCCGTTATTTAGGCGTATGTGACGGCAACATGGAACAGGGGTCTCTGCGGTGCGATGCAAATGTGTCTGTCCGGCCCGTGGGGCAGAAAGAGTTCGGCACAAAGACGGAAATCAAGAACATGAATTCCTTCAGGTATGTCGAGAAGGCGCTCGATTATGAGATCAGGCGGCAGATAAAAGTCCTTAAAGAAGGCGGAAGGATAATCCAGGAGACGAGGCTCTGGGACTCAAACAGGGGGACCACGGAATCCATGCGCTCAAAAGAGGAAGCGCATGATTACCGGTATTTCCCCGAGCCCGACCTTGTGCCCGTGGAAACGGACGACAAATGGATTGAACAGATACGGTCGCAAATCGTCGAGCTGCCTGACGCGAGACAGCGGAGATTCATCAGCCAATACGGTCTCCCCGTACAGGATGCGGATCTGCTTACATCCGAAAGGTCCATTGCGGAATGGTTTGAGGAAGCGGTGAAAGCAGGTGGCGAGCCCAAGACCGTCGGCAACTGGATGATGGGCGAGCTCATGAGGCTCTTGAATGAAGAGAAACGGCAGATCGAGGAGTCCGCTCTGAAGCCGGCGCAGCTTGCAGGCCTGCTGAAGCTGATTGAGAAAAATGTGATCAGCGGAAAGATCGCAAAGACCGTCTTTGAAGAAATGTATAAGACAGGCGGGGACGCCGAAACGATAGTGAAGGAAAAGGGCCTTGTCCAGGTCAGCGACGAATCCGAGATTGAAAAGGCTGTGGACGAAGTCCTCGCGAAAAGTCCGGGAGAAATTGAACGGTTCAGGGCAGGTGACGAGAAGCTGCTCGGTTTCTTTGTCGGGCAGGTGATGAAGTCAACGAAGGGCAAGGCGAACCCAAAGGTGCTGAACGAGCTGTTGAAAAAGAAATTGAGTATTTAGCCACGAATGAACACGAACTTGTACAAACGTCATGCCCGCAGTCATTAAGCGGGCATCCAGTGCCTTTCTGGATTCCCGCTCAACAGACTGCGGGAATGACGCCTAGTATTCTTACTTATGTGCACCTTTATATTATGGAAACCATCCTCATCGTAGAAGACAAAGAATCCATGGCCCAGATGCTGAAGGAGACCCTTGAGCTGGATGGATATGAAGTCGTCATTGCGCACGATGGCGCGGAGGGGACAAGGATTATCAGGGAGAACAAGGCCGCTCTTGTTCTTACCGACCTGAAACTGCCGAAGAAAGACGGGCTTGAGGTCCTGAGGGCGTCGAAAGAGGAGAACCCTCTCGTCCCTGTAATTGTCATGACCGCATTCGGCTCAGTTGAGACCGCGGTCAATGCCATGAAGCTCGGGGCTTACGATTTCATCACAAAACCCCTTGATACGGATTACCTTCGATTGCTGATTGAGAGGGCCCTGAAAAACCGGAGGCTCGTCACCGAAAACCTCCTGTTGAAGGACGCCCTGTCTCAACACGTCGGCATGTCTGATATTGTCGGCAAGAGCCCTGCAATGGTGAAGGTCGCCGAGCATATTCAGAAGGTGTCGCAGGCAAAGACGACCGTTCTTCTCCTTGGTGAATCGGGCACGGGAAAAGAGCTTTTTGCGCGGGCGATCCATGATCTGAGTCCGAGAAAAGAGTTGCCGTTTGTCGCCATAAACTGCGCCGCTATACCGGAGGAGCTCCTTGAATCAGAATTTTTCGGTTATGAAAAGGGCGCGTTTACCGGCGCAGCGGAAAAGAAAATAGGCAAGTTCGAGCTCGCGGACAAAGGAACAGTGTTCCTTGACGAGATCGGCGAAATGGACCTGTCTTTGCAGTCCAAGGTGTTGAGGGCCCTTCAGGAAGGTGAAATAGACAGGGTAGGGGGGGCTAATCCGGTGAAGGTCGATATCAGGATCATAGCCGCGAGCAACAAAGACCTTGAAGCCGCTGTAGAGAAGAATAAATTCCGGCAGGACCTCTTTTATCGCCTGAGCGTTTTCCCCGTCATCATCCCTCCGCTGAGAGAACGACGTGAAGATATACCGCTGCTGGCCGGCCATTTCCTGTCGAAGCTTTCGGCTGAAATGAATGTCCCGCGCAAAAATATAAGCCCGGAAGCAATAGAGGTCCTTAAGGGTTATTCATGGAAAGGCAACGTCAGGGAGCTTGAAAATGTGATAGAGAGGGCGATGATCCTCTGTGAGGGCGATGTCGTCACACCGGAACATCTGAGATTGAGTCCGCCTGTCTCCGCTGAGTCGATGCTTATGAATATCCCTTTGGACGGGACTCTTGAGGAAGCCGCAAGCGCCGCCCTGAGGACCGCGGAATCCATGAGGATCAAAAAGGCGCTCGACGCCGTGCACTGGAACAGGAGCAGGGCAGCGGAGATACTCAAGGTCAGCTATAAGACATTGTTGACGAAGATCAAGGAATACCGTTTAGAACGTTAGATGTCAAAAAATCCCCCTTAGTCCCCCTTTTACAAAGGGGGATTTTTCCCCCTCTTTGGAAAAGAGGGGTTAGGGGAGATTTTATAATTTTCCGGGGTTAACATTGTGGATTTTATTCGCCCTTCTGACTGCATTCTTTCTCGCCACGAGTGACGCTCTTACGAAGAGAATACTCGCCGTGAGGGACGAGTATTTCGTGGCATGGGCGAGGATGTTCTTCTCCATGCCCGTTCTTCTGTTGAGCCTGATGTTTATCGACATTCCAAAGCTAAACCCGGCCTTCTGGAAAGCTACTTTAATCGCTATACCGCTGGAAATAACCTCGCTGGTCCTGTACACAAAGGCGTTGAAGGCCTCGCCGATCAGCCTGACGACGCCGTTTTTAGCGCTTACTCCTCTTTTCCTTATTGTAATTTCATACGTAATCGCCGGGGAAAAGATATCGGTCTCCGGCGCCGCCGGGATTGTGCTCATGGCCGTCGGCAGCTACATGCTGAACCTCCACAAGATAAGACAGTCGTTTGTCGAGCCGATAAAGGCGGTCCTCAGGGAAAGGGGCTGCGTGCTGATGATCGTTGTGGCCTTTATTTACAGCATGACGTCTTCACTGGGCAAGGTAGCGATAACCAATTCGTCTCCCGTCTTTTTCGGAAGCTTCTACTTTTTACTGATAACAGTGATCTTTACACCCATCTCCATGTTCATGAATAAGGGAAAGATCATTATTACAAAGAAAGAAATAGTCCCGCTCCTTGCCGTGGGCGTTACCCAGTCCCTGATGATCCTCCTGCACATGACCGCTATCAGCATGACGAAAGTAGCGTACATGATCTCGGTCAAAAGGACGAGTCTGCTGTTCAGTATCATGTACGGGTACTTTGTTTTCAGGGAAGAGAAGATCGCGGAGAAGACAGTAGGCGCGCTGATCATGTTTGCAGGCTTCCTGATGATAGTGTTAGGAGGGAAGTAGGGTTCAGTTGTCCCCCTCTTTGGAAAAGACCAACAGTAGGCGCCTTAAGCAGGGGCGAGGGGAGTTATTTGATAAATGTCTTATTCCAAATATTCTTTAATTGATTTTGATCTGTTATAATTTGACATCCTAATTCCCATGACCACAAAACACTCATACGAATACATAAACGACTTCCTGTATTTCGTCTTCAGGCCCGATGAAAGCAGAGGGCAGGGGGCGTTTATTTACTGCTCGGGCGTGGAGCTGTTCCGTTTTCTTCCTGTTACAAAGGGGAGGCACCGCCCGATGTGTAATCCTGTACTGAGGGGGCTGCAATTGGTCAATGTGGAGGCCCGCGCGCTGGCGCTGGCAAGGGGCGCGACCCCTGTAGCCGTCAAAGGGGAATACTGCAACGGGATAGTCCCGGCGAGCAACGGCTGGTACAAGGAGATGCTGCTTATAGAACATGCGCCGGATTCACTGCCTGATGAGATAATCAGCCACTGCGTCGTGAACCTCCTGAAGAAGACTTTCAGGGCCATGGGGATGATGGAGATAGAACTGCCTGATACACTTCTAAGGCCTGATGAGCTTCAGACGCTTATTGAGAAGCTGTGCAGGGAATTAGAAAAGAAGGGATGAAGGCATGAAGTGAGGAAGTGAAAAGATGGCAAAAGCCCTTACCATCCCTCCCTTCATCCCTGAATTTAAGCTTGACTCTACCCTAATCGTTTGTGGTACATTCTGATACCACATGAAAGCACTTGTCACAGGGGCCACCGGTTTTATAGGGAGCCATCTTGCAGAGGCGCTCTTGAGGAAGGGTCATGAAGTCTCCTGTCTTGTGAGGAAGACTTCAAAGCTTGCATGGTTGGACAGTCTCGATGTCAGACTTTTCGAGGGCGATTGTTCCGATATTAATTCCCTTCAAAAGTGCGTTCAGGGACAGGATTATGTCTTTCATCTGGCGGGGGTGACCAAGGCTTACGCGGCAGGGCTTTACTATTCTGTAAACGCCAAAGGCACGGAGAACCTCATTGCGTCGGTTGCGGAGAACAATTCCGGAATAAGAAAGTTCGTATATCTGAGCAGCCTGTCGGCCTTCGGTCCCGGGGTGAAGGACCGTCCGCCCCGGGAAGATGAGAAACCCCATCCGGTGTCCGATTACGGGAAGAGTAAGCTTCAGGGAGAGCATGCCGTGCTCAGATACGCCGACAGGCTCCCGGTGACTATTTTAAGACCCTCTATTGTTTATGGGCCGAGGGACAGGGAATTTTTCTGGTTTTTCAAGACGATCAGCAGGGGGATTATGCCGTACTGGGGCGAAGGTCATACGTCGCTGATATATGTGGATGACCTGATAAGGGCCGTCATCCTTGCCGCCGGTGAAGACGCCTCCGGACGGACATATTTTGTATCCGACGGGGAGATGTATTCGAATAATGAGATAATCAATGAGATAGCGGCTGCGCTCGAAGTCAGGGTCCGGAGGGTAAGGACGCCCAGGTTTATTTTGCCCGCAATTGGCTTTTTGGGCGGCAGAATTAGTAAAATGTTCGGGAAAAATTCTATGATCAACGCCGACAAAATAAAGGAAATTATGCACCCGGATTGGGTCTGTGATATTGAAAAGGCAAAGGGCGATCTTTGTTTCCAGCCCAGGGTCGATGTGAAAAAAGGGATAAAATGGACGGCGGACTGGTACAGGATCCACAGATGGCTGTAAACAGGGTCTCCGATATTTTTGAAAAGTGCTCCAGGTTCACCGCCGCCCAGGAGGCGATTGAAGCCGGGATTTACCCGTATTTTCGCATAATAGAAAGCGCCCAGGACCCGGAGGTAATTGTCGGGGGGAAAAAGGTAATCATGATCGGCTCCAACAATTACCTCGGGCTTACGAACCATCCTCGGGTGAAAGAGGCCGCGATCGAAGCGGTCCGCAAATACGGGAGCGGCTGCGCGGGCTCGCGGCTATTAAACGGCACGCTTGACATCCATGTCGGGCTCGAAGAGAAGCTGGCCCGTTTCATGAGGAAGGAAGCGGCGCTTGTCTTTTCCACGGGTTTCCAGACCAACCTCGGCGTGATATCGGCGCTTGTGTGCAAGGATGACATAGTGTTGATCGACAAGATGGACCACGCGAGCATCATCGACGGCTGCCGGCTCTCTTTCGGGGAGATCAGGAAATTCAGGCATAATGACATGGAAGACCTCGAAAGGCTCCTTCAGCAGAACGACGGCAGGGGAAAACTTATAGTCGTGGACGGCGTCTTCAGTATGGAAGGAGATATCGCAGACCTCCCGAATATTGTAAGGCTCGCCAAAAAGTACGGCGCGCGGCTCATGGTTGATGATGCGCACGGCATCGGCGTGTTAGGCGGGACCGGGCGCGGCACGGCCGAGCATTTCGGATTAGAGGAAGAGGTGGACCTGATCATGGGCACCTATTCAAAATCCCTCGCGTCAATCGGAGGGTTTATAGCCGCTTCCGAAGACGTTGTTCATTATATAAAACATTTTGCAAGGTCGCTGATATTCAGCGCGAGCCCTCCCCCGGCGTCTGTGTCCTCAGTGCGCGCGGCCATCGATATTATAGAGGAGGAACCCCTGAGGAGGGAGCGGTTGTGGCAAATCACCCGTAAAATGCTGAACGGATTCAAAACGCTCGGCTTCAACACCGGCAAGAGCGAGACACCTATAATTCCCGTCATTGTAGGAGAGGACAGGAAGGCATTTACCATGGCCCGGATGCTCCTGGACAGAGGAATTTTTACGAATGTGGCGGTAAGCCCCGCGGTGCCCGACGGCATGGCGCTGATGCGCACAAGTTATATGGCTACCCACACGGACGAACAGCTCGACAGGGTGCTGAAGGTGTTTGAGGAAGTGGGCAAGGCGTTAAAAATAATTTAAGATTCAAAATTCAAGATTCAAGATTAAGAAATAATCCAATAATACTTTCAAACTTGTCATTCCGGCAGTTCTTAAGCCGGAATCCAGTTCCTCTGAAAGACTCTGGATTCCCGCTAAAAGATTGCGGGAGTGACGGATAGGCGCCAGTGCTTGAAGTCCTGCCCGCAAATGATAAAAGAAGTTTCAGGGAATTTATAAAGTTCCCCTTCAGACTGTATTCCGCCGACCCCCTATGGGTCCCGCCTCTCATCAGTGACGTAAAAAAACAGTTTTCGCCGGAAAACCCTTTTTTCAGACACGCGGAGGTGATGCCTTTCATAGCCAGGAACAATAATGAGACCGTGGGCAGAATTACGGCAATATACAACCGGCGGCACGTTGAATATCATGATGAGACGGCCGGTTTTTTCGGATATTTTGAATGTGTTGACGATAACGCTGTTGCCGCCGGGCTGCTGAAAAAGGCCGGACAATGGCTCGGCGAAAGAGGCATGACGGTGATGAGGGGGCCCATGAATTTCTCTATCAATGAGGAGTGCGGTCTGCTGATAGAAGGTTTCGATGAACCGCCGATGATCATGATGCCGTACAATTTCTCTTATTATCAAAGGCTCTTTGAGGGGTGCGGCCTGGCAAAGGCAAAAGACCTGTACGCGTATGTTGCCGATGTGATGAAGACGTTTCATGAAAAGGTCTACAGGGTCGCGCAAGTCGCAGCAAGGCAGGGGATAAAAGCGAGACCCCTCAACATGAAACATTTTGACGAGGAGATGAAGGTATTCAAAGACATTTATGAATCGGCATGGGAGAAAAACTGGGGACACATCCCCATGACGGATGAAGAGATCGGGCATATGGCTGAAAAGCTGAGGCCCGTAATAGTCCCGGATCTTGCGCTGATAGCCGAGTGCAACGGCGAGCCCGTGGGTTTCATGATGTTCCTGCCTGATTTTAATTATGTGTTGAAGAAGCTCAACGGCCGCCTCTTCCCATTCGGGATATTCAAGGCCCTCCGGCATTCGGGAAAGATAAAGGATGCGAGATTATTGCTTTTGGGCATAAAAGAAGGATACCGAAGGCGTGGGGTCGATTCACTGTTGTTCATCGAAGGCCTTAAGGCCCTTCATAAGAAGGGCTACAGGAGGATGGAATATTCATGGGTGCTGGAAGACAATTATGCCGTGCAGAGGATCATTGAGACAATGAACGGGCGGTTGTATAAGAAGTACAGGATATATGAGAGAGGGATTTGAAATTATATATCAAATTGGGGACCCTCAGTTCGTCATTCCCGATGTTTTTATCGGGAATCCATTCTGACCATGCAACTTCTAATGATTAGCCGGTCGACCCATGAGTTTAACGAACGTGGATTCCCGCTTACAGACTGCGGGAATGACGGTGCTTAATATGCTTATTCGAGTTTTAGAAAATGGAAACAAAAACCGTATAATTACAGTACCGGACATCTGCAAGTAACTAATAACTTACAACGAATTACGAAGCCCTGATTATTGGCATTACAAAATGAAATATGTTAATCTTAGGTGAGGATAGGAGGGACACGATTTGTATAAGAGTATAGTAATATGGGTTTTATTCGGTCTGATGATGATTCTTGCCTTCAACTTGCTTGAGACATCAAAGCCCGATGATGAGATGGTATTTTCCGATTTTATCGAAAAACTGCAACAGGGCGAGATCGCAGACGTATTAATTAAGAAGCCCGAGAATTCCATATCCGGGACCTTGAAAAACGGGACGAAATTCAAGACCTTTTCGCCGGATTATCCCGAGCTAATCAAGGAGCTGAGAGAAAAGGGAGTCAGGATTTCCGCCAAACCGGACCATACCCCGTGGTATATGAGTATCCTCTTCAATTTCGGGCCGGTCATTCTTCTTGTTTTCCTCTGGGTCTTTTTCATGCGGCAGATGCAGACAGGCGGCAATAAGGCCCTTTCTTTCGGCAGGAGCAGGGCGAAACTCGTGTCGGAAAAGGGTATTAAAGTCACATTTGCCGACGTGGCGGGCATCGAAGAGGCAAAGGAAGAAGTACAGGAGATAATACAATTTCTGAAGGACCCGCAGAGGTTTCAGCGGCTCGGCGGAAAGATTCCTAAAGGAGTCATGCTGGTCGGTCCTCCGGGTTCCGGAAAGACGCTGCTTGCAAGGGCGATTGCCGGTGAGGCGGGTGTCCCGTTTTTCTCTATCAGCGGCTCTGATTTTGTAGAGATGTTTGTGGGAGTGGGTGCCTCAAGGGTGCGTGACCTCTTTGAACAGGCGAAAAAGAATTCTCCCTGTATCATATTTATTGATGAAATAGACGCCGTAGGCCGCCACAGGGGGGCCGGATTAGGAGGCGGGCATGACGAGCGCGAGCAGACGCTGAACCAGCTCCTGGTCGAGCTCGACGGCTTTGATCCTAATGAGGGTATTATTGTGCTCGCCTCGACAAACAGGCCTGACGTTCTCGACCCCGCCCTGCTCAGGCCGGGGAGGTTTGACAGACAGGTGGTCGTCCCTCATCCGGACGTGAAGGGAAGGCTTGAGATAATAAAGGTCCATATCAAGAAGATCCCCCTTGATGAAAATGTTAAACTCGAAGTCCTCGCTCGCGGTACGCCCGGTTTTTCAGGCGCGGACCTGGCCAACCTCATCAATGAAGCGGCCCTGAACGCGGCCAGGCAGTCCAAGACAAAAGTCGAAATGTCGGATTTTGAAGACGCTAAAGACAAAGTAATGATGGGCAAGGAGAGGAAGAGCATGATCCTGTCCGAGGATGAAAAGAACAACACCGCTCACCATGAGGCCGGCCACGCCCTTGTCGCCAAACTGACCCCCGGGACCGACCCCCTTCACAAGGTCAGCATCATACCGCGCGGGATGGCGTTAGGCATTACGCAGCAGCTCCCGATCGATGATAAATATACGTACTCCAGGGAATATATCCTCAATATGCTGGCAGTGCTGATGGGCGGAAGGGCGGCTGAGGAAATAGCCCTCGGTCACTTGACCACCGGCGCCGGCAACGATCTTCAGAGGGCCACCGATCTCGCAAGAAAGATGGTTTGCGAATGGGGGATGAGCGACAAACTGGGTCCCCTTACATTTGGTAAACGGGAGGAGCAGATCTTTTTGGGCAAGGAAATCACCCGGCATAAAGACTATTCCGAAAAGACCGCTGAGGAGATCGACGAAGAGGTCAAGTCCATTATTTCCGAAAGATACGACTATGCAAAACGTCTCCTCATCGATAATAAACCGACCCTCCTGAAGCTTGCCCAGAGGCTGCGTGACAAGGAAACGCTCGATGCCGCGGAGATAGAAGCCCTGATCCAGGGGACGGACGGCGATATGCCGGAGACGGCAGGCGCTGAGGTGACTGATGAAACGAAAGTCGTCTCGGAGACATCGACATAGATTTTAATTCATAACTCATTTTTTAAATTGTCTCTTAGTTACGTCATGCCCGAAGTCGTAGTCGGGCATCCAGTGTTTTGAAGCCCTGGATTCCCGATTACTACCTCGGGAATGACGAACAAAGCCTGTCTCCCTCTTTTTGACACCTTTGAAATGATGAAGCTCGTCTGTAAAAACTGCAAGTTCGATTTCTCGAAACGCGCTTACGTTATGGGAATACTCAACATAACGCCTGATTCTTTTTCAGACGGAGGTCTTTTTTTCAACAAGAACGCAGCCGTTGCTCACGCGTTGAGGATGCAGGATGAGGGCGCTGATATTATTGATATCGGGGGAGAGTCTACGAGGCCGGGGGCCGGAAAGATAATGGCGAGGGAAGAAATAAGACGCGTTGTCCCGGTTATCGAGGCCATTGCACACAGGATCAAAATCCCGGTATCCGTTGATACGTATAAATCAGAAGTCGCAAATGCGGCGCTCTCGGCAGGGGCCTCTATTGTCAACGACATCAGCGGTCTCAGGTTCGACAAGAAAATGGCGGAGACAGCGGCCCGGCATAAAGCGCCTGTAATAATAATGCATATCAAGGGGACCCCGGAAAATATGCAGAAGGCCCCTGTCTACGGAGCGCTCATTCCCGAGATAGCGGATTACCTGCGGGGGGGGATCGAGATCGCCCGGGACGCGGGTATAGACGACGACATGATCATAATCGATCCGGGGATCGGTTTTGGAAAAACGGTCGAGCATAATCTTGAGATCATAAGAAGACTGAACGAGTTTACCGGCCTTGAGAAACCGATACTGTTAGGCCCTTCCAGGAAGGCGTTTATCGGCAAAATATCGGGCGGCCTTCCTGCAACAGAGAGGCTTGAAGGGACTGCCGCAGCGGTGGCCGTCGGGATATTCAACGGGGCGAATATTGTGAGAGTGCACGATGTTAAGGAGATGGTGAGAGTGGTGAAGGTCGCCGACTCGATAAGGCGCGGGATCGGGATTTGATTTGCATACGTCTTTAATTTCAGTCAACATCTTTTCACGGGAGAGGGGAGCCTGTTACAAAATTACTATAATCGACAAACACCATTTTACATTTTTGCTTCTGCGCAATTCACATCATATTTTTGTCCTGTCTGTAGGGGCGGGTTTAAAACCCGCCCCTACTGCTATCTCGCGACTCTTTTTTAATAGGTGTCGTATAGAAATCCTGAGCCAGCCTTCCCTTTGTGCTTCCCGAATCTGTGACCCTTGAACCCTAAACCCTTGGACCCTGAACCCTGATTAAAGTATTTTTGCTCCAATGCCGATAATTTGATTACAAGTTGCAATAAACGCATAAAAAAGATAAGAAGGAGGACGTAATGAGGAGCGAGATGAAAGAGAAAGGGTTCACGCTTGTCGAGCTGGCGATCGTGATGGTGATTATAGGTCTTCTGATCGGGGCGGTCTTAAAGGGACAGGCGATGATCGAAAGCGCAAAGATCAAAAATCTTGCCGATCAGTATAACAGTCTTGTGGCGGCCGTATACAGTTATCAGGACAAGTATGGGGTCTTCCCCGGAGACGACAGCTCGGCGACTGCCCGGTCATGGGCAACGGGCAGTTGCGCCACTACCGCCGGCGATGGGAGTGGAGTAATTTCCGTTGCTGAAGGTTTAGCCGCTAATGAACACTTAGCCTGCTCCGGTCTTATCAAAGGGAGCTACAACGGCACAACTACTGCTATGACACACACATATGGTGGTACTGTTGCTATTAACTCTGCGACCCTTCAGGGACGGACCGGGAATTCGGTACAATTTGTCAACCTGCTTGCTGAGAATGCAGAGTCTTTAGACAGGATTTTAGATGACGGCGTTTATACTACAGGTTCCTGCAGGGCCAACGCCGCATATACGGCTGGAACTACCATAGCAAACTTTAGATGTTTCTTATGATAATCCTGTGATATCAGAAAACGAGTAATTTTGAAAAACGTATGTAAGGGAGGCGTCAGCCTCCCTTACTTGTTTCAATGAAAAAGTATTTTTTGCTCAGGTTTGCCGGTTTTCTTGGGATGCTCCTTGTCCTGTGCGCCTATTATCTGTTCTGGATATCACCCGACGCGCAGATAGATGAAGCAATAGGAAGAACGAGGATTGCCGTTTTCCTTAACCTGATGGGGAATGTAATGATTATCTTCTACTTTTATAAGAGGCAGTCTTGAACAATAATTCAAGATTCAAGATTCAAGATTCAGGATTCAGGAATTCATTAGTTTTGAATTTTGAATCTTCAATCTTGAATTCCCGCAAAGCGGGGCAGGGATTTACCCTCGTAGAGATCGCTATCGTGCTTGTAATCGTAGGGCTGCTGATCGGGATGGGGGCCTCGCTGATAGGTCCTTTGACAAAAAGGGCCAAGCTGCACCAGTCAAGGGAGATCGTCAAGACCGCATATGAATCAATCCAGGGCTTTGCGGCAAAGAACAAAAGTCTTCCCGCAGACCTGGCATCATTGGGCGTCAAGACATCTGACGCCTACAACCGTCCGCTGTTTTATGATAAAATCGCCTTTGCCAACCTCTGCACAAGCGCCGGAACATATATAACCGTCAACGACAGCAGCACCGGGACGCTCTCGGCGAAAACCAGTGTCGCATTCATAATACTCAGCCAGGGAGAAAACCTGTGTACCCAGACAGGCGCGGCTTCTCCTTTTGCCATTGCCTTGGCTGACGCGACTGCCGCGTGCGACGACGGATCGAACGACGCCGCCTCCTATGACGACATTGTGATGTACCAGGACATCAACGCGCTCAGGGACAATATCTGCAATATCTTCAGTATCGTAACGGACAGTCTGCCTACTGCTACCGAAGAAACCGCTTATTCATCAACGACCCTGGAGGCAACGGATGGGACGACCCCGTACACATGGGCCGTGTCGTCGGGTTCATTGCCCCCCGGCTTAACATTATCAAGCGCGGGTTCCGTTACGGGAACGCCGACAACGGACGGAAGCTATAATTTTACTCTTCAGGTTACGGACAGCGACAGTCCGCAGAGGTCCGCGACAAAGAGTCTTGCGATAACGGTAAATCCCAACAAACCGAGGATCACATCGGAGTTCCTGACATACGGCACTGTCAACCAGGCATATCCGGGCGCGACCCTGAGCGCGACAGGCGGGAAGGCCTCATACACATGGGCGCTGCAATCCGGCGGCTTGCCGGCAGGCCTGACCCTGAGCTCCGGCGGAGTAATCTCGGGCACACCGACGACCGCGGGCACTTATTCCTTTACTGTGCGGGTCACCGACAGCGGTTCGCCTCAGAGGACGGCCGATAAAACGCTTTCTATCGCGATCAATCCGGAAAGCAGCAGCTCAAGCTCCTCAAGCAGCAGTTCAAGCTCTTCGAGCTCTTCAAGTTCAGGCTCATCATCCGGCTCAAGCGGCGGCGGCAGCGCCCCGACATGCAGTCTGGCCGCGAGCCCCGGCAATGTGCCGTATAATACTACCGCTGCGCTTACCTGGTCCGTGACGAACGGTCCGGCGCTTGTGTCTTTTTCTCCCACAAGCGGCACGTGTACGAACTTTTCAGACTCCACGGGCGGCTCCTGCGCTACTGCGGCAATCACTAATGAGGGTTCGACAACATTTACCGTTACGGTAACTAATGGAGCCGGCAGCAATACGTGCAATACCACTATCTACGGCGGATGTGAGGACTACCGGGTATGGAATAATTTAAATGATGAGTATGATTTTCGTATGGATGGATCATACTGTCAGGACGAAGTCGACGAGGACAATGAGATTACCGGCAGCAGTAAACGGCTCAATGCCGGCGAGACCATAGACAGGCTGTCGAATGCGAGCTCCGATTGCGGCGGAAGCGTAATAGATCAGCTCACATATAATCAGGCCATGAACGCGGACGTCTCCCCTGGTGATTACGACTGCCGGGTCAATTTTACCGGGACAGACAGGTAAGATGGAGGGGTTAGAACAATAAGAGATATGAATTGCGCAGAAGCAAAAATGAAAATATGGTGTTTGTCTCCCGATGCATCGGGACGGAGCCGTGTCTGACGGCTAAAGCTAAACCAGGCCCAGCACAATCTCCCTCGTCTCTATATCGACACGCTCCACCCTGACTTTCACTTCTTTACCGACGGCAAAGCTCTTCTTCCTGCGCCTGCCGGTGAGGCGGTAGCTTTTTTCGTCGAACCTGTAATAATCATCAGGCATTGAAGAGACGTGCAGGAAGCCTTCGACGAAAAAGTCCTTCAACTGTATTCTCATGCCGGATGAAGAAATGTTCGACACGATGCCGGGATATTCTTCCCCGACCTTGTCTTTCATGAACCATACCCTCATGGCATTTACTATTTCCCTTTCAGCTTCGTCGGCGGTCCGCTCCGTCTTTGAAGAGCTTGCCGCTATTTCCGGCAGGAGCTTTTCAAGGTAACCGAGCCTTTCTTTTGATAGGTTGCCTTTAAGCAGAGAGTCCCTGAGTATCCGGTGGACCACGAGGTCGGGATACCGCCTTATCGGCGACGTAAAATGGGTGTAGCTTTCAGACGCGAGACCGAAGTGGCCTGTGTTGTCGGTGGAATATTTTGCCTGTTTCAGCGAACGCAGGAGGAGGACATTGAGAAGGGCCTCTTCGACCTTTCCCCTGATCTTTTTCAGGACCGTCTGGAAAGTGTTCGCATCCACTCTTTTAATCTGGAGGCCGAAGGAATTGAAAATGGGTTTAAGCTCCTCGAGCTTGTGCGGATCGGGCTTCTCATGGACCCGGTATATCGACGGCAGTTCCAGCTTCTCAAGGTGAGAGGCCACGGCCTCGTTGGCGGCAATCATAAATTCCTCTATCATCATGTGCGCGAGGTTTCGCTCGGCCCTGACAATCGCCTCGGGCCTGCCCTGTATATCGAGAAGCACCTCAGGCTCCGGCAGGTCGAAATCGAGACTGCCGCGCTTTATCCGTTTGTCCCTGAGGATGTAACACAGCGCCTCCATCAGCTCAAAGCTTGCAAGCAGGTATCCGTATCTTGCCCTTTCCTCACGGTCCTTATCGACGAGGATTTTTTTCACGGAGGTATAGGTCATTCTCTCATTGCTGTTGATGACGCTCGGATAGAAGTCTTTTCTGATTATTTCCCCGCCCTTGTCGAAATGCAATTCAACGGTAAATGTCGGCCTGTCCTGTTTCGGCACGAGACTGCACAGGTCATTGGAGAGTTTTTCAGGGAGCATGGGGATGACGCTTCCGGGGAAATAAACGCTGGTGCCCCTTCGTCTGGCCTCAAGATCGACGGCAGAATCCCACGGCACGTAATGGCCGACGTCGGCGATATGGACAAGGAGCGCATAGCCGTCGTCCGTTTTGCTGATCGACACCGCGTCGTCAAAATCCTTCGCCGTCTCACCGTCAATCGTTACTGTCAATATGTCACGGCAGTCCGTCCTTTTGCGGAGGGTCAACTCTCCTGAAAGCTCCCTGACTTCAGCAAGCACGGCGGAAGGGAATTTGCGGGAGAGGGAATGTTCTTCGATGATCATGTCTATTTCATGGACCGGTTCGGAGACGTCGGATAAAATCTTCAGGACCTTGCCCTCCGGCGGCTTGATCGCGGTCGGATAGGAAGTAAGCTCGACAACCACGTTATTGCCGTCCTTCGCGCCGGCCCTGTTGCCGGGGCTGATCAGGATGCCGAAAGGTATTTTCCTGTTCTTTGGTTTTACAAAAAAGATGTCACCTTCGCGGTAAAAGGTCCCGATGACCTTCTTTTGGGCGCGCTCAAGGATCTTGATGATGCTCCCCTCCCTCTTTGCGGCGCTTTCCACCCTGACGATGACCCTGTCTCCGGACATCGCGGCAGAGGTCTTGCGCGGCGGGACAAAGAGGTCGCGCTCGCCCGGCTTGTCGGGGATGACAAAGCCGTATCCGTCCCTGTGTGCCTCGAAGTAGCCGGTAACGAGGTTCATCTTCTCAACGGGGCCATAGAGCCCATAGCGGGTCTTGAAGATGTCGCCGGATTGGACCAGTGATTGCAGTATCCTTTTTAAGGTCCTGTTCTCCCGCTTAAGGAACCCCGTTGCTTCGGAAATTTCCTTGAGGCTTACCGGCCGCTCGGTTTTTGTTTTGAGGAAGTTGAGGACTGCTTCTTTATTTTCAATGTCTCTTGGGATCATGAGAAGATTATAGGTCCTATAAGGCGTATAAGACTTATTTTCCGGTGGCCCACTGAATTATCTCATTCACCATCGCCTCGATGGTCGCTTCTCTGGGCATGATGCCGACTTTCAGGCCCGCCTTTTCAACAGCCCTGGCGGTAACAGGTCCTATTACGGCTATCGCGACGTCCTTCAGCAGGCCGTCCGCGTCCTCTCCCGCTATGTCCATGAAGTTGTTGAACGTTGCCGCGCTTGTAAATGTGGCTATGGTGATTTTTCCTTCTTTTAAAAACCGCTTGATCCGCTTGCCGTGCAGGTCGGGCTTCACGGCCCTGTACGCGGTCACGACATCGATCTCCCCGCCGAGCTCCCTTATCTTCTCCGGCAGTATCTCTCGTCCGACTTCAGCCCTTGCAAGGAGAAATTTTACGCCCTTTAGCGCAGAAGCGCAGCAGTTCAGCAGTTCAGAAGTCTTTTCATTCCGCTCCTCTGCTCTTCTGCTCTTCTGCTCTATTGCTCTAATGAGTCCTTCCGCATTAAACTCCTCCGGCACCAGATCGACCTTTATCCCGTAATTGCTAATCGCCGCTGCGGTCTTTGAACCGACGGCGCAAATCTTTACTCCCTTCAGGTCCCTGATATCAGTCCCTCTTTCAAACAATCTCCGGAAGAAGAATTTTACCCCGTTCGCGCTGGTCAGTATAAGCCAGTTGTATGAGGCGATCTTATCAATGGCTTTGTCCATTTCGGTCCAGTCTTCGGGAGGGACTATTTTGAGTGTGTGAAATTCAATTATCTCCGCTCCCATTTCTTCTAATTGTTCAAAACCCGACGAGTGTTCCCTTGTAATAAGAATGCGCTGACCGAAGAGGGGTTTATTCTCAAACCATTTCAGTTTGTCTCTGAGCTTTACCACATCGCCGACCACCATTACGGCAGGCGGTTTGATATGGTTCTCTTGTACCAGGGAAGGGATGTTGTCCAGATTGCCGACAATCGTCGTTTGGTCGGCCCTCGTCCCCCAGCGGATAACCGCCACAGGTGTTTCAGGACTCCTGCCGTTTTCAATAAGTTTCTGACGAACGACCGAGATGTTCTTCACCGTCATGAGAAATACGATGGTCCCGACGCCTGTAGCAAGTTTCGCCCAGTCAATCGAGCTCTCTTTCTTGTCCGCGTCTTCATATCCGGGGACAATCGCAAGCGAGGAGGAATACAGCCTGTGCGTAAGCGGTATCCCCGCGTATGCCGGAGCGGCAATCGCGGAACTTACGCCGGGGACGATCTCGAACTCTATGCCTTCGCCCGCCAGGGTCTCCGCCTCTTCCCCGCCCCTGCCGAATACAAACGGGTCGCCCCCTTTCAGGCGGCAAATCATCTTGCCTTCCTTTGCCTTTTCGACAAGGGTCCTGTTTATCTCGTCCTGCGTCATCGTGTGCTGCCCGCCGCGCTTGCCCGCGTAAATAAATTCAGCGTCGCCGCTTATGTAGTTCAGCACCTGGGCGTTGAGATGAAAGTCATAAACCACCACCTCCGCCTTCTGAAGACACTTCAGTCCCTTTACTGTAAGGAGACTGATGTCCCCCGGCCCCGCGCCGACTATGTAGACTTTGCCTGGTTTCATTTTGGGTTTTTGGTTCCCCTCTTTGGTAAAGAGGGGTTAGGGGAGATTTTTTGAATAATTAATTTTCAAAATCCCCCTTCATCCCCCTTTTACAAAGGGGGAGTAATGTATTCATGCTCAATGAAGCGCATGGATAATATTCCTTAGCTATTCATGATAACATAATCGCCGTACGTTCGGCTCTAACTCCTTCTCCACTGTGACACGGCACAATTCTGTTACATCGAAATATGTGACAGGCACACATCAAAGCTCATTAATCCCGCCCCCTGACTTAAGCCCGCAGCCTTGTAACCACCTGATTTTCAAAAAAAAAAAAAAAAATGAAAAAGGCTCTTTAATGGTAAGAATGTTTCCTTTGGGGCTTATCATAAAGGGCGCTTAGTTATTATCCATTGAGTAAAGTTGGATTGGATTAAATTCAAAGCCGCTTTGCGGTGATATTTTAAATTTTTATTCAGGAAGGAGATGAAGAATAATGAAGAGATTAGTTATGTTTCTATTTATAACAGTAATGGTTCTGGGAGTCTCAATGGGAGGGTTTCCCTCGTCAGCTTCCGCTCAAATTACGTGGTCTAACGAGACTTATACGGCGCTGGCCGGAGCATCCAAAAGCTACCCGTATTATCAAAGCAATCAAACGACGTACGCTTATTCTGTATCAGAACTACCTATATCAGCACATAAGTCAGTGCCTCGAGATGGTACGGGTATATGCGCAAAAGGAATGAGCGAAATAACGTCTTCGACGATGTACGTTTGGGGCTATGCATGCGTTCCAAATGACTATGATGGTGAATATGCTGGAGGAGGCGGGATGGCCTCATTCTCAGGAGATTATAGTGCATCCTTGCCGATGTTTCAGTTTACGTATTCATTTTTGAATAATTATGGTGAAACCAACTTGTCTATTACGGATCTGATAAGTGGAAAAATCAACAATATACTTCTGTCAGGCAACGGGATTTCGTATATTCCAACTACTATCGGGCACGACGTAAGAGTGGAATTTAGTAATATTTGCTGATGCTTGGGATAATACTGCAGATGACATACCTATGTCCGATGATAAAACCCTAACCTACAGTATGACTGCTGTAGCTCCCGAACCCATAAGCTACATCCTTTTTGTCACCGGCGGGACGCTGTTAGCGGGGAGAAGATTTCTGAAATGCGCAAAAGAGCGGAAGCGCAGCAGAGCAGAAGTATAAAATGAAGAGGGGCACGTTCTTAATCTCCAGCATAAGGGAGATTAAGTGCGTGCCCTATTAGTTTATTTCATCTTCAACGGGAACCTCTCAGGATGTTCTATTATCTCAACGGTCAGGTCTATGTCTAAATCTGGCCAGTAAAAGTGGCCGGGATGAGGCTCCTCAACATTTAGAATCTTTCCGACCGGAACATCTTTGAACCACGGAAAATCTTCATAGGACATAAACAACTCTTTATCCCCGGCCAAAAGCCACACCCCGTTGCTGGAAATATGAGTTATCTCAACCGTTGCGATGTTTTTTCCAGGCGTTTTTGAACTCATTAAAATGCTCCTCTATGATATTTTCGATTTCCTTCAAATGAACTCTGGACAGGTTATGGTTTTTTGCCAGTTCGATTTCCGGATCAAGCCAGAACTTTGCTTCGCCGTCAGAACATACAACGTGAACATGTATCCGTGCTTCTTCACGTGAAAAGAAAAAGAAGCGATAGCCTTTTTCTCTTAAGATTGTTGGGCTCATCTGTTATTTAAATCTTAACATATGAGAAATCCCTTGCACAAAAAAATACTTTTTCTATGTGCCACGGCACAAGTCTGTTACATCAAAACATGTGACAGACACACCTTGCAGATACATAAGCGCATCCCCTCATCCGATACTGCAGTTCTATAACCACCTGATTTTCAAAAAAATAAAAAAAAAAAAAAAAATGAAAAAGGCTCTTTACTGGTACTGATATTGCGATGGTAAGAATGTTTCCTTTGGGGCTTATCATAAAGGGCGCTTAGTTATTATCCATTGAGTAAAGTTGGATTGGATTAAATTCAAAACCGCTTTGCGGTGATATCTTAAAATATTATTCGAGAAGGAGAAGAATTATGAAGAGGGTATTTACGTTTCTATTCGTCTTGGCAATGGTTTTGGGATTTTCCATACAGGCTCATGCTGATACCCCTGTAACTTTTACGTTTGAAACTGCCGGTACAGGTCCAGACCTTATTTGGGGTTCACAGGAAACGGAGCCACTAAAACAAAATGGTTTTATAATTGACGTTATAGACTCGGATGATGATGACCATTATGGTGCTCATTTCCACGAGACTAATAGTATTAGCAATCCGAAAGTCCCTGATCGCCCGTCTGAGCAGAGAGGTGTTCTTTGGCATGACGCACCCACTCAAAATAACCCGCTTTTTTTCATTCCAGAAGACCAGGATACCATATTCTCGCTGCAAAGTCTTGTCGTAGGAGCATCGACTGCTGATGGTTCGCAAACTACAGGTGTTCAGTTTACAGCATTTCGTGACGGGAATCTTCTCGCGACCTCGATTTTACCTACCGTGACTAACGGATATATTAGTTATTCAGGGAGTACTCTCGGTTTACTTGATGGTTTATATATGGATAGACTTGAGGTTATCGGGCTTAGTAATAGCTCAGTATCATACTATATGTTGGATGATGTTGCCATTAATACCGCTGTCGCCCCGGAACCTGTATCGATGGTGTTGTTCGGAGTCGGCGGGGTGGTACTGGCGGCCCGCAGGATGGTATCCAAAAGGCGATAGGTATAATTAACGATCAAGGAATAGTAAATTGTCGATGAAGACGCTCACCGGTCGAAAGCCGGTGAGCGTTTTGCATTAAATTTCGATTATAATTACGTCCAGCCGATTTTTTCTCTTTATATCCATCCCGTACATTGTCTATAATTAAAACTGTAAATTCAGCATTAAAAGGAGGTTGGAGAAATGATAGCTGAAAAGGACAAGAATATAATTTTGCAATTTGCTGAAAAGTACAATGTCGCCGCTGTTTTCCTTTTTGGCTCTTCGCTTGAAAAGGACAGGGAGTCAAACGATATAGATATCGCCGTAAAAGGGATTGAGCCTCGCTTATTTTTTAAATTCTACGCGGAGTTATTTAAACATTTGTCAAAGCCAGTTGATCTGATAGACCTTTCCAAAAAGACTTTGTTCAACAGCCTTGTGGAAGAGACCGGGGAAAAGATCTATGGATAATTTATCGAGACAGCTTATTGCAGAAAAAGAAAATGTGGAAAAGGCAATAAGTAATCTTGAAACTGCGTTGTCCAGAGATGAGAAAACCGTTATCGAATTGGCGGCTACAGGCACATTTCTGCACAATATTTACAGCGGGATAGAGAATATCCTGAAACAAATTCTGAAGTATAAAGGCGTCACTGTCCCGAAATCCGATACGTGGCACAAAGAGTTGTTGAATTTTTCGGTTTCTCAGGGAATATTATCTGAGCCGCTCGCCGATTCTCTTTACGAATATTTGACGTTCAGACATTTCTTCGTTCATGCATATGGGTTCATGCTTGAAGAAGACCAATTAAAGGATCTGGCAAATAATATTTCAGACATTTGGTCCCGGTTTTTGACTGAAACAGAAAGTTTTTTTAACCGCATGAGCCGCAATCCTGAAGACCCGCTACCATAAAACATTTAAGAATCGCGCCTGAATATGTCAGCTCCATCCTCTTTGTAACCGGCGGGCGCTGCTGGCGGGGAGAAGGTTTTTGAGAAAGAAGAGAGCATAACATCCGCCTCAACAAATTAACGTAAAAAGGGCTGGTCATCCAGCCCTTTGTTAGCGCTGTGGCTGCTCTATGGTGATTTAGCCCAGGAAACAATCCCGTTTATGATAAAATAGCTTATAAAATTTCGGGAGGGCATTTTGCAGCGGCAAAAGACATAATGATCAAAGTCATTCAGGAACAGCCTGATGACAGCAGCTTCGATGAAATCCTGAGAGAGCTTGCTTTTCTGAAGATGATCGACAGAGGGTTGTCAGACTCGGATAGAGGGAACGTTGTTTCTCATGAAGAAATGGGGAAGCGTATTGCCTCGTGGCAAAAATAAACTGGACGAAAGAAGCTGAAGACCGGCTAAAGATAGTTTTCGATTATATTGCTGAAGATAATAAAGATGCTGCAATAAGACTTGTCGACGCAATATAAAGGATAGAAAGCAGACGCGCCTAAACCTTGTTCACCATCTCCCTGAGCTCTTTGCCGACTTTAAAGAAAGGCACCTTCTTCGGCGGGACGCTGACGGCCTCTCCGGTCTTCGGGTTTCTTGCCTTCCTGGCGTTTCTGGCGCGAAGCCTGAAATTGCCGAAGCCCCTTATCTCGACCTTGTCTCCCTTTGAAAGGGCCTCCTTGATGCTGTCGAACATGGTCTCTATGATGACTTCAACCTGTTTCTTTGAGAGTCCTTCAACCTTTTCAGATATTTTTTCAATGAGAACCGATTTTGTCATGATATCCTCCGAATAAAAAATATGAAATATGAAATATGAAATATGAAATTCTCATTACGGCGTCATCAGGTATTTCAGGCTGATGCCGTGAAATACATTGTTTAATATTTTCCCTGCAAATTCCCCCTTTAACAAATCCAGGACGCCGAACTCTTCTTTTTTCTCGACCACCTCAGGGTCGCCTTTGATGCCTGTCAGCTTTCCTGCCAGCAGGATCGCGTCCTGAAGGTTGCCGAGCTCGTCTACAAGCCCCGCCTGCTTCGCCATCCTGCCGGTAAAAATGCGCCCGTCGGCGAGTTTTTTAATCTCTTCAAACTTCATTCCCCTGCCGTCGGAGACAGCCTGGATGAACTGGCTGTGCACATCGTCCAGGACATCCTGGAGGATCTGTTTTTCCTCGGGTTTCAGGGACTTGAAAATCGAGGCAAGGTCTTTATGCTCGCCGCTCTTTATTACCTGGGCCTCAACGCCAATCTTCTGCATCAGACCCGAGATGTTCGGGATTTCCATTATTACGCCTATCGACCCTGTCAGGGTCCCGGCATTTGCCACTATTTTGTCTGCCGGGGCCGATATGTAATAGCCCCCTGAAGCCGCCACTGTTCCCATGGAAACTATGACCTTTTTCTTTTCTTTCAGCTTCAGGACTTCTTCGTATATCTCCTGTGAAGGCGCCACGGCCCCGCCGGGGCTGTCGACCCTCAGGATAACGGCCTTTATGGAATTGTCTTTAGCATATTCTTTAAGCTCTTCAATGACATCGGTCGAGTCGACTATGACGCCGGTAACGCGCACAAGGGCGACTTTTTCGCCTAACGGCACTTTACGGCTGAATGTCAACATAAGACTAAGGATTGCAATGACTGCAAATATTGCAACGAAAAAGATCAGGACTTTCTTCAACTATAATCCCCCGGTATATCTTAGCCGATTACTGTTTTCATGCTGAGATCTATCTTTCTCTCGGCGGTGTTGACATTTATAATCCGGGCAGTCACTTCATCTCCCGTTTTGAAGAGGTCTTCCATTTTTTCATCGGGTCTCTTTTCAATTTCCGACCTGTGGACCAATCCCTCGACCCCGTCTTCAAGCTCTACAAAGATGCCGAACTCGACTACGGTCGATACCTTCCCGCTAACTGTGTCTCCGAGCTTGTATTTGTCCGGGATCGCCTGAAGCCAGGGATCGGGAGTGAGCTCCTTGAGACCTACGGAGATCCGCTCCTTCTCCGGCTCGACGGTAAGGACGGCCACCTCAATCTGCTGGCCTTTTTTCAGGACGTCCGACGGGTGCTTGACGCGTTTGACCCAGGAGATGTCCGATATGTGGAGCAGGGCGTCTATCCCCTCTTCAAGCGCGATGAAGGCCCCGAAATCGGCAAAGCTCTTCACCTTGCCGGTTATCCGCTGTCCGACTGTGTATTTATTTTTCGCAAGCTCCCAGGGGTTGGGTTTGAGCTGTTTGATGCTCAGTGATATCTTCTTGTCTTCCCTGTTCACTTTCAAGATTACGGCCTCTACCTTGTCTCCGACTGAAAAATATTTTGAAGGCTTAAGGGATTTCTCTACCCAGTCGATTTCGCTTACATGTATCAGCCCTTCCACGCCTTCTTCAAGTTCGATAAATATGCCGTAATCGGTGGTTGTAATGACTTTTCCCATGACCTTTGTCCCCGCGGGATATCTTTCTTCAACGGAAATCCAGGGATCGGGTCTTTTCTGCTTGTAACCGAGCGTCACCTTCCCGGCTTCGGGATTAAATGACAATATGACGACCTCTATTGAATCGCCGATGCTGAATAATTCACCGGGATGACTGATCCTCCCCCATGACATGTCGGATATGTGCAGCAGTCCGTCTATCCCGCCGAGATCGATGAAGGCCCCGTAGTCGGTGAGGTTCTTGACCGTGCCGGTCACAATGGCCCCTTCCTGCAGTGTGCCGAGGGTCTGTTCCCTCAGTTTGCTCCGTTCTTCTTCCATAAGGGCGCGTCTTGAGACGATCACATTGGAGCCTTTGTGGTTGATGTTGATCACCTTGAAGGCACAACTCTTACCAAGCAGATGGTCCGTGTTTTTTGTGGCCTTGATGTCGATATGGGAGCCCGGAAGGAATGCGCTTATCCCTCCGATGGTCACCGTCATCCCGCCTTTTACCTTCCCGGTAATCTTCCCTTTGACAGGCAGGCCCTTGTTAAAGGCGTCTTCGAGCATGTCCCAGGTCTTTATCCCTTCAGCTTTCTGCCTCGAAAGCTTCACAAAGCCGTTGACGTCATGGAGGTTCTCGACAAACACCTCGATGTCGTCTCCGGGCTTCAGGTGGTCGTGTTCATTCTCCAGGAGTTCTCCCAGCGGGATGAACCCCTCGCATTTCGTCCCGACGTCGACTATGATCCCATCCGGCTTTATCTGAAGAACGTTGCCCCTGATAATGGCCCTTTCTTTCAACCTCCTGAAAGTGTCGGCGTAAAGTTTTTCCAATTCATTCACTTGTTGTTCCATGGTTGTTTATTATATTACCTCCTGGCTGAAATTTCTCTTATTCTATTCACAGCGTCATCTATAATCCACTGGGGGGTCGAAGCGCCACCCGAGATTCCGACCTTGCTGACTTCCTTAAACCACGCGCCGTCTATCTCCCCGGCCGTTTCAATATGATATACTTTATCACAAACCTCAGCGGAAAGTTTAACAAGCTGGTTTGTGTTCGCGCTGTTCTTGCCCCCGACAATGATCATGAGGGCCACTTTTCTGGCGAGTTCCCTGGTCTCTTTCACTCTCTGAACGGTTGAATCGCATATGGTATTGTATATTTTAACTTCTCTCGCCTTCCCGATCACGTGCAATACGACCTTTCTGAATGTTTCAAAAGACTGCGTCGTCTGGACGATTATTCCGACCTTTTTCTGAACATTGGGCATATCATCCGCATCGTTGGCTATGATTACATTCTCTCCTGCAAAACCTATCAGCCCCTGTACCTCGGGATGGCGCTCATCCCCGATGATGAGGACCTGATATCCCTCGTCTCTCAGTATCTTCGTAAAGTTCTGAGCTTTTTTGACAAAGGGGCATGTGGCGTCAATAACATTATACCCCATTTTTTTTGTATCGGAATAAACTTCCGGCGCCACGCCGTGGGTCCTGATAATAAGGGTCTTGATATCGGCGGAGGAAAGGTCATTGACGGTATCTATGCCTTTACTCCGGAGCTCCGCTACGACCTGCGGGTTGTGTATGAGGGGGCCGTATGTAAATACGCCTTCTTTGGCCTCCTTGGCAAGGTTGAAGGTTATATCGATAGCGCGTTTGACCCCGAAGCAGAACCCCGCTTTTTTAGCGACCATTATCCGCATAACACCTCTTTAATTCCCCGATCGCGGCCATAATCCGCCTGCTGATATCTTCGTAATCAGGCTGGACCGGGTAATTTTCTTCATGACTAAGAGTATAATATATCGGTTTATCAAATACTACTGTAATCCTTGCCCTTCTCAGCCACCTTGCGTCTACAGGCAGCGCCCTGTCGGTCCCCTTGATAAAAACGGGAACGATGGGGGCATTGCTCAGGCGTGCAACCATGCCTATCCCCCGCTTGCCTTCAAGCAACTCGCCGGTTTCGCTCCTCTTCCCTTCGGGGAACAGGACGACAGCTTCTCCTGATTTCAGCCTCCGGACGGCTTTTTTAATGGTCGAAGGACTCGTTCTTTGCCTGTCAACAGGGATTGCGGTCTGCTTTATTGCCCACCTTAATACGGGTATTGCGAACAGCCCCTTCCTCGCCATAAAGGTGGCCCTTCTCGGGAGTACGGCCCCTATCAGAGGAGGGTCTAAATAGCTTATATGATTTGCGGCTATGATTACCCCTCCTTTCAGAGGGACATTCTCCTTCCCCTTAACGACGATTCCTCCGTTTATGCCGAGAATGAACCGTATAATAATCTGGGTAAGCCTGTATATGAAATTTAATAACACACGTATCCTTATTTCTTAAGGTGATCCATCACCTTTTCAACAACCTCCTCTATGCTCAGCCCGGTTGAATCTATATATATCATATCGCCGGTCCTTGTGAGGGGAGATGTCTTCCGGGTCGAATCCCTTGTGTCTCTCTTCTTTATGTCTTCAACAGTCGCCTCAAGCGTGATGCAGAGGTCTTTTAATTTCAGCTCCTCGTATCTCCTCCCGGCCCTCTCTTCAACTCCGGCGTCGAGATAGAATTTGTTTTCCGACTCCGGGAATATGACGGTCCCCGTGTCCCTTCCTTCGATCACGACCTTCCCCTTAAGGCACATGTCCCTCTGTATCTCGAACAGCCCCTGCCTTACAACAGGAATAGCGGATATCCGTGAGCTTAATTCCCCGATTTCGGCGGTCCTGATCTCTGAAGAAACATCCATACCATCAACGGAAATCCTTTCACCGATGAAGGAGATGGATACGTCTTTGAGCAGCTTCGCCAGCGAGCTCTCATCTTCAGGATCAATTTTCATTTCCCGGGCCTTCCACGCAACGGCCCTGTACAGGGCGCCGGTATCAAGATACCCGTACCCGAGTCTTTTCGCAAGGAGCCTTGCTATAGTGCCCTTGCCCGCGCCGGAAGGCCCGTCTATGGTGATTACTGATTTCATGATGTGCTGTTAACGCTGCTACAGAATATATAGCTTCAAGATGCTGGTTATAATAACAAAAATGGAAATCCTTAATCTATGCTGGGGATAAAAGCGGCTGGGGGGATGATATTTAAGATATCTAAACTGCCGGCCATTTACGAGAATGATAAAGTACTCTCAAAATCTGAATGCTGACTTCATGAGTGCGATAAACCACTATAAAAGGGGTGCCGGAGACGATAAGTTCTCTTGTTCCCAATACTCGCCTTGTCTGCCTATATTGGGATATTCAGCCACGTTCTCAACAGCCTCCCTGACTCTTTCAGCCATCCGCTGCGCTGCTTTTGGACTGTCTTGCGATATAAAATCACCGGCATCTTTGAGATCATTAAGAGATGGAATCGTCCACTCAAGATGCACGCCTGCCCCACTTCTTTAATTCAGCAACAGCATCTTTATGGCTTACAACCCTTCCCGCGTCCGCAGCTTTTATTCCCTCTTTAACTGCTATGCCGGCCATCCGTGTCATTCTATTTTGAAATAATCGAAAGGAGGCACGGCGATGGAAAGAGTTATGGAGCAAACGAAGAGCAAGAGGGAAGGAGCCCTCAGGGCGTGTCGTCAGTACTGGAGGGGTCAGGTACAGCA